>NZ_JBFALF010000052.1:0-67382 GCF_040656115.1 Nonomuraea sp. NPDC050202 | reverse complement strand
CGGACTGTTCGAGCGGCTCGGCTGGGTGAGCAACGTGCACTGGCCGGACGAGGAGCGCATCCAACGCCGCCGCGCCGCCCCGCAGCGGCAAGCCCACGTCCCGGCCGGAGACTGACCGACGAGCCTGTCGGTTCCGGCCACCTTCTACCTGTTCGGCAGCCTGCTCGACCGGCTGGTCCACCTCTCCCATGGGCCGGCGCCCAGCCGCCCCGCACGGCCGTTCCATGGACAGGAAGGACCTTCCACGATCGCGACCCCGGGATACAGCCCGCGCTCATCGGTTCCGGTGATAACCGGCGCCGTCTTTGCTCGTTTCCCTTCATCAGGCCGGAGCGGACATTGAGAGTTCAAGCCGCCTGACTGTGGCGGAGCAGTGAAGGGAGATCGCGATGAGTCTGCGTTGGGAGATCAGCAACAAGGTCCAGATCGTCAAGGGCTGGGTCAGACAGCGCTTCGGCCGCGTCACCGGCAACCGGCGCCAGCAGGTCGCGGGCAAGAGCGATCGGGTCGCAGGCAATCTGAAGCAGGCCGGCGGGAAGGCCAGGGACGCCTTCAAACGCTGATCCCCGCTTCGACGGACCGCCCGGCGGGTCCACGTCCCGAGCTGGGATCCTCAGCCCGGCAAGTACGCCGGGACCGCCTCCGGCGGTTCACCCGCTCATGAGAGACCTAGAGTGGGAGACGACGGCCCGCATCGGTGCCGCCCGGGCAGGAAGGGGCGGGCATGGAGTTACGGCAGCTGCGCTATTTCGTGACGCTGGCCGAAGAGTTGCATTTCGGACGGGCGGCCGCGCGTGAGCACATCGTGCAGTCCGCGCTGAGCCAGCAGATCCAGCGGCTGGAACGCGAGCTGGGGGTGCGGCTGCTGGATCGCAGCACGCACCACGTCGATCTCACCCCGGCGGGCGCTGCCCTCCTGGTCGAGGCGCGTCAGATTCTCGATCATGTCAGCAGGGCGGGGCAGGCTGCACGTAACGCTGCCGCGTCGGTGCCCACGCTGCGCGTCGGCATCATCGACGCCAGCTACGACACCATGCCGCAGATCCTGCGCGAGCTCCAGCGCAGCCATCGCGGCATCACGATCCACCAGGTCGAGGCGGGCACTCCCGAGCAGTACCGGCAACTGGCCGACGGCCGGCTGGACATCGCCATCGGACATGCCTCCCAGGCTCCGGCCGAGGTGACCGCCAAGCTGATCAGGCTCGATCCGCTGGGCGTGCTGGTGCCTGACGACCACCGCTTCGCCGAACTCGACGGCGTGCCCGTCGCCGCCCTCGCCGGTGAGTTGTTGCTGCTCGGTGAGGAGTCGCAGACGCCGGAGCTCAACCAGTTCGTCCTCGCGCTGTGCCGTTCGGCCGGGTTCACGCCCGCCCTCTACGAGGGCACCGTCGAGAGTTCCCGCGCCGCCGCCGACCTCGTCCTCCAGCACCGCTGCGTGCACTGCGTCCCCTCCTCCTCCCGCTCCTCCAACCGGCCGGGCACCACCTGGCGGCCCCTGACCGACCCCGCCACGCACTACCCGTGGTCCCTGCTGTGGCACCAGGACAACCCCTCTTCCCACATCGCCACCGTCATCGACAGCGCCCGGCACCTGGCCGAGCGGCTCGACTGGCTGGAACCCGTCGCCCCGGCAACCGAGTCGGCGCCCGGCGAAGATGCGCCGAGTGCCGTCGGTCCCAGTGATGGGCCTGCCTGATGCGCGGGTACCAAACGCCTGGCGATCGCTTCTGGAGATGAATCTTTTCCGCATCGCCTGTTTCGCATACGGGACCCATCGCCACGCTCGGTGGCGTCCTCGGGCCAGTCGGCCCTGAACAGCCCGCATCCTGGACCTGATCTACTGCTTTCGGACGCAACGCGGCCCGGTCCAGGCTGCTCTTTGTGACGAGAGCAGAACACAGGCAATAACTGGCCTGATTATCGCCGTATCCGATGACAACGCCGATTTATCTGCTGTTTTCCTTGGTGACGGCTTGATGTCCTTGTCTCGCAAAACGAGGTAGAATAAAAAATACCGAGGACATTTCGAGCGTTGGCATTCGGGTTGGCGTCGCCCGCGGCGAAAGACCACTTCCGGCCCCGTGAACAAGGGGTCCGACAGGCCAGGCAACCATGATGACGACACTTCTTCCCCCGTCCAGCCCGGTTCTCGTGGCCCAGCCCGCGCCCAGGCTCAGCCTGAACGCCGTCCTCGACCGGCGAGGCACGGTCGACGGGGCGTGGTGGCCGCGCACCCGCGATGCCGCCGCCGAACTGCCCGCCCTCATCTCCGCCGTCGACCAGCGGCTTGACAGGGCTGTCCTGCGTGTGGGCCTGCATGTGGACGCCTGGGATCACCTTCCGCGCCGCATCCCGGCCCGGGGTCGCCAGGTCAGAGTGGGCTGGTTCCGCAGCGCCGACCCGCACCTGATCACCCTGAGCATCGCGGGAACCGTGCCCATCACCCTGCTGGTCATCCCGCCTCGCACCGCGGCCGGCCCCGCCATGGCCGCGCTCACGCTCGCCGCCGCGGGCACGGTCGGCGTCCGTCCCGCCGACATCCTCCGCCCTGTGGACCCGGAGGAGGGCTCACCTGGCCGGGACGGTTCAGCCTCCTGGGAGAATGAGGGCGGCCGCGTCACCGATCCCGTGCCCGCACGGCCCGCCACCGCCTAGCCCCATGCCGAGCCGCCGATCCCGGCGGCCACGGAACTTCGGATGGCGATATGCACGGTGTACAACGCCTACAACGCGCTCGGCGCGACCGATATCCGCCGTTCGCGCTGCGGGAGATCCCCAGCTAACCGGCCGGACTGAACGTCGAGTACCCGGTGCGACTGCACCGCGGCCTCGTCCTGGTGAAATGGCTCCTGGCCATCCCGCACCGCCGCCCCCAACGGTCAGGCTGCTCACGAGCGGTCGGCTCGTGTTTTCGGGACCACGATGCCGGGCCGGTCTCTGCACCGAAAGTGCCGGTTATCAGATCTGGAGATGACCTGCATATGAATTGCCCGTTTCCTCCGGCCGTGCATTCCTGTGCGCTGAAGGGGACAGCCCGGAGCTCAACCTCCTGGCTGCCGGCCGCCTGATCGATGACTCCCAGGAGAGACCCCATGACCGAGCCCACCCAGACCAAGCCCCCCATCGTCCTCATTCATGGGCTGTGGCTGACCCCGCGCGCCTGGGAGCACTGGATCGAGCGCTACGCCGAGCTCGGTCACCAGGTGTCCGCCCCGGCCTGGCCCGGCATGGAGATCGAGGTCGAAGCCCTGCGCAAGAACCCCGAAGTCATGAACGGCCGGGGCGTCACCGAGGTGGCCGACTTCTACGAGAAGATCGTCCGGGAGCAGGACAGGCCCCCCATCATCGTCGGCCACTCCTTCGGCGGTCTGATCACCCAGATCCTGCTGGACCGCGGCCTCGGCGCCGCCGGTGTGGCGATCCACCCCACCCCGATCAAGGGTGTGCTGAGGCTGCCGCTCAGCAGCCTGCGCTCGGCCTTCCCGGTCCTGTCCAACCCCGGCAACCGCTCCCGCACCGTGGCGCTGAGCGCCAAACAGTTCCACTACGCGTTCACCAACACCCTGACCGCGCAGGAGTCGGAGCGAATCTACCAGCGCTACCACGTCCCCGCCCCTGGCCGGCCGCTGTTCCAGGCCGCCATGGCCAACCTGCAACGGCACCCCGCCACCGGAGTCGACGTGCACAACGACACGCGCGCCCCGCTGCTCCTGATCGCCGGCGGCGCTGATCACGCCGTCCCCGCCACCCTGGTACGGCAGACCTACCAGCGCTATCAAAAGTCCCGCGCGGTCACCGACTACCACGAGTTCGCCCGCATGCCGCACTTCGCCCTCGGCGCTCCCCAATGGGAACGCGTCGCCGACCACGTCCTGCACTGGGCCGTGCGGTACATCACGAGACACCCCAGAAGCGACCGCGGCGACACACGGTAGGCGCGTCGCCACGTCGGTCGGATCGGCTCATGCCGGATCGCCTGAGCAGCAGGCTTGCTGACCGAAGTCGCGCCCGCCACCCCCCTCCGCACCGCCGTCGGGACCGCCTGGCGGCGGTATCACGGACGATCCCTGACGGCCGACCGCCCGCGGCGTACCCGAGCTCCCGCTCATGGTCCACACCGAAGCAATCGAGACCGTGCGGCCTGTTTCTCGCCGCCTACCGCGCACCCAACTTCTGATTGTCTGCAACGGAACTATCTGCTACGGTCCTTGCTGAGAGATTGCATGTCCAGCGGCGGCGCCATCTTCACGACGTGCCGCCTGATAGGGGAGAACATGGACGAGAACCAGTCGGGCCCGGCCCCTCGGTCGCTGAGCGAGGAGGAACTGCTGAAGCTGCTCGACGCACAGCAGTTCGGCGTGCTGGCGACGGTCAAACGCAGCGGCCATCCCGCCATGTCCACGGTCCTCTACCGATGGGACCCGGCCGGGCGGATCGTCAGGATCTCCACGACGGCCGGCCGGCTCAAGGCACGCCAAGTGCGCAACAACCCGCACGTCTCCCTGCACGTGCAAGGCCCCGACGTCTGGTCGTTCGCCGTCGCCGAGGGCGAGGCCGAGGTGTCCGGCGATGCCGACGAACTCCTGGCCTTCGCGGGCGACCAGCCGGATACCGCCGCCTTCCTGGAGCAGCAGGCCCGCGAACAGCGCGTGGTGATCAAAATCAAGGTGTCCCGCTTGTACGGCACAGCGTTGGACCTCCCCTGAGCGGAGGCGATCACCCCGAATGTGACAAACCTTGAAGCCGTCGTCCTTGCCGAAGTCGCCGCCCGCACCCGCCCTGCGGCGCGCGAGGCGGCGTGGTTTCGTGAGGCAAAATGTCAGTCGGTCGCGCAGCAGGGGCGGCGAGAACGATTGTCCCGTGACCCAAACAGCAGCACAGGCTACGCCCAAAAGACGGCTGTCCGGAATCTCCGTGGCTGCTCGCTGACAGCGGAGGATCCGATATGTCCGCGCCTCAGGAGACATAACACGAAACCTCCCCTGGTGCGACGACAGATCGCTAGGCTGCGATGATGGAACACGTTACCGGCGTGCCCGAGAGTTCCGGCGGCGTGCAGCGCCCTGCCTGGATCACGCCCGCCACCCAGCCTCTCGATCCGGCGATCCCGGTGAACGACTACGACAGCTTCGCCGAGGAGTACTCGGCGGAGAACGAGAACAGCCTCCTCAACGCGTACATCGAGCGGCCTGCGATGATAGCCCTCGCCGGCGACGTGACCGGCCGCCGGATCCTGGACGCCGGCTGCGGCTCGGGCCCCCTGACCGCCGCACTGCGCGAGCGCGGCGCCGTCGTCACCGGCATCGACTCCAGCGCCGGAATGCTGGCGGTGGCCAGGCGGCGGCTCGGCGAGGACGCGGATCTGCAGGTGGTTGACGTGCGTGATCCGCTACCGTTCGCCGACGGTACGTTCGATGACGTAGTCGCGTCACTGGTGCTGCACTACCTGGAGGACTGGGGACCGACCCTGGCCGAGATGCGGCGAGTCCTCAGGCCCGGCGGCCGGCTGATCGCGTCGGTGAACCACCCGTTCGTGGACTGGCTGACCGAGGATCCTCGGCCCAGCTATCGCGCGACCACCAGCTACACCGACCTGTGGACGTTCAACGGGAAGTCCTTCCCGCTGACCTTCTGGCGGCGGCCGTTGCACGCGATGACCGATGCCTTCACCGGCGCGGGCTTCCGCCTTGCTGTCATCAGCGAGCCGAAGACCGCCCCGGACGCCCCGGAGCCGTTCTCCGGAATCAGTTTCATGTGCTTCGTCGCCGAGGTACCGTCGTCGCCGGCCGGCTAACTAGCTACCCGCGAGCGACGTCCAGCTCGTACCTGAACGGAGAGCCTCACCGGGGCCGCGGAAGGCCCATGGCGCTCGGTACCGTGATCACGGGCACGCTCATCAGCTTGGGCAGCGGTACAGCCGAGTCATCTCACCCATCGCTTCCATGGGCTGATGGCCGCCTGCGGGCTGCCGCCGGTCCGGCACGCTGGGACAGGCGTGCGCACCCTGCGTTCCGCAAGTTACGGCACCAGCGCGAAGCGCGGTGTGCGTGGTACTTCGGCGCGACCCTCCCGCCCCCGGGGGTCCGGCAGGCGCTGCCCGCGCGCCTCGCACAGGGGGCATCGAATGCCTTCGCTGCGGCGGCCGGACCAGCGAACTCGATTCGTGTCGCGGAACCCGGCGCGGACGGCGTTCTGAGAAGGACGTTTCGCGAGAGGTTCCGGGAGCGAAGATCGACGACAGATCGGAAACTACATCGGTGATGAGTGGTTCCAGGCTCCGGCCGCGGCGGCCGTCTTGACGTAGTCGGTGAAGGGCCTCGGGTCGCGTCCGAGCGCGCGTCGTACGCCGTCGCCGACACGTTCGCCGGCGCCGTCGCGGATCCGGCCCAGAAGTTCGGCCACCAGTTCGGCCGCCTCGGCCGGCACCCCCTGAGCCGCCAGCGCGGCGGTGAACCGGGAGGTCTCCAGCGGCGTGTAGCGGATGCGCCGCCCGGTGGCCTGGGCGATCAGCTCGACGGCGGTGCGGAACGACAGCGGTTCTGGGCCGGACAGCTCATAGATCTCGCCCGCGTGGCCGTCCTGGGTGAGCGCCGCGGTCGCGACGTCGGCGATGTCGTCGGCGTCCACGAACGCCTCCCGGCCCTCCCCGGCCGGCAGCGCCAGTTCCCCCGACAGGATCGGCTCCAGGAACAGGTCCTCGCCGAAGTTCTGCGCGAACCAGGCCGGCCGCAGGATCGTCCACTCCAGGTCCGTCGCGCGCAGGGCGAGCTCGACCGGCTCCTGAAACGGGCACGCCGCGCCGGCCACGCCGCGTGCCGACAACAGCACCACCCGGCGGACACCGGACTGCTCCGCAGCCGCGAGGAACTCTCCGACGGTGGCCGCCATGACGGACTCGTTCATCGGGATGAGGTAGATCGCGCCCGCACCGGCCAGGGCCGGTTCCCAGGTGTCAGGGTCGGCGAAGTCGAATCTGGGCCAGCCGGAACGGGAGGCCGCACGGAGGGGGTGGCCGAGCCGGTCGAGCCGGGCGACGACACGGCGGCCGGTCTTGCCCCGGGCGCCGAGCACGAGAATGGGTGAGACGGACATGGAGCCAGCACATCAGGTGGCGCGGGAGACGATCCATGGCCATCCATCTTGTACGCATGTGAGATCGTCTCATCATGGATGTGCTGGAGGACTATCTCGCGGGTGTCCGAGCGCACGGTGCGGTCTTCTGCCAGTCGGTCGCCGAGCCGCCCTGGGCTGTGCGGTTCAGCGATCCCGCCCCGCTGGCGCTGGGCGCGATGCTTCGCGGCGAGTCCTGGATCGTGCGCGCCGGCCTCGAGCCGGTCCCGGTCCGGGAGCGGGGCGTCGTGCTGGTACGCGGCCTGCGGCCGTTCACCGTGGCCGATCGCCCGGACACGGAGCCCCAGGTCGTGATCAACGGTGCGGAGAACTGCTGGACGACGGCCGGCGGCCCGGCGACAGCCGCGGACAATCTCGTGCTGGGACCGCGCACGTACGGATTCAGCCCCGACGGCTCCGACCTGTTCGTCACCGCCGAGTACCCGCTGCGCGGCGACGTGTCCGAGCGTCTGCTCAAGGCGCTGCCGGAGGTGGCCGTCATCCCGTCGGAGCCGGAGTTCGCGCCGCTGCTGGACTTGCTGGCCGCCGAGATCGGCCGCGAGGAGCCGGGCCAGCAGGTCATCCTCGACCGGCTGCTGGATCTGCTGCTGGTCCGGGCCCTGCGGTCGTGGTTCGCGCGGCCCGGCGTCGAAGCTCCGCCCGGCTACCGGGCCCTCGCCGACCCGAGGATCGGGCAGGCGTTGCGCCTGATGCACGAACACCCGGCCCGCCCGTGGACGGTCGCGGTCCTGGGCGCGGAGGTGGGGATGTCGCGGGCGGTGTTCGCCCGCCGCTTCGCCGCGCTGGTCGGACAGCCGCCCCTGGTCTACCTCACAGAGTGGCGGATGACCATCGCCGCCGACCTCCTCCGCGCGCCCGGCAGCACCGTCGCCGCCGTGGCCAGAAGAGTCGGGTACGCCGACGGGTTCGCCTTCAGCAACGCCTTCAAGAGGGTGCGCGGCATGCCGCCCAGCGACCTGATCCGTTCCTCACGGTAGCGACCTGGCCGACCGGCAGGGCCACGTCCGCGAACAGGCCGCCTGCCAGGCCCGCGCGGCAAACTACTGCTCGGTGGGGTCGGCGCGGTGGGGTCGGCGTCGACGGCGCCGAAGCAGCTGCTGCCGTGGTTCCCTGCGCTGGATGGAAGGTCAGCCGCGACGGAGGAGGTCGTCTGCCAAAAGCATCCGGTACGGATGGTCTGGCCTTCTTGTGGTGTGGCTAGTGACTACATTGGAGCGCCGCACCTTTCGTCTCGTCCTTCACTTCTGTCCCTTGTCGTCTGCCGAGGAGCGCGCCTAGATGAACTGGCTCTACGTCGTGGGGATCATCCTCTTCCTCCTCGGCCTGATGGTCTCCATCGCGCTGCACGAGCTCGGCCACCTGGTGCCGGCCAAGCTCTTCGGCGTCAGGGTGACCCAGTACATGGTGGGCTTCGGCCCCACGGCGTGGTCGCGGCGCAAGGGCGAGACCGAGTACGGCATCAAGTGGATCCCGTTCGGCGGCTACATCCGCATGATCGGCATGCTGCCGCCGCGCCCTGGCGACGAGCCGGGCCGGCTCAGGAGCACGGCGACCGGCCCGTGGCAGGGCCTGATCGAGTCGGCCCGCGACGCCGCGATGGAAGAGGTGCGGCCGGGCGACGAGGGCCGCGTCTTCTACCGCAAGAAGTGGTGGCAGAAGGCCATCATCATGTCCGGCGGGCCGCTGATGAACTTCGTGCTGGCGTTCGTCTTCTCCGCCATCCTGCTGGTCGGCATCGGCCTGCCCGCCGATGCCCCGATCGTCTCGTCCGCCACCGACACGTGCCTGATCCCCGTCTCCGAGCAGCGCGCCACCTGCGAGCCCGGCGACCAGCTCACCCCGGCCGCGCAGGCGGGCCTCAAGCCGGGCGACCACATGGTCTCCTTCAACGGCGCCACGATCGGCTCCTGGGACAACGCCGTCCGCCTGATCCGCTCCCACGGCCCCGGCCCGGTCAAGCTCGGCATCGTGCGCGACGGCAAGCCGATGACGCTCGCCGTCACGCTCATCGCCCAGGACCGGCCCAACCTCGAGAACCCCGAGAAGATCGACAAGAACGTCGGCTTCCTCGGCGTGCGGCCCACCAGGGTGATGGAGCAGCAGAGCATCGGCCAGGTGATCGGCTACATGGGCGAGCAGACGTCCAGGGTGGCGGGCTCGATCTTCAACCTGCCGGAGAAGATGGTCGGCGTCTGGCATGCCGCCTTCTCGGGAGAGGAGCGCGACCCCGAGGGCCCGGTGGGCATGGTCGGCGCGGGCCGCTTGGGCGGCGAGATCCTGGCCTCCGACCTGTCCGACCAGGAGAAGATCGCCACCTTCGTCAGCCTGCTGGCCGGCTTCAACCTGGCGATCGGCGTGTTCAACCTGATCCCGTTGCTGCCGCTCGACGGCGGGCACATCGCGGGCAGCCTCTGGGAGGGGCTCAAGCGGGCCTACGCCAAGGTCATGCGGCGGCCGAAGCCCCAGTACGTCGACATCGCCAAGGTGCTGCCGCTGACGTACGCGGCGGCGCTGGTGATGATGATCATGGCAGTCCTGCTCGTCTACGCCGACCTGGTCAACCCGCTCACGCTGACGAACTGACGGACCGGTTCGTGAGGTTCGCCGGCCGCATGCGCGGAACGTACCCGACCGCGATCGCTCCCGGACGGGACGAGAGCGACGCGCGCCTGCCGATAATGCCGTCCGCACAGGTGAGGGCCTTGCATGTCTTCTCCTGGCGTGCGCGATCTCCGGCCACCAGGAAGGTACCAGTACGGCAGGACGATTCGCGGTGCTCCTTCGCCTGGCGACGGGACCGCCGCCCGTGGCGGCCGAAAGGAGCAGCAGGACGCCGACCCCGTCCCGTGCCAGAACCTCACACTCACATAAACCCTCCGCCGGGGATATCGGGCAACGGACGGGTGTCCGTGCCGGCCGATCGATCGTCGCGAGGCGCAGCTTCCGGGGCGGGGAAATTGTTCGGTGCCGCCCTTCACCACCGCAGACAATGCTTCGCGGTGACCGCGTACAGTACGGACTGCCGGGCCAGTGACCTCGAGTTGCCGGACCCCCTTAGAGCGGGCGCCAGGGCAACCAGTCTCGTTGCCTCGTCGTGGTTTCACAGGTGTAGAACAGTGTGCCGTTCAGACCCCGCCCGAACACGCAGTGCCTGCCGGAGGGAAGCGCGAAGACAGCCGGCGGTGCGCTGAACTTGCCGAGATCCCTCGGCGGGCCGATCGCATCCCAGCCGTCCACGAAGTGGTCCGTGATCCGCTGTCGTCGCAGGGTGAGATCGGTGAACCGGGCGTACATCACCGCGGCCCCGTCACGGCGGTCGCTGGCGCCGGTGACGCTCTCGACCCGCAAGTTGCCGAAGGTGCCCTGCCAGGGCTCGAACGTGCCCGGACGCACTTGTCGCGTCATCAGCCCGCCGAGACCGCCGGCGGTCATCACCACCGGTAGCCGCAGATCTCGTACGGTGTGCCAGGTGGCGCCCAGCCGTCCGTCGTGGAACTGCCCCTCGATCTGTCCTGTCCGCCTGAACGGGGGGTAGCCGCTCCCCGTGCCGAAGGTGTTGTAGACGTGCCGGTCCGTTCCCTCGATGAACACGTCCAGGCCGTTGCGGGCACGAGTCACCGTGGGGCTGCCGCGCATCGGTGCCGGACCTCCCACAGGGGTCCAGTCTGCCCAGTCCTCACGTCCGGCACCCGTGGCCACGGTGTGGAACAGCCGGTGGTCCAGCCCATGGACGAACACCTCCGGTACCCCGCTCGCGTTGAGCGCGACCGCGGGCGAGCCGATCACCTGGGCATCACGCAGCCTTTCCCAGCCGCACCACTCCCAGGGAGCGACGCACGCCCGCCGGTTGTGCAGAAGGAACCCGTCGGTGGAGCGGCCGAACACCTCCAGACTGCCGTCCGCGCGGCGCACCGCGGCGAGGCCGCCGGTGAAATGCGCGGTCCCGAGTGGTTTCCAGGTGCTCCAGTGATGAAAGTCGTCATCGTCCCAGTTCCAGCTGTGCTGGGCGATTCCGGCCTCGTCGACGACGAAGACCTCCAGGCGCTGCGCCCCACCCTCGTTGTTGTGGTTGAGCGCGATGGCGGGTGGGGCCCCGTTCGTGACGGGTGGGGGAGCGGCATGGGCGGCCCCGGCGGGCAGGGTGAGTGTGAGGAAGGAGGCCAGGACCGACCCCACCGCCGTGGCACGGATGATTCTCCGCATGAGCTGACCTTTCTCGTGGAGAGAAGCAAACGCTAACAGCAACCAATTCATCACTCTCGGCAAGTGTTCGTACTCAGGGCCACAAGAAGGTAACCCTTCGTCATGGCCTGGTCGGCGCCGGGAACCGCAGGCGCGTACGGCGGTCGGCCTCGGACAAGGTGCCTCATACGCGGCGATGACCAGGTGGACCCGGGGCCGGGTATCGAGCTTGGCCAGCAGGTTGCTGACGTGCGTCTGCACCGGGCCGAGGCGTTCGGTGATGTCGAGGCCACCAGCCGGCGACGGCGGGTTCACGAACTGCCTGCGCCCCGGGCGCCGCCTCGCCGAACGCCAACTCGGCTCCCACCAAAGCAAGATTCGCGCCCGAGGGGACCGGGCCTTCTCGCCGCCCTCCTGACATCACCGCCCCGCGACAGGAACGCCTGGCCGGACGCGTCGGCCGGTTCCTCGGCACCGTCTGCCCCGAGCAGATCGGGCGGCGCAACCTCAAGTGGCGCAAGAGTGCGGAAGGCGGGCAGGCGTAAGCGGCGCGGGCTAGGGTTTCAGCGTGGATATCACGATCGCAGAGGAACTGCTGCTTCTCTCCCACGACGAGGAGACCGGCAGGCCGAACATCAGTGAGGCCGCGGTGGACGTGACCCTGACCGCCGCCGTCCTCGCCGAGCTGACGCTCGCCGGCCGCTTCCGCTACGTCGAGGGCCGCCTGGAGGTCCTCGACCCGACGCCCACCGGTGACGACGAGCTCGACAAGGTGCTCCGCGACATCGCGGCGTCCAAGCCGCGCGAGACCAGGTTCTGGCTCGACCGGCTGACCAACCCCACGCGACGCTGGAACCTGCTGAAGCGGCTGGCCGAGCGCGGCGTGCTCAGCGAGGAGCACGGCAAGGTCCTCGGCCTGTTCCGTACCACGAAATATCCGGAACGCGACCCGGGGGTGGAGCGGGAGATCCGTCGCCGGGTACGCGACGTCCTCGACGGGGCGGCGCCCGATGAGCGGGTGAGCGTGCTGGTCACGCTGGTGGGAGCGTGCGGGCTCGGCCAGAAGTTGTTCCCCGACGCCCGCCCTGAACGGGTTGTGGAGATCACCGAAGGGCAGTGGACCGGCCCGACGGTCAGCGAGGCCATCACCCAGATCATGCACGCCATCCACACGGCGGTCCGGGTCAGCACCACCATGGGGATGGGCAACATCATCGCGGCGAGCGACAGCTAGGCCAGGACGCCGGAGGCGAGAAGGGGCCGGCTAGGTCAGGACGTCGGCGTACATCTCCAGCTGGTGTCGCATGATCCGGCGGTTCAGCGTGCCGATGCGGTCCGCGTGCTCCTGCGTGACGCAGGAGATCAGGTGCACCAGCGCGACGTGATCCTCGCGGGGGACGATCGCCAGGTCCGGCCAGAGCTCGCGGCCGCCGATCGGCGCGGCGGCCACCGCCTCGCGCAGCGCCTGGTCCACCTCCTGCGCGTCCGCCCGCCAGCCTCGCGGGATGACCAGCAGGCCGCTCTCCACCAGGGCGGCGTACCAGGCCCGCAGGTCGGTCTCCAGGGCCGAGCGCGCGGCGTCCACCCGGCGGGTGTCCTTGAGCGACCGGTACGCGGCCCGCGCCGCCCGCCCGTCGGGGAACCTGGCCACCTCCCACCCGTGCCGGGCGGTCACCCGGCTCTGCCTGGTGGACGGGTCGACCAGTTCGATCACGGTGGGTTCGGCCGCGGTGCGGCACCGTACGCCCGCGTCGGTCAGGCGCAACCACAGGTCCCAGTCCTCCAGCCCGCTCTCGCTCGTACGCCAGCCGCCCACCGACTCGGCCAGCCCCGCGACGTGCGCGACCTGCGAGGGCTGGAAGATCGCGTTCATGACCTGGAGCTCTGGGTGCCAGCAGAGCGTCAGCGGGGGAGTCACGTGCAGCACGTTGCCCGCGGCGTCCACCCGCGTCGCCCCGGTGGCGGCGAACCGCTCGCCCTCCAGCGCCCGCGCCAGGACCGCCAGGTGCTCCGGCGCCCACCGGTCGTCGTGGTCGAGGTAGGCGACGTATTCGCCGCGGGCCTCGGCGAGCCCGATGTTCCTCGGCCCCGAGGGGTGCCCGTGGCGATGGGTCCTGATGAACCTGACCCGGTCGTCCGCGCGGGCGAACCCGGCGACCACCTCGTCGGTGTCGTCGTCGCTCGCATCGGAGACGACCAGCAGCTCCCAGTCCCGCAGCGACTGCGCCATCACCGATTCGACGGTGGCCGCGATGGCCGGCCCGCGGTTGTAGGTGGGGCAGATGACCGAGAACCTCACGACTCCACCCGCGCGGGCTGCGCCTGGGGCTGCGGCGTGAACACCAGGGACCTGAGGTCGACCAGGACGTGCACCACGATCGGCGCGATCAGACTGCCGGTACGCAGGTAGAGCCCGGTGAACGCGATCCCGGCCAGCAGCGACAGCAGCGCTCCCGACAGGCCCTGGTAGAGGTGCCCGAGCATGAACACCGCCACCGCCACGGCCGCCGCGGCCAGCGGGCTGAGCCCGAGCGCCAGCCCCAGGGCGATGAACAGCCCCCGGTAGATCAGCTCCTCACAGATGCCCGCGGAGACCGCGACCCCGCCGGCCAGCCACCGCTGCCCAGGCGTGCGCGGCAGCAGGGCGGAGTAGGCGCCGGACCCCGGTACCTTCCCGCCGTTCCGGACCAGCCAGCGCATGAAGAACACCATCGGCACCATCGCGACGGGCAGCGCGACCGCGATGCCGTAGGTGAGGCTGGGGTCGTCGGGCTGCCTGATGCCCACACCCGCCAGATCCAGGGACGGCGACAGCCCCACCACCAGGAGGGCGACGGCGGCCAGCGCCCACAGCTCCACGATGCTCAGGGCGAGACCGCGCGAGAGCGGGGTGATGCCCTTCTCCAGCCGTTCATAGGAGCGGCGGCCGAGCAGCGGCGCGACGACGGCGAGATAGCTGATCAGGCCGCCCGCGAGCACCCATGACCAGACGACGGGGGATGGCATCGGCATCCTGACCTCCCTGGGGGCCTCGGCCCGGGAAGTACGGCTGGCGCCGGACGATGCAGGAGCCGAGCACCAGCCGTACATCGAACAATGGTAGACGTCCGCTGCTGCCAGCCTCGTCCACGCGGCCGGCGGGCCGTAGTCGCCGTCGTCACCGGTCCCGTGTGACATCTGTCATGTTCCTCGGTCACTTCCGGCTTGAACAGGGGAAACCGGCCCGTGGAAGCGGCCGGGGAAGCCTCGGGGAAGAGGCCGCGGAGTAAGACAAGAGCTCGGTCACGACGTGAAAACGACGGGGAGCGCAAGTGGCCAAGTATTCGGTAATGATCCCATTTGTTCCGCGACGGCCGGAGCAGATCCTTCCTTATGCGGCACTGGTCGAGTGGACCGCCGCGCACGCGTTGTGGCAGGGGCAGGCCACCCTCGTCGAGCCGCACCAGGGGTTCGTGTACGCGGCCGGCGCCGGTTTCCGGGTGCCGACCGGGCTCGGGGTGACGTTGATGCCGCTGCGCAACCCGTACGAGGCGGCGCTGCAGGTCCGCTCGCTCGCGATGGCCACCGGCGAGCCCGTGGTCGCCGGCTTCGGCCCGGGACCCATCTCCTTCCAGGAGAGCCTGCTCGGCGAGCGCTATCCGAGCCAGCTCGGCGCGATCCGCGAGTACGTCACCGCCGTCCGCGGGCTGCTGGACGGCGGCGTGGTGGACGTGCACGGGGAGTACGTCCAGTGCAAGGCCATGCTCCCGCCGGCCGTGTCGCCGCCCATCGAGATCGGCCTCGGCGTGCTCAGGAAGAACATGGCCAAGCTCGCGGGTCAGCTCGCCGACGTCGCCATCACCTGGCTCACCCCGGTCGACTACCTCGCCGAGACCGTCATGCCGGCCCTGCGCGAGGGCGCGGAGGAGGCGGGACGCCCGGCGCCCCGGCTGGCGGCCATGGTGCCCCTGGCGGTGGCCAGGCCCGATCGCACGCCCGCCGAGCAGGCCATGGCCAGCAACGCCCTGCACCTTCAGGCCCCCCACTACGTGGACATGCTGCGCAAGGCCGGGCTGGACGTCACGGGCAAGGACCCGGCCGCCGACGCCAAGGCCGCCGTGGCCGGTGGCGCGTTCCTCAGCGGGGACCTCGACGAGCTCGTCGCCGCGCTGAAGGAGTACGAGCGGGCCGGCGCCGACGAGATCATCCTCAACCTCACGGGGGTGTTCAACCTCCAGGGCCAGAAAGAAACCATGAACGAGCTGAAGGCCCTGCTCGGGGCGCTGGTAGGTGGCACGTTCAACTGAGCAACCGTTCAACAGAAGGGACGGGGGAAGACGTTGGCCGGGACGAAGCGCCTGCTGATGCAGTGGGCGACGGGGCAGGCGGGGACCGCCGCGCTGCCAGAAGAGGTATCCGCGATTGTTCTGGAGAACTCCGACCACCTGACGACGGTCATCGAGTCCGGCCTGGCCGGCCCGGAAACCGTGATCTTCGTTCCTGACGGGCCCGGGGACGCCTCGGGGCCGGTCGTGGTGCCGTACGAGGGCTCGCTGAGCGAACCCGGCGCGGAGATGTCGCTGTCGGAGTCGTTCTTCCTGCAGACGCAGGAGTACGCGACCAGCGAGTACATGTCCGTGATCGGGCCCACCGCCATCCGGGTCTTCGGCGAGGAGGACTTCGAGCTCTACCTGTCCGACGCCGACCGGGCCCTCGCCGAGGGCCACTTCGCCGAGTTCCTCATCCACCCGACGGTCCGCCTCGCCGACGCCCCCGCCCTCGGCGCCGGTCCCGGCCCGGCCGCGGGCCCTGGGCATGACGGGCCGCGGCTGCGCCTGTACGCCGGCCCCGACGGCGAGCTGTCCACCTCCCCGACCGGACTGCCCCTCGGCAAGGTCGGCGACGACCTGGCCGTCCTGACCGCCGCGTGGCACCGCGTCAACGCGGGCAGCGACCGGCCCTGCGCCGTCTGCCTGGGTGCGGCCGTCCCTGAGGAGCCGCGCGCCGCGGAACTGGCCGCCCGCCCCTGGCTCGGCCGCTACCTCGCGGCCCTGGCCGCCATCCGGGACCTGACCCTGCGTGGTGCCTCGGGCGTGCGGGTCTCCGGCTTCGGCGGCCGGCTGGCCACCGCGCTGGAGCCCATGGCCGCCCCGGCGGACCTGACCAGGCCGGACCTGCCGCTGTTGTTGTGGACCGACGACGCCGCCTACGTCCATCAGCCGTGGCCCGCCAGGACGTTCGAGGTGGAGCACCGCGCGGGTGAGCTGGCCGAGGCGCTGCTGGCGTGCGGCTCGATCGAGGCCGCCGCCGAGCACGCGGACCCGGCCGGCCTGCGTACCGTCACCGACTACTTCGCCAAGGCGGGGGTGCGGCTGACGTGATGCTCCGGACAGACCTGCCACGTCAGGCCCGGGAACTGGTGACGGAGCTGGGCGAGCGCGCGGTCGTGTGCGACATGTACGACCTGACCGGCTCGGCCGTCTACCACGACGTCGCCGGCACCGACACCCACGAGGTGCGCGAGCTCATCACCCTCGTCCGCCGCGTTCCCGGCCCGGTGCTCGACCTCGCGGCCGGCTCGGGCCGGCTGACGCTGCCGCTGCTCGCGCTGGGCAGGCAGGTGACCGCGGTCGACCTGTCGGAAGGCATGCTGGCCCTGCTGGCCGCCCGCCTGGAGGAGTCTCCCGCGCGCCTGCGGGAGCGCTGCACGCTGGTCCGGGCCGACATGCGGACCTTCACCTCGCCGCGCCGCTTCGCCGTGATCGTGCTCGGCACGTCGTCGATCTCCCTGCTCGACGCCGACGGCCGCGCCGCGTTGTACGGCACGGTCCGCGAGCACCTGGCGCCCGGCGGCCGGTTCGTCCTGTCCACCGTCGAGCTCGACGCCGTGGACGGCCACGAGGTCGAGGTGCCCTTCGTCGGCGTCAGCGGCACGTCGTACCGGTTCTTCGAGCGCTGGGACCCCGGCGCGGGCCGGCGCGTGGTGGCCATCTGCCCGGCCGAGCCGCTGGACGGCCCGGTCACCGTGGCCACCAGCACCGTCGCCGTGGTCCCCGCCGACCGGCTGGAGGCCGAGCTGGCTCAGGCGGGCCTGGCCGTGCTCTCCCGGCACGCCCTCGGCGACGCCGGTGCCAGACACCGCGACATCCTCCTGGAAGCGGAGGTGAGCCAGTGACCGCGCCGCTGTGGCCCGCGCTGCTGACGACGGACCAGCAGGGGCTCGACGAGCTCTGCGCGGTCTCCGCGAAAGGGGTACGGATCCGCTTCGCCGACGGGCGCGAGCTGCTCTGCGGCACCAGCGGGCTGTGGAACACCAACCTCGGCTACGGCAACCCCGCGATCGCGGCGGCCGTCTCCGAGGCCCTCGCCGAGGCGTCCTACCTCAACGTCTTCCGCTACGAGAACGACTACGCGCGCCGCGCCGCGGCCGCCCTGGTCGAGCTGTGCGGCGCCGACCACTACGCCAGGGCGGTGTTCTCCACCTCCGGCGGCGCCGCCAACGACCTGGCGATGAAGCTCGCCCGGCACTACCACGCGCTGAGCGGCAACGACCGGCGCAAGCTCGTGGTCGGGCTCAACGGCGGCTACCACGGCATGACGTTCGGCGCCTTCGCCCTGACCGGCGAGGACTTCGGGCAGCGGCTCTACGGTGTGGACCAGCGGCTGGTCCGGCACGTCACGCCGAACGACACCGGCGAGCTGACCCGGCTGCTGGAGCGCCAGGGCGCCCAGGTGGCGGCGGTCGTCGTCGAACCGGTGCTGGGCAGCGGGGCCGTCCCGCTGGCCGGCGAGTACGTGGCCGAGCTGCTGCGGCTGCGCCGCGAGCACGGGTTCCTGCTGGTGGCCGACGAGGTGGCCACGGGCTTCGGCCGTACCGGCAGCTTCTTCGCCTCCCAGGGCTGGCCTGAGCCGCCGGACCTGCTCCTCGCCTCCAAAGGCCTGACCAACGGGGTCAGCGCCGCCGCCGTGGTGATGGCCTCCCGGCGGGTGGCGGCGGCGTTCACCGAGGCCGGCGCGGTGCTCGCGCACGCGGAGACGCAGGCGGGCACGCCGCTGACCTGCGCGGCGATCCTGGCCACCATCGGTGAGATGCGCCGCCTGGACGCGGTGGCGCTGGGCAGGCGGGTCTCCGACCGGCTCGATGAGGAGCTGGCCGCACTGCGGCACCCGATGGTCGCCGGGACCTCCGGCGTGGGCTGCTTCCGCGCGATCAAGCTGCGTACGCCGGACGGCGCGGAGCTGCCGCAGGCCGAGGTGCCCGCCGTGGTCGCGGCGGTCCGCCGCGCCGGGGCCATCGTGCACCCGGGCGTCAACGGCGTGCAGCTCGTGCCCGCGCTCACCTACACGGACGCCGACCTGAGCGAGTTGTTCGGCTGCCTGCGCGCCGGCCTGTCGGCCTACAGCGGCAGGGAGGTCCCGGCATGACACAGCAGAGCACGCAGTGCCTGACCCGTACGCTCTTCGGGGCCGACGGCCTGGCCCCGTGGCTGGCCGCGGGCTCCGGGCGGCGGGTGAGCCTGCTCGTCGATCCCGGCGTGCTGGAGAGCGAGATCGTCTCCCGCGTCCGCCGCCAGGTCGTCAAGGCCGGCCGCGAGGCGGAGCTGACCGTCCTGCCCGGCCCCGGCACCCTGGCCGGCGTCCTGGACCTGGCCGGACGTCTGCGGGGGATCGAGCTGGTCGTCGGCGTCGGCGGCGGCTCCCTGCTCGACCAGGCCAAACTGCTCACCCTGCTGTACGAGCGCCCCGCCGCGCGAGCCAGGCTCTCGGTCCCGCAACGCAGCGGCATGACCGTGCTGCCGCAGGGCACCGAGCGCGCCGTACGACTCGTCGCGGTCCCCACGACCCTGGGCACCGGCGCCGAGCTCAGCACGGTGGCCTGCCTGGAATACCCCCAGGGCAAGCGGCTGGTCTCCGGCGAGTGCCTGCGGCCCGACATCGCGGTGCTCGACCCGGTCGCCACCGACACCCTGCCGGCCGAGCTGATCTCCGAGGGCGTGCTGGAGGCGCTGTTCCGCCTGGTCAGCCTGTACGCGGGCGACCACGCCGACCTGCCCACCGAGGACGCGCTGGCCGAGGCGGTCGCCGTACGGCTGGTCACGGCCGGGCACCAGGTGCGGCGGGCGCGGAGCAGCGGGCGGCCGGTGGACCGCGCGCTGCGGCTGGAGATCGCCAAGCTGAGCGGGCTCACCCACCAGGAGTGGATCCACCTGGGCCGCACCGCGTTCGCCAACAAGGGCTGGCTGATCGCCAACGAGGTCTCGGGCGTGCTCGGCGTGCGCAAGATGCGCGCCGTCGCCGCCCTGCTGCCGCCGCTGTGGCGGGCCATCGCCGGCGGGGAGCGGCGGCTCGGCTCCGCCAGGCGGCTGGCCAGGCTCTGGCCGGTGCTGCGGGCCGTCGATCCCGCGGGACTGCCGGGCGACCCGGCCGACGGGATGGCCACGCTCATCGACTCGTGGCTGGTGGAGCGGCGGCTGAGCGCCGGCGAGGACGCGCTCGACGCCATCGCCGCGCGCATCGTGCGCGCCTGGGGCGCCGGGCTGCCCATGCTCGGCGGCCTGGCCAAGGACGAGGTACGGCGGTTGCTGGCCGAGGTGATCCGCACACCGGATGCCGTGGCCGCCCTGCCCACCAAGGGCTCCCGCGGACAGGCCGCGGGCTGACAGGAAGGAGAGGAGGTGTGGCGATGGACATGGCGGCGACCTCCAGCCTGACTCCCGCATTGGAGCTAGGCATGCAGGAACTCGAGGCGATGGACGCTCCCGGATTCTGGTCCGGCTTCAAGCAGGGGGTCGTCATCACCCTCGGGACGCTCGTCTTCGCCAGCGCGGTCGCCAGCGCGGCGGCGACCTGACATCGAAGGAGAGGCACATGAACGAACTGGCGATTGCCCCGCTTGAGCTGGGCATGCAGGAGCTCGAGGCGATGGACGCCCCCGGATTCTGGTCCGGCTTCAAGCAGGGGGTCGTCATCACCCTCGGCACCCTCGCCTTCGCCAGCGCGGTCGCCAGCGCGGCCGCGGCGACCTGACATCCGGTTTTCCCGAGAGGAGGAATGCACATGAACGAGTTGGCCAACGCCCCGCTTGAGCTGGGCATGCAGGAGCTCGAAGCCATGGAGGCTCCCGGCTGGGGGACCTTCTGGGGAGTCGTCACCGGCGTCTCCGTGACGAGTGTCGTCGGCACGGCGGTCTCGTACGGCGTGACCGCCGTGATGAGCAGCATCAGCGTCATCACCTGAGCGCGCTGATCACTGGATGCGGCACTCGGTCTCGAGCTTGAGATGCAGGAGCCCGAGGCGGACGTAGCGGCATAGCACACAGCGGTGGCGGCGGTCGTCCGCCGCCACCGCCCGCCCTCGATCCCGCTCGGAGAAGGAATTCCCGCTCGGAGAAGGAAAGGAATGAGCAACGTGTCCACGGTGTGGTTGATCATCGCGGCTGGAATCTGTGTCGTCGCGTTCGCCCTGGTCGCGAACAGCAGCCTGGCGGGGATCACGCAGATCGTCGTGCTGGCCGTGCTCGGTGTCGCGGCTCTGGTCTGTTTCGCGCTCCTGGTCATGAATGCGACCGGGCGGTGACCGTGAAGCTCGGCAGGAGGGAACGGGAGGAGCTGGACCCGGCCATTCCCGCCCGTCCCCGGCTGGCCGACGACGTCCAGGTGCACGCGCCGGAGCACGAGGGCGCCCCGTGGATCATCCAGCGCGGCCCCGGCCGCTACATCCGGGTGGGCGCGGACATGGCGCGGCTGGGCCGCGCGCTCGACGGCGACCGGGATCACGCCGAGCTGATGGCCGACCTGGGGCCGAAGTGGACGCCGCAGGCGCTCGGCTACGCGCTGGGCGAGCTGCAGCGGATGAAACTGCTGGACGACGGCAGCCGCGGCCGTAGCGCCACCGCCCCCTGGGTGAAGTACGTGCCCCCGCTGACCTTGCAGATCACCCTGCTGCGTCCGGCCCGGTTGCTGGCCTGGTGCCGGCCGCTGCTGGCGGCGCTGGCCAACCGCTTCTGGGCGGTGGTCGCGGTGGTGATCGCGCTGGCCGGGCCGGTGAGCCTGGCGCTGAACGGTGGCGCGCTGGCGCAGGCGCTCGGATCGCCGTTGCCGCTGAGCGTCTACGCGTGGGTGGCGGCCGGCTCGTACCTGGTCATGGTGGTGCACGAGCTGAGCCACGGCGCGGTGCTCAGCCACTACGGCGGGCGGCCGAGCCGGATGGGCGTCATGCTGCTCTACCTGCTGCCCGCGTTCTTCTGCGACGTCTCCGACGGCTGGCGGCTGGGGCACAAGGAGCGGCGGGTGCGGGTGGCGCTGGCCGGGGTGGCCACCCAGTTCGTGGTGGCGGGCGCGGTGGCCGTCGTGGCGCTGCCGACGGGTGAGGCGGCCTTGCTGGTCTTCTCCGTCGTCACCTACACCAGCGGGCTGCTCAACCTGCTGCCGTTCATCAAGCTCGACGGCTACCTGGCGCTGATGAGCCACCTCGACATCTCGGACCTGCGCAAGCGGGCGATGATCGACGCCCGCCGGCTGGTCACGAGGCTGCTGTTCGGCGGCACCTACCCGGTCGAGCTGCCGGGGCTGCGGTGGGCGGTGCCGTACGGGCTGGCCTGCCTGGTCTTCCCCGTCTACCTCGTCGGGGTGCTGGCGTTGTCCCTCTGGGGCGAGCTGCTGCGCGGCCTCGGCCTCCTCGGCACGGTGGCCATCTCGGTCGTCGTGCTGCTGCTGCTCGGCCGGCTGCTCGTCGGGTTCCTGCTGCGCGTACAGGAGGCCAGGACGTCGGGAGCGTCGGTGTGGCGGATCGGGGGCGTGATCGCGGTGCTGGCCTGCGGGCTCACCGCCGTGCTGATGACGGTGCAGGTGCCGTACGTGATCTCGGGCGGCTACCACTACCGGCAGGGGCAGCTCGAACTCGTGGTGCCGGGCGGCGACGAGGCGATCACGCGGGGGGCGCAGGTCCGGCTGCTGCGCAACGGCGTGGTCCTGCGCGAGCAGGTGGGGTCGGCCGTGGTCGCCTCCGCCACGGCGTCGAGCACGACCGTTCCGATCTCGGCGCTGCTTCCGATCCGCGCGGAAGGCACCCTGCCGATGACCGTGTCCGCCTACCCGCTGACCGTGCGGGAGACACCGGGAGAACGCAGCGGCGCGGCGCGGGTCGACGCCGGGTCCAGGCCACTCGGTGAGTGGCTCGTCGCGACGTACCTGCCGCTCACCTGGTGACGGGGAGAAGAGAAGAGCGATGGAGTTCATCGAGTATCTGCGACACTGCCCGCCGGGAGAGCCCTTCTACGACGTCGTCGAGCCGCCGGCGGCCGCCGAGTTCTCCCACGACGCGGCCACACCCATGCCCGCGGACTGGAGACGCGACGACAACGCCGACTGGATCATCTTCAACGCGCCCGTCGAGCGCGTACAGCGGCAGGGCTGGAAGATCCACGTCTCGGCGACCATGGAGAACGCGGCCCGCATCCTCGCCAAGGTCTGGGACTACTGCGTCGCGCACCGCGTCAGCTTCAAGTACCTCCGCTCGGAGACGGTGCTGCGGCGGCGCAACGGCAAGTACGCCGACCGCGGCAGCGCGGGCAAGTTCGCCACCCTGTACCCGTGTGACGACCAGCAACTGGAGAAGATCCTCAACGAGCTGGGCGACCTGCTGGACGGGGAGCGGGGCCCGCACATCCTCAGCGACCTGCGCTGGCGCTCCGGGCCGCTGTACGTCCGCTACGGCGCCTTCGTCGAGCGCACGATCCAGAACGAGTACGGCGAGACCGTCTACTGCATCGAGGACCCGGAGGGCAAGCTGGTGCCCGACGTCCGCGGCCCGTCCTTCCGCCCGCCCCCGTGGGCCGAGCTGCCCGACTGCCTGACCGAGGCGCTGGCCGCGCGCAACCGGGGTACGCTGCGCGACTTCCCCTTCCGCGCGACCAAGGCCTTCCACTTCTCCAACGGCGGCGGCGTCTACTACGCCACCGACACCCGTTCGGGCGAGGTGGTGGTGCTGAAGGAGGCCAGGCCGCTGGCCGGGCTCGACCAGGAGGGACGCGACGCCGTCACCCGCCTGGAGCGCGAGCACTGGGCCATGGACCAGCTCGCCGGCCTGCCCTGGATCCCTCGGGTGATCGACTACCGGATCGGCCACGAGCACTACTTCCTGGCCCGCGAGCACGTCGAGGGCGAGCCGCTGGGCCGGGAGATCGCCCGCCGCAACCCGCTGCTGCGGCCCGACCGCTCCGCCGCGGACTTCGCCACCTACACGGAGTGGGCGCTGAACATCCTGCGGCAGGCCGAGGAGGCCGTGGCCGCGATGCACGAGCGGGGCGTCGTCTTCGGTGACCTGCACCCGGCCAACATCCTGGTCCGCGCCGACGACAGCATCGCCTTCATCGACCTGGAGGGCGCCACCGAGGCCGACAAGAACCTGGTCCAGGTCATGGCCGCGCCCGGTTTCGTGGCGCCGCCCAGCTACACCGGCGTCGAGGTGGACCGCTTCGGGCTGGGCTGCATCCGGCTGGCCCTGTTCTGCCCCATGACGGCCCTGCTGCCCTGGGGCGCCGACAAGGGCGGGCAACTGCTGGACCTCATCACCACGTACTTCCCCGTTCCCGCGGACTTCGCCGAGCAGGTACGCCGCGACCTCGGCCCCGCCCCGCACTGGAACGACCTGGTCGCCCAGCCCGCCGACCGGCCGCCGCTGGACTGGCCGGAGCCTGGGCCCGCGGCCTGGCCGGGGTTGCGGGCCGCGATCGCGGACGGCATCGCGGTCACTGCCACGCCGGAGCGTACGGACCGGCTCTTTCCCGGCGACATCGCGCAGTTCCACCTCCCGGGTGGGGGGGCCGCCTTCGCCCACGGCGCGGCCGGTGTGCTCTGGACGCTCGCCCAGGCCGGCGCGGACGTACCGGCGGAGCAGGTGGACTGGCTGGTGCGCCGCTCGCGCGAGGGGAGCGTGACACGGCCCGGCTTCTACGACGGGCTGAGCGGCGTCGCCTACGCCCTGGACCGGCTCGGCCGCACCGCGGAAGCGCTGGAGACACTCGAACGCGCGGCCGCGATCCCGCTGGACCGGGTGCCGGGCATCGGGCTGTACTCCGGCCTGGCCGGGACCGGGCTGACGCTGCGGCACTTCGGGCGGGACTGCGGCGCGGTCACCGAACTGCTCATCGAGCGCCTGCCGCTGAAGTCGGAAGGGCCGCCGCCAGGCCTGATGCACGGAGCCAGCGGCGCCGCGCTGCTGTTGCTGCGGCTCTACGCCGAGAGCAGGGAACCCGCACTGCTGCGGCACGCCGAGGCGGCGCTGCGCCGCGACCTGGCGGTGATGGGCGTGGGCACGGGCCTGCCCGCGCCGATCGGCGCCCCGTGGCGCGAGCCGGTCCTGGAGCTGGGCGGCGCGGGCGTGGCCATGGCGCTGCGGCTGCTGATCGAGCACTACCCCGACCCGGAACTGCTGGAGGTGCTCGACGACCTCCACCGCGCCCTCGGCGACCACGTCGTCACCGGCGCCGGGCTGTTCGCGGGCAGGGCCGGGGTCATGCTGGCGCTGGCCCGCCTGGGCGAGCGGCCGGACTCGCCCAGGCTCGCCCGCCACCTGAAGCACCTCGCCTGGCACGGCGTGCCGCGGGACGGTCACATCGCCTTCATCGGGGAGCAGGCGCTGCGGCTGTCGACCGACCTGGCCACCGGCTCGGCCGGCGTGCTCCTCGCCCTGCACACCGCCCTGGGCGGCGGCACCGGTCTCCCGTTCCTGGAACCCGCGGCCACCCGCCACGACACCTGCACAACGACACAACAGGAGATCAGATGAAACCGATGTTGAGGGCAGAGGGCCTCACGAAACGGTACGGACCCGTGCTCGCGGTCAGCAACGCCAGCTTCGCCGTGCGCTCCGGCGCGATCACCGGCTTCCTGGGGCCCAACGGCGCCGGCAAGTCGACGACGATGCGGCTCTTCCTCGGCCTGGACCGGGCGAGCAGCGGCTCGGCCCACATCGACGGCAAGCCGATCCACGAGTGGCCGGTGCCCGCCCGCAAGATCGGCGCGGTGCTGGACACGCAGTGCGCGCACCCCAGCCGCCGGGCCATCGACAGCGTGCGGTGGGCGGCCAGGCTCGCCGGGGTGAAGGACAACCAGGCCGAGGTGCTGCTGGAGCGGGTGGGCCTGTCCGCGGTGGCCGGCAAGCGGGCCGGGCGCTTCTCGCTGGGCATGCGGCAGCGGCTGGCGCTGGCCATCGCCCTGGTGGGCAACCCCGAGGTGGTCATGCTGGACGAGCCGATGAACGGGCTCGACCCCGAGGGCATCACCTGGATGAAGGGGCTGCTGCGGCAGTTCAGGGACCAGGGCAGGACGGTGTTCGTCTCCAGCCACCTGCTGGCCGAGATGGAGGACCTGGTCGACGACCTGGTCGTCATCGCGCAGAGCAAGATCGTCGGCGCTGGCGCGGCGCAGGCGTTCATCCAGCGCTTCCAGACGCAGACCGTCAGTGTGCAGTGCGACAACCCGCAGGCGCTCAGCGCCGCCATCACCAGCGCGGGCGGCCGACTCGTCAGCATGGCCGACGCGCAGCGCCTGCAGGTCACCGGGCTGGAGCCCGACGCGGTGGGCCAGCTCGCCAAGAGCACCGGCGTCGCGATCTACGAGCTGCGCGAGGAGCGGAGCCTGCAGAAGGCGTTCAGCATGGCCACGGCCGAGAAGGCCGAGATCAAGGGAGAGGTGGGCTGAACCATGGGTTTCGCCGATCTGTTGTCCGCTGAGATCATCAAATTCCGTACCCTGCGCAGCTACCTGATCACCGCGGCCGCGGCCATCGTGGTGGCCGGCCTCGGGGGCGCCATCATGGGCGGCTCGATCGACGAGCAGGGCAACATTCCCGGGCTCGGCACCTCGGTCCAGGTCATCACGCTGCCGATGGAGGTGGTGATCTACGCGATGCTGGTGCTGGGCGTGCTGGTCGCGACCGGCGACATGCGCAGCGGCACCTTCCGCATCACCTCGGTCATGGCGCCGTGGCGCAACCGGGTCGTGGCCGCGAAGTTCTCGGCGGCGGCCGCCGTCGCGCTGGTCGTCACGATCATCGCGCTGGCCGCGGCCTGGGTGGGCGGGCTGATCACCGGAGGTGGCCGGTTCGACCCGATGGCCGGTGACGGCCTCATGCTCATCCTCACCCACCTGGTGGCCGTGCCGCTGGCGACCGTGCTCGGCGCGGCGGTCGGCATGCTGCTCAGGAACACCGCCGGAGCCATCTCCGCGCTGCTGATCTGGGCGCTGGCCGCCGAGGCGGTGCTGGTCTACACGATCCCGGCGGAGGTGGTGGCGTTCCTGCCGTTCAAGACGGTCGGCGCCGCCGCGGCCAACCTCAGCCTGGGCGCGCTGCCCGGGCTCGGCATGTTCACTCTGTACGTGGCGATCGCGGCGGGCCTGGCGTTGTACCTCCACCAGCGTCGTGACCTCGGCTGATCGTGATCGGGCCGCGGGACCTCACCCGAGGTCGCGCGGCCCCAGGCCCGCTCCCAGTGTTGACACTATGTTGACCTTGGTGTTTATATGTGCCCAAAGCTAACTGCTTTTGGGTAATCGCACTGTTACGGGGAATTGTGGGGGCTTGACCGTGTCCTTGACGTCCCGGCTTCCCGTCGCAGAGGAAGTGGGGTTCCGTCGCGCATGGGGGCGATTCTGCAGGCGGAGAACCTCACGAAACGATTCGGCTCACTCGAGGCCGTCAAGAGTGTGAGCTTCTCGGTGCGGGCCGGCGCCATCACCGGTTTTCTCGGGCCCAACGGCGCGGGCAAAACAACGACGCTCCACCTTTTTCTCCAGCTCGTCCGCCCCACCTCCGGCGCCGCGCTCATCGACGGCAGACCCCTGCACGAATGGCCCGTTCCCGCCCGCAAGGTCGGCGCGGTGCTGAACGGGGAGTGCGCCCACCCCTCCAGGCCGGCCGTCGACAGCGTCCGCTGGGCCGCCCGGCTGGCCGGCACGACAGCCGACGCCGAGGAACTGCTGGCCAGGGTCGGCCTCGCCGACGTGGCCGGCCGGCGCTCCGGCTCCCTGTCCCACGGCATGCTGCAACGCCTCGCGCTGGCCATCGCCCTGGCGGGCGATCCGGAGATCGTCATCCTGGACGAGCCCATGAACGGCCTCGACCCCGAGGGCATCACCTGGATCAAGGACGTCCTGCGCGACCTGCGCCGGCAGGGCCGCACCGTCTTCATCGCCAGCCATCTGCTGGCCGAGCTGGAGGACCTGGTCGACGACCTGGTGGTGATCGCGCAGGGCGAGATCGTGGGCAGCGGCTCCGCCGCGGCCTTCGTCGACCGGTTCCAGCCCCACACCCTCAGCGTCCTGTCCGACCAGCCCCAGGAGCTCGCCACCGCGGTGAACGGCGCCGGCGGCCAGATTCTGGAGATCAACGGGCAGCGGGTCCTGATCAACGGCCTGGTCTCGGCTCAGCTCGACAGGATCGCTCGCGACGCCGGCATCGCGCTGTTCGCCCTCACCGAGGAGGGCGGCCCGCCCATGGTCTCCACCACCGCCACGAACCTCCTGGCCGGGTCGTCCCCCGACGCCGAGCAGGAGTGACCCCCATGCCCGGTCCGTCACCCGGAACGGCCCTGACACCCTGACGGTGCCCGTCCCGGGTGACTACGAGGTGGGGTGGATGCCCAGGCCGCCGCCGTTGATGAAGGCGCGGGCCAGTTTCGCGCGGCGGGCCGTACGCTCCATCCCGGCCACTCTGGCGATCTCCTCGGCGGTCGCCAGGTCGTCGAAGGCGGCCTTGGGGTCGCCCAGCAGGATCCGGGTCGTGCCCAGATCGAGGAGGATGTCGGACTGCACCACCCGGTCGCCGATGTGGATGGCGATCTCCAGCGCCTCGATCAGCTCCGGGCAGGCCTTCTCCGGCGTGCCGGCCTTGGTCGCGTGCATGGCCACCGCCCGCCTGATCCTGGCCTCGCTGCGCAGGCTGCCCGCCTCCCTGCACAGGCTGAGCGCCCGGTCCAGGCAGCTCTGCGAACCGGCCTCGTCACCGGTGCTCTGCAACACCGTCGCCAGCCCCACCAGGGACTCGGCCTCGGCGATCGTGTCCCCGCTGCGGTGCAGCGCCGCGGCCGCCTCCTGGTAGGTCTCCCGCGCGGTGGCCGGCGTACGGTGCATCCGGTCGAGGTCGCCGATCAGGTTGAGGGTCAGCCCGCTGCCCTGCTCGTCGCCCAGCCGCTGGAAGAGCGTGAGCGCCTCCCGCAACTGCCGCGCCGCGCCGATGTGGTCGCCCACCAGCAGCGCGCGATAACCCAGCGAGTACGTCAGCACGGCCTGACCGCGTACGTTCGACCCCTTGGCGACGCTGGCCAGGGCGATCTGGTGCGATTCCAGCCACTTGTCGAGATGGGCGCCGCTCTCGAAGAGCGCCAGCGGCGCCACGGCCAGCTCCCAGCAGGTCTCCGGCTTGGACGCGGCCCGTCGTACCAGGGCGACGTGGGCGTCGATGTGCCTTTCGAACCAGGCCGAGCCCTGCCCCGTCCAGGCGGGCGCGCCGGTGGGGCGGAAGCGGGGCGCGGTGCCGCGCGGGATGGAGCCGTCCTTGCCCCGCATCGATTCGTGGGCGGCGTCGGTCAGGGCCAGCCAGCTGCCGAAGGCCCGCTCGACGGCCGCGTCCAGGTCGCACTGGCCGTCCTCGGCCCTGGCGCGGGCGTGGCCGAAGCCGAGCATCAGCTCGTGGCAGCGGTAGCGTTCGCCGCCGGGAAGGGGTTGGACGAAATGGGTTTCGGACAGCTCTTCCAGCATGACCTCGGCGGCGTCCAGGGAGACGTCGGCGAGCGCGGCGGCCGTCGTGGTGGTGATCTCCGGGATGCCGTAGTAGCCGATCCTGCGCACCAGCGAGCGCGGCTTCGCGGGCAGCTCGTGGTAGCCGCGCATCAGCGTGGACATGATGCCCTTGCCGCCGTGCCGCAGCTCGCCCATGATCCGCGACGGCTCGGCGAGGCGGTCGGCCAGGCGCCGCAGGCTGAGCTGCGGCCGGGCGGCCAGCTTGGCCGCCAGGATGTTCAGCGCCGCGGGCAGCCCCGCGCACAACTCCACGATCTGGTCGGCCGCCGCGGGCTCGGCCCGCATCCGGCGCGCTCCGGCCCCGGTCGCCAGCAAGGTCCTGGCCGCGCGGGCGTCCAGCGCGGCGACGGTCACCGTGACGGCGTCGCGGGGCAGCGCCAGCGGAGAGCCGCTGGTCACGAGCACGGCCGAACCGGAGCGTCCGGGCAGGAACGGCAGCACCTGCCCGGCCTCCGTCACGCCGTCGAGCACGATGAGCACCCGGCGCACGGCCAGGACGCTGCGCAGCAGCGCGGCACGCGCCCCCGCGCCCTCCGGGATCTCCTTGGCCGCCACCCCGAGCGCGGCCAGGAAGCCCGCCAGCACCTCCGCGGGGTCGCCGAGGTCGTCGGCGTATAACTGCCCGTCGGGGAAGCCGCCGGACACCCGGTGCGCCGCCTCCAGCGCGAGCGCGGTCTTGCCGACGCCGGCCGAGCCGGTGATCACCACGAGCGGGCTGGTCGGCCGCTCGGTCAGCGCCTCGACGAGCCCCCGTAGCTCGCCCGCGCGGCCGGGCAGCACGCCCGGGCGGGCGGGAAGCTGCCGCGGCACGTCGGCGTCCAGGTCTGCCGAGCCCAGCACCACGTCCTGGCGCAGGATGCGCAGCCGCAGGTCGCTCAGCGCGGGGCTGGGATCGGTGCCGAGCTCGCCGCGCAGCCGCTCCTTCATGTCGGTGAAGACCTGCAGCGCCTCGCTGGCCCGGTGGGAGCGGTAGAGAGCGATCATGAGCTGCGCGTGGAAGCGCTCCTTCAAGGGGTGCTGGTCCGTCAGGTGCTGGAGCTCGGCGATCAGCTCGCGGTGGCGTCCGAGCACGAGGAGGGCGTCGATGCGGGCCTCGACGGCGGCCAGCCGGCGCTCGTTCCAGAGCGCCGCCTCCGTCAGGAACGCCTCGCTGTCCAGGCCGGACAGGGCCGGGCCGCGCCACAGTTCGAGCGCGGCGCCCAGGGTCTCGGCGGCCTTGGCGTGCTCGCCCTCACTCGTCTGCCTGCCCGCCTGGTCGTACATGCGCAGGAACACGAAGGCGTCGATGGTGTCAGGGGTGGCGTCGAGGCGGTAGACGTTGTCCTGCACGTCGATGGTGACGCCGCAGCGCCGCAGCTCGCCGACCCCGCGATGCACCTGGTTCCGCGCGCTCTTGGCGGGGTTGTCGCCGTAGATCGCGTCCATGAGGTTCTCGGCCGAGGCCGAGTGGCCCGGGCTCAGCAGCAGGTGCGCCAGCACCGCCCGTGACCTGCGGGTGTTCAGCCTGATCTCGTTGCCTTGCCGCCAGATGGCCGGTTGCCCCAGGATTCCGAAGTGCATCAACCGCACCTGCTTCCTTTTGCCGCTTCCCGATCAGTCGTACGGACAGCTCGTCATGGTTGGGTGGGCGTCTTGATCGTGGCCATCGCGAGTGTGACTGAACCAACTTGCAACACACTTTCGGCTTGCCATAAATTGAGGGACCTTTGCAAGGGGTGTCACGTTATTCATCCCTTAATGTACGAAATATTCCTATTCGTCGTATTAGCGGCATGATAGATGTCACATCGCTTCGATGACACAGGCTCCTATCGGGGCAAATGTCGCGGAGTCAGACTCGTCGTATGCCTACCGCGTCGCCGATCAGCGTCTTACTTGCCGTCGACGAACAGATCCGGCGCGTGCTGGCCACCCTGCTCGCCATGGAGGAGGGCATCGACGTCGTCGCGGAAGCCGGCCACGGAGATGAGATCGCCGAGGCGGTCGGCCGGCACCGGCCGGACGTCGCCGTACTCGATGCCGAACTGACCGGGGTGGACGGTCTGACCGCCGCTCCGCGGATCGGCACCCACTGCGCGATCGTGGTCCTGACCAGCATCGGCCGGCCGGATTACCTGCGCAGGGCGGTGGCCGTGGGCGTGCGGGGCTTCCTCGGCAAGGACGCGCCGGCCGAGGAGCTGGCCGCGGCGATCCGCAAGGTCGCCGCAGGCGGCCGGTACCTGGACACCGAGCTGTCCGTCGCCTCCATGGCCATCGGGGACGACCCGCTCCCCGGTGGCGGGCGCGGCGCCTTCCGGCTCCCCGGCGACGGGCGGGCCGCCTCGCCGGACTCCGGCCCCGGGGACGAGCGCGGCTCCCCGCGCCCGCCCGGAGGCGCAGGCCCGGTGCGGACGACCGAGTTTCGTGCGCATGGGGCGACCGCGCGCTGGTCAGTCGCGAGCGCGTTGGTCAAGTTCAGCGCGTACAACCCGCGGGAAGCCGCCCCTACCGGATGGCGGCCTGGCCGGTTGTGACGCAATCCGACGACCGAACGTAGCGATCGCGAACGGGTGGATCATGCACAGCGAGGACGACGAGGTCACGGTGGAAGTGAACGGGGAAGAACTCGGCGTGGATCCGGACGCCACGCGCACCATACGCTTCCCGCCGCCGAAACTGCCCAAGGGGGTGAAACGCCCGCCTCCCGAACCTCCCCAGTGGTGGGAGCCGGACGCGGGCGACGACCGGCAGGCGGGGCAGGTCGCGCCGGGCGACCCGCAGGAACGATCAGGAGGGAAGGGCAGGCCTGCCGTGGGGCCGCCGCCGGGCCCGATCCAGCCGCCGCCGGGGCTGAACGCCTTCCAGGCGCCGCCGAACCCGCTCGGCCAGCCGGTCTGGGAGCCTTCCGCGCCTGACGTGCCGGTCTTCCCGCCTCCGCGGAGCGGCAGCCCCGGGGTGCCGGTCTTCCCGCCGCCCCAGAACAGCGCGGAAACGCCGGTCTTCCCGCCGCCCCAGAGCGGCCCGGAAACGCCGGTCTTCCCGCCGCCCCAGAGCGGCCCGGAAACGCCGGTCTTCCCGCCACCCCAGAGCGGCACAGAAGCTCCCGTCTTCCCGCCGCCCTGGAGCGGCCAGGAAGCGCCGCTCCTTCCGTCGCCGCGGAGCGGCGGGCCCGAGGCGGCGCCGGCGGACCAGGCGGCCTCGCCGCAGGCCAACCAGACGTGGCAACCCGCCTACCCGCAGCCCGGCTACCCGCAGCCCGACTCCCCGCGGTCCGCCACCGGGATGCCGGTGGCGGCGACGACCGCGGACAGCCTGCGACCGGACCGGTTGTTGCGCACCAGGCGCCGCCCGCCCACGGGAGGCTGGCGCAAGGCCGTCTACACGATGAGCGGCGGCCTCATCCACCTCGGGGACTCCAAGGCCGAACGCCGCCGCCAGGAACTCATCGAACGCATCAGGCAGCCGGTCACCGCCGGCCACTTCAGGGTCGCGGTGATGAGCCTCAAAGGCGGGGTCGGCAAGACCACGACCACCATCGGCCTGGGCTCGACGCTCGCGCACAACCGGGGCGACCGGGTCATCGCCGTCGACGCCAACCCCGACCGCGGCACCCTGTCGGAGAAGCTCAGGATGGAGTCGCCGGCCACCGTACGGCACCTGCTCAACGACCGGGGCGGCCTGTGGCGCTACGCCGACGTGCGCTCGTACACCTCCCAGGCCCCCTCGCGGCTGGAGGTGCTGGCCTCCGACCGGGACCCGGCCATCTCGGAGGCGTTCAACGCCGACGACTACCGCGCGGTCGCGCAGATCCTGGAGCAGTTCTACTCCATCGCCATCACCGACTGCGGCACCGGCATGCTGCACTCGGCGATGAGCGCGATCCTGGACATGGCCGACCAGATCGTCCTGGTCAGCCCGGTCACCGTGGACGGCGCCAGGTCGGCCTCGGCCACCCTCGACTGGCTGCAGGCCCACGGGCACGGGAACCTGGCCGTCAGCGCCGTCGTGGTGCTGTCGGCGGTGAAGAACCCGCGCAGGAACGCCGTCAACGTCACCGAGCTCAAGGAGCACTTCGCCCAGCGCTGCCGCGCGGTGATCGGCGTGCCGTTCGACCCGCACCTGGAGCAGGGCTCCGAGGTGGATCTCGACCTGCTGCGCACCTCCACCAGGGACATGTACCTGGAGGTGGCCGCCACCATCGCCGACCGCTTCAACGCGGGGGTGGCGTCATGACGGCCCTGCTCAACGTCACCGACCTGTCTCTGTCGCCGGCGCTGGAGGAGGTCTCCTTCACCGTCGAGCGCGGCGAGGTCGTCTGCGTGGTCGGCCCGCCGGGCGACGGCGCGGGCAAGCTGATGGAGTGCCTGGCCGGCGAGGCCGAGCCGGACGCGGGCCAGATCGAGATGCTCGGCGCGACGGTCGGCCCGGGAGATCGGCGGCCCGCGGGCATGGGGGCCGCCCTGCGCGGGGAACGGCTCCCCGACCGGATGCGGGTGGGCGACGCCGTACGTCTCTTCTCCCGCCTGTACGGCACCCGCGGCCTGTCCGGCCGCCTGACCGACCTGCTGGACCTGGAGCCGCTGCTGACCAAGCGCTTCGGCGTGCTCAGCGACGGCCAGCGCAGGCTGGTCATGATCGGCCTGGCCCTGGTCGGCAATCCCGAGCTGGTGTTGCTCGACGACCCGACCGCCGGGCTCAAGGAGGGCGGCAGGAACCGGGTCGAGCACGTGATCGACGAGCTGCGTTCCGGCTACGGCGGGGTGTGCGTGCTGCTCGACGACCTGGCCCAGGCCGAGCGGCTGGCCGACCGGGTGGTCCTGCTGCGCGATGGCCGCGTACTGGCCGAGGGGAGCCCTTCGCGGCTGATCGGGCTGCTCGGCTCCGTCCACGTGCTGAGCGTGCCGCCGCACCTGCGGGTGGACCGCCTCTCGGAGGTACGCGTGCTGCCCTGCGCCGCGGCGACCTACCTGTACGGCTCCCGCCCCGCGCTGGAGGCGGCCGTCCAGGAGCTGGCGCCCATGAGCGGTGACCGGGTCTGGTTGATCCGCCGGCCCACGCTCAGGGACGCCTACCTCACGTTGTCGGCCGTGCCGGAACCCGCCGCCCTGGAGGTATGAGCATGGCAGCCACCGTCTGGACCCTCGTACGCGCGCAACTGGCCCTGCTGTCACGCACGCCGCTCGCGTTGCTGGCCGTGCTCGCGCTGCCGTTCGCGATGCTGCTCGCCCTGATGCTGTTCATCGGTTTCTCCTTTCCGGCCCTGGAGTTCGGCGCCATGCCGGGCGTCAGGGTCATCGACCGGTTGTTGCCCGAGACGGCCGGTACGGTCGCCGCCTCGGCCGGGATCCTGGTGCTGACCCTGCACCTGTCGGAGATGCGGGACACGGGGTTGCTCGGCCGGTTGCGGCGCAGCCCCATGCGGGACGGGGCGTACATCCTGGCGCAGGCGATCGTGGCCGTCGTGCTGGTGGCGGCGTCCACGGCGCTGTTCATGGCCGTCACGTTCGTCCTCTACGGACCGCCGCGCACCTGGCAGCCGCTGAGCCTGGTGGCCGCGCTGCTGGCGGTCACCTACTGCTCGGTCAGTGCCGGGCTGCTGCTGGGTGGCCTGCGGATGCCCCGCGCCGGCGCCAGGATCGCCGCGCCGCTCTGCTTCGTGCTGCTCTTCCTCGGCAGCGGGCTGGGCGTGCCGCGCGAGGGCTGGGAGGGCGTGGCGCCGTGGTTCTACCAGGTCACCACGGTCAACCCGCTGGCCCAGCTCAACGACTTCGTCTTCGGCGCGTACGTGGGGCGGCTGTCGGAGACCTGGCCGGCCGCCGCCGGGCTGGTCGCGACCGCCATCGTGGTCAACCTGGTGACCAGGCGCGTCTTCAACTGGGAAGGTACGAAATGAGAGCGGTCATCCTGGCCGTGGTCGCGCTCGCCCTGCTGGCCGGCGGGTGCGCCGCGCGGGACGAGCAGCACCCCATCGCGATCGCCATCGCCGGCACCCCGCCCGCGCAGGCGGGGAAGCAGACCGGGAGTCAGGCCGGGCCGGCCAAGCAGGCGCAGGCCGCCGCCACGGTCGATCCCGACGACGCGTTGCTGAAGCTCGCCCAGTGCCTGCGCGAGCAGGGCATCGACGTGCCCGACCCCGGCTCGCCCGAGGACAAGACGTACCAGTACAAGGGGGACCAGGCGACCCTGCAGCGGGCGATGAAGGCCTGCGAGCAGTACACCTCGCAGATCCCCAACCCCTTCGACGACCCGAAGGCCAGGGACGCGGTCATCAAGTACGCCCGCTGCATGCGTGAGCAGGGCATCGACATGCCCGACCCGCCGGCGGTCAACCAGAACCTCGACCCGAACGATCCCAAGCTGCAGAAGGCGGCGCAGAGCTGCGTCAAGCTGCTGCCCGGCCAGGGAGGCACCGGATGAACGGGCGGCTCAAGGGCGTCGTCGCCGCGCTGGGCACCACGGTCGTCGGCAGCGCGGTCACCGCGGGCGGCGTGTTCGCCTCGGCGGCGTTGTTCGGCACCGGCCCGCACGCCAAGCCGGAACCCACGCCGACCGCGCGGCCGGTCTCCGCCGCCACCGAAACGATCACCCGTGGCGACCTGGCGGACCAGGAGAGCGTGGACGGCAAGCTCACCTACGCCGACAGCCGTACGATCAAGTCCGCCGCAGCCGGGACGATCACCAGCCTGCCCGCCGAGGGCAAGGAGATCAAGCGCGGCAAGAGCCTCTACAGCGTGGACCGCCGGGCCCGCATCCTCATGTACGGCAAGATTCCCGCGTACCGGACGCTCAAGGACGGCGTGAAGCGCGGCCCGGACGTCAAGCAGCTCGAACAGAACCTGCGGGCACTCGGCCACGCCCGCGGCGTCACGGTGGACAACCGCTTCACCGACGCGACTGAACGCGCCGTGAAGCGGTGGCAGAAGAAGAACGGGATGGAACGCGACGGCGAGGTGACGCCGGCGGACGTCGTGTTCCTGCCCGAGTCGGTACGTGTCGGCAAGATCGCCGTGGAGGTGGGCGACCAGGTCGGCTCCGTACGGCCCATTTTGGACGTCACCTCCACCGACCGGCTGGTCCGGATCAACCTGGACGCCGACAAGCAGGACATCGCCAAGAAGGGCAAGAAGGTCACCGTCAAGATGGCCAACGGCAAGAACGTCAGCGGCAAGATCATCAGTGTGGCGAAGGTGGCCACGGTGGCCGACCGCTCCGACAACCAGGAGAAGGGCGCCACGGTCGAGGTGGAGATCTCGGTCTCGGCCAAGGCGGCGGGCTCGCTCGACGAGGCGCCGGTGACCGTGGAGCTCACCAGGCAGCGCGCCGAGGACGTGCTCACCGTGCCGGTGGAGGCCCTGCTGGCGGTCCCGGAGGGCGGCTACGGCGTCGAGGTCGTGGACGCGAACGGGTCGGCCAGGCGGGTGCACGTGAAGACGGGGGCGTTCGGCAACGGCCGGATCGAGGTGGAGGCCGAAGGGCTGGCCGAGGGCATGAAGGTCACGGTGTCGGGCCGATGAACATCCTGGAGATCCGCGGGGTCAGCAAGAGCTACGGCCGGGTGCATGCCCTGCGCAACGTGGACCTGACCATCCGCAAGGGCGAGATGCTGTCCATCGTCGGCCCGTCCGGCTCGGGCAAGTCCACGCTGCTGCAGATCGCCGGCACCCTCGACCGCCCGTCCGCGGGCACCGTACGGGTTGCGGGGCACGACGTCAGCCGGCTGTCCGACAGCCAGCTCTCCGCGTTGCGCGCCCGCTACATCGGCTTCGTCTTCCAGCAGTTCCACCTCTCGCCCGGGCTGACCGCCCTCGACAACGTCGCCGACGGGCTGCTCTACAGCGGCCTGTCCAGGCGGCAGCGCAGGGAACGCGCGGCGGCGGCGCTCGATCTGGTGGGGTTGTCGCACCGTCTGGGGCACCGGCCGCACCAGTTGTCCGGCGGGCAGATGCAGCGGGTGGCGGTCGCCCGCGCGGTGGCGGGCCGGCCGCCGCTGCTGCTGGCCGACGAGCCGACGGGCAATCTCGACTCCGAGGCGGGGGCAGAGGTGTTGTCGCTGTTCAGGACGTTGAACGCACGAGGGATCAGCATCGCGATCATCACGCACGACTCCGAGGTGGCGCTCGCCTGCCCGCGTCGCGTGCGCGTACGCGATGGGCTGGTCAGATCCGAGGTCTCATGACGGCGCTGCGACCTGCCCGGCTGCGGCCGACCGATCTGGCCAGGATCGGCACGGCCGGTCTGCGGGCCAGGCCCGCCAGGGCGATCCTGGCCGCGCTCGGCATCGCGATCGGCATCGCCACCATGGTCACGGTCGTCGGCATCTCCGCCTCCAGCCAGGAGAAGCTCCTGCGCCAGCTCGACGAGCTCGGCACCAACCTGCTCAGGGTCTCGCCCGGCGACAGCCTCTTCGGCGACCCGGTCAAGCTGCCGGAGAACGCCGCCGCCATGGTCAAACGCCTCGACGGCGTCACCAACGCCGGCCAGACCGCCGACACCGGCACGACCGTCCGCCGCAACGACCTGATCCCCAGCGGCATCTCCCTGGGCATCACGGTGCAGGCCGCCGACCTCGACCTGCTGGCCACCCTCGACGGCAAGGTACGCCACGGCACCTGGCTCAACGCCGCCACGGAACGCCAGCCCGTGGTGGTGCTCGGCGCGGTGGCCGCCGAACGGCTCGGCCTGGTCATCCCGCGGGGCCAGGTGTGGATCGACAACCGGTGGTTCACCGTCATCGGCGTGCTGGAGAAGATGCCGCTGGCCGAGGAGATCGAGCGGTCGGCGCTGATGGGGTTCCCCGCCGCCAAGGAGTACCTCGACCACGACGGCCATCCCACCACCGTGTACGAACGCTCGACCGACGCGGCGGTGGAGAGCGTCCGCGCCATGCTGGCCCGCACCGTCAGCCCGGAGAGCCCGAACGAGGCCAAGGTCAGCCGGCCGTCGGACGCGTTGAAGGCCAAGGCCGCCGCGGCGGGCGCGTTCACCGGGCTCATGCTGGGCCTCGGCGCGGTCGCCCTGCTCGTCGGCGGGGTAGGGGTGGCCAACACGATGGTGGTCGCCGTGCTGGAGCGACGCAGGGAGATCGGTCTGCGCAGGTCGTTCGGCGCCACCCGGGGGCAGATCCGCGACCAGTTCCTGGTGGAGGCGCTGCTGCTGTCGTTGTTCGGCGGCGGGGCCGGGGTGCTGCTCGGCTCGCTGGCGACCTTCGGCTACGCGCAGTTCAACGCGCTGCCGACGGTGGTGCCGATGTGGGCGTTCGGCGGTGGGCTCGGCATGACCGTGGTGATCGGCGCGCTGGCCGGAATCTATCCCGCGCTGCGCGCCGCCCGTGTCCCTCCGACCGTGGCGCTGACGGCCCAATGACGAATCTTCCGCTCGAAGTGACCGGGCACCCGTTCATATCCGGCTCCGGCTGTTCATATAGCGCATTACGCGGCGCAGGAACCCGATTATGTCGCGAGATTTATGGACACTCCGACAAGCACTACCTAGACTGGCCGACAGCTATTCCCGATGCATGGGGCACGGGGGGATCCGCTTGAACTTCACACGACTCCGAGACAGTTTCGAACTGGTCGCCAAATACGGCGACAGCGTGCCGTTGTATTTGTTCTCCGACCTGTTCCTGAACGTCCCCGGCTACCGCGAGCTGTTTCCCGTCAATATGCGGAACCAGCGGGAGCGGCTGATGGAGGCACTGGCGTTCGCGGTCGAACACGCAGGCGCCCTGCACGAGATCACGCCCTACCTTCACCAACTCGCGCGCAGCCACCGCAAAATGGGCGTGCAGGCCGAGCACTACGCGAAATGGTGCGCCAGCGTCGTCAACACGATGCACCGCTTCTCGGGCAACCTCTGGGACGACGACCTCGAGCGCGAATGGCGCGAGTTCCTCACCGCGCTCACCACGGTGCTGGTGGACGGCGCCAGGCAGGACGCGATGAAGCGGCCCGCGCGGTGGACGGCCGAGGTCATCAGCCACGAGCGCAGGGCCGTCGACACGGCCGTGCTGCGCCTGCTCGTCGACAGGCCCTTCCCCTACGTACCCGGGCAGTCGGCGCCGATCGAAGTGCCGCAGTGGGCGAACCTGTGGCGCTACTACTCGATGGCCAACGTGCCCCGGCAGGACAACACCATCGAGATCCACGTCAAGGCCGACGGCGCGGTCAGCGCGACCCTGGTGCGCGAGATCCAGGAGGGTGACATCGTCCGCCTCGGCGCGCCGATCGGCACGCTGACCCTCAACCCCACCACCGGCCGGAATCTCCTGCTGGTCGCCGGCGGCACCGGTTTCGCACCGATCAAAGCGATTCTCGAACATGTGACCCGGCTGCCGGTGCCGCCGTGGGTCTCGGTGTTCGTCGGAGCCCGGGAACCGGACGGGCTCTACGATTTCGACATTCTGCGGACCTGGTCCGAGAAATATTCCTGGCTCAGCGTCAGGGCCGCGCTTTCCGACATTCACAAGCCGGAACTGGCGGCCTCGGGAACGGTCAGCGAAGTGATTGCCGGATACGGCCGGTGGGATGCGTACGACGCCTATGTCTGCGGCCCGCCCGCCATGGTCGACAGCACGGTCGAGATCCTGCGCGGAAATGGTTTCAGCGACAACCGGATCCGCCTGGAAAGGTTCGCCAGCAAGATCACCCCGTCACAGAGGTTCGTTCATGAATGACCCGGTGGAGCAGTTTCACGCCACATATTCACAGGAGCAGGACGGCAGCACGGGGTGGTCGGAGCCCGGCGAGACGACCGGCGCTTCGTGGGAGGAGCCGCAGTGGGACGAGCCGCGGGCGGCCTCGTCCAACGGCAACCACTCCGCCGAACGGCTCACCCCCGCCCAACTGCGGGCCGTCGTCTTCCGCCGCGCCCCGCTCGGGCGCCGCGGCCTCGACGAGGACCAGGTCAACAACCTGCTCGACCGGGTCGAGGAGGAGCTGAGCCGGCTGGCCCAGGAGAAGAAGGCGCTTGCGGCCGAGGTCGAACTGCTGCGCGGGTACGTCTCCGACTCCTCGGCGATCCCCGGACCGCAGCAGGAGGAGCCCGCCGCATCGGCAGCGTCGGTCACGCCTGCCGCGCCCGCGGCGCCGACGCGGCGGGGGACCGGGCTCGCGCGGGTGGAGCAGCAGGGACACGTGGAGTCGCAGACGGTGGCCAGCCGGATGCAGGAGGCGCACGTCTACGCGGCCCAACTGCTCTCGCAGGCCCAGCAGACCGCTGACCAGTACATTCAGGACGCGCAGCGGTACGCGCGAGAGCTGGTCGAAGACGCGCGTTACCGCAGGTCGGAGTTGCTCAGCAAGGAGCAGGCCACTCCCGGGCCGGAGAACTGGGAGCGGGAGGCCGCCCGGCTGCGTACCGCGAACCAGGAATACCGCGGCAAGCTGCGCGACTACTTCGAGCTGCTGCTCATGAACCTCGATGAGTGGGAGACGGCCGAGGGCATCAGCATGCCGTCCGCGCCCGGCTCCCCCGATCTCCCCGGCTGAGGGGCGTCACTTCCGCGTGGTGAGCGGGATCCCGCCGGGCCGTCTCGGCGGGCCCCTTCGGCCCGTAGCTGCTCCTGACTGCTCCGGCTCGCAATCCCGCCGGCAGGTGCTCCCGCCTCCTCCCGGCCAGGGCTTCTCCTGCCAGCTGGTTCTCGCACGATCTTTTCTCGGCGATGTGTTAGCGCTAACTTGGGGTTGATAGACGGATTCCTCTCCGGGCGGGCGTCAACGATCACGCGATAAGCGTGCGCAAACCGGCAGTGCCGCCGGCCCATGGTGCATGCCCTCAAGGAGAGAACCATGTCAAGCCCCACGTCTCGTCGCGCCCGCTCGACCGCGCGCGACCACGCCAGGTACCAGGACCATCTCGGCCGGACCGGCCGACGCGACCTTCCGGCCCGCGAGCAGACCACCGCGACGACGCACGAGAAGGGTTCCCCCATGGACACATCCCGAGCCAGGCGGCTGCTCGCCGGGCTGGCAGCCCTGGTGCTCCTGCCGATCACCGCAGTGGGCTTATGGACGACGCCCGCAGCGGCCGCGACCAGTCAGTTCCGCGGCATGAACTGGGCGGTGCTGGGCGACAACTTCAGCACCGGCCCGCTCGTCGTCGACGGGCTGAGCGGCTCCGACAGCTACGCCACCGTCCAGGCCAAGGCCAACGCGCTGTACGACGACATGCAGTCGACACTCGGCGTGAACACGGTTCGGCTGCCGATCAACACCCACACCGTCGGCACCACCTGGTGGAACGCCTACCGCGGCGCCGTCGACGCCGCCACGGCGCGCGGGTGGAAGGTCATCCTCGCGTACTGGGAGGACGGCGCGGCCTCCGGGGGCCGCATCACCAACCTGTCGGCGTGGAACTCGATGTGGTCGACCGTGACCTCCCAGTACGGATCGAACAGCCTCGTGTACTTCGAGCCGATGAACGAGCCGCACGGCTACAGTTCGGCCGAGTGGCGCACCATCGCCGCCGACTGGCTGGGCCACCACTACTCGGCTCCGCCGAACCGGGTGCTCGTCGGTGGCACCGGCTACAGCCAGGACCTTCGTGACCTGTGCAACGACTCGCGTTTCGCCGGCACGCTGTTCTCGTTCCACCACTACGCGTTCTTCTACTCGGCGAACACGTACGACGGCTGGCGGTCCCACGTCCAGACCCGCCTTGGCAACTGCGCCTCGCGGGCGGTCGTCACCGAGTTCGGGGCTCCGATGAACAACGGCCTGAACTACGCCGACGCGAACAGCACGGACAACTTCGTCCGCCACATCCGCGCCGTCACCCAGGTGATGCGGGACAACGCCATGGGCGGCACCTACTGGCCGGCCATCGGCGGCAAGCCCGGCGACATCGGCTACGACTGGTACTCGATGTACGCCAAGAGCGGCAGCGGCACCGACCTCAACCTCGCGATCCGCAACCCGTCCGGCGCGAACCGCCTGCGCTACGGCTGGGGCGACGCCGTCGACGGCGGCGGTGGCGCAACGACGACCCAGATCGTCAACCAGAACTCCGGCAAGTGCGTCGACGTCCTGCAGGGTTCGACCGGGAACGCCGCCGAGATCATCCAGTACACCTGCACCGGGGCCGTCAACCAGCAGTGGCAACTGCGCGATCTTGGCAATGGCTACCACAACCTCGTGGCGCAGCACTCCGGCAAGTGCCTCGACGTGAACAACGCCTCCACCGCGAACAACGCGGCCGTCATCCAGTACACGTGCGGCAGCGGCACCAACCAGCAGTGGCAACTCCGCGCCGTGTCCGGCACGAGCTACGTCGAGATCGTCGCCCGGCACTCGGGCAAGTGCCTCGACGTGTCCGGCCAGTCGACGGCAGACAGCGCCCGTCTCCAGCAGTACACCTGCTGGGGCGGCGCCAACCAGCGCTGGGACGCTTGAGGCCGCACCCAGCCGAAGCACGTGAACACGAAGGCATCGGGCCGCCGGAGGGCGAGCAGTCCACCGGAGCGTCGTCAGGCCGGCATGTTGACGCCGCCGGTGCGGCATGTTGTGATCCACACATGCGTATTTCGTACTTATTTAGTAGGAAATGAGGTGGTTATGAGGTTCCTCCGGCGTGCCGCCGTGATGGTCATGCTCCTGGTGAGCGCGGCGGGCATCCAGGCCGCGCAGGGTGGACCGGCGCAGGCGGCTCTGCCCACCGCCGCCGTCGCGCTCGGCGACAGCTTCGTCAGCGGGGAGGGCGCGGGGGACTACCAGCCCGTCGTCGACGCCTCCGGTACGGCACAGGCCTTCCCCGGCTGGTCGGCGCCCAACAGCAACGCCTACTTCTGTCACCGGTCGGCGAACGCCTCGGTGTTCACGGCATCGCTCCCGGGCATTCAGCAACGTTTCAACCTCGCGTGCTCCGGCGCCCAGCCCGCCGACATCGCCACCCCCGCAAGCGCCCGGGCCGAGGGCCGCGCCGTCGCCTCGCAACTCGATCAGCTGCGCGCCCTCGCCCGGACGCACGACATCGACGTCGTCCTCGTCGGCCTCGGCTCCAACAACACCCAGTTCACCTTCGGCGACGTGGCCACGCTGTGCGCCAACCGCTTCATCGCCGACGCCTGGACAGGCTGGTGGGAGTTCTGGGCCTATCTGAAGGGCGAAGTGCCACAGAAGCCCTGCACCGCCTCGGACCTGGCCACCGACACCGAGGTCGCCGCCGCCACCACCGAGACCACCGCGGCCCTGCGCCAGATCCTCGACACCCTCGCCCAGATCGACGCCGACGGCACCCACCAGGTGATTCTGCAGACCTACACCAACCCGCTGCCGCCCGACATCGCCCCGCAGTACCACGACGAGGACGGCCGCACCGACACCCGCGACAAGTTCCGCGCCCTCGGCGCCGAGCGCTACGCCGCCGGATGCCCGATCCACCGTGCGAGCCTCGCCCCCGGGCACGTGTTCTCCCAGAACCTCGGCTCCCTGGTCAGGAACGCGCATAGCACGCTGGCAGCCGAACGCCCGGCGGCCGACCTGCGCGTACTGGACGTCCAGAGGGCTTTCGACGGGGCCAGGCTCTGCGAGAACCCCGGCAGCCCGGCGGGCGCGCTCGCGACGCCGGTCCGGGTACAGGACGGGCCGTCCGGCACGTTCATCACCAGCCTGTCCGGCTGGGACAAGATCGGTATCCAGCGGGCGGCGAACACCTGCGTCACCTACTTCCAGACCTGCCAGGAGTCGTGGCACCCCAACGCCGCGGGCCACACGGTCCTCGGTCAGTGCCTGACCGGCGCCTTCGCCGCGGCGCCCCGCACGGTCGTCACGTGCGCCCGTAACGCGGACGGCACGCTCGCCATCTCCTGACGTCTCCTCAGCTTCGCGTCCGGCTTGCCTGGAGCCGGACGCGTCGCGAGACAGACAATCGGTCCGGACCGTCATATCGCAGATCGGACGTGGTATCAGCCCACAGCTTGGTCCGCGGCCAACCACGTCATGACCTACCCCAACAGTGAGCTGACGGGCGAGCCGGCGCCGCGACTGGGCTTCATCTCCAGCGTCGTCCAGATCGTCACCGCGTTCTTCCTGCCGTGGCTGGATGAGACGGTTGCTGTCATCAACGCCGCGATCGCTGCCGGGTTCGGCGTCTGGGTGACGATCAGCACCCGCGCGGCCGACAACGGCGGCTCCATCAAGGGCGCGATCCTGGGCGCGGTCCTGGATGGCGCTGGCCGGCTCTGCCGACAACCGCTACACCCTCGACCTCGTGCCGGCCATGCTTGCCTCGGACGTGCCGAAGCTGCTGGTGTGGGGCGAGGACGACACGTTCCAGAAGCTCGGCTACGCGGAGCGGTTCGCGAGCGAGGTCCCGGGCGGCTTCTCCGAAGTCCCGGCCCTCCGCAGCCCAGCCGGTGAAACCGCCCGGGGCCTACGGCTCGTACGGCTCGCGCGTCAAGATAAAGGTGTTCAGGTCCAGATGGTCACCAGCGACGGTGATCGTCTCATCCGCGTAGTAGCCCTGCTCGAACCCGGCTTCGAAACCCGCTTCCCCCAGCGCCGCGCTTAGCGCCGTGCTGATCCGGTCCACGTCACCGCGTTCGGCAGCCGGCAGCGGCGCGTCCACCGAGGCGCGGGCCGCGGACGCCGCACCGAGCAGGCGCGCAGCCCGCAGGGGGTGCCCGGCGAGAGCGCTCGCCCCGGCGAGTCCCTCCAGGGCCAGGGCGAACGCCCGCGGATCGCCGGTGTCCCGGGCCGCGGCCAGCCCTTCCAGGTGCAGCGCCAGCGCCGTCTCCGCATCCCCGCGCAGCTCCGCGACGAAGCCGAGCTCGGCCAGGATCAGCGCCGACCCGTACTCCGCGTCGAACTGCCGGTTCCACTCCAGCCAGCGGCGCAGATACGACTCCGCCCGGTCGAGCCGACCCTGCCGACGCGCCCCCAGGGCGAGCCCGAGCTCGGCGAACTCCTCGGCCGGCTGGTCTGCCTGCTCGACGGCAAGGCGCCTGGCCCGCTCGTGGAACTCCTCGGCCCTGGCGTCGTCACCGGTGAGCAGGGCGATCCTGCCGAGCTCGGACCAGCGCATCGAGGCGTCGGTCCACAGCCCCAGCTCCTCGGCCATCCGCAGCCCCTCCCGGTGCAGGCGGGCGGCCTGCGGATAGTCGCCCTCGATCTCCGCGAGCCGTCCCAGCACGGCCGTGGCCTGCAGTTGTCCCCACCGGTCACCGGCCTCGCGGAAGAGCTCGAGACTCTCCTCGCCGTCGCGCCGGGAACCCTTCAGATCGCCGCACACGTACGTCTGCATGCCCCGAATGCTGAGGCCTGCGGCGAGTCCCCAGCGGTCGCCGAGCGCACGGGACTCCATCAGCATCCGGTTCAGCAGTTCGGTGCCCACCGCGAAGTCGCCGAACCTGGTGACCGCATGGGCGAGCAGCCAGCCCGCGATGACCCGCTCGTGCGGGTCACGGATGCCCTCGTACAGCTCAAGGACGGCCTGGCTGTGGCGCGCGGGTCCGTCCGGGGCGCCGGACAGCAGGCTCATCCCGGTGTGCCAGGCCACGGTCCCCGGCCGATCCGGCACCCGGCCGGCCGCGGGATCCGCCACACTCTCGCTGCCTCCGGGAGGGTTCTCGGGCAGGGCGAGGGCCAGGGCGAGGTAGCGTTTGGCCTCGGTAAGGCGGCCGCGCAGGAACCAGTACCAGGCCGTCGCGTGGACGAGCCTGCGCATCAGGCGACCGTCGCCGTCGGCGGCGGCGCTGTCGAGCGCGCTGCGGATGTTGGCGGTCTCGGCGTCCAGGCGCCGCAGCCAGTACCGCTGATCGGCGCCGCGCAAGAAGGAGTCGGCTCGCTCGGCGAACGTCACGTAATAGGACGCGTGAGCATGCCGTACCCGCGCATACTCGGTTTCCCGCAGCCGCTCTAGAAGGTACGCCGACACCGACTCGAGCAGCCGGTACCGGGTGCCGTCGGCCTCGTGGGCGACCAGCACGAGGGAACGGTCGACCAGTCGGGTCAGCAGATCCAGGACTTCGGCGGGCTTCACACCGGCACCGGCGCAGACCGCCTCTGCCGCCTCCAAGGTGCAGCCATCGGAGTGGATGGCGAGCCGGCGCAGCACCGCCTGCTCGGCCGAGGTGAGCAGCTCCCAGCTCCAGTCGATCATCGCGCGCAGGGTCTGCTGTCGTGCCGGAGCGCCCCGATGGCCACCGGTGAGCAGCCGGAACCGATCGTCGAGACGTTCGGCGAGCTCATTCACGTCGAGGACCCGGACCCGAGTCGACGCCAACTCCAGGGCCAGCGGAAGCCCGTCGAGCCGGCGGCAGATGGAGGCGATCGCACGGGCGTTGCCGTCGGTGAGGGCGAAGCCGGGCGAGGCCGCCGCAGCGCGGTCGAGAAACAGCCGCACCGCGCTCGACGCCCGCAACACCGCCTGATCGGACGAGTCCGCGGGTAGTCCAAGCGGGGGCACCGGCCAGACCTGCTCGCCCGAGACGTTCAGTGGTTCCTGGCTGGTGGCGAGGATCCGTACGCCTGGCGCGTTCCGCAGCAGCGCCTGGGCCAGGCCGGCGGCGGCCTCGACGATGTGCTCGCAGTTGTCCAGGACCAGCAGCAGGCGCTGGGTGCGAAGCACGTCGGACAGGCGGTCGAGCAGCGTGCGCGACGGGCGGGAGCGGCCGGCGTCGTCCCGGACCTCCAGCGTCGCGGCCACGACCTCGGCCAGTTCGTCGTCCGTGGTGGCGGAGGTCTGCGCGGCCAGCTCCACCAGCCAGACGCCGTCCGGGTGCGATCCGGTCAGGCCGGAAGCCACCTCCACCGCCAGGCGTGTCTTGCCGACTCCGCCAGGTCCGGTCAACGTGACCAGGCGACCCGCTGCGATCAGGCCGCGGACCTCGTCCAGCGAGTCCGACCGTCCGACCAGGGCGGTGGCGGGGGTGGGCAGGTTGGTGTGGCGGCGCGGGGTGGAGACGGCTGCCGAGCCCGCCCGCAGGGCCGGGGCCTGCCGCAGGATCTCCTGTTGCAGGGCGGCCAGTTCGGGGCCCGGTTCGAGGCCCAGTTCCTCCTCCAGGCGGCGGCGTAGATCCTGGTAGCTGTCCAGCGCCTCGCTCGCCCGGCCCGCGCCGTACAGGGCCCGCATATGGGCCGCGCGCAGCCGTTCCCGGAGCGGGTGGCGGCCGGTCAGGTCGCCGAGCTCCCCGGCGAGAAGACCGTGCTCGCTCAACTCCAGGCGGGCCTCGGCCTGCTCCTCGATGGCCAGCAGGCGTTGCTCCTCCAGGCGTGTGATGGCCGCGCGCGCGAAGTCCTCGTCGATGAAGTCGGCGTAGGCGGGGCCGCGCCACAACGCCAGCGCCTCGGTGAGCAGCTCGGCGCGCTCGCGAGGGTCGGCGGCGGTACGGGCCCGTGTGGTGAGCGTGCTGAACCGGCCCGCGTCCACGGCCTCGTCCGCCACGTCGAGGACGTAGCCGAGGGCCCGATGCACCACCAGGCCCTGCCCCCCGGACCGGGCGAGCACCCGCCGCAGCCGCGACACCAGGGTCTGCAGGGCACCCGTGGGGTTCGCCGGTGGCGCGTCACCCCACAGTTCGTCCACGAGCCGGTCGGCGGAGACCACCTGTCCCCGGGCTGTCAGCAGAGCCGCGAGAAGCGCGCGCACCTTCGACTCCGGCACCACCACCGGTTCACCGTCCGCCGACCAGACGGCAAGCGGACCCAACACCCCGAAACGCATGGAATCACCGTACGGCCACGTGGCCCATGCCTGGCTTGTCAGCGCACCGCAAGCGGACCGAGAGAAGACCGCGAGCGCGGTCCCGCACGCTCTGGTGTGCCGGTGGGAACCGGCACACCACCCGCACCATCTGAGCAGGGAGTCACCATGAGCAGGTTCGCAGGCAAGAAGGCCGTCGTCACGGGCGGTACCCACGGGATGGGCCTGGCCATCGTCGAAGCGCTCCTGGAGGGCGGGGCCGAGGTCGTGCTCACTGGCCGCAACGAGAAGAAGATCGAGCAAGCGCGTACTGCGCTGAAGCCGGACTCCGCGCACGTCGTACGCTCCGACGCGGCGAGCATGGCCGACATCCGCGCCCTGGCCGGGACCGTACACGACAGGCTCGGCCGAATCGACTACCTGTTCGTCAACCATGGCATCGCCGAGGTGCAGACGCTGGAGGAGGTCACCGAGGACTCCTGGGACCGGCACTTCGCCGTCAACGCCAAGGGCGCCTTCTTCACGGTGCAGAACCTGTCGCCATTGATCAACGACGGCGGGGCGATCGTCTTCACCACCGTCGCCAACGACCTGATCTTCCCCGGCTTGAGCGCCTACTCCGGCTCCAAGGAAGCGGTGCGCGCCATCTCCCACGTCCTGGCGGCCGAGTTCCTGCCACGCAAGATCCGCGTCAACTGCGTCGCCCCCGGCTACATCAAGACCCCGACCATGGGCGTCGCCGGGCTGAGCGAGGAAGAGCGCCGCGAGTTCGAGCGGCAGGGCAGCGAGACCACTCCGCTGAAGCGCAACGGCACCGTCGAGGAGGTCGCCGCGGCCGCGCTTTTCCTGGCAGCGGACGCGACCTTCACCACCAACGTCGAGTTCCCGGTCGACGGCGGGTTCGCCCAAGGCCTCAGCGGCGCGCACTGAGCCACGCCCCCGCTTGCCCAGCCGCCGCCCCGCCCGTGCGCGGGGCGGCGACCTCCATGAACAGACGAACCGAAAGGTCAGACCATGACTTCGAGTAGTACCGTCGGCAGCGCGCGAGCCGGCCGGCGGGAGTGGACCGGGCTCGCGATGCTCGCCCTGCCCAGCATCCTGCTGTCGCTGGACGTGACCCTCCTGCATCTGGCGGTGCCGCACCTGGGCGCGGCCCTCGCACCCAGCAGCACCCAAATGCTGTGGATCATCGATATCTACGCCTTCATGATCGCCGGCTTCCTGGTCACCGCAGGCACCCTGGGCGACCGGATCGGCCGGCGCAAGCTGCTGCTCAGCGGTGCTCTGGCCTTCGGCGCCGCCTCACTGCTCGCCGCCTATGCCGGCAGCCCCGAGATGCTGATCGCCGCCCGGGCCCTGCTCGGCATCGCCGGCGCGACCCTCATGCCCTCCACGCTCGCCCTGATCAGCAACATGTTCCAGGACCCCAAGCAGCGTGGCACCGCCATCGGGATCTGGGCCGCCAGCTTCTCCGTCGGCATCGCGCTCGGCCCGGTCGTCGGCGGAGCCATGTTGGAGATGTTCTGGTGGGGCTCGGTCTTCCTGCTCGCCGTCCCCGTGATGGCTCTGCTGCTGATCAGCGGCCCGCTGCTGCTGCCCGAGTACAAGGACAAGAACGCCGGGCGGATCGATCTGCTCAGCGTCGTCCTGTCCCTCGCCGCGATCCTGCCCGCCATCTACGGCGTCAAGGAGATCGCCAAGCACGGTGTGCAGAGCACGCCCCTGATCGCCCTGGTCGTCGGCCTGGCCTTCGGCATCGTCTTCACCCGCCGCCAGCTGCGGCTCGACAACCCGATGCTGGACCTGAGCCTGTTCCGCAGCCGGGCCTTCAGCATCGCCCTCGGCGTGATGCTCTTCGCCGCCGTCGCCATGGGCGGCATCTACCTCTTCGTCACCCAGTACCTGCAGATGGTCGCCGGGCTCTCGCCGCTGAAGGCGGGCCTGTGGCTGCTGCCCGCCGCCGGGCTCCTGATCGCCTCATCGATGCTCGCCCCGATCGCGGCCCGCCGGATCCGTCCCGGCACCGTCACCGCCATCGGACTGATCCTGTCTGCCATCGGCTACGTCATTCTCACCCAGGCCGACGCCGGCAACACCGGGCTGGCCCATGTCGTCATCGGCTTCAGCTTCATCTACACCGGCATCGGCCCCGTCATGGGTCTGAGCGTCTCGCTCATCGTCGGCTCCGCGCCCTCCGAGAAGGCCGGCGCAGCCTCCGCCCTGCAACAGACCAGCAGTGACCTGGGCCTCGCGGTCGGCATCGCAGCCCTGGGCAGCCTCGGCACCACCGTCTACCGCAACAGCATCGCCGGCGAACTGCCCGCCGACGCCCCGGCCGAGGTGGCCGACGCCAGCCGCGACACCCTCGCCCGAGCCCTGGAAGCCACCCGTGACCTGCCCGGATCAATGGCCGACCAGATCATCACACCCGCCCGCGACGCCTTCGCGTCCGGCCTCAACGTCGTCGCCGTCGTCGGAGCGATTCTGGTCACCGCACTCACGATCCTCGCCCTCACCATGCTCCGCCACGTGGCCCCCGCCAACGCGGCTGCGGCGCATCCCGAGGAAACCACTCCCCAGCTCGACGGTTCGCGCCGAGAAGGACAGCTGGTCTGAGTGGGATCAGCAAGAATTTCATCCCTCGACTCCGGCCCCGGCGCCTTTCGAACGGCGTCACACCACGACCCAGCTCAAGGAACTGCAACCAGTGCAGATTCCGCACCTGTTCAACGAAGAGCGCTCAAATGATTTCTCGACCTCCCACCGCTCTGCGGCGCCCGGCTCCACGCTTCGGACACCGCGCCGCGCGTGAGCTCGCGGTCGACGCCGGATTCGCCAGGACATCACCGAGGGAGACCACCATGTGGGACGACGCCACCGACAGCCCCGACCGCTCGGTCGCCGAGCACGTCCGCCGCTACCTGGCCACGGACGGCCGTGACGGCTACCTGGAAGGAGGGATGACCAACCTCGTCCTCACCGTCAAGGGCAGGAAGTCTGGACGGTGGCTGCGCACGGGACTGTTCTTCGGCGAGGAGGACGGCCGCTACGTCCTGATCGCGTCCGGCTCGGCCGTGACCCACACGCATCCCGCCTGGTACCTCAACGTGGTGGCCAACCCCGAGGTCGGCGTGCAGATCCTCGGCGAGCGGTTCACCGCCCGAGCGCGTACCGCCGAAGGGCCGGAGCGGGAACGGCTCTGGCACATGATGACCAGGCTCGCGCCGGTCTACCGGACCTACGAGGCCCGAAGCCGCAGGCAGATCCCCGTGGTCGTCCTGGAGCGCATCTGACCAAGGCCGACGGATCCACCAGCGCCGGCTCCTGCGCAGCAGGGAGCCCACGGACATTGCCCAGGCCGGGCGGATCGCCCGGCCTCATCAGCCAGGGCCGGATCCGCTCCGGTGGGCGGCTCAGGTCATGGTCAGCCTCTCCGCCGGAACCGCGCCGGTGGTCCGCTGGTGGTGCCCGAACCAGCCCAAAGTCCGCCGCCGCAACCGTTTAGCAGCAAGGAGAGACCGATGACCAACTACGTGACGTCGTTCGCCGAGATCAAGGACCAGTTCGACAGCTACATCGGCGACATCGTGTACGCGACCATGACCACGGTCGACCAGAAGGGACGACCCCGAGCACGAGTGCTGATCCCCGTCTGGGAGAGCGTCGACGGCCTGCCGCTTGGCTGGCTCGCCACCTACAAGACACCGGTCAAGGCCGCCCACCTGGCAGGCAACCCGCACAGCACGTTCTCCTACTGGACACCGAGGCAGAACGCGGTGAGCATCGACACCGTCGCCACCTGGGCTGACGACCTGGAGACCAAGCGCCACGTGTGGGACCTCTACCGACGTACAAGCCCGCAGGGGGCCGGCTACAACCTGGGCAACTTCTGGCGCGACCCGGGCGACCCGAAGCTGCACGTGCTACGGCTGGAGCCGTGGCGCGTGCAGGTGATCAGGGGCGGCGAACTGCCCGGCAGACTCTGGTACGCGCCGGGGAAACGCTGAACGACCTGAAGACGCCGCCGAACCGTCCCTCCTCTTCGAGCAATGGTCGAGATCTGTGGATCATGAATACCCAAGCGGCTGTGGGGGACGGGTGATTCTGCCGGGCGTTCGACGAGTTTGCCGTCGATGAACCGGCGCGGACGGTGGGCATCGTCGCGCCACATGTGGCGGATGATCACGTTGGCGAGTTGACGCTTGTGGCTCCGCCGGGCTTCCCGTTTGCTCTTGTTCTCGGCCGTCTTCTTGGCCAGGTAGGCCTTGGCCGGTGGATGGCAGCGTACCTGGGTGACGTGCACAGTATGCAACTGCGCTTCGGTCCGAAAGCGCTGTGGGTCACCGACTTCGACCAGCAGTCGCAGCGCAAGGACCGGGCCGACGCCGCAGACCTCGGAGAGGGGGCAGGCGAGAGCCTGGGCATGGATCGATCGATGAGGAGTGGTCTGCCTCACATCCTGTCACAACCTGCGCTGGGGCTGTGTCTTATGTTCGAACCCTGGAGACGAAGGGCACATCATGACCAGGACTACCAACGTGGTTGTGATCGTCGGTGAATACGCCGGCGGGCCGGCGGGCAATCGCCTGACTCAGCGCCGGGACGTGTGCGTGACGCTCATCAACACGTGCCCGAGCTTCTTGGAGCGGGTCCGACGAGGGGGCCGTCGGATGCCAGAACATCCTGGCCGGCAGCGTCCGGCTGGTCATGGGGGCTGTGCCCTGCTCGTGCCAAGGTCGTCCTCACCGGCGCTGAGCAGGTGGCCCACCTCACCTTCCCTACTCTGCTCGCCCCTGCGGTCGGCGTGGGCAGTGCCGCCGCCCGCCGTCTGGGCATGCTGGGCCGGCTGACCGATGGCGGTTCTGACGGCGCCAGATACGCCATCGACCGGGGTGGCAGGCGCCGACCTGCTGAGCACCATGCCGGCCCGCCATGGAGACCACGTGACCGGAGCCTTGATGCGATGGGAGCGGCAACTGGGCCTGTCGATCGATGAGCTGCATGGCACTCAGGTTCGAATGCGCAGCCTGTTCGTCGCGGCCACCCGGCTCGAACTCGCGCTGCGCAGTGTGATGCTGCCCGTCAGCAAGATGCCGCTGACCTCAGCGTTGTTTGTCCGAGGGCGCACCAAAGGGAGGAACGGCCCGGATGAAGGACATCGACTTCGCTCGACCTGGCCCTGCTCAGCCCCTCCGCGCGCAGGAGGGAGGATCCAGTGATCGCTTGGGGCAGCGACACGTCGACTACAGGGGCATTCTCCTCCCGGAGGACATTCCGATGGTGAGCAACGCGATGCAGGACGGCATGGAAGTGGACGGTGCAAAAGGCACCGTCTCGCCACACCTGACCCGCCTGCTGGTTCGTGCCGGCCTCGCGGCAGGCCTGGACCGGTCACGCCTGGCCGGCGTCCCAGGCCTGGCCGTGCTGAATCAGAACGGGATCCGTATCCCCACCGCCACCTGCCTGCGGGTCTGGGAGCTGGTGGCCGGAGTGGCATGGGAGGCGGGGGGCAGCGAGCGGGTCATGGAGCTGTGGCGGCCGGGCGCGCTGGGCGTGTGGGACTACCTGTTCCGCGTCTCCGGCACCCTCGGCGACGCGCTGGACGCCGCCGGCCGCCATCTCACGGCCATCGCCGATCCCGCCGACCGGTTTCTCACCATCCGTGATGACGACGGGGTGACGGTCACGTATCAGGGACCCTACCGGGATCACCCGCAGTATCCGTTGATCGGCGAATTGGTGCCGCACATGCTGCTCGTAGTGGCGAGTTCGGCAACCGGGCGACGGCTGGCGCCGGTACGCGTGCGGTTGCCACAGCGCGCGTCCACAGCCGCTCGGCACGTCGCCGAGCTGTATAACACCACGGAGGTCGAGTTCGAGGCCGATCATCCGTCGATCACTTTCGCCGAGGCGGACACTGACGTTTCCCTGCCACGCGCCGACCCTGCGCTGGCCGCGATCTTGGAGGACCATGCGCGTCTTTCCACGGTGGTCGCCCGACCGGTGTGGAAGTGGCTGGACCGGTTCCATGCCACCCTCGAGTCCGCGGTCGCCCAGAGCCCGCCGGGTCTTGATGAGGTGGCTTCCCGTCTGGCGATGAGCCCCCGGACCCTTCAGCGGCGCCTGCGCGAGGAGGGCACGACCTGGCGAGCAGAGCTGGAGAAGCTCAGGCAGCGCCGGGTGGAGCACCTGCTGCGGGAGACCTCGCTCAGCGTGGAGTCCATCGCCACGCGGGTCGGCTTCACCGACTCCAGATCGCTGCGGCGCGCCGTCCACCGCTGGTACGGCCACGGCCCGGCGGCGATTCGCGCAAGCGGTCCGACCTAGTCCAGGCGTGCGGCCGCCAAGGTACTGGAGCAGCAGGGGCGTCGGCCACTGACCGGCTACTTGGGCGAGCTGTCGGCCAGGGTAACGGACTCGATCTTCAACCTGCCGGAGACGACCGGCGTCCGACGCGCAGGCGGTCTGCGGGAAGCCTCATGCGGGCCTGCGCCAAGGTCAGAGTCCGAAGGGGCCCGTGGGGCCACGTCCACGGGACGTGACCCCACGCCCGCACTGCGCCCGTCCGATAGCGGGCGACGACGTCCGGTGCGGCGGTCGGACCTCGGCCCACAGCACGCAGTCACCCGGAACAGGTCGGCGATGCGCATGACGGCTCCGCCGAAGGCCATCGTTCATCGATCTGCTCTGCCGCGTGCCAGGCGGCTGGCCTGGCCGTTCAGCAACCGTCGATCGAGCAGGTCAGGTCTGGGAGGGACTGCTCGCCTCGCTCTGCTGTGGCCTGGTCGATGGCCTCGCACAGCGCGCCTGGCGTGGGCATGCCCTCGATCCTGATGTCCTCGACGAGGATTGTGGGGACGGCGGTGATGCGGTGCGCGGCGGCCTCGGCCAGTGCCGTTCGGTGGGCCTGGGTGTACTGGCCGCATTCCAGCGCGGCGCGGTACGCGGTGGCGGGCAGCCCGAGCTCGGTGGCGAGCTGCTCCAGGACGTCCAGGTCGCCGATGTCGAGCCCGTCTTCGAAGAAGGCGCGCAGCATGCGGTCGTTGTAGGCGTCGGCCAGGCCGTGCTCTTTGGCGAACTGGTAGCCCTCGAAGGCCAGGCGTGTGTACGGCTGCGGTGAGATGTCCGGCAGCCGGATGGTGACGCCCATTCTCCTGGCCATCGGGTAGACCACCCGCGACCAGACGCCGCGCAGGTAGTCGCCCTCGGGGCGCAGGGTTCGGGTGGGTTCGGGGCGTAGCTCGAACGGCATCCATTCGACGGCGACGTCGCGACCGGCGATGGCCTCGGCGAGCGGTTGCTTGGCCAGCAGGCAGAACGGGCAGACGTAGTCGGACCAGGCTCTGATGCGTACGGTCATGGGCAGGCTCCTGATCAGCGGGCGAGCCAGGCGCGGAACGGCTCTTGCGCGTCCTCGACGGGCAGGTGCAGCGGGGACAGCGGCCACTGCTCGACGGGGACGGCGAACAGGTCGTAGGAGGAGGCGTAGTCGAAGCCGGCTGTCGCGGCGGCGTGCCGGTCGGCGGCGAAGGCGATCCACCCGATGCCGGACCACAGGGCGGTCAGGTAGCACAGCGGGCATGGTTCGCCCGAGGCGAGCAGCGTGGCTCCCGCGAGGGCGTGGGGCCCGTGAGTTTGGGTCGCCTCGCGCAGGGCGACGATCTCGGCGTGCGCGGTCGGGTCGCGGTGCGCTCTGACCCGGTTGACGCCGGATCCGAGCACGGTTCCTGTGTCGTCGACGACGAGCCCGGCGAACGGGATGCCGCCGGCTTTGACCTCGGCGGTGGCCAGGGCGACGGTTTGGGTGAGGCGTTCGGTGAGCCAGGCGGGCCTGGTGGCGTTCTGCATCGCGGATCAGATCCCTGTGGTGATCTTGAGGAGAGCGACGCCGCCGATGATCGCAGCGAACGAGGCGAGCTTGGCCGGGGTGATTTTCTCCTTGTAGATGAGGGCGCCGAGGATGACCGTGCCGATGGAGCCGATGCCGGTCCAGATGGTGTAGCCGACGCCGACGTCCAAGGTCTTCAGGGCCAGGCTGAGGGTGAAGATGCCGCCGGCGGCGGCCAGGAGTGTGAAGACCGAGGGCCACAGGCGGGTGAAGCCCTGGGTGGCATTGGTACCGAGGGCGAAGGCGATTTCGAAGACGATCGCGATGGAGAGGTAGATCCAGGCCATGATGACGTTCCTTCCAGTGGTGCAGGTGGTGGTCAGGCGGCGGACGGCTTGCGTGCGGACAGGCGGTCGGCGAGCTTGAGTCCCAGCACGCCGCCGATGATCAGGACGAAGGCCAGGGCCTTCCCCAGGGTGATTTCCTCGTCGAAGATCACGGTGCCGAGGACGACGGTGCCGACGGATCCGATGCCGGTCCAGATGGTGTAGCCGACGCCGACGTCCAAGGTCTTCAGGGCCAGGCTGAGGAAGAAGATCCCGCCGGCCGCCGCAGCCGCGGTGAGCAGGGACGGCCACAACTGGGTGAAGCCGTCAGTGGCGTTGGTGGCCAAAGCGAAGACGACTTCGAACGCAGCAGCGATGAGCAGGTAGATCCAGGCCATGACCACTCCTTATTTGTATGTATGTGCAAGTGATATCGCCAGAATGATGCATGTACATGTATTCTTCTGTCAAGCCGGTCCCACCATGGATCGGGAAGGTCGCAGGAACGAGGAGTGCCATGGCCCACCCAGCTCCCACGCCGGTGCACGTGCCACCCGTCGCGGACGTCGCCGCAACCTGGCAGCGCATCCTGCTCCTGACCGCCCGCGTGGAGAACAAGCTCGCCGCCGTGCTCCAGCGCAGGCACGGCATCGGTCTGTCGGAGTACCGGGCACTCGGCCACCTGGTCGCCTCGCCCACCAGCGAGTTGCGCATGCAGGAACTGGCCGACAAGGTCGGGCTCAACCAGAGCTCTGTCACCCGCCTGGTGGCACGGCTGAACGCGGCGGACTTCGCCTACCGCGACCTGTGCGCAGACGACAAACGCGGGGTCTACGCCGTCATCACCGACACGGGCCGGGCCAAATACGCCGAGGCGAGCCGCACCTACGAAGAGACGCTGAGCGACGCCCTGAAGGAGGAAGGACAGGCGGACCCGCAACTCGCCGCCGCGCTCGCGGCGCTGGGCGCCCTGTCCTGACGAACGCCTCAACAGAGGGCGCACGGGGCCTTGCCCTGCCGACACCGCTTGAGGAATGCCCTGGCCGACAAGCAGGGGCGAGGAGCACCTCGCCCAGGTTGATCGACGGCCGGCTGGCCATCTGGCCAGCCGCGACACCACCACAGCCTGCGCACTGCCATGAGTCCCTCAGCACGTAGCGCCGTGACGATGGCGCGTTCGGCCCTCTCGGTGACGCTTGCGGCCCTCCCGGCGAACACCGGTGATCCCTATCGTCGAACCGGACAGGACCCAAGACGGGGTCATCGCAGCCTGATGAGAGGACACCTCATGGAGAACACGCTGTTCGGCTACAGCCCCATCGTCGGGCGTGAGCCGATCCGGTGGCCGGGTGGGGCCCGTGTGGCCTTCTACGTGGGTCTGAACGTCGAGCACTTCACGATCGATCGGCCCTCCACCAGCCTCAACGAGGCGACCGCGGCCCTGGTGCCGGATCCGCTCAACTACGGCTGGCGCGACTACGGGCCGCGCGTGGCGATCTGGCGGGTGATGGAGGTCCTCGACCGGCACGGCATCCGCGCGAGCGTGCTGCTCAACGCTGACGTGTGCGAGCGGTACCCGCAGATCGTCGAGGCGGGCAACGCCCGCGACTGGGCCTGGCTGGCGCACGGCAAGAACAACTCCACCCTGCAGGCAGACGTCGACGACGAGCGCGCGTACCTGACCGAGGTGGTGGAGACAATCGAGAAGGCGACTGGGCGGCGGCCGCACGGGTGGCTGGGCCCGGCGCTCAGCGAGACGTTCCAGACGCCGTCCCTGCTCGCCGAGCTCGGCCTGGACTACGTGCTGGACTGGACCAACGACGACCAGCCGTACCGGCTGAACGTGCCAGGCATGCTGAGCGTGCCGTACTCGCTGGAGCTCAACGACTTGGGCATCTTCACCATGCACGGCATGAGCGGCGCCGACTTCGTGCAGATGGTCACCGACCAGTTCGACCAGCTCTACGCCGAGTCCGCCGACAGCGGCCGGGTCATGGCCCTGGCACTGCACCCCTTCGTCATCGGCCAGGCGTTCCGCACCAAGTACCTCGACCAGGCGCTGGCCTACATCGCCGGCCACGAGGGTGTATGGCTGACCACCAGCGACGAGATCGCCGAGCACTACGCCGGCTCCATCACGACCGCCTGAAGTTGCCGTTCCAGCGCGAGCCGGACCCCGTTCAAAGCCCAGCTCGCGCTGGAACGGCCAGTCGAAGAGCCGGAGGAGGCCGTCGAGACCCCCTACCACCTGCTGTCCCACTACGGCGCGGCTGCGGTTTCGGCGGTTGAGGTGTGTGACGGTCGGGTGTGCGCGGCAGACGTTCCGGGAGTCGTTGCCCGGTTTGGCCGATGCCGCGGCCGGGGACACCGGCGACCCACGGGCGATCGCCCTGGCGCTGGAGGGGATCGCCGGGGCGCGGGCCCTCGCCGGAGACCCCGCCCGGGCGGCCCGGCTGCTCGGTGCGGCGGCCGCGGCCCGTGCCTCGGCAGGCGCCCCGCTGCCGACGGCCGAGCGCGGAGACGTGGACCGGATCACCACGGCGCTGCGGGCCGCATGCGGACCAGCGGGCTTCGAAGCCGAATTCGAGCAAGGCACACGTGTGCCGGGCTCACGCTGAATTCATTCTGATATGGGTGAGCTTGTCGGGGTTGGCTACCGAGTGGATCGTGTGGACCATGCCGTCGGCGATGTCCAGCTGGATCACGCCGATCACGCGGCCTTCGGCGTCGAACTTGACGGCGCCCGGCCAGCCGTTGACCCAGGCCGGCCGGAGGGAAACCCCCAGGATCCCGGCCCGGCGGAAAACACCGAGGATGAGCCGCATGACGGGCAGTCGCCCGGCCAGCCGCTTTCCGAAGGCCTGCACCTTGCCGCCACCGTCCCCGTGCAGCACCACGTCGGGCGCGAGCATGCCGAGCAGCGCGTCCATGTCGCCGCCCGCGGCGGCCTCGAAGAACCTGCGGGCGAGTTCCTGGCCTTCCGCCCGTCGCCCGGGGGGCGGCGCGCTGGCGGCCACCTGCCCTCCGGCGGCGATGCGCTGCCGGGCGCGGGCGAAGATCTGCCGGCAGTTCACCTCGGTCTTGCCGGTGATCCGCGCCACATCCGAGTAGCCGTATCCAAACACCTCCCGCAGCATGAACACCGCCCGCTCCGCCGGCGAGAGTGCCTCCAGCAGCACCAGGAACGCCATCGACAGAGAGTCGGCCAGCTCGGCGTGCTCGGCCGGTCCTGCGCTGTCGGCGGGCATGACGATCGGCTCGGGTAGCCAGTCGCCCACGTAGGTCTCCCGCCGCACCCGCGCCGAACGCAGGTAGTTGATGCCGAGCCTCGTCACCACCGTGGTCAGGTACGCCTTCGGGTCGACGATCACGGTCTTTTCCTGATGCGCCCGGGTCAGGGCGAGGAACGCGTCCTGCACGATGTCCTCGGCGTCGCCCACGGACCCGGTCATTCCGTAGGCGATGGAAAACAGCAGCGGCCGGTATCCGACAGCGTCTGTCTCATTCATTGGTTCCGGCATGAGATCCTTCCTAACTCGCGTATCGAGACTCTGGCTGGCCCATCTGGCTGCCCGTCTGGCGCTTCGACACCCTCAGCCTCGCGTGGCAGCCCGCGCCCACCTGCTCGAACATCCGTTCATGGCGGCTAGTAGGTCCCGGTCCCCGGGCGGCGCGGCCGGTATTGGGCGTTTCGCCCGCGCTGCTGAAGGCTAGGCCACCGATCGTGCCGTCACGCATGGACGCGGACGGGCACAGCCGAGTCAGGGTGAGCGAAGTCTCCGTCTTTCATCCGGGCCACCTTGCTCCTGGCCCGCCACCGAAGAAACAATCGGGAGGTCAGCGGCATCTTGCTCACTCGCAGCATTATCCTGCGCCGTGCGAGTTCCAAGCGGGTGGCCGGGACGAACAGGCTGCGCATGTGCATTCCGTTGCCCTGCAGGTACTTGATGAAGGGGCGCAACTGCTGCTCCCAGCCCGTCAGCGCCTCGGTCACGCTGCCAGGATGGCGGGCCAGCATGGTGCCCAGCAGGTCGGCTCCGGCCATCGCGGTCGAGGCGCCCATCCCCGCATACAGGGTTACGCACCAGGCCGCGTCACCGACGAGTACCACCCGGCCGCGATGCCAGGTGTCCATGTGCACCTGCTCGACGGAGTCGAACAGCACATCCTCGGCCGACTCCAGCGCGTCCAGCGCCGCGCCCAGAGCGGGGCCGGTTGGCTCCGGGCCGAACACCTCGCGCACCCGATCGGCCTTGGGCCGGGTGAACTCTGCCTGCGCATCGTCAGTGTGGTAACTGAGCAACACGGTCGGCGGACCGTCCTTGAACGGAAAGGTCCACATCGACCGCTGAGGTTCGGCCAGGATGACCGAATCGCGCTGGTCGTAACCCGGGAGCGCGCCGGGCATGTGGAAGGCGACCGCCATGTAGTTCAGCCGGCGCAGATACTGCTCGTGCGGCCCGAACGCCAGCCGTCGCACCGTGGAGCGCAGTCCGTCCGCGCCGACGACCAGATCGAAGCGTTCGGTCACCGAGACCCCGCCGTCGGTGTCAGCCAGCGTGACGGTCACCCCGTCGGCGTCCTGCTCGATACGGGTCGGCACGGTGGCGTACCGGATCTCGACATCGGACGGCAGCGCGGCGAAACCGGCTGCTTCTACGTCTCCCCGTGTCATCATCCATGGCCGGCCGGGGAAGTCCTTGAAGCCCAGTCCGGGCCGGCGCCTGCCCACCCGGTCGATGTCATAGCTGACGCCGTCCGCACCGCGATCGGTGATCCTGTCCAGGATGCCCAGGCGCTGGGCGGCGGCACGGCCAGCGCCGAACAGCGCGATGAAGTACCCACCGTTCCGCCGCCCGGTGGCTCGCTCGATGATGATCGGCGTCCAGCCGATCTGCCGCAGCCGTAGCGCTGCCGCGATCCCACTGATGCCGAGCCCGACCACCAGAGCCCGGCGGGCGCCGTCGTTCATGACGTTCATGAGCGGGTTCTCCTGCAGGATGCGTGCCCAGAAGGCCGTTGCCTGACTTGCACTGATGCCGGATGGTCCGGTTGCTGATCACTTCCGCCACGGACCGGCGGGATTGATCTGATCCGGTACCGCCTCTGCCGCCCGCCGTAGCGGTCAGCCGATGAAGGACTCAGGGCCGAAGCGCCCCCACGCCACGAAGGCGGCCAGGGCAAGATAGACCAGATTCCCCGCGGCCGACATGACCTCACCACGGCGCACGTGCGTGACCATCGCGCCGATCATCAGCACCACCACGCCGACCGCCGCCACCGGCACCAGAACGGGCACGATGCCGGTCACGGCGGGCAGGACGAGTCCCACCGCTCCCAGGACCTCGACGGCCCCGAGGAACTTCAGGAATCCTACGCTGAAGTCCGCGGTCCATCCCGCGCCGCGCATGGCGGCCATCTTCTCCCGGGGTACGATCAGCTTGCCGACGCCACCGGTGAGGAGGACAACGGCCAGCAGTCCGGCGCAGATCCACAGCGCGAGGTTCATGAGATCCTTTTCCATCAGGGTCGTGGGGTGAGTCCGGTTCTGAAACAGGAGCGGCGATGGGTGCCCGGGTCGTGCTACTGACGCCAGGCAGCAGCACGACCGTGTCTTGCTCGTTATCTGTGCTGGCCGGGCTGGTAGTCACCGGCGGGCTGCTGGGTGATGACGTTGAAGCGGTTGAGGGCGTTGATGAGGGCAATGAACGCGACCAGGGCGGCAAGTTGGTCCTCGTCGTAGTGCTTGGCGGCGTTGGCCCATGCCTCGTCGCTGACGCCACCGGCGGCGTCGGCGATGCGGGTGCCCTGCTCTGCCAGCTCCAGGGCGGCGCGTTCGGCCTCGGTGAAGACCGTGGCCTCGCGCCAGGCGGCGACCAGGTTGAGGCGGGTGGAGGTCTCCCCGGCGTGCGTGGCGTCCTTGGTGTGCATGTCGATGCAGACGGCACAGCCGTTGATCTGGCTGGCGCGGAGCAGCACCAGCTCGCGTGTCGCGGCCGGTAGCGTCGAGTCCGCCAGCGCCTTGCCCGCCGCGACGAGGTGCTTCAGGGACTTGCCTGCGACCGGGTTGCCGAAAAGGTTCAGACGAGCATCCATCGTGGGCTCCTTGTCGTTGTTCACTGTCGCCCCTCTGAGACACATCAGCCCGGAGGCCTGTGACGGCAGCCAAGTGTGAGGTGCGTCTCTGCCTCCCCGGGCGACGACCACCTGCTGGCCGCCGACCCATCGCGGTCGCGGTCAAGGCAGTCGATGATCCGGTCCGGCCGCAGCTGCTGTGAGTGATCGCATCCCGGCCACAAGGTGCGCGGGCCCGAGCTCACCCCTGCCTTCGAGCTGTCCCAGCCGACGATCTCTCACCACCCGATCGGATTCATTCTGGGGACCGCCGGGCGCGACGCGCGCTGGGCGCCGTACCCCCACTATGGTGTTCGCCGCGTTCGACGAAGCGTCGGCCGACGTGCTCGCCGAGGCGTTCGCGCCACGGGCCCGCCTGGTCGACGCCGACACCGTCAACCGTGGGCCGCACCCGCGGGCCCGTGTTCCTCACTGACCGCCGGGTGCCCACTCACGTCCCCCACGCGTGACCCATGCCCGGTTACCGGGCGCGCCCGCCTGTCCTATCGGCGAGCCGCCGAGCTCTTCGAGGCCCTCACCCGGCCACTCGCCCATCCGGGCATCACCGACCCAGCCGAACTCGAGGCACGCGGCGGATGGACGCTGCGTCAACTGCGCCACTCCGCGCTGACGCACGAAGCCGGGGACGGCACCAACACCCCAGCCCTGTTGGCCCGCTCCCGGCGCGCCTCCGTACGTTCCCTGGAGCGCTACGCCCGGCGCAGCGTCGACGCCGCGGTCGCCCACGTGGTCGGCCGCGATCCTCTTCGGCGCTGAGGCGCCCTGGCGACGTCCGTCATCCACTTCGACCACAGCGTCCCCTACGACATAACCTCCTCCGCAGTGCGCTGCCGCTCGATCCCCAAGAGGGGCCGGTGCGCCCGGGCGCGCGAACCGGCGCCATCGCCCTCACCGCCGGCGCGCCGCCGGGTCCGCCGTCTCCGAACGGAAGCTGTGACCGAGTTCGGAGCCGAGGCCGTGGTAGTGCCGGAAGTTGAAGATCAGCGGACTCCAGGCGGCCGGGTCCACATGGTCGGTTCCGGGAACGACGATGGACGGAGCGGCGTGCACCCGCAGCACGTGCGTCTCGACGATGAGGAACCGGCCGGTCGCGTCCGTCCTGACGCGCTCGGCCCGGGCCTCCAGCTGCAGCGGGCACTCCGCCACCCGCGGCGGCCGGACCATGTCGGAGGGCTCGGGACGCAGGCCGGCGGCTTCGAACTTGGCGTTCTCGTACCGGTAGAGCTCCTGCTTCTCGAGCGGCACCGGATCGCGGCCGGTGAGACGGGCCAGGCGCTCGACGGCCTGCCACTGATGCGGCGCGGGCAGGTTGATCACCACCTCGGGACGGGCGAACAGGTTGTGCGCGGTCTGTCCTGTCCGGAGCAGCCCGAGCACCACGACCTGGCCCAGAGCCCAGGCGGACGACATCGGCGAGAGGTTGACCGTGGCGTCGTCGTTCTCGGTGGTCAGCAGGGCGACCGGCGTCCCGAAGTAGAGGATGCTCGGGGCGATCACCAGGTGCTCTTCCGCGGTGCGGTCCGTTTCAAGGGTCATGGTCGGCAACCGTAGGTGCCGGACGTTTCGGTCAAGCCCGAACTGTCGCTCTGCGAGGATGGGCGGGTGAGCAGCCGAGACATGCCCGACGGTCATCCGGACGTGGCCGCACTGGCCGGATTGCTGGCCGAGCGTAGCCGTGCCGCGTTCTGCCTGGCCCTGCTGGACGGCCACGCCTGGACGGTCACCGAACTGGCCCGATACGCGGGCGTGGCGGTCTCGACCGCCACCGGGCACCTCAACCTGCTCGTCGAGGGCGGCCTGCTGACCGAGGAGCGCCGAGGCCGCCATCGCTACCTGCGGCTCGCCGGCTCCGACACCGCCGAGCTGATCGAGAACCTCGCCGCCCGCGCTCCCCGGTGCCCCTCACCGGTGCGGTCGCTGACCGACGCCAACCGCCGGCGCGCGCTGGCCCACGCCCGGGTCTGCTACGACCATCTGGCCGGGTCGCTGGCGGTCGCGATCACCGACGGGATGACCGCCAGCGGCCTGCTGACCTGGCAGGACGATCCCAGGCTCACGGACCGGGGGATCGCCTGGCTGGTCACGGCCGACATCGCGAAGGGCACACCGCCTCCCGGCTGGCATCCGCACATCCGTACCTGCCTCGACTGGACCGAACAGCGCCTTCATCTCGCCGGAGCCCTCGGCGCGGCGCTCTACCGCCACATGGTCACCGCCGGATGGCTGTCCGAGACCGGCCCGAGCCGGATCATCACGCTCACCACGGCCGGTCGCGCCGCGCTCCGCCAGCACCTCGGCCTGCCCGACGCGGCCCTCGCGCCGCCTCAGGGGGGCCTGTCACCGTGATGCTCGGCCAGCCGGGGGAGTAGCGTCTGCATGTCGCGGGCCGGGCGAGAGCCTGGACGTGTTTCCATTCCTCCAGGACTTGCCAAGTGCTCGCATGGTGGGTACTCAGGAAATCACGCCGGCGGTCATCGGACCGTCGGCGCGCCGGACCCAAGCGCGAACCAGGTCGGCTCGTCACCGACCACTACGTTCACCGACGCGGGTCTCGCGGCGGGGACGTACTACTACCGGGTCCGCGCCGCCGACGCGGCCGGCAACCTCAGCCCGTCCTCGAACGAGGTCTCGGCCATCGTCACGGCCCAGCCGACGAACCCGGGCCTGGTGGCCGCCTACGGCATGGAAGAGGGCACGGGCGCGACCGTGGGCGCCTCCGGGCAGAACAACACCGGAGCCGCCACCGACACCACCTGGACGACGACCGGCAAGCACGGCAAGGCCCTGTCCTTCAACGGCACCAGCAGCTGGGTCACCGTGCCGCACGCCGAAACGCTGCGCTTGAAAACGCGCTGACGTACTCAGCGTGGGTCAAGCCGGCGACCGAGGACGGCTGGCGCACCGTGCTGGCCGTCACCTACAACGGCACGATCATCACCCTGTACGTCACCGGTACCCAGGTCGACCAGACCCCGATGACCGGCGACCTTCTCGACCAGGGCGGTGTACTGCGCATCACCGTCACCTCCACGTGACCGTGTCGTCGTGATGGAGCGACATGGGCTGGCACGGCAAAAGGAAGATTGAGCAGATCTCAGCCGATGGGCTCGAAGTCCTCAACCTGTTCGCCAACCTGAATACGCGGCTCAGCCTCAGGCGGGCGTTCGACGGCCGGATCCTGACCGTGGTCGACAGCGGTGGTCCGCGATTGGCTGGAGGTGAGGATCCCCACGGTCTCGACGACCAGTTGGGGGACTTGCCGCTGTTCCCACCGCATCCTTATGAGGAACGGCAGGGAGCCTTCCTGGAACTCGCGTTCATGCTTGCAGGACACCGACTGGATGTCGACTGGTTCGAAACCACGGTTCACCGGCGCTACTTTGTTCGTACTTAACCCTTCGGATCGTGCACCGTCAGGAGCGTCTGGCCTGCTCATCACCCTCCGGTGCGGAGCGTGGCGCGGTAGACCGCATCGGAATCGGCTGCGAGGCTTGCGATGAGGCCGAGCTTCGACACGCATGGCGGCGACTGCCCGTGGGGATCCCCGAACAGCTTGTTGTGGTGGTTGCGCACAGCAGTCTGCACCAACGCTCCCCTCGTCATCAAGGGAGCGCGAGAGCCGGCCCGGCGAGCCCGAGACCGAGAAGGTCCACCAACGATCCGAACCTTCACTCAGCGCCAAGGAAGTAACCAGGACTGGGTGGGAGCGACGCAGGCAGCGGGATGATCCGTCGACGCTCGAGTCGATCATCACACTCTGTTGCTGACACGCGGTGTCGTGGCCGCGGACACTCTCCTGTCGCCCAACACGCGTGTTGTTGTCGGTGCTCGTGTCGGTGTCCAGCGTGAGTTGTCGGATCCCGCTTTCGGCTCCGATCTTGGTGGGCAGAATGCTCAGCCCCACGGCGTGCTGCGCGGCGATGTCGGCCGTGGTCGTGCCCGCGGCCATCCCAGGCGCCCGGTTGACCGCGTACGCCAGGAAGATGCCGCCCGGGGGCTCCCCTCGTCCGCGCTCGATGGTGAGCGCCTATCCCGTGGGGTTGACGTGCTCCGTGCTGGACCACCGCAGCGGCAGCGGCTTTCCCGCGCCCGCCGTGTTGTACGGCAGGCCGTTCTTGAGCGCGCCCTGCTCCATCGCTCACCCCTTTTCGTACTTGGCTTGCCTATTCGCCCGCGCCGGGCGCTGATCGGAACACGTACCGTCCCCTGTCGAAGTCCAGCGTCCATGCGTACGCCTTGAGGAAGTCGTGCGACAGCAGGCCGTCGATGCGTACGCCGCCGAAGGACTGCCACGGCGTCGTCCGGGACTTCGCGACGGCCACGAGCGGGTCCTGCCGGGTGAGGGGGCCGAGTGACACCGGCTCGGAGCTGTCGAAGTGCGGGCGGCTGGTCAGGTGGCGCGGGACGCCCCAGGCGCGGTAGTGGCGGGGCGTGGCCAGCAGGCAGGCTTGCCGTGGCGGCTCCACGGCGTCGTCCACGTGGACCAGGCCCGAGTCGATGAAGAAGGTGAGGTCGTCGCGAGGGCCGAAGCCGCCGCGCGCGAACATGAAGTGATCCGCCCAGAGGTAGAAGCCGAACTCCGCCGCCACGGGGCTGTCCGCGAGGAGGCGGGAGTGCTCGGTGGCGGCGTCAGGGTGATGTCTCGGGGAGAGGATGAGGCGGTTGCCGGGGTGGTCGAGGGTGGACAGGAACTGTTCCAGGACGTTGGTGCCGATGATCACCAGGTCCTGGGGGCCGACGAGGGTGGAAAGCACCTCGACCGGCACGTTGGTCAGCGACGCGGCGCCCAGGCGCAGCTCGGCGATGGTGCCGTGACGTAGCTCGGCGCGCTGCAGCCCGTGAGAGCCGGTGGCGCTCGTGGTGGTCACCACGCCTGTCTCTGCGGCGCTTCGTGGTCCCATGACGACGAACGTGCCGCCGGTGTCGAGGTGCGCCAGGACGTCGATGCCGTCGATGGTCGCCGCCACGGCCGGGAGGTAGGGCGCGAGCTCGTGGTCGGCGAACGGAAGCGTGGTGGTGCCGTCGAGTCGCACCTCCAGCGGGCGGGTCAGCCTCGAGTCGAGCACGCGCAGCGTCTGCTCGGCGGCCCGTGGCCGGGCGTCATGGCGCTGCCGTACGTGCTCGACGGCCCGATCGGGGCGGCCCAGGTGCAGCCAGGCCGCGACGACCGGCTCGTCCAGTGCCCTCGGCGCGCGGCCGGCCGCGGCGAGGGCGTCGTAGTGGGACAACGCCTTCTCATAGGACTGCTTCACGGAGTGACACAGGAAGAGCAGGTGATCCCGGGAAAGGCCGGACAAGGTCTCGGCGTGGCGCTCGCAGCCCTCCACATCGCCCCTCGACCAGGCCCGCCATGCCGGCCGTGAAGGGGCGTCCAGTAATCCG
>NZ_JBFALF010000051.1:0-67567 GCF_040656115.1 Nonomuraea sp. NPDC050202 | reverse complement strand
GAGGTCGGCGACGATGGGGCTCATGGTGGCCACGTAAGGGATGTTGTCCACGATCGCCGACAGCCCGCCCGAGGCCCACAGCAGCAGCATCGTGGTCAGGCCGAGCTGCCCCTGGGTGGCGTCGGCGGCGAGCCGGGACACCTGGCCGATCACGCCGGTGTGCACCAGCGCGCCGACCATGACGAACAGCCCGGCGAAGAACACCAGGGTCGGCCACTCGACCTCGCCGATGGCCTCCTCGGTGGTGACGCGGGTCGCGGCGACCAGCACCCCGGCGCCCAGCACGGCGACCACCGACGGCTCGTAGTGCAGCACCGGATGCAGCACGAACGCCGCCATGACCAGCGCCAGCACGGCCATCGACTGCCACAGCAGCCGCCGGTCGGCGATCGCCTCGCGCTCGTTGAGCGCCATCACCTCGGCCGCCCGCTCGGGGTCGTAGCGGAAGTGCTTGCGGAACAGCAGCCGGCACAGCCCGACGAAGACGACCATGAGCACGATGACCATGGGCGCCATGTGGGCGAGGAAGTCGTTGAAGCCGAGCCCGCCCCGGCTGGCGATGATGATGTTCGGCGGGTCACCGACCAGGGTGGCGGTGCCGCCGATGTTGGAGGCCATGGCCTCGGCGATCAGGTACGGCGCCGCGGGCAGCGCCAGCCGCTCGCACACCAGGAACGTCACCGGCGCGATGAGCAGCACGGTGGTCACGTTGTCCAGCAGCGCCGACGCCGACGCGGTGATCACCACCAGCAGCACCATGAGCCGGTAGGGGCGCCCGCGGGCGCGTTTGGCCGCCCAGATGGCCAGGAACTCGAAGACCCCCGTCTGCTTGAGCACCCCGACGATGACCATCATGCCGAGCAGCAGGAAGATGACGTTCCAGTCGATGCCGGTCTCTTCGGAGAAGAACGCGGCCCCGGCGTCGGTGGCGTGGATCAGCAGCATGATCCCGGCCCCGCCGAGCGCCGCCGCCACCCGGTGCACCTTCTCGCTGGCGATCAGCCCGTACGCGAACAGGAAGACGGCCACCGCCACCCAGGAGAGCGCCGTCACGCCGGCACCCCCGGCGGTGCGCAGGCGGGGGAGGGGGCGACCAGGTCGCGGGTGGGCATCGGTGACCTTTCGTGATCGACGGCGACGACGTCGCCGACCGGCTCTACTCGAAGAGGGAGGGGTCGCCCGTCCCTCTCCGCAGGATCTCGGGCTCGTCCTGCGACAGGTCGATGACGGTCGTGGGGGTGGCGCCGCACTCGCCGGCGTCGATGACGGCGTCCACCACGTGGTCGAGCCTCTCCTTGATCTCCCAGCCCTGGGTCGGCGGATCGGTCTCGTCCGGCAGCAGCAGGGTGCTCGACAGCAGCGGCTCGCCGAGCTCGGCCAGCAGCGCCTGCGTCACGACATGATCGGGGATCCGGACGCCGACCGTCTTCTTCCTGGGATGCAGCAGCCGCCGCGGCACCTCCTTGGTCGCGGGCAGGATGAACGTGTAACCGCCCGGGGTCGCCGCCTTGACCAGCCGGAACACGGCGTTGCTCACATGAACGAACTGTCCGAACTGGGCGAAGTCCCTGCAGATGAGGGTGAAGTGGTGGTCGCTGCCGAGGCCGCGGATCTCCCTGATCCGGTCGAGGCCCTCCTTGTTGCCCAGCCGGCAGCCCAGGGCGTAACAGGAGTCCGTCGGGTACGCGATGAGCCCGTCCGAGTGCAACAGCTCGACGATCTGGCTGATCAGGCGGGGCTGCGGGTTGTCCGGGTGGAGGTCGAAGTACTTGGCCACACCTGGGATCCTAGAAGCGGCCCATCTCGGCGCGGCACACCAGGTGCCGGATTCCCGCCATGGCCGATCATGCTCCTGCCGCGGCTGAGGGCGCCACCAGGCGGCTGATCCATCTGGCCGGTACATTCGACGCGAATCAGTCAGGGGAATGTGAGGTCGAGATGCCGGAGAACCGCAGCGCACGCGACACGGGCCGGAGCGTGCGGCCGTACGGGTGGATGCTGGTGCTGGCCGCGACGGTCCTGCTCGCCGACCAGGCGTCCAAGCTGTGGGCGGTCTCCGCGCTCTCGGACGGCCGGAACATCCCGGTGATCCCGGGCCTCATCGAGCTGCGGCTGCTGCTGAACTCCGGCGCCGCGTTCTCGATCGGCGAGGGGGTGACCTGGGTGTTCACTCTGACGACGGCCGCGGCGGTCGCGGGCATCCTGTACACCGGGCGGCGCCTGCGCTCCCCGGCCTGGGCGGTCGTGCTCGGCGGGTTGCTGGGCGGCGCCACCTCCCACCTGCTCGACCGCCTGTTCCGCCCGCCGGGCTTCGCCCAGGGCCACGTCGTCGACTTCATCGGCTACGGCGGCCTGTTCGTCGGCAACGTCGCCGACATCGCCCTCACCCTGAGCTGCGCCCTCCTCCTGCTCCTCACGCTGCGCGGCATCCCCCTGGGGGCCGTCGCCAAGGAGGGGCAGCCGTCGTCCTGACCGCCGCGGGCGGTCAGGGCAGCAGCTGCTCGATGAGGTCGGCGGCGCGGGTGGTGCCGCCCTCCGCGCGCGCGTCCGCCTGGAGCCGGGCCGAGCGGCGGGCCACCTCCGGGTCGGCGGTGAGGTCGAGCAGGGCGGCCCGCAGGGCGCCGGCCGTGGCGTCCGGGGTGTCGATGCGGCGGGCGACGCCCAGCTCCACGAGCCGGTCGGCGTTGACGAACTGCTCGGCGGCCTGCGGAACGGCGATCATCGGGACGCCCGCCAGCAGCCCCTCGCCGCAGCCGCCCATGCCCGCATGGGTGACGAAGGCGTCCGCCTGCTCCAGGATCGCCCGCTGCGGCACCCAGGGATGCACCTCGACGTTCGCCGGGATGGCGCCCAGCTCGTGTCGGCGACCGGCAGCACCGAGGTGCAGGGGACCAGTTCGGCGCCGGTGGCGGTGATGAGGCCGGCGACGGCGGGGTCGTTGGCGTAGGTCACCCGGTGTCCGCGGGACACCAGCTCGCGGATGATCTCGAGGCTGGGCAGGACGTGGCTGACGATGGGGATGCCGACCATCGCGATGTGGGCACGGCGGGACATGGAAGATCACTCATTTCGGGTTCGCGGCGGCCGGCCATCGGTGCGCGCGGGCTTCACGGGCGGCGGATGGCCGGGTGAGGGCGCAGGGACGTCACGCGTGGCGGATGTCCGGGCGAGGGCGCAGGGACGTCACGGGCGGCGGATGCCCGGGGCGGCGGCCTCCAGGTCGGCGACGCTGCCCGACATGATCGTCCGGACGTGCTCGGTGATGTGCTCCGCCGGCCAGTCCCACCAGGCCACGGCCAGCAGCCGGGCGACGTCCTCGGCGCTGTAGCGGGTGCGGATGAGCCGCGCCGGGTTGCCGCCGGCAATCCCGTAGTCGGGCACGTCGGCGGTGACCACGGCGCCGGCGCCGATGATCGCGCCGTGCCCGATCCGCACGCCCGGCATCACCGTCGCGCCGTACCCGAACCAGACGTCGTTGCCGACGACGGTGTCCCCGCGGTTCGGCAGGCCGGTCAGCAGGTCGAAGTGGTGTGCCCACGAGCCGCCCATGGTGGGGAAGGGGAAGGTCGAGGGGCCGTCCATGCGGTGGTTGGCGCCGTTCATGATGAACCGCACGCCCGTCCCCAGCGCGCAGAACTTGCCGATGACCAGCTTCTCCGGCCCGTAGTGGTAGAGCACGTTGCGCGTCTCGAACGCGGTCGGATCGTCCGGGTCGTCGTAGTAGGAGAACTCCCCGACCTCGATCAGCGGGGACTTCACCAGCGGCCGGAGCAGCACCACCCGCGGCTGCTCCGGCATCGGGTGCAGCACGGCCGGATCGGCGGGAACGAGCGGGTTCATGCGAGCGACTCCGTTAATGCGACAAGATGTACATTAAGATGGTGGCATGGCGCCGTCCGATGAGCAAGCCGGAGACCGAGCGATGACTTCCGAGAGTGCGCCGCCCAGGCGCCGCCCGGGCGGCCGCACCGGCCGCATCCGCGCGCAGGTGCTCGACGCGATCCGCGCCGAGCTGGCCGAGCGCGGCTACGACGGGCTCAGCCTGGACGGCGTCGCGGCCCGCGCGGGCGTGCATCGCGCGACGGTGTACCGGCGCTGGCGGGACGTCGGCGGCCTGCTCGCCGACGTCCTGGAGGCCACGACGAGCGACGACGACTGGCAGCCGCAGGACACCGGCTCCCTGCTGGGCGACCTGTCCGCGCTCAACCACGAGAACCTGGCCGCCATGACCGCGCAGCCGTCGATCGCGGCGGCCCTGATCGCCGCCTCGTTCCGTTCGGAAGAGGCGGCCCGTGGTCTGCGGCGGCTCTGGGAGGACCGCTACGCCCGCTGCGAGGTCATCGTCGGCAGGGCCGTGCGGCGCGGCGAGCTGCCGCCGGACACCGACGCGCGACAGCTGCTCGTCGCCGCCACCGCGCCGCTCTACCACCACCTGGTGCTGCTGCGCACGCCGCCGGACCCGGAGCTGCCCGGCCAGGCCGCCAGGGCCGCCGTCCTCGCCGCCTTCGCCGGCGCCTTCGTCAGGCACTCACCGGCCGGCGACGTCCCCGGGTGAGAGCGGGCTCTCGCCGAACACGGCGGCGAGGGCCTTCGCGATCAGGCCGGGCAGGTCGCTCCGCCCGTCGTCCTCGGCCCAGCGCACCAGCGCCGTGTGCAGGGCGGCCAGGCAGGCGCTGGCCGCCGCCCGGGCGTGGAAGGCCGTCTCGGGATCGGCGGCCTCCTCCCCGAGGGCGTCGATGATCGCCTGCTGCAGGGCGTACTGGTTGTCCAGGTGCTTGGCCCGCAGGGCGGGCGTCGAGATCATCAGCCGCAGGCGGGTGAGCAGGAACTCCCTTCCCCGGTCGTCGCCGGTCAGCGCCGCGGCCGAGCCGATGAGCGCGCCGCCGATGCGGTGGACCAGCGGCAGGTCCGCGGCCGGCGCGGCGACGACGCGCTCGGCGACGAGCCGGCCGTGCTGGTCGGCCAGCACCAGGTCCTCCTTCGTGGGGAAGTGCCGGTACACGGTCATGGGTGACACGCCCGCGGCTTCGGCGACGTCGTTCACGGTCGTCGCGTCGTATCCCCGCTCGGCGAACAGCCGCACCGCGTGCCCCTGGATCAGTTGCTGGGTCTGGGCACGCCTGCGCGCTCGCAGCGTTGAGTGCTGATCCGCCATGTGATAGACACTACCGCAGTGATAGTCACTACCACTTAGGTAGTGTCTAACGGAATGGAGTGGTGGGTGTGAACGGCAGGACAGCTCTGGTGACCGGAGCGTCGCGCGGCATCGGGCAGGCGATCGCGACCCGGCTCGCGGCCGAGGGAGCGATGGTCATCGTGCATTTCGGGACGGACAAGGACGGCGCGCGTGCGACGGTCGAGGAGATCGAGCGCGGCGGCGGGCAGGCGGTCGCCGTCGGCGCGGAGCTGGGCGTGGACGGCGACGTCGAGACGCTCTTCACGGGAGTCGAGGCGGCCCTGGCGGGCAGGCCGCTCGACATCCTGGTCAACAACGCGGCGGCCCCGCCCGCGGGGCCGATGGGAGCCACGACGCGGGCCGAGTTCGACCATCTCTACCGCGTGAACGTGCGCGCGCCCTACTTCATCGTCCAGCGGGCGCTGCCGCTGCTCCGCGACGGTGGCCGGATCATCACGATCTCGTCCGTGGCGACCCGGATGGCCAACCCCGCCCAGACGTCGTTCGCCATGACCAAGGGCGCGGTCGAGACGATGAGCATGACCCTGGCCAACGAGCTCGGGACCCGCGGCATCACGGTGAACGCGGTCGCTCCCGGCGCCACCCGCACGGCCGCCAACGGGCCGGTCTTCGAGACGCGCGGCGTGGCGGACCTCATCGCCGGGTCGACGGCGCTCGATCGCCTGGGGGAGGCCGGTGACGTGGCCGACGTCGTCGCGTTCCTCGCCTCCGACGCCGCGCGCTGGATCACCGGCCAGGTCATCGACGCCAGCGGCGGCCTGTTCCTGGGGCCGCGCCTCAGCACAGCCGGAGTCTGAGCAACCCGGCCCGCGAGGCGGCGTACGCGGAGTACCACGCGCTGGCCGAGGACCCCCGCTACGCCGGCGGCGCGCAGTTGCAGCCGGTCGAGACGGCGACCAGCGTGCGCGTGGCCGGCGGCCGGACGTTGGTGACCGACGGGCCGTTCGCCGACACCAAGGAGGTGCTCGGCGGGTTCTGCCTGATCGAGGCGGCCGACCTGGACGAGGCGATCGAGCTGGCGGCGCGCGTCCCCGCCGTCAGGCTCGGCGGCGTGGTGGAGATCAGGCCGGTGGTGCGGCTCTGAGCGCGCTGGAGGAGGTCTTCCGGGACGAGTGGGGCCGGGTGCTGGCCTCGCTGGTCGGGTTCCTCGGTGACTTCGACCGGGCCGAGGAGGCCGTGCAGGAGGCGTTCGCGATCGCGGCGGAGCGCTGGCCCGCCACCGGCATGCCGGACAAGCCGGGCGCGTGGCTGGTGACGACGGCGCGCAACCGGGCGATCGACCGGGTGCGCCGGGAACGCGCCCTGGCCGGGAAGGTCCACCTGCTGCACGCGCCCGAGGCCGTCATGGAGGAGTTCGACGACACAGTGATCAAGGACGAGCGGCTCGAGCTGATCTTCGCCTGCTGTCACCCGGCGCTGCCGCTGGACGGGCAGGTGGCGCTCACGCTGCGGGCGTTCGGCGGCCTGGACACCGCCGAGATCGCCCGGGCCTTCCTGGTCTCGGAGGAGACCATGAAGCGGCGGCTGTCCCGCGCCAAGGCCAAGATCAAGGCGACCGGGATCCCGTTCGCCGTTCCCGCCGCGCACCGGCTGCCCGACCGGCTCGACGCGGTGCTCGCCGTCGTCTACCTGATCTACAACGAGGGGTACCGCGGCCGGATCGACCTCGGCGCGGAAGCCCTGCGCCTGGGCCGGCTGCTGGCCGCGCTGCTGCCGGACCAGCCGGAGGCGCACGGCCTGCTGGAGCTGATGGTGATCCACCACGCCCGGCGGCGGGCCCGCTTCCGCGATGAGGACCTCGTGCTGCTCGACGATCAGGACCGGTCGCTGTGGGACCAGCGCCAGATCGCCGAGGGCCGCGCGGTGCTCGACCGTGCCATCGCGCTCGGCGGGCGGGGCGCCTACGTCGTCCAGGCCGCGATCGCGTCGCTGCAGGCACGCGAGCGGATCGACTGGCCGCAGGTCGCCGCGCTGTACCGGCGGCTGGCCGGCCTCACCGGCTCCGCGGTGGTCGAGCTCAACCGCGCGGTGGCGCTCGCCCAGGCCGGCGACCCCGCCGCCGCGCTGGGGGTCGTCGACCGGCTCGACCTCGACGGCTACCTGTACTTCCACTCGACCCGCGGCGAGCTGCTGCGGCGGCTCGGCCGGCCGCCGAGGCCAGGGCCGCCTATGGCAGGGCGCTGGAGCTGGCCACCTCGGCCCCCGAGCGGCGCTTCCTGGGCCGCCGGCTCGAACAGCTCTGAGGGCATGGACGTCTGCCCCTCGGCGCTCTCCCGGCGTAGGGGCGCCCTGACCTGGGAGGTCAATTGTCCGGCGTTCGTCCGGGGATCGTTGGACGAACGCTGGACAAGATCGCTTGCTGCCCACCGGAGCCGCCGGGCGCTGCGCCGCCGCCGCGCTGCTCGCCGTCCCGTCCACCGCGTCCGCGCAGTCGTCCGGCGTCACGGGGGCCCAGGCGCCGAGCGTGCACCGGAAGTCCGCCTCGTGCGCCTCGCCCCGCGGACAGAAGATCAACGTCTCGTGGGGCGACGGCAACGTCTCCACCACCGTGTGCTTCAACAACCGCTGCAACCAGAAGCGGTGGATCGAGCTGAAGTTCGTCAAGCAGAACCACGACTACTTCTGGAAGTGCTTCTCGGTCAACCCGTGCACCAGGGGCAAGAAGAAGATCGGCAATTCCAACCCGGACCAGGTTGTCATCACCAAGAAGCGGACGAACCGCTAGCCGCCGCCGACCGGAAGGGCCCCGCCGCCGGCGGGGTCCTTCTGGTTGACAGTCCTTCACGCCTCCCTAATACTCGGATCCGAGCAATAGGAGGCAATCGATTGGGAACGAGTAATCGACGTCCGGTGTCGAACGCGCTGGGTCTGGCCGTGCTCGGGCTGCTCATCGAGTCCCCGCTGCACCCGCACGCCATGGCGGCCACCTTGCGGGAACGCGGCCAGGACCGGGTGTTCAAGGTGACCACGGGCTCGCTGTACGACGTCGTCCGCGCGCTGGAGCGGGCCGGGTGGATCGAGGCCCGGGAGACCGTCAAGGTCGGCGCCCGGCCCGAGCGCACCGTCTACCAGCACACCGCGCTCGGGCGGGCCGAGTTCGCCCGCTGGGTGGAGGAGCTGATCCGCGTCCCGTCCGCCGAGTACCCGAAGTTCCTGTCCGCGGTCGGCTACCTGGGCGCCCTGGGCCCCGGCGGCGCCGTGGACGCGCTGCGGGACCGCGCCGCGCGGGTGCGCGCGACGCTGGAGGAGCACCGGCGCGAGCACGGCGAGCTGCTGGCCGGCGGTACGGTGCCGCGCCTGTTCGTGGTCGAGGTGGAGTACGCGATCCGCATGCAGGAGGCCGAGGTCGGCTGGATCGAGGAGATCGTGGCCGACATCGAGACGGGCCGGCTGGCCTGGCCGGACGCGTCCGGCTGGGTGCGCGCCGGGGAGGAGGGCCGATGAGCGGCGACGGCACGATCATGGTGGCGGGCGCGGGGCCGGCCGGGCTGATGCTGGCGGCCGAGCTGACGCTCGCCGGGGCCGAGGTGACGGTGCTCGACGGGCTGCCGGAGCGCTCGCCGTACTGCAGGGGGTTCAACCTCAACGCCCGCAGCCTGGAGCTGCTCGACCGGCGCGGCATCGCCGGGCGGTTCCTGGCCGAGGGGCCGACCGTCCCGGCCGGCATGTTCGCCGACCCCGCCAGGCCGCTGGACCTGACGGTGATGGACACCGACCATCCGTACGTGCTGGGCATCGCGCAGACCCGCGTCGAGGAGCTGCTCGAGCAGTGGCTGGCCGAGCTGGGCGTGCCGGTGCGCTGGGGGCACGCGGTCGTCGATCTGGAGCAGGACGCCGACGGCGTCGAGGTGACCGTCGAGTCAGGCGGCCGGCGGCGGCGCACGCGGGCCGCCTACCTCGCCGGCTGCGACGGCAGCCGCAGCCTGGTGCGCAAGCGCGCCGGGATCGGCTTCCCCGGCACGCCCGCCACCGGTTACGGCGTGCTCGCGGACGTGGAGCTCGCCGACCCCGCCGCCCTGCCGTTCGGCATGACCAAGGGCGAGCGCGGCACGGTGTTCGTGATCCCGCGTCCCGGCTACGTCCGCATCGTGCTCGACGACCCCGAGCCGCCCGCCGACCGCGACGAACCCGTGACGCTGCCCTACTTCCGGCGGCTGCTGGACGACCAGCTCGGCCGCCGGGTGGAGCTGCGCGAGCCGCGCTGGCTCACCCGCTTCGGCGACGCGGCCCGGCTGGCGGACCGCTACGTCGCCGGACGGGTGGTGCTGGCGGGCGACGCCGCGCACATCCACCCGCCGACCGGCGCGATCGGGGTGAACGTGGCGCTGGCCGACGCGGTCAACCTCGGCTGGAAGCTCGCCGCCACCGCGCTCGGGCACGCGCCCGACGGGCTGCTGCACAGCTACCACGACGAACGGCACGAGGCGGGCGAGCGCCTGCTGCGCACCATCCGCGCCCAGGCGGCCCTCGCCGGCCACGACCCCGCCCTCGCCCCGGTGCGGGACCTGTTCGGCGAGTTCGTCGACCGGGTGCCCGGCGCCGGCAAGTACCTCGCCGAGCTGGCGACCGGCGTGAGCACCCGCTACGACCCGAAGATCCCCGGCGACCACCCGTGGCTCGGCCGCCTGGCCCCCAACCTGGAGCTGACCCTCGACGGCCGCCGCACCAGCGTCGCCGAACTGCTGCACCCGGCCCGCCCGCTCCTGCTCCGCCTCGGCGACCGGCCCCTGCCGGCGGCCGGCGGCCGGGTGGACACCCACGACGCCCGCTGCCCCGGGCAGCCCGGGCTCGAAGGGCTGCTGATCCGCCCCGACGGGCACACCGCCTGGGTCTCCACCACCGCCGCCCCCCAGCCCGACGCCACCCTCGCCACGGCCCTGTCCACCTGGTTCGGCGCCGCCTCCCGGGTGGGCTGAACAGGAGACAGACCAGGGCCGCGGCCACCCGCTCACCCCTTGATCGCCCCCGCCGGCCCGTTGACGAAGTAGCGCTGCAGGAGCAGGAAGAGGGCGATCACCGGGAGCACGATGATCAGCGACGCCGCCATCACCTCGTTGTAGCGCGGCACCTCGCTGGAGACGAGCGACTCCAGCCCCAGCGGCAGCGTGAACCGCGAACGGTCCGACAGCGACACCCGGGTCAGCACGTACTCGTTCCAGGTCGGCACCGCCGTCAGCACGGCCACGGTGATGTGCGCCGGCTTGGCGAGCGGCAGGTACACCGACCAGAAGATGCGCGCCTCGCCCGCGCCGTCCGACCTGGCCGCCTCCCGCAGCTCGCGAGGGATGGAGCCGTAGCTGGCGGTCAGCAGCAGCACCGTCAGCGGCGCGGTGCCGTTGACGAAGGGCAGCACCAGCCCCAGGTGGGTGCCCAGCAGCCCGAGGTTCTTCTCCAGGATCACCACCGGCAGCAGCACCGTGATGCCCGGGACGAACAGCAGCGCCACGAAGAACCAGTACAGGAGGCGGCGGCCGGGGAAGTCCAGCACGGCGAAGGCGTAGGAGGCCAGGCTGTAGACCACCAGGACGCCGGCCACGGTCAGCGCCGTGACCTGGAGGCTGTTGCGGAAGTAGTCGAGGAAGTGCAGCCGGCTCCACGTGGCGACGAGCGTGTCGAGAGTGGGCTCGCGCGGCAGCAGGCCGCCTTCCAGGATCTCGCCGCGCGCCTTGAAGGCGCCCGACACCATCCACAGGAACGGGTACACGCTGATCACCGCGTACGCGATCAGCCCCGCGTGGGCGAACCGCTTCACCGGACCCTCCGCAGCAGCCGCGCGTTGGCCAGGGTCAGCAGCACGGCTCCGGCGAACAGCAGCCAGCCCAGCGCGCTGGCGTGACCCAGCGACGGCGCCAGGCCCTTCATGAACGCCAGCCGGTAGGCCATCAGGCCGAGCACGTCCGTGTGGCCGCCAGGGCCGCCGTTCGTGGTGATCAGGAAGAGCTGGAAGCCGTGCAGCGCGTCGCGGACGCCCAGCAGCACGATGGCCACGGTGATCGGCCGCAGCAGCGGCCAGACGATGCGGCGCAGGACGTGCCAGGAGCCGGCGCCGTCGATCCGCGCCGCCTCGACGAGAGCGCGGTCGATGGCCTGCAGCCCGCTGAGGTAGAGCAGCGTGGCGATGGGCACGCTGGACCACACCAGGATCACGATCAGGGCCGGCAGCGCCGTGCCCGGGTTGCCGAGGAAGCCCTGGGGCTGCTGCAGGCTGCCCAGGCCCAGCGAGCCGAGCAGCAGGTTGATCGCGCCGTCCGGCGCCAGCACGTACCGCCAGGCGTAGTAGACGGCGATGCCGGCGGTCACGTACGGCAGGAAGAACACCGAGCGCAGGACGGCGCGCAGGCGGGTGATGGAGTTCAGCATCACCGCGAGCGGCAGGGCCACGGCCACGGTCAGCAGCGGCGTGACGACCATGACCTGAGCCGTGTTCCCGGCCGCCCGGCGCAGGTCGGCGGCGAGCGACGGGTCGGCGTGCAGCAGGTCGGCGTAGTTCCCGAGCCCGACCCAGCGCCATTCGGGGGTGAAACCGTTCCACTTCGCGAAGCTCAGCAGGAACCCGCCGGCGATCGTGTACGCCCCCATCAGCAGGAACAACGCCACCGCGGGCGCGACGAAGGCCTGATCCACGAGGGCCCTCGCCTCGTCGAGGCCAGGCCTGGCGGCGCAAATCGTTAAGATGACTCCGAAATCTACACGCGGCGCATGCGGTGTCAAGAGCCCGCCCCGGCCGGATCGGCGAGCTGTGAGTGTGGCGGGCGCTCAGGCGAGCGGGCGTGGCCGGTCCGGCGGCGAGGGCTCAAGCGGAGCGGCGGCGGACGAGGCCTGCGAGGGCTCAAGCGGAGCGTCGGCGGACGAAACCTGCGTGGACTCAGGTGGAGCGGCGGCGGACGCGAGGTCGGCTGGGGCTCAGGTCGGCGCGGGTTCAGGTGGATCGGCGGGGACGAGGCCGGCGGGGGCCAAGGCGGTGGGGGTTGGTTCAGGTGGATCGGCGGCGGACCAGGCGGGCGGGGACGACGAGCTCGGAGGACGGCTCGTCGATGGCGCCGCGCAGCCGTTCGAGCAGCCGCGTGGCCGTGGCCCGGCCGATCTCGCGGGCCGGGTTGGCCATGGTGGTCAGGCCGGGGGAGACCATGCCGGCGGCGTCGATGTCGTCGAAGCCCATCACGGCCAGGTCGTCCGGGACGCGCAGGCCGCGCCGCGCCGCCACGTCGAGGGCGCCGATCGCCATGACGTCGTTCGCGCACAGGACGGCGTCGGGCGGCTCGGGCAGCTCCAGCAGCCGCGCCACGCCCTCCGCGCCGCCCGCGCGGCTGAACTCGGTGTGCGCCACGAGCGCCTGGCCGGCCGGCACGCCGGCCTCGGCGAGGGCCGCGCGGTAGCCGGCGACGCGCTCGGCCGCCGGGCCCTCGGCCGCCGGGCCGCACACGAACGCGATCCTGCGATACCCGCGGTCGAGCAGGTGGCGCGTGGCCTCGGCGGCGCCGCCCTCGTCGTCGCTGTGGACCACGTCCACGCCCCGCTGGGCCAGCCGGCCGCCGAGCCGCACCACCGGGATGCCGGCCTCGATGACCGGCAGGAGGTCCTCGGCGTGGGTGTGGAACACCGCGAAGGCCAGCCCGTCGACCTGGCGGGCGATCATCTGCTCGATCGCGGCCCGCTCCGCCCGCCGCACACCGTCGGTGTTGCTGATGATCTGGTCGTAGCCGGCGGGGCCGAGCACGTCCTGCAGGCCGCGCGCCAGCGCCGGGTAGAACGGGTTGGTGATGTCGGGGATGATCAGGCCGACGGTCTGGCTGCGGCTGGTGCGCAGGCCCCGGGCCAGGACGTTGGGCCGGTAGCCGAGCTCCTCGATGGCCCGCAGCACGCGCCGCCGGGTCTCCTCGGCCACCGGGCGGCGGCCGTTGAGCGTGTGCGACACGGTCGTCGCGCTCACCCCGGCCAGGTCGGCCACCCGCCTGATGCTCGGCCGCTCACCCCTGACCGCACGCGGCTGCCCGCCGGGGCCTCGGAGGAGCCCTCCTGCGCCAGGGCCTTCGGCCACCTCGCGTCCCTCGGGGAGGCCCGCGGTCGCGCCGCCGTGCCGGGGGAGACCCACGGGCGCTCCGCGTCCCTGGAGGAAGCCCTCGAAGGCGCCGCCCAGCACGGCGTAGGCCTCCTCGAGCGTGCGCACGCCCCGCGCGACGGCCTCGGCGGGCGGCACCCGGCCGGCCGCCTCCAGCAGGATCGACTCCCACACCTGTCGCAACGGCCCCAGCGCCGCCGCCGCCAAAATCCGCGCCCTGAGCCCGCTCGCCCCCTCGGCCACCGACCCGATCAGCGACCCGGTCACCGACCCGGTCACCGGCCCAGTCACCGGCCCAGTCACCGGCCCAGTCACCGGCCCAGTCACCGGCCCCGCCACTCGCGCTGCCACCGGCTCCGCCTCTGGCCCAGGCACCGGCTCGGCCAGCGGCTCGGCCAGTGGCCCTGTGACCGGCTCGGTCAGCGGCCCTGCCACCAGCCCTGCCACCGGCTCGGTCAGCGGCTCGGTCAGCGGCTCGGTCAGGAAATCGGCCAGTGCGTGCTCGCGGCCCGCGAACAGCTCGCGGCCGTACGCGCGCAAGGTGTCGCTGTCGCGGTACACCCGTCCGAAGAGCGCCAGGTCGCCGGCGGGCTCGGCGCGCAGCAGCCCGCTGAGCGCGACCGCCGTCCGCCCGCCCCGCCGGTGCCGCACCACCTCGGCGGGGTCGCCCGCCAGCAGCGGCTCGTGCTCGTAGAAGAGCTGCTCCTTGACGGGGAAGTAGTTGAAGACGGTCTTGGCCGACACGTCCGCCGCCTCGGCGACCTCGTTGACCGTCACCGCGTCGAACCCCCGCAGCGCGAACAGGCGGAGCGCGGCGTCGGCGATGGCGCGCCGCATCTCGGCCTTCTTCCGCTCACGCCTGGCCGGAGGCTGCTGGGTGGGCATGCCGAGATCTTACACCGACACGATCCTTTCAGTCGCTAGAATTTTTTAGGATGCCTCCAGCCCTCCGTCCGGCCTGCGCACCGTGGCGGCCCAGCCGTCGGGGTACGGCTGCCCCGGGTAGCCGCCGGCCGTTCCAGGAGCGCCGTAGTGGACGTCTCCCGGGCGCGCGCCCGGTCACGGCAACACGTGCCGCGCGGTGAAGCCCAGCACCCGCTCGGCGGCACCCAGATCGACCCGCTCGGCGGCACCCAGATCGACCGGCACGGCGCGATCGGACACCGGAGCCCGCCGCTCGCTGTCGGGATGGAACACGGCCAGCAACTTCTCGGTCGGCTCGGACATCAGCGTGTTCGGCGCGGCGACGGTCACCACGTGGTGCCCCTCGACCGGCCGGGTGACGGCCAGCCACGCCGCCCGCGCGGCGTCGCGCACGTCCAGGTAACTCCACAGCTCCCTGGCGCCGGCGGCCCGGTCGGCGGCCCACTCCCGCGCCGCGTGCCGGAGCTTGTCCCGCGGCCCGCCCAGCCGGGGGAAGCGCAGCGCCACGGTCGTCATCCCGTGCCGGCGGCTCATCATCGCCGCGGTGAGCTCGTCGGCCTGCGTGGACAGCCCGTACGGGTCCTCCACCTGCAGCGGGATCTCCTCGTCCACAGGCACGTACGCCGGGTGCAACACCCTCGACCTCCGGATCGCCGGCGCTGCCCACCGCCATGCGGTCGAGCGGCAGGCCGCCGGGGTCGCGCAGGTCGAGCCCGGTCGCCGTCACCTTCCGGCGGGCGAGCAGGTCGAGGGTGGCCCGGCCGACGTTCCCGGCCGCACCCGATGACCAATGCCCGACGCGGAAAGTCGGTCATGTGCTCCTCAGGACACAAATCGATTTGTGAGGCGCAGCATGCCGACCCGAGGGGCGGATGTCAAGGTGCGTACAGCGACTGTAAGTTTCGCGCGGCAGCACGGATGCGCCCGCCCGGCACGGGAGGACGGCACCCACATGCGGCGGGCCCCCGTGGTCGGCGGCAGGGGGCCGCCGCAACCTTCCGTCGATGCCAGGCGGGCGTGCGTCTGGATTAAAGGCCCTCCAGCCCCGCCCATGCAAGAGGGTGGAGCGCTCCAGCCGTCAATTTGCGCTACCTGATCGAGATTTTGCGGATCTCCGTCGCCTGTCACCGTTCAGTCGCTGAACGGTCAAGCTCTTGACAGCCATATTTCGTCGCGGTAAGCAACTCGTTGGATCCCGAAACCGCCCGACAAATCGTCAAGCGCACTCCCCACAGCAAAGCGCGGTCGGCGCGCGCCTTGCCTGACGTCCCCCCGGTCAGGAAAGGAAGCCCATGTCTGCGTGGCCGAGGCTGCTCGTCGCGGCGTCACTGGTGTTCACCGGTGCCGCGGCGATCGACATCCCACCCGGCGACTACCAGCACGTCCAGCTCGCCCTCGGGCCGTCCGAACTGGGCGAGCCCATGTCGCTCACGGTCCTGCCCGACAGGTCCGTACTGCACACCGCCCGCGACGGCACGGTCCGCCACACCGACGCCTCCGGCGCCACGAAGGTGGCGGGCAAGCTCGACGTCTACACCCACGACGAGGAGGGGCTGCAGGGCATCGCCGCCGACCCCGGCTTCGCCGCCAACCGCTTCGTCTACCTCTACTACTCGCCCAGGCTGAACACCCCGCCCGGCGACGCCCCCGTGACCGGCACCGAGGCCGACTTCGCGCCGTGGAAGGGGCACCTGAACCTGTCGCGCTTCACGCTCAAGGCCGACAACACCCTCGACCTGGCCAGCGAGCAGGTCGTGCTGGAAGTGCCCAACGACCGCGGCCAGTGCTGCCACGTGGGCGGGGACATCGACTTCGACGCCGCCGGCAACTTGTACCTGACCACCGGCGACGACACCAACCCCTTCGAGTCCGGCGGCTACTCCCCGCTCGACGAGCGCACCGGACGCAACCCGCAGTTCGACGCGCAGCGCTCCTCCGGCAATACCAACGACCTGCGCGGCAAGCTGCTGCGCATCAAGCCGCAGCCGGGCGGCGGCTACACCGTCCCGGCGGGCAACCTCTTCCCGCCCGGCACGGCGGGCACCCGGCCCGAGATCTACGCCATGGGTTTCCGCAACCCGTTCCGGATGTCGGTCGACAAGCAGACCGGCACGGTCTACCTGGGTGACTACGGCCCCGACGCGGGCGGCGCCGACCCCGGCCGCGGGCCCGGCGGCCAGGTGGAGTTCGACCGCATCACGGCGCCCGGCAACTACGGCTGGCCGTACTGCACCGGCACCAACACCGCCGCCGAGACCTACAACGAGTACACCTTCCCCAGCGGCCCCTCCGGCGCCAAGTACGACTGCGCGGGCGGCCCGGTCAACAACTCCTTCCGCAACACCGGCCTGGCCAGGCTGCCCGCCGCCCAGCCGAGCTGGATCAAGTACGGCGACGCCGGCTCGCCCCCGGAGTTCGGCGGCGGCTCGGAGTCGCCCATGGGCGGCGAGGTCTACCGCTACGACGCCGGCTCCTCCTCGATGGTCAAGTTCCCGCAGTCGCTGGACGGCCGCTACTTCGCCATGGAGTTCGGCCGCCAGTGGATCAAGGCGATCGAGGTGGACAGCGACGGCACGCCCGGCGTGATCGAGGACTTCCCGTGGGACGGCACGCAGATCATCGACTCACAGTTCGGCCCCGACGGCGCCCTGTACGTGCTGGACTACGGCACCGGCGGCGGCAACCAGGCGCTGTACCGGATCGAGTACCTCGGCGGCGCGAACCGCAACCCCGTCGCCAGGGCCGGCGCCGACAGGACCTCCGGCAAGGCGCCGCTGACCGTGGCCTTCTCCTCCGCGGGCAGTTCCGACCCCGAGGGCGGCGCGCTCACCCACACGTGGGACTTCGGCGACGGCACCTCCTCCACGCAGGCGAACCCGGCCCACACCTACACGGCCAACGGCACGTTCCGGCCGACCCTGACCGTACGCGACCCGCAGGGCCTGACCGGCACCGCCAGCCTGGTGATCACCGTCGGCAACACCGCGCCCACCGTGACGCTCACCACCCCGGCCGACGGGCAGCTCTTCTCCTACGGGCAGGCCGTGCCCTTCCGGGTCACCGTCACCGACCCCGAGGACGGCGCCGTGAACTGCGCCGCCGTCAAGGTGACGTACCTGGTGGGCCATGACAGCCACACCCACTCCATCACCTCGAAGAACGGCTGCGAGGGGTCGATCACCATCCCGCCCGACGGCGAGCACGACGCGGCGGCCAACCTCTACGGGGTCTTCGACGCCGAGTACACCGACCAGGGCGGGCTGACCGGCCACAGCGTCCGCACCCTGCAGCCGGCGCACCGCCAGGCCGAGCACTTCGGCGCCCAGCAGGGCGTCCAGATCGCCAACCACGGCGGGGCCGAGGGCGGCGCGACCGTCGGCTTCACCGACGACGGCGACTGGATCTCCTTCGAGCCGTACCTGCTGGCGGGAGCCACCCGCGTGACCGCCCGGGTCTCCTCCGGCGGCCCCGGCGGGACGATCGAGATGCGTGCCGGCTCCGCGACCGGGACCCTGCTGGGCACGCTCACCGTGGCCAACACGGGCGGCTGGGACACCTTCACCGACGTCTCGGCCGGCCTGAACGGCGCCGCCCCCACCGGCCCGACCAAGCTGTTCCTCGTCTTCAAGGGCGTGACGGGCCAGGGCAACCTGCTGGACGTGGACGCCTTCACCTTCTCCACGGCGGCCACGACCGTCGAGGGCGAGGCGTACACCTCCAGCGCGGGCGTGCAGGTCGCCGACCACCCGCCGGCCAGCGGCGGCAGGACGCTCGGCTACGTGGACAACGGCGACTGGGCGGGCTACGCGAACGTCACGACCGCCGGAGCCACCCGCTTCTCCGCCCGCGTCTCGTCCGGCGGGGTGGGCGGCACGATCCAGGTCCGCTCGGGCTCGGCCACCGGCACCCTGCTCGGCTCGGTCACCGTGCCCGTCACCGGCGGCTGGGAGAACTTCCAGACCGTCTCCACCACGCTGACCGGCTCCGCCACCGGACCGCTCTTCCTGGTCTTCACCGGCGGCAGCGGCAACCTCTTCGACATCGACTCGTTCACGATCACCAGGTAGGCGGCGATGCTGCACAGACTCCTGACCCTCGCGCTCGTGGCGGCGAGCCTGACCGCCGTGCCCGCCGATCCGGCCTTCGACGTGCTGGTCTTCTCCAAGACCGCCGGCTTCCGCCACGACTCCATCCCCGCGGGCATCCAGGCCGTCCGCGACCTCGGCGCGGCCCACGGCTTCACCGTGACCGCCACCGAGGACGCCCGCGCCTTCGCCGACCTGTCCGGCTACGAAGCCGTGATCTTCCTCAACACCACCGGCGACGTCCTCGACCCCACCCAGCAGGCCGCCTTCCAGACCTACATCGACACCGGCGGCGGCTACGCCGGCGTGCACGCCGCCGCCGACACCGAATACGACTGGTCCTACTACCAGCAACTGACCGGCGCCCCCTTCGCCAGCCACCCCGCCATCCAGCAGGCCACCGTCCGCACCGAGGACCGCGCCCACCCCGCCACCGCCCACCTCACCCCCGCCTGGACCCGCACCGACGAGTGGTACAACTACCGCACCAACCCCCGCCCCTCGGTACACGTCCTGCAAACCCTGGACGAGGCCACCTACAGCGGCGGCGACATGGGCGACCACCCCATCACCTGGTGCCACCCCCAGGCACAGGGCCGCGCCTTCTACACCGGCCTCGGCCACACCACCGAGTCCTACACCGACCCCGCCTTCCGCAACGTGCTGCTCGGCGGCATCCGATACGCGGCCGGAGCCGCCCACGCCGACTGCCGCCCCGAGCACGGCTACACCCCGCTCTACAACGGCTCCACCAGCGGCTGGTCCCAAGCCGGCCCCGGCAGCTTCACCAACACCGACGCCACCCTCACCTCCCAGGGCGGCATGGGCCTGTACTGGTACTCGGCCAAGGAACTCGGCTCCTACTCGCTGAAACTGGACTGGAAACTGACCGGCGACAGCAACTCCGGCGTGTTCGTCGGCTTCCCCGCCTCCGGCGACCCGCAGTCCGCCGTGGACCACGGCTACGAGGTGCAGATCGACGCCACCGACACCCCCGACCGCACGACGGGCTCCATCTACGGCTTCAAAGCCGCCGACCAGGCCGCCCGCGACGCCGCGCTGAACCCGCCCGGCTCCTGGAACACCTACGAGCTGCTGGTGGAGGGCGAACGCCTGCGCGTCCACCTCAACGGCGTGCTCATCAACGACTTCACCAACACCGACCCCCTGCGCTCGCTGCGGCAGGGCCACATCGGCATCCAGAACCACGGCGCCTCCGACCAGGTCGCCTTCCGCCACATCCGCGTCAAGGAGCTCGGCGCCGGCAGCGTCACCGTCGAGGGCGAGGCGTACACCTCCAGCGCGGGCGTGCAGGTCGCCGACCACCCGCCGGCCAGCGGCGGCAGGACGCTCGGCTACGTGGACAACGGCGACTGGGCGGGCTACGCGAACGTCACGACCGCCGGAGCCACCCGCTTCTCCGCCCGCGTCTCGTCCGGCGGGGTGGGCGGCACGATCCAGGTCCGCTCGGGCTCGGCCACCGGCACCCTGCTCGGCTCGGTCACCGTGCCCGTCACCGGCGGCTGGGAGAACTTCCAGAACGTCTCCACCACGCTGACCGGCTCCGCCACCGGGCCGCTCTTCCTGGTCTTCACCGGCGGCAGCGGCAACCTCTTCGACATCGACACCATCACCCTGGACGGCGGCGGCACGGCGCCGCCGCCGTCGGACAAGGTGCACGTCTTCTACTACCCCTGGTACGGCTCCCCGCAGGTCAGCGGCGGCTGGCGGCACTGGCAGCAGGGCGGGCGCACCCCTCCCGACGACATCGGCGCCGACTTCTACCCCGCCCTGGGCGCGTACGACTCGGGGGACTTCGCCGGCGCGGTGGCCCAGCACATGAAGTGGATCAGGCAGTCGGCCGCCGGGGTGCTGGTGCTGAGCTGGTGGGGCCGAGGCAGCTACGAGGACGGCCTGGCCCGCGGCGTCCTGGACGCGGCGGCCAAGGAGGGGCTCAAGGTGGCCTGGCACCTGGAGCCCTACTCCGGCCGCACCGCCGCCTCCACGGTGGAGGACATCCGCTACATCAACCAGGCCTACGGCGCGCACCCGGCCTTCAGCGACGCCTTCTACGTCTTCGAGAGCCTGCGCATCACCGACTGGTCCGCACTCGACGCGGTCAACGACGACAACGTCATCCTGGCCCAGACCACCGACACCACGAAGATCGCCCACTTCAACGGGATGTACACCTACGACGCGATCGCCGGCGCCACCGCGCCCGGCTGGCAGCAGGCCGCCGACCACGCGCGGCAGCACGGGCTCGTGTGGGCCCCGTCCGTGGGGCCCGGCTACCTCGACGACCGCGCGGTGCCCGGCAACACCACGCCCACCCTCGCCAGGGACAACGGCGCCACCTACGACAAGGAGTGGTCCAACGCCCTGGCGACGGGGCCCACGTGGGTGTCGATCACGTCGTTCAACGAGTGGCACGAGGGCAGCGTGATCGAGCCCGCGGTCGCGCGGGCCGGCTACCAGAGTTACGAGGGCGCCTACGGGCGTACGGGCGCCGCGGCGCAGACCGCGTACCTGGACCGGACGGCTTACTGGGTGGGCCGGTTCGCGGCGGCCGGCACGCGCGCACCCCTCGGGAAGGGCTGACGGCCTGCACGAATCGTGAGCGGCCGGGCACGCGTCGGCAGGACGCCGGGCCCGGCCGCCGCGAGACTGGCGGTATGACACCACCTCCCGCATCGCGGATCCGGACGCCGGCGATCACCACTCCGGGCACCCAGCAGACCGTGTCGTTCCTCGGCGAGCTCTATCACCTGCGCGTCACCGGCCGCGACACCGGCGGCGCGTTCGCGGTCGTGGAGACCACGGGCCGCCGCGGGCACGGCAGCCCGATGCACGTGCACCGGGCCGCCAGCGAGACGTTCGTCGTGCTCGAAGGCGAGCTGCGGGTGATCGTGGACGGCCGCGAGCACCTGGCCGGCGCCGGCTGCGCCGCCGTGCTGCCCGCCGGACGGCCCCACGGGTTCGTGGTGACCAGCGACTCCGCCCGGTACCTGACGCTGCACCACGGCCCGGCCTTCGCCGACTTCCTGGTCGAGGCCGGCGCAGGCCCGGACCAGGCCGCGCTGGGCGAGATCGCGGCGCGGCACGGGATCGACATCGTCGGACCACCCCCTCTGCCGTGAACATGACTACTTGACGGACGATAGCAAGTACTTGCTATCGTCCGTCAAGTGACGACGACCGACGAACACGTCGAGCTGGTGGCCGCGCTGGTCCGGCTGCTGGAGACCCGGGTGCTCGACCCCCTGGAGATCCTCCTGGCCTCCGGCGAACTGCTGGAGCCGATCAAGGACCGCCTGAGCATCGAGGCCGAGGTCTGGGCGGCACAGCTGCTCGGCCGCGACCGGCGGCAGGCCACGCTGACCGCCGCGAGGCTGATCGCGGTGCTGTTCCCCGGCGACGAGCCCTTCGACCCGCCCGAGCAGTGGTGGCGCACCCCGCTGGGCCGCGCCGTGGCCCGGGGTGCCGGACACCCCTCCGCGGCGGCCGTCTCCTACTCCACGGCGGGCGCCATGCTCGGCATCACCCGCCAGGGCGTCCACGACCTTGTCAAACGCGGCAAGCTCGACAAACACCCCGAGGGCGGCGTCACGACCTCCTCCATCCACGCCCGGCTCAACCGCCCGAAGGAGAATGCCCAGTGACCCCCTCCGACCTCGTCCTCGACGACCGCCCGGTCCGCCTGGCCGTCCGCGACCACGGCGGCGACGGCGCCCCCGTCCTGCTGCTCCACGGCCTCGGCGGCACCCTGCTGCACTGGGACGAGGTCGCGTCCCTGCTGACCGGCTCCCACCGCGTCGTCGCGATGGACCTGCGCAGCCACGGCCTGTCGGGCGATGGCCGGTGGGAGTGGGAGGCCGTCCTGGACGACGTCCGCGCCGTCGTCGACCACCTCGGCCTCGACGAGCCCCTCGTGGTCGGCCACTCCCTCGGCGGCATGGTCGCCGTGCGGTGGGCGCTGCGCCACCCGGACGGGCCCGGCATCGTCAACCTCGACGGCCTGCGCTCGGCCGAGACCGAGCCGCGGCACTACGCCGGCCTCGACCACGAGGACCTCCAGGCGCTGCTCGCCGAGCTGAAGGCCGTCTTCGACGCGCAGGCGGCGGCGATGGCGCAGCCGCTGCCGGAGGCGCACGCCGCCATGTACCCGCAGCGGGCGCTGCTCACCACGGACGAAGGCGTCTTCGTACGGCCGGGCGCCGCGCTGGCCGGGCAGGTCAGGCACGACCCGTACTTCCTGGACAGCGTCCCGCCCATCGCGCGGATCCGCTGCCCCGCCCTGTTCGTCCTGGCCACGCGGAACCTGCCCGGCCTGCCCGGCCGCGTCGGCGAGCTCATGCCGGCGCTGCGCGCGGGCATCCGCCGCGACCTGCTGCCCCTCCTCGCCGACCGGCCGCACCTGCGCGTGCTGGAGCTGGACGCCAGCCACAACATGCTGGCCGAGCAGCCGGGCGAGATCGCGCGGGCGGTGCTGGGGTTCCGCGCCGAGACCACCGGCCGTCCCTAGCCGGCACCGGCCCTTCCCAGCTGGCACTGGCCGTTCCTAGCCGGCACCGGCCCTTCCTGGCCGGCGCCGGCCCTTGCTGTCCGGCCGCCTCTCCCGCCAAGCAGGCCTGCGGAGTCGGCAAGGATCCCGGCTGGGCCTGAGGCACCCGGGCGTGTCGCGATTCTGGCGGGGTAGGCCACCGCCCGGACGCGAAGCACGCGAAAGGGAGCCTCATGGCCACGCGCAACGCCATCGCGCTGCCCGGGACGATACTCGGAGTCGGTCTCGGCGGCTTCGTCGACGGCATCCTGCTGCACCAGCTCCTGCAGTGGCACCACATGCTGAGCAGCACCGACACCGACAACCTCGGCATCAGGTACTACCCGGTGGACACCGTGCCAGGGCTGCGGATGAACACGCTGTGGGACGGGCTGTTCCACACCTTCACCTGGCTGGCGGTGCTGATCGGGCTCGGCCTGCTCTACTCCCGCGTCACCGCCTCCAGGGGCCGGATCTGGCGGTCGCGGAACCTCTGGGGCTGGATCCTGGCCGGCTGGGGCCTATTCAACCTCGTCGAAGGCGTGATCGACCACCACCTGCTGGGCATCCACCACGTCCGCACCGGCCCCGGCCAGCTCTGGTGGGACCTGGGCTTCCTGCTCCTCGGCGCGCTGCTGGTGCTCGGCGGCTGGGCGCTGCAGCGCGGCGGCGGGGAGCTCGACCTGTGCCGGCGGGACGAGCGGACGTGACGGCCCACCACGCTCACGCCGGCGCGGTGACGCCTGCCCTGCTGCTCCTGGCCCTGGTGGCCTACCTGATACCGGCGGCCCGCGCCGCCTCCTGGAAGGGGTGGCGCTCGGCGATGTTCGCCGCCGGGCTCGCGCTGGTGGCGGCGGCCGTGACGGGGCCGATCGCCGCCTGGGCCGCGACCGACTTCCGCGGCCACATGGTGCAGCACCTGCTCATCGGCATGCTGGCGCCGCTCGGCCTGGTGCTCGGCGCGCCGATGACCCTGCTGCTGCGCTCCCTGCCCGCCGCCCACGCCCGCCGCCTGGCCCGGCTGCTGCGCCACCGCGCCGCGCACGCCTTCGCCAACCCGGTCACCGCGCTGGTGCTGAGCGCGGGCGGCATGATCGTCCTGTACTGCACGCCGCTCTACCGGCACGTCACGACGAACGGCTGGCTGCACGCGGCCGTGCACGTGCACTTCCTGCTGTCGGGCTGCCTGTTCGCCTGGGTGATCGCCGGGCCCGACCCGGCCCCGCGCCGTCCGTCCGTGGTGGCCCGGCTGGTGGTGCTGGGGGTGGCGATCGCGGCGCACAGCGGGCTGTCCCAGCTCATGTACGCCGGGATCGCCGTGGACCTGCCCGTGCCCGAGGAGCAGCGGCTCGGCGCCGCCGAGATCATGTACTACGGCGGCGACCTCGCCGAGCTGCTCCTGGCCCTCGCCCTGGTGGCCGGGTGGCGCCCCCGCCCCGCGGTACGGCGGCGGGTGGCCGGCACCGGCAGGCCCGGCCAAGACAGCCCGTTCTTCCGCGACGCGGACACGGTCGCCGCCGCCTCGCTCGGCGCCCCTGACCAGGCGAAGCAGCCGCGGTGGCCGTCGTTCGCCCAGAGCAGGCGAGGCGGCCGCGGTGCCGGCGTCCGGCCCTGAGCGCGCGACGTCGAGGCGGCGGCCGTCGCTCTGCCCTGAGAGCACGGTGGGGAGGCGGCGGGCGCCACCTCGTCCGGCCGTCTTCGACCGGCCCTGCACGGTGGGCCGTTTGAGCGGGCAGGGGCAGGGCAGATGACCGCGACCAGCAGGTGAGCTGCCGGCGCTGGACGCACATGCCCGTTGCGGCAAGCCGGGACCCGAGCGGAGGAGGTTCGTGATGCGTCTGCCCGTCGCCCGCGGCCCGATCACGGCCGAGCTCTTCGCCCGCCTCGGCGGCCCGCCGGGCGAGGTGGACCCGCCGCTGGTCACCCCGCCACCGGCCGCGGCACTCGACGACGGCGACCTCCAGCTCGCCCTGTTCGCCTGCTACGAGCTGCACTCGCGCGGCTTCGACGACGTGGACGACCTCTGGGAGTGGCAGCCGTCGCTGCTGGCCACCCGCCGCGAGCTGGAGCGCTCCCTGGAGTCCGCGCTCGCGCTCGCCGTCCCGCGCCCGCCGGCCGTTCCGCCGCAGGACGTCCGCCACGCGCTGGCCGAGCTGGTGGCCAAGGACGAGGTGAGCGCCCCCTCGCCGGCGGCCCAGCTCCAGCGCGAGGCCGACCTGGGACGGTACCGCGAGCTCGTCGTGCACCGCTCGATCCACCACCTGAAGGACCCGCACACGTGGGCGCTCCCGCGCCTGCCCGGCGACGCCGAGACGGCCCTGCCCGTCGACCACGGCGGCGGGGCGCAACTGTTCAGAGCCACCATGAGAGGGCTCGGCCTGGACGACACCTACGGCGCCTACCTGCCCGACGTGCCCGGGATCACGCTGGCCGTCTCGAACGTCATGTCGTTGTTCGGGCTCCACCGGCGGCTGCGCGGCGCGCTGGCGGGACACCTCGCGGCGCTGGAGCTGACCTCGTCACCGCCCGGCCACCACACCGCCCTCGACCTCTGCGCCGGCCTGGCCGCCCAGGAGCCGTCGCTGGCCGGCGACATCCTGCACGGCGCCGCCTGTGCCCTGGCCCTCGAACGCCGCTGGGCGGAGCACGTCATGGATTGCTGGCGGCACGGCCTCAGCTCCCTGGAGATCCGGGAACCGGTGAGGCACGACGACCCCGAAGGCGAGACGGTGGCGGCGACGAGCTGAGGCCGGTTCCCCGGCGTTCGGCGGGGTGGGCCAGCCGTTCCGGGGGACGGGACCAGCCGTTCCGGAGGAGGGGACCAGCCGTTCGGCGGATGGGATCAGCCGTTCGGTGGGGCCGGGATCTCAGCCGCCGATTCATGACATCGGCTGATGTGCGCTCTGATGCCGGATTGCGAGGCTGGCGACCTCCGATCCGAGGGAGCGAACCACATGCCAGAAGCGAACCAGCCCGCCACGAACCCCGCGATGAGCCGCCGCGGGATGCTGACCGCCGCGGGCGCCACCGTTCTCGGCGCGGGGATGACAGGCACCGCGTCGGCGGAATCAGCGGGCACGGCAGGAACCGCGGGAACGGGGGAGACGGGGGCGACCGGCGTAGCAGGGGAGACGGGATTCGGGCCGGTGACCGTACGTCCCGGCGACCCCCGCTACGACAACCTCCTGCGCGGCAACAACTTCCGCTTCGCCGGCACGCCGGACGAGATCCGCGTGGTCGCATCGACCGACCAGGTGGTGCGCGCCGTGTCGGACGCCCTCCGGTCCGGCCGGCGGATAGCGGCGCGCAGCGGCGGGCACTGCTTCGAGAACCTCACCGCCGACCCGGCGGTACGGATGCTCCTGGACCTCTCCCCGATGAACGAGGTCGGCTACGACGCCCGCCGCAGAGCGTTCACCGTGCAGCCCGGAGCCACCCTCGGCGAGGTGTACCGGACGCTGCTGAAGGGCTGGGGCGTGACGATCCCCGGGGGCGGCTGCCCGGAGGTGGGCGCCGGCGGCCACTTCGCGGGCGGCGGGTACGGGCCGCTGTCCCGCCGGTACGGCTCCGTGGTGGACCACCTGTACGGCGTGGAGGTCGTGGTGGCCGGCCGCGACGGCACCGCCCGCGCGGTGGTCGCCACCTGCGAGCCCGACGACCCCAACCGCGACCTGTGGTGGGCCCACACCGGCGGTGGCGGCGGCAACTTCGGTGTGGTCACCCGGTACTGGCTGCGCTCGCCCGGCGCCGGCGGTGCCGACCCGTCCCGGCTGCTGCCGCCGGCGCCGCGGCACATGCTGCAGCACGTGGTCATCTGGCCCTGGGAGCACATGACCGAGCAGGCCCTCACCGGGCTGCTGCGCAACTTCGGCACCTGGCACGAGCGCAACAGCGCGCCCGGCTCCCCGTACGCCGGTCTGTACGGGATCCTCCAGCCGTCGCACCGCGCGGGCGGAACCGTCATGCTGGTCGCGCAGATCGACGCGGACCTCCCCGGCGCCGGCGGCATGGTGGACGACTTCATCTCCGCGGTGACCGCCGGCGTCGACCTCACACCCGCGCTCGACCTCCGGCGGACGATGCCGTGGCTGCACCGGATGACCTGGCCGGGCAGCGGCGAGCCCGGCGACGTGATCGTCCGCCGCTACAAGATCAAGGCCGGCTACCTGCGCCGCTCGTTCACCGAGAGCCAGCTCGCCGCCGTCTACCGCAACCTGACGAACCCCACCGGCGGGCAGGGCTCCGGCATGCTGCTCGTCGGCTACGGCGGCCAGGTACGCGCGGTGGAGCCGGGCGCCACCGCGATCGCCCAGCGGGACGTGATCATGAAAGCGGTCTACCAGACCGTCTGGGCCGACGAGGCCGACGACGCGGCCAACCTCGCCTGGGTGCGCGGCTTCTACCGCGACGTGTACGCCGGCACCGGCGGCGTGCCCGTGCCCGGCGAGGTCGACGACGGCTCCTACATCAACTACCCCGACACCGACCTGGCCGACCCGGCGTGGAACACCTCGGGCGTGCCCGCGCACACGCTCTACTACAAGGACAACTACCCCCGCCTCCAACGGGTGAAGGCCCGCTGGGACCCGCGCAACGTCTTCCGCCACGCGCTGTCCATCGAGCCTCCCCGGGCAGGCTGACCGGGCGGCGGGCGCGTGGCGGCTGGACCGGCAGGCGGAGACGTCCAGCGGGGCAGAGCGGCGTGAACGGTCCAGCGGCCCGGTGGCCCGTGGTGCCGGCGGCCGGGCCGTACGCGTGGCCGGCACTCCCGGCCGGCCGCGGCCACCGTGGCGATCGACCGGCGGCGGCTCGTCCCCGGACGCCCGGCCGGGCCTGCTAGAAGGCGGTGAACATGCGCGGCCCGCCGGACAGCCGCGCGGCCTCCTCCCGCGCCACAGCGGGGGACACCTTCGGCGGCGTCCGCCTGATCTCCGCCTCCAGCTCCGCCACCACCGTCTCGGCCTGCTGCCTGAGCCGCCGCCTGTAGTGCCCCAGATCCTCGCCGAACCTCCTGGCGACCGGCCCGATCCACACCGCGTCGCCGGAGAAGAGCTCGAACGGCTCGTCCAGCGCCGCCCGGAGCGTGGCAAGGTGCTGCTCGACCTTGACCAGTGCCTGTTGCAGGGCGGTATAGCGGGGATTGTCCACCGGGACCTCGGTCATCGTGGCCAACCCATCCTGGCGTTACGGGTACGGCGGGGGCCTGGTGATGGAGTATGGGAGCGGCGGGGCAGACGTTCGGAACGGAGACGATCGCGATGGCATCGGTGTGGCGTTGCGCGATTGCCGTGGGGGTTGTGGCTGTTCTGGCTGGTTGCTCGACGGCCGATCGGGGGCCGACGGTGGAGCAGGCGGGGCGGACGCTTCAGGAGCACATCACCGAGTTGATGGAGTCGGTGGATCCGGAGGAGACGGTGGTGACCGATTCTGGGGGGAAGGATGTCGCTTGCGGGGCGGACGGGGTGAAACGTACCTATGCCGCAAGATCGACCTTTTCCAGGTCGGATAAGCATCTCCTTGCCGAGATGGTGGGTCGGCTCAGCATGATGTGGAGCTATAAGGTGGACAAGCCCTACGGGCCTGGCCTGCCCAGGACAACCATGAAGCTGGCCTCGTCCCGCACCAGCATCACCTTGGAGACACCCAGCGACCATGAGGCCCTGGCCGCCGGTGAGACCGACTGCATCCCCCGCGGATAGCCCGATCATTTCTCAGTCTTCTCCGATCAGAATCTCGTTCAGCTGGGGATCGGTCGTGGACAGATGTTTCTCCGCGCTGTCTCGTTCTCCGGCGAACTTCGCGGCAGCCGCATCGACCAACCTTCCCAGCATTCGGTGGTCCGCTTCGCTTTCGACGCTGCCGTTCTCCTTCAACCAGGCGAGGAACGCCCTGCTCGCCTCCGGGCTCCCGTTGATCTCCGCGTTTGGGCGCAGTTGCCCATGTTCGTCGACAATGAGCGGGTCGGTCGGAGGCTGAAACCCGACAGGAGCGTCCTTCGAGGTGTAGCCATGCGAAATGAGTCCGGTGGCGATCTCGTGGAGGACCGCGCGCGCATGTTCCATCTCCTGCCGGTCGACCCCCGGCATCCGGAGGTCCGGGCCCATCGCGGCGCCGATGCCGTCCTTGATCCCCCAGCTGAGGAACATCCAGCCCGCCGCCGCAGGCAGTCCTCCTGCGGTGGGGAGGAACAGCATGCCTGTGTCCATACCCTTGTCCAGTACCTGCCCGAAGCGTTCGACCTCCTCCTGATCCTTGAGGTCCGCGGTACCCCGGACGCGCTTCATCGCGGCGAACTGTATGCCCGCGACGGCGCCCAACCGGGCGAAGACCTGCTCGACTGCGGTCTCCGGCTGCAGGCGATCCGGAGGAGGGAAGGCCAGCAGATGACGGTCCGCCCGCACACCCGCCTCGAAGAGCTGCTGAGTGAGCGCCGCCATGCCCTTGTTGAACGGCTCCATGTGAACATCTGTGTCCGCGAAGGTCTGCATGAAGCGATAGCTGTCCGCCAGGGACAAGCGGAACATCGGGGTGGTCCCCACAAGTTCGTCGTCGAAGTGACCGAAGCGACTCGGCAGTTGCGAGTCCGGATCCAGCACTTGGGCGCCCGCGGCGAACTCCGTGGCATACGCCCCGGCGATCTCCGCGAAGTACCTCCTCATAGCATCGTTCTTCAACAGCCCAGGCCCCTGCGTGATCACCTGGAACGCGAACGCCGCAGCCCCCTCACCATGCGCCCCGTCCCTCTCGTCATACACCCCCGAAGCCGCCGCCAGCACCCGCCCGAACGCATCGCCGGCATCCGGATCGCCCGACACCAGCGCGCTCAACCCGGCGAGATCCGTCACCGCGGCCCGGGCCGCAGTGGGGTCGTGCGACAGGGCGGCGAGGAACCGCCCGGTGACGTCCGCCCGCCCGGTGGCCGTCAGGTGACGCCGGGCCACGGCGGTGAGCCACTGCGTCGGAAAGGCGCCCGCGCTGACAAGCCAGGACAGCGACTCGGAGTCGATGCCCTCCCCGCCCCGCTCGAGGTCGCTCATGACCTTGGGGAAGCGGGGATCGGGGGGAGAGGCGGTGGTGGCGGCGGCGAACAGCCGGCTGAAGTCGCCGAGGAGCTGCTTCTCCTCCGGCCCCGTGCGGAGGCCGGGGGCGGCGGGCCCGAACAGGTCGAGGATGTCCTTGGGCAGTGCCATGGTCCCGGATGTCCCGAGCCGGCCGAAGAAGGCCGCGGCGAAGTCGGGGTCGTCCTTGTGCGCCAGCACGCGCTCCATCAGTTCCCTGAGGCGCTGCACGGCCTCGTTCGGCAGCGGGCTGCTCATGCCGTGCTCGGCCGCCTGGACGTACTGCAGGTGGAGCGCGCCCAGGGCGGCGCCTTCGCGCCGGGACTCCTCCGGGGTGGCGTACGGCATCGTGGCCTCGTCGTAGGTCACGATGCCCGGCGTCCAGCCGGGGACACGCCTGCGGATGGCGGCGTTGCGGGCCCGCAGCTTCGGCACCTGCCCGCGCACCCAGCGTTCGACCTCCACGAACGGCGTCAACGTCAGCGTGCCGACCCCCAGGCGCGTCAGCTCGGCCCTGATCGCCTGGGTCTGCTCGGCGACGTCGATGCAGGCGCGGTCCATGGCGGCGACGAAGCCGTCCATGCGCGCGGGGTCGATCCCCGACACCTCGGGGTTCCACGGGCCATGCGGATGAGCCACGCGTCGCTACCTCCCTCGGCCCCGGAGACGCGGGCCCGGGCCGGACCGTACGAGGTCCCAACTTTCCCACAGGTACGCCCGACGCACGCCGCCTTACGACTTTCCGGGCGGTGTCCTGGAGGGTGGCGGCAGTCTGTGAGAGATGGCTCGATCGACGAGGCGGGCGCACCCGGCCACGGCCTGACGCCGAGGGCGGCCGTGGCCGGGCGCTGCCGCGTGGCCCGATCTCAGCCGCGCGGACCGGCGTACCTGATCCTCGGCTGGGGCGGCGTGGTCATGCCGTGGCCCAGGAAGTAGTCCACGTTGCTGGACTGCAGGTATCCCTTGAGGGTCAGGCCGTTCCGGTAGGCCGGGTTGTGCGCCAGGGTGTAGAGGCGGGTGTCGGTCGGCCTGTCGGTGGTGAGGATGACCAGTTCGTCGAAGGTGGCGCTGGTCAGCACCACTTCCTCGCGCCAGTCGCCCAGGATGTCGCCCACCAGGTGCGGGTAGACGGAGTTGCCCAGCGCGGTGACCGCGCCGTGGCCGGAGGCGGTCACCACGCGGGGCAGCGCCCAGGGCTGGGCCGGGGCGGACGGGTCCCACTTCTCGATGCGGGCGTCGCGCCGGTCGGGGAAGGGGTCGGCGTTGAACAGCTCGCGCAGCGGGTCGCCGTCCCACCACACGCCCATGTGCGGCCAGGGCTGCTTGGTGGTGTCGGGCTCGGCGAGCCGGTTCGTGGCGGCGTTGTGGAGGCCGTTGGGCCTGCCCTGCTCGTAGTTGACCTCGCCGTTGATCGACCAGGTCTCCATGCCGGGGAAGCGGGGGTCGATGTCGGCGACCATGCCGCGGCCCGCGTCGGCGCCGGGGGCGTCGGTGCCGTGCTTCCAGATCATGGCGCCGGTGGCGGCGTCGTAGTAGTAGTCGAGCAGCCCGCCGGGGTGGTCCTGCTGGATGCCGTACCCCTCCAGCCCCGGCCGGGCGGGGTCGATGTCGGCGACGAACCAGCGGTCGCCGTGGATGATCCCCTGCGGGGCGAGGCTGTAGCGCAGGGTGCCGTCGCCGTTGAGCAGGAACCCGATCTCGCCGACCTCGTCCTTGCCGTCGCCGTCCACGTCCACGATGCGGGTGTTGTGGCCGTCCGGGAGGTCCTGGTCGCCGCGCAGGAACTTCCACTGGTTCGTCAGCGAGCGGCCGTCGTACTTCCAGGCGGAGTACATGAGGTTGAAGCCGCCGTTGCCGATGCGGTTCTTCATGTACGCGACCAGGCTGGGGGTGGTGCCGTCGAGGTGGCCGACGCCGAAGCGGGCGTACATCGGCCCGTCGGAGAGGTAGTCGTCCGGCACCGGGGCGACCGCCTTGGGGGCGCCGGTCCGGCCGTCGAGGACGGCGATGGACTGGCGGACGGCGTCGCTCTCGGCGTGCTTGCTGCCGTCCCCGAACGTGACGCCGTCGGCGACGCGCACGGCGACCTCGGCCCGGCCGTCGCTGTCGAGGTCGTAGACCGTGACCCCGTCGTTGTGGCCGACGTCGATGGTGGCCGAGCCGCCCTCGATGTTGTTCTGGTTGGTGCTGTTGGGCCCCAGGTCCATCTCCCACAGGAACGTGCCGTCGCCGCGGTAGGCCTCCAGCTTCTGCGGCGCGGTCTGGCGGTCCAGCACGTAGTCGTAGGCGCCGTCGCCGTCCAGGTCACCGACCCAGACGAACTTGATCGGCCCGCCCGGGCGCAGCGGCACCCGCACCACCGGCTCGACCGCGTGGCCGGCCGCCAGGGTGAACGCCCTGCTCGGGGCCTGCGGCCGGCGGTCGAGCACCGGCCGTACCCGGTAGCGGTTGGTCCTGCTCAGGTCGGCGGTGGCGTCGACGTGGTTGGTGCCGCCGGTCAGGGGCTCGCGGTTGAGCTTGCGGTACGGCCCGCCGTCGGTGGACCGCTCGACGTCGAAGGCGATGCCCTTCGGATCGAGCCCGAGCAGGCGCCAGCTCACCAGCACCTCCCGCTCGCCCGACCGCACGGCCACCACACCGCGATCGAGCCGCTCCATGACCCGCGCGTCCGGGCCTCTGCCGGTGGTCCCGGCCTGCGCCAGGGCCGGCGCGGACGCCGTCGCGCCCAGGGCCAGGCCGGTCAGGACGCAGAGCGTCAGCGCTTTCAGGCGGCGGGTCCTGCCGCGTCGGCCTCGTGCCGTCATCGCCATGGGGGACTCCAGTCGGATAGGCGAAATCTCAACGAAACGGCCCGGAGTTGAACCGTTTACCATCAGAGGGAATAGCAGCATGAGCTTCGATGCGTGTCAATAGGGGTCGAAGCGATGGAAACGGTTTATCAGCGATGCGCGACATGAACCTGTTGCACGAAGGGATCTCAATCGTTAGCCCGCCGTGGCTACGCTCTCCGCCATGGGCCTCGCCTCGATTCCGAGCCCCGCCCAAGGGGCCTGGGACATCGGATTCATCCCGATCCGGGCCTACGCCCTGTGCTTCATCGTCGCGATCGGCTTCGGCATCTGGCTGAGCGAGCGCCGCTGGCGCGCCCGCGGCGGCGAGCAGGGCCTGATCAACGACATCGCGTTCCCCGCGGTGATCTTCGGGCTGATCGGCGCCCGCCTCTACCACGTCATCACCGACTGGCAGACCTACTTCGGCCCGCGCGCGATCAAGGAGCCCCACCAGGCGCTGTTCATCTGGGAGGGCGGGCTCAGCATCTGGGGCGCGGTCGCCCTGGGAGGCGTGGGCGTGTGGCTGGCCTGCCGCCGCCGGGGGCTGTCCCTGGGCGCCGTGGCCGACACGATCGCGCCCGGCATCGCGTTCGGGCAGGCGATCGCCCGCTGGGGCAACTGGTTCAACCAGGAGCTGTACGGCAGCCCCACCACCCTGCCGTGGGGCCTGGAGATCGACCAGGCGCACGGCGGCGAGCCGGGCGTGCTCTACCACCCGACGTTCCTGTACGAGTCGCTGTGGGCCACGGCGCTCGGCTTCGCGCTGATCCTGGCCGGCCGGCGGTTCACGCTGCGCCACGGCCGGCTGTTCGCCCTCTATGTCGCCGGCTACACGTTCGGGCGGTTCTGGATCGAGGGGCTGCGGATCGACCCGGTCGGCGGGGTGGACCACGCGGTGCTGTTCCTGGGGCTGCGGATCAACCAGTGGACCTCGATCCTGCTGTTCGCCGGCGCGCTGGCCTACCTCTGGGCGACCCGCGACAAGGACAGCGAGGAGGTCGTGGTGGCGCGGGCGGGCTGACGCCGCCCGCTCCTGTGGTTGCCCGTCACGGACGACTCCCGGCGCCGGCGTGCGCTCCAACATGATCACCCAGCACACGAGGACGCCCCCGGCCGCTTCTCGCGGCAGGGGCGCCCTCATGGGGTGGGCAATCGATCCCCTGGATCCGTACTCCTACCCAGCGGATCCAGTTTGTATGCATTTGTCCGTTTTGGGTTATTTGGGTCGGCCGGCTGTCACCCGTCGCGGTGGTCCTCGCCGGGGCAGAAGGTCGGGCGGCTGTTCTTGACCGAGCGCAGGTTGTCCAGGCTCATCCAGCCGTGGGTGTTGGTGCCCTTGACGCGGGCGAACACCCAGTGCTTGCCGTACCTGTTCAAGGTCCAGCAGTGGAAGTAGAGGACCTGGCCGGCGCGTAGCCTGGCGACGTTCCCGCAGGCGGCGTACGGGGCGGTCTTGAGGTTGAAAGAGCCCTTCATGACGCCCGAGCCGTGGTCGACGTTCACCGTTCGCGGCGCCGGGCAGCCGGGCATGGTGGCGGCCGATGCGGCCGGAGCGCTCAGCAGGGTCGCCGTCAGCGCGCCCCCCAGCGCCAGCGCCCCCATGGTCTTCGACGAGAGTTTCATGCTTTCTCCCCGTTCGCATGATCCAGTTGTTGCGAGGACCGTAGGGGGGAGCCCTTGCCGATCTCTTGCATCCGGCTTTCCGGCACGGCCGGCGAACGGGCCGGAGGGGCGGCGCTACCCCCCGGCCCATCGCGAGCCGTCGGTCAGAACGTGCCGGTCGTGGTGCCGGCGCTGCCGCTCGCCGGCGTCGTGAGCACGGTGTTGCCGCCGGGCTGCCACTGGTCGGCGGTGTCGGGGAAGTTCGCCTCCTGCCGCTTGACGCACTTCCACTCGACCGTGGTGCCCGGCGGGAGCTTGCCGATCGTGCCCGTCCAGGTCGGGTAGGCGGCCGGTGACAGCTTGACCGCCGAGGCCACCGACCACGCCCCGAGCTGCGGCGCGCTGCCGACCGCGTAGACCGACTGGCCGGGGGTGGTGGTGCCGTTGTGGCAGGTGAACGTGGCCGACACGGGCGCCTGGCCGAGCGTGAACGCGAACGTCCTGGCCGTCGTGACGGCCGTGCCCGCCGACTTGGCGACGACGAGGTTGCCGCCCGCGTTGTACCAGCCGCTGGCCGCCGCGTCGAAGGCGGCCTTGGTGGCGTGCTGGGTGAGCGGGGCGCCGTTCAGCGTGACGGCCGAGGCCTGGGTGTCGGTGACGAGCTCGACGACGTTCTGCCTGCTGGCCGGAGCGCCGGGGTAGGTGCCGCTGGAGGCGGCGACCGTGACGGTCGCGGTGCCGCCGGTGAGCTGCTGGCTGATCTGCGTCGTCCGGACGGCGCCGGTCCGGTACCCCGTCGAGGCCCCGTCGTCCTCGTAGAGCGTGAAGCTGGTGGCGGCGGCGTCGGGGTGGACGCGGGCGATCAGCTCGTTCCTGGTGGTGGCGTCGGTCCGCTTGCCCGTGACGTTCATGGTCTTGTCGTCCACGTGCATCTTGGGCAGGATCGCGCCCGCCCGGGCGAAGGCCGGCAGCCGGAAGACGCCGTTCACCCACAGCGGCCGGCCGGTGAACCACTGGCCGGTGCTGGTCAGCTTCTCGCCCGTGGCGTAGTCGTACCAGGTGCCGGCGGGGAGGTAGACGTCCCGCTCGCGCTCGCCCGCGCCCGCCACCACCGCGACCAGCAGGTCGCGGCCGATGAGCTTCTCGTGGCCGGCCTCGCGCAGGTTCGGGTCGTTCTGGTGGTAGTACGCGGGCGGCGGGACGACGGGCTCGCCGAACAGGTGGGCCCGGTGGGCCAGCGAGTAGTAGTAGGGCGTCAGCTCGTAGCGCTGCCGGAGGTTGGCGAGGTTGCTGGCCGTATGGCCGATCTTGTCCGGAGAGGTCTGCGCGCAGTTGCACAGGTTCTCGGTGTGCGGGCGGACGGGGACCTCGAACCAGGCGCCGTTGGCGAACCACTGCGTGTAGAGCTCGTTCAGGTCGGAGTTCAGCATCTCCCTGCGGAAGCCGCCGATGTCGGAGCCGTAGTAGTCGATGCCCGACATCGACATGTGCAGCTGCGCGTTCTGCTGCTGGGCCAGCGCGGTCAGCCTGGAGCCGATGTCGGCCGACCACATGGCCACGCCGTGCCGCTGCATGCCCGCCGCGCCGGAGCGGGCCAGCATGAACGGGCGCTTGGCGCCGGAGGCGTAGCCGCGGGCGATGCTCTCGGCCCATTTGAGGTTGTAGACGTTGTGGTAGTCGGCGTGGGCGTGCTTGCCGGGCAGCACGCCGGCGGTCCAGTCGCCGGCGTCGTACATCTCCGGCTCGCCGAGGTCCAGCCAGTGGCCCTGCACCCCGGCGTCGATCAGCGGCCGGCGCTTGACGGCGTGCCAGTGGTCGCCGGCGGCGTCCTGGGTCCAGTCGATCATGCCGCCCCGGCCCCACCAGTCGTTGGTGGTCAGGTACGCGGGCGCGCACGCCGCGCACCCGGCCCGGACGAGATACCCGCGGGAGGCCAGGTCGGCGTGCTCGGGCAGGTTCCTGCCGACGTAGGACTCCTCGATCGTCATCAGGCCGACGCCCTTGTTCGCCTGGAAGTCGGCGATGGTGGCCGACGGGTCGGGGAAGGCGGCGGTGTCCCAGGTGAGGGAGCCCATCCTGGTGTTGTCGGAGCCGGCCGTCACCCCGCCGAACCACGGCAGGTCGAGGACGAAGCCGTCCACCGGGAACTTCGCCGCGCGCAGCCCGGAGAGCCGGTTGTCGATCTCGGCCCAGTTGTCGTAGCCGAACTCCGACACCCACATCCCGAACGCCTTCTTCGGCGGCACCGGCGGCCGGCCCGTCAGCTCCATGTAGTCCTTGCGCAGGTCGGGCAGGTCGGGGCCGGTCATCGTGTACCACCTGAGCTGGTCGCCCCAGGTGTCGACCGTCCACAGGTCGCCGGTCAGGTTCCACTCCTGCTTGTAGACCTGGTCGAGCAGCAGCCCGTAGTTGAGGTTCGCGGCGCCGACCGCGAACAGGACCGGGATCTGGGCGTTGCCCACCGGGCCGTTGTCGCCGTCGTAGACCATGGCGTTGCCGTACGGGCCGCCCGGGGTGCGGGTGCGGCCCACCCAGTCGCCGTCGGCGCTGCCGCCCGTGAAGAACTGCTCGCCCAGCCCGTACGCGTGCTGCATCGAGCCCTTGGTGATCGTCAGGCCCTTCCACGCCTGGGCCAGGTTGCGCGGGCACGCCTCGTACAGCAGCCGGGCCGGGTCGGACACCTTCACGCACAGCGTTCCGGCCGTCACCTCGACCTTCATGGCCGCCGTGGTGAGCGTGTCGCCCGACTGGTTGAAGCTGGAAGGCCCGGTGTAGTCCGTCTTGGCCACCTGCGGCGTGGTGAACAGGGGCGAACCGGTGCCCGGGGACGTGCCGCCGGCCAGCTCGAAGTGCACCAGGTCGTCGTCCAGGAACTCGACGATCAGGTAGGTGGAGCCGCTGGTGAACTGCACCCGCTGGACCGCCGCCACGGCGGGCGGCGCGACCAGCAGCGGCAGGAACAGAGCGGTCAGGAGGACGATCGCACGTGTTGTCATGGCCGGGCCACCACCAGGTTGTCGAGGTTGATCCCACCGGTGTTCGAGGCGTCGTACGCGATCTTGACGGTGTGGGCGCCGGCGGTGAGCGAGGTGGTCAGCGTGGCCGTGCCCCAGGTGTCCCAGTCGGGCAGGGCGGGCAGCGAGAGCGTGCCCGCGGCGACGCCGTCCACGTAGACCGTCCGGGTGGCGGCCACCGTGGTGGAGTAGCGGAACGCGAGCCGGTGGCTGCCCGCCGCGTCCGCCTTGACGTGGAACGTCACCGCGTCCCCGGAGGTGGCGAAGCCGTCGGTGAAGCCGGTCCCGGTGTAGCCGGCGTGGTCGGTGTTGGTGGAGGTGCCGGTGCCGGTGGCGAACTCGGACTCGTAGGCCGCCTTGTCCACGCCGTTGAGCGTGACGGTGCGACCGGCGGCGGCGCTCGCCAGCTTGACGTGGGTGAGCTGCTGCACCGGGTCCCACCACCAGCCCTCGGACGCGGCCTTGAGCGCGGCGAGGCTCGCCCGCGCGGTCGCGCCGGTCACCGAGGCCGGCTTCGTGCTCGCGACCTGCAGCGTGCTGGTCGTGGTGAGCGCGGGCACCGTGACGGCCACCGTGTGCGCGGCCCAGTTCTCGGCCGAGGTGATCGTGCGGGTGGCGTTCGCGGAGTCCTCGAAGTAGGCGTACGACGTCGAGCCCGAGGGATAGATGCGGAAGGTCAGGTTCGGGTACGTGTCCACGCTGTTGCCGATCTCGCCGCCGAGCTGGTAGTCGGCGTTGAGGTTGAGCGGCACGATCGCGCCCGGCCTGGCGTAGACCGGGATGGTGTCGAGGGCGGCGTGGTAGGTCTTGGTGCCGGGCCCGGTGAAGCGGCCGCCGTTCCACAGGTCGTACCACTCGCCCGCCGGCAGGTAGACGTTCTTGGCGGTGGCGCCCTGCGTGGTGATCGGCGCCACGAGGAGCTGCGAGCCGAACAGGTACTGCTGGTCGTGCCCCGCCGCCGCCGCGTCGCCGGGGAAGGCGAAGCTCATGGCCCGCATCATCGGCACGCCCGTCGTGGAGCTCGCCTTGGCCTCGGTGTAGAGGTACGGGATCAGGTTCATCCGCACGTTGGCGAACGTGCGGAAGGTGGGCACCACACTCGTGTTCCCGGTGCGGGCCTGGACGTTCCACGGCGTGCGGGCCTCGGAGACGCCGGGGCTGGCCTTCTCCGAGTGGTACTGCATGATCGGCGAGAACGTGGCCTGCGCCGCCGAGCGCAGGTACAGCTCGGCGCCGGGGAAGTCGCCGGTGAACCCCGCCAGGTCCCACGCCGTGTACGGCACCCCCGACTGCCCCGCGCTGAGCTGGGCCCGCACCGCCTCCTGGAAGGCGGTGAAGCTGGAGTTCTGGTCACCCGCCCAGAAGATCGACGTGGTCTGGGCGCCGGTCGTGCCCGCCCGGCTGAAGATCGTGCCCTCGGGCTTCTTGCCCCTGACGTAGGCGTTGTAGGCGCCGGTGTAGCTGCCCGGGTAGGCGTTGTGCATCTCGTCGCCCTTGCGGCCGTCGGCGAACTGCACGCCCCTGCCGAAGACGGCCTCGCTGCCGTCGGTCTTGAAGCCGTCCACGCCGACCTCGTCGAGGAGGTAGTCGCGCTTGCTCATCCACCAGTTCGCCGCGGCCGCGCTGGTGAAGTCGGGGATCATGCTGTCGCCGAACCACTGGCCGGTCGGGATGCGGTAGGGGCCGTTGGTCGCGTTCCTGGCGACGTATCCCTGCGCCTGCGCGTACGCCTTGTCGTTGAGGTGCTGCTGCGGCGCGGTGGGCGGGTTGCTGTCGAAGTTCTCCTTGAACACCGGGATCTGCCAGAGGATCATCCTGATCCCCTTGCTGTGCGCGTTCGCGACCATGGCCTTCGGGTCCTGCCACGCGCTGCCCGCCGGGAACGTCAGGTCCGCGTACGCCAGCTTGCCGCTGCCGGGCTTGGCCGTGTACGTGGCGCCGTGCCAGACGTAGAACGTGGCCTCGTCGCTCCACTGCTCCAGCACCATCGCGGTGTGCGGGATCTTGTACGTCTCCACGTTCGCCAGCTCGGCGGTCACCTCGGCCTGGGTGTTCCACTCGTTGGCCGACATCCACACCCCGAACGCCCACTTCGGCGGGAGCTGGGGCCGCCCGGTGACCGCCGTGTGGTCGTCCACGATCTCAGCCGGGGTGCCGGCGAAGAAGTGGTAGTCGAGCGTCGAGTCCAGCCCGCCGCCGGTGTCCACGGTGAAGCCGGCCAGGTCGCTCAGGTGCGTGCCCAGGTTGAAGATCGCGTAGCGGGTGCCGGTGACGTGCACGCCGTACCCGGCCGAGTTCAGGAAGAACGGCACGCTCAGGTACGTGCGCCGGGTGGCGCCCTGGTCCCGGTACTGGTTGTAGACGTAGTTGTGCACGTCGGTGCCGCGCTGGTCGAGCCGGTCGTAACGCTCGCCGAAGCCCTCGAAGCGCTCGCCGGGCGGCGACAGGAAGTGGTCCTCGATCTTCGTGATCGTGGTGGCGCCGTCGCTGGCCCAGCCGATGTTGCGGAACGTGGCGGGGTCGTACTGGCGGGTGATCAGCGTCGTGCCGTCGCCCTTGTAGACCGACAGCCGGTACGGCGACTTCTGGATCTTCAGGACGAGCGAGCTCGTGGCGATCGTCACCGTGCTCGCCGAGTTCGTCACCGTGTATCCGGAGACGCCGGAGATGTTCAGACCTGAGCCGCTGGGGGCGATCTGCGTGCGGAACCGGTCGAGCGCGGGGAAGGCGAAGCGGATCTTCGGCGTGAAGCTCCCCGCGCTGTCACCGGTCATGACGTCCACCGACGTGCCGTTGTTCACGAACCCCGTCACGTCCGTCACCGTGCTCCACGAGGTGACCGTGAACGCGAACGGGCCGGTGCTCTTCTGCCCGCCCCCGTTCACGTCGGCGTGGACCGTGTAGGAGATCCGGTCGCCGCGGGCGAACGGGCCGAGGCCGATCCTCCAGTAGCTGTTGTTGCCGCTGTTGTGGTCCCAGGCGGCGCCCACCGGGGTCTGGGCCACCCCGTTCCTGGTCCAGGTGACCCAGACGGTCTGGCCGGGTTCGACCGGCCAGGTCGTCGCGTTGATCTGGACCGGCTCCCCGGCCATCGGGTCGCGCGGGATCCGCTCGGTCGGCTCGGTGGAGTAGAGGTCGTCGATTCCGGTCGGGTTGTGGTGAACGCCATCCAGGGCGTACGCGGGGGCGGTGACCAGGGACGCGAGCAGGACGAGCGCCGTGACGGTGGCGACCGACCGTAACCGGCTCATGGGGTGGGCTCCTCTCAAACGGTGAACACGGGGGAGAGACGGGTCCAGTGCTCCGCCGCGCACAACACGGGCGGGCGGTCGAGCGGTGCGGGCAGGCTCACCGTCCGCCCGCCGGCCAGCTCGCGCCCGGTCCAGACGTCGACCCAGCCGCCCTCCTTCCCGGGGAGGTAGACGGACGCCTCGGTGATACCGGGCTCCGTCACGGGCGCGACCAGCAGCGCGTCGCCGAGCTGGTACTGCAGCGGATGCCGCCACACCTCCGGGTCGTCCGGATGGTCGAAGAACAGGCCGCGCATCAGCGGCGCCCCGCCGGCCGTCGCCGCCCGCGCCTGCTCGGCCAGGTACGGCACCAGCCGCTCCCGCAGCTCGGCCAGCCGCCGGAACACCGGGACGACCCGCTCGTCCCCGGTCTGGGCGGCCACGTTCCAGGGCGTGCGATCCCTGATGGGCGTGCGGTGGTGGTTGAACTCGGAGTGGTACTGCATGATCGGCATGAAGGCCGAGGCTCCCGCCGCCCGCAGGTACAGCTCGGCGTCCGGCACCGGCCCCGAGAAGCCGGCCAGGTCCCACCCCCAGTAGACGATCCCGCAGGCCGAGGCCGTGATCCCGGCCCTGATCGAGGAGCGGAACGCCTCCCAGGTCGAGTCCTCGTCGCCCGCCCAGAAGGCGCCGTGCGGCTGCGAGCCCGCGAACCCGGCCCGGCTGAACGTCACCGGCGCCTTGCCGCAGGCACGCAGCAGGTCGCCGAACGCGCGGGCGTAGTGCACGGGGAACAGCCCGTTGCCCGCCGCGCCGTCACGCCCGTCGGCGTACCGCAGGTCGTGGCCCCAGGCGTGCTCGCCGCCGTCGGTCTTGAACCCGTCGATGCCGACCTCCTCGACCAGGTAGCGGCGCTTGGCCGTCCACCAGTCGCGGACCTCCTGAGAGGAAAGGTCGGGCATGAGCGCCAGCGGGAACCACCAGCCCCGATTCCGGTAGGGCCGGCCGTCGGCCTCGCGCACGCCGTACCCGCGCTCGACGAGCTGCCGGGCGTCCACGGCCGCCTGGTGGCGGGGGTGCGGGCGCATCTTCTGCAGCGGGATCTGCCAGAGCAGCACCTTGACGCCCCTGCGGTGCAGCTCGTCCACCATGCCCTTGGGATCCGGCCACGGCCCGCCGGCGGGGAAGGTGTAGTCGGCCAGCCGGTGCGGCTCCTGCGACGGCTCGTACTCGGCCCCGCGGAACGCCGTGAACGTCGTCTCGTCGCTCCACGCCTCGATGACCACCGCGCCCACCGGGATGCCGTGCTCGCGGTGCCGGTCCATCTCGGCCAGCACGCGTTCCTGGGTGTTCCACTCGTTGCCGCTGGCCCACAGCCGGAACACCCACTCCGGCAGCTCGGCCGGGCGACCCACGTCGCCGAGGAAGGCGCCCAGCACGTCCGCCGGGCGCTCGCCGTCGTAGAAGCGCACGCCCAGCTCGCCGTCCGGGCCGGTCTCGGCCTCGACCACGATCCTGCCCGGCCGCGACGCGCCCACGTCGTACCAGGTGCGCCGCGAGGTGCGCACGTGCCAGCCCCAGCTCGCCGGGCCGCCGGCCACCATCGCGTACGGCATCGGCAGGTACGTGCGGCCGTGCCGGCCCTGCGCCTTGTACTGCTCGAACACCACCGCGTCCAGGGCGCGGCCCCGCTGGTCCACGGCGTCGAACCGCTCGCCGAAGCCCACCACGTGCTCCTCGGGGCCGAGCGCCAGCTCGAAGCGGACGCGCAGCGGCCCGTCGCCGTCGGCGAGCCAGCGCACGCTGCCCGGCACCACCCGGTCGGTGCCTGTCACCTCCAGCTTGCCGCCCGTGTCCGTCCAGCTCGCCGCCGTCACCTCGAACCACCTGGTGGCACGGGTCGCGCCGTCGGCCGCCGTCGCCCGGAAACGGTAGGCGTAGCGGCTGCCGGCCCGCAGGGAGGGGGTGCGCACGGCCCAGGAGCCGGCGGCGGCGCGGGCGGCGCGTGCCTGGGCGGCGGCCAGGTGCCCGCCGTCCACGGCTCCTGCCGCGCCGGCCCCTTCCGCCGCGACAGCCTCTCCCGCTGCGACAGCCTCTCCCGCCGCGCCGCCCTCTTCTGCTGCGCCGGTTCCTTCTGCCGGGCCGGTCCGCGCTGGGGCGTCCCGCCTGGACAGGGGGAGTTCGGCGGGCGCGGCCCCGTCCACGGACCAGTCGCACACGACGGAGACGACCCGCGCCGACGCGCGCACCCGCAGCTCCACGCTCTCGCCGTCCAGCGGCCTGGCCGGGACGCGCTGGTCCTCCGTCTCCGCGTACGGATGCCCCGAACCATGGGGCCGGTGCCGGATCACGCCGCCACCCCCAGCTCGTCGGCGAGGATCAGGTACATGCCGTGCGACCACAGCAGCGGCGTGGCCACCGGGCCCCACCGCTCCAGCCACTCCTGCCGCCGGTGGGGGGCCAGCAGCAGGTCCGACACCTGCTCGGGCAGGTCGCCCTCGGGCGTCGCCTGCGCCGCCATCCACTCCAGGTAACGCACGGCCTCGTCCCGCCGCCCGGCGCGGGCGTGGTTCCAGCCGAGGAACCCGGCGAGCAGCAGCCACCGCCCGCCGCCGTAGAAGGTGTCGTCGAGGTAGCGGTACACGCCGCCATCGCGGGCGAGTTGCCGCTCGACCTCGGCGACCGTGGCCTCGCCCACCGGATGCCCGGCCGGGTACAGCCCGAACGGCTCGACACAGGCCAGCAGGCTGCCGTCCACGGCGTCGCTGCCGAGCCACTTGCGCAGGTGCCGCCTTCCACCGGCGCCCGGCCCACGGGCGCCCGGCCCACCGGCGCTGGGCGTTCTGGCGGTCTGCCCGTCGTCGCCTTGACCACCGTCGCCCTGACCGCTGAGGCCCTCGCGCGCCACAAGCGCGGCGATGCCCTCGACGGCCTCGGCCGCCGCCGCCGACTCCGCCGCGCTCAGCACGCCGAGCGCGACGGCGGCCCGCAGGCCCGCGTGGATCGAGCCGAGCGTCGCCACGTGGCGGTGCTCGACGTGCTCCTCCCACCAGTCGTAGCAGGGCACCTGCCAGAACGCGGTCAGGTAGCGGGCCGCCGTCCTGACGCCCTTCTCGACCCCGGGCACCGCCCTGCCGTGCCGTACGACGTGCTCGCGCAGCGCCCAGAGCCACGTGCCGTAGCCGTCGAGCTGGAAGTCCCACCAGTCGTCGTCGCCGTCCACGCCGTCCAGCGTGAAGCGGGTCGGCAACATCTCGGCCGCCGTGACCGCCTCGCCGCGCCCAGCGCGGGACACCAGCACGTCCACCTGGCCCGCGCGGTCACCGACCACCCGGGCGCACCAGGCGTGGAAGGCGTCCGCGCCGGCCACGTCGCCGTGCCTGCTCACCCCCTCGGCGATGAACGCGCCGTCGCGCAGCCAGGAGTAGCCGCGGTAGGCGGAGAAGGTGGGCGAGGCCGGATAGGCCCCTGAAGGCGCCTGCAAACTCTTGATCACGTCGAGGCTGTGCGCGACGAGGGACAACGAATCTCTCCTGAATGCGTAGGAAGCGAAGAAAGGGAACGGCTAGCCGAGCAGCGCGTCGACTTCGGTGGCGGCCGCCTTGAGCGCGTCCTCGACACTCTTGCGCCCGGCCGCGGCCTCGCTGAGCTCCTTGGTCACCGCGTCCTGCATCTCCTGCTGGCGCTTGATCACGGGCGGCAGCGCGATGGACTTGAGCGAGTCGAAGACCGCCTGCCGGTTGGCCGGCTTCGGATCCTTGAGGTAGCCGGACAGCACCTGCTGGTCGGAGATCGGCGGCAGCTCCCACGACGACTGGATGCGCGTGGTGGCCGCGGTGCCGGACGCCGACAGGAACCGGGCCCAGGCCCACGCCTGCTTGCCGTGCTTGGTCGTGGAGGAGGCCGCCACCGCGTTGTGGAAGACCGCGCTGGCCTTGGCCGAGTCACCCGGCTCGACGACGACGTCCCACTCGAAGGGCACGTCCTTCAGCCCGGCGAACTGCCAGATGCCGTTGTGCCACATGGCGAGCTTGCCGGACTTGAACAGGTTGGTGTCGTAGTCGGCGGTGCCGCCGATCTCGGCCTCGGTCGGCATCGTCTTGCCCACCTTGGACACCAGCCAGGTGGCGGCCTTGACGCCCTGCGGGCTGTTGAAGGCGGACTTCTTGCCGTCGGCCGACAGGAACTCGCCGCCCGCCTGCTTGAGCGTCTTGTAGAACTCGAAGAACTGCACCGGCTGGAAGTCGCCGTACACGCCCTTCTTCTTGTCGGTCAGCTTCTCGGCGGCAGCCTGCTCGTCCTGCCACGTCCAGTCCGCCGTCGGGACGGGCACGCCGGCCTTGTCGAACAGGTCCTTGTTGTAGAAGAGCACGACCGTGGAGAACGAGGCGGGCAGCGCGTACTGCTTGCCGTCCCGCTTGAAGGCGTTGAGCGACTCCTGCGCGTACACCGAGGTGTCCATGTCGCCCGCCACCGTGCCGAGGTCGAGCAGGGAGCCGGCGCTGGCGTAGGTGACGAAGTTCTCGTAGTTGAGCTCGAACGTGTCGGGCGCGGTGCCGCCGGCGATGCTGGTCTGCAGCTTGGTGAAGTACTGGTCGAAGGGCGCGGTCTCGACGACCACGTCCACGTCCGGGTTCTCCTTCTCGAAGGCCTTCTCGATCGTGTCGAGATCCTTCACGTGGTCGGGCGCGGCGGAGAAGGTGAAGTACCGCAGCGTCACCTTGCCGCCGGCCTCGGCGGTGGTGCCCCTGGTGGCCGATCCCTGCGAGCAGGCGGTGGCGAGCAACGAGGCCGCCGCGACCGCAGCGGCGATCTTGATGTGTCGTGACATGGGGGGATTCCTTTACTTGAGCCCGCTCTGCGCGACGCTGGCGATGACATGCTTCTGCGCGAAGACGTACAGGATGAGGATCGGGACGACGCTGACGACCGAGCCCGCCATCACCACGTCCCACTGCGTGGTGAACTGGCCGTGCAGGGTCGCCAGGCCCAGCGGCAGGGTCATGAACTCCGGCGACTTGATGATGATCAGCGGCCAGAGGTAGCTGTTCCAGCTCGCCATGAAGCCGAAGATGGCGAACGTGGCCAGGGCCGGGCGGATCAGCGGCAGCACCACGTACAGGAAGATGCGCAAATGCCCGGCGCCGTCGAGCACGGCCGCCTCGTCGAACTCCCTGGGCACCTGGTTGATGGCCTGCCGCAGCAGGAACACGCCGAACGCCGAGGCGATCGTCGGCGCCAGCAGCGCGAAGTACGTGTCGACCAGGTTGAACGCGCGCATCTCGATGAACAGCGGCACGACCAGCACCGGCAGCGGCATCATCAGCGTCGCGAGGTAGACCGCGAACAGCGCGCCCCGCCCGGGGAAGGGCAGCCTGGCGAACGCGTAGGCCGCCATCGCGCTGGTGAGGAGCTGCAACGCGGTGGAGGCGGCGCCGATCCAGGCGCTGTTGAGCACGATCCGCCAGAACGGCAGCGTCTCCAGCAGCCGCCCGTACGCGTCGAGGCTCGCACCCTCGGGGGTGAAGTCGGGTGGAACGGACAACACGGCGTCGCTCGGCGTGATCGAGGTGATCACCGCCCAGCCGAACGGGAACAGCATGACGAGCGCGCCGATCCCCACCAGCAGGTACCGCAGGACCTTACCCATAGGTCACCCACCTCTTCTGGCCGCGGATCTGCACGATCGTCACCAGCAGCACCAGCGCGAACAGCAGCCACGACAGCGCCGAGGCGGCGCCGGCCCGGCCGTAGCGGAAGGTCAGGTCGTAGATCTGCGAGACCACCACCTGCGTCGCGCCGCCCGGCCCGCCGCCCGTCATGATCTGGACCTGGTCGAACACCTGGAAGCCGTTGATCAGCGAGATCACCACCACGAAGAACGTCGAGGGCGACAGCAGCGGCAGCGTGATGTGCCGGAACCTGCGCCAGGCCGTCGCGCCGTCCACCATGGCGGCCTCCTGGTACTCCCGGGGGATCGCCTGCAGCCCGGCCAGCAGGATGATCATCACGAACCCCAGGTCCTTCCAGGCCGAGGCGAGGATGATCGACGGCATCGCCCAGTCGGGATCGGTCCACCAGCCGGGCCCGCTCACGCCCACCAGGCCGAGCGCCCAGTTGACGATGCCGCTGGCCGGGTTGAGCAGCCACTTCCACATCAGCGCGACCACGACCCAGCTCGTGATCACGGGCAGGAAGTACACGCCGCGCAGCAGTCCGCGCGCGGGCATCGCCCGGTTGAGCAGCACTGCCAGGCCCAGGCCGCCGAGGTAGACCAGCGGCAGGTACCCGGCGATGAAGTACAGCGTGTGCAGGAACGCGGCCCGGGTGTCGGGATCGCCGATGAGCTCGACGTAGTTGCCGAGGCCCACCCAGCGCATCTCGGTGATGAGGTCCCACTCGTGCAGGCTGGTCCAGAACGACCCGACCATCGGGATCAGCGTGTAGAGGGTCAGCGGCACCAGGCTCGGCAGCAGGAACAGCGCGACCGTGCCGGCGTAACGCCACCCGCCGCGCCGCTTCGGGCGCGCGTGGCCGGCCGGCGCCTCGGGCGGCGCCTGGGGCATGGCCTGCCGGACGCTCACGAGCCGCCTCCGATCAGGTGGGACCGGACCGGGCGGGGGAGGACCGAGCGGGCGCGGGGCGGGTGGGCGTTCATGCGCCGGCCCCGATCAGGCGGGCGCGGACCAGGCGGCCCTGCTCGCCCGCCGCTCCGGCGGAGTCGAACGGGGTGGCCAGCACCAGGGCCGCCGCGCCCTGCGCCCAGCTCGTGTCGTCCCAGCTCTCCACCTCGACGCAGATGTCGCGCCGCCCCGGGTACAACTGCGCGCGCAGGGCCGGCTCGAAGCCGGTCCGCCACAGCGGCCAGTCGGCCGTGCCCTCGCCGAGCACCACCACGACCTCCGGGTCCACCACGTTGATCAGCCCCGCCGTGGCGCGGCCCAGGATCGCCCCGGCCTCGGCGAACACCTCCCGCGCGGCCACGTCGCCGTCCGCCGCGGCCCGGCCGAGCGCGGCCACCGCGCCGAGCGGGTCACGCACCCCCGCCCGTGCCAGGTCCGCGCCCGGCCGGCCGGTCTCCTGGGCCAGGGCGTTCCTGGCGCGGGCGGTGGCCAGCAGCCCGGCCGAGCCGACGAACGCCTCCAGGCACCCCCGGGCACCGCACCCGCAGGGCGGCCCTTCGGGGTCCACCTGCAGGTGGCCGAACTCGCCCGCGCCGCCCCGCGCGCCCCGGTAGACCCGGCCGCCGGCGACGATCGCCGCGCCGACGCCGCGCCCGATCGTCAGCACGAGGAAGTCGCTGTGCGTACGCCCCCGGCCGTACAGGCGCTCGGCCGCGGCCAGCGCGTTCACGTCGTTCTCGACCAGGACGGGCAGGTTGAGCCGGCGGCGCAGCCGCTCTCCCACCGGCATGGCCTGCCAGCCGAGCGTCGGCGCGTTGACGGTGCCGACGGCCTGGTCGTCCACGCTGCCCGGCACCCCGACCCCGACACCCAGCAGCGGCGGCACGCCGGAGATCTCGCGGACCACGGACTCCACCGCGTCCGCCAGGTGCTCCAGCGCGTCGGGCGCCGACGGGTCGTGGGGTCTTTCCCAGGAGCCGAGCACCTCGCCGTCGAGCCGTACGTCCACCAGCACCAGGTGGTCGGCCGTCACCTTCACCCCGAGCGCCCGGCCGGCGCTGCCCACCAGCCCCAGCCGCTGGGCCGGACGGCCGCCGCGTGACGGCTTCAGGTCCAGCTCCTCCAGCATGCCGTGCCCGATGAGCTCCTTGGTGAGCTGCGTGACGGTGGCGGGGCTGAGGTCGAGCTCGCGGGCTATCTCGCTGCGGCTCAGCGGGCCGACCGTGCCCAGGAGGGCGAGGATGGCCGTCCTGGTGAGGTCGCCGCGGTCCGTGCCTGCCATGTAAGAGGACTTTCTTTAGGAATAAAGTTAGTGGTGAAGATACTGAGGCGCGGCCCCTCTCCTGTCAAGAGTCCGAAACCTTGCCGAAACCTGGTGCGCGCATCCGGGAGGAGGCTCCGGAAAAGCTCAGGCCCGGCGCGCCAGGGGCGTGCCGGGCCTGAGCGGGCGGCGTTCAGGAGGTCGCGGAGGTCTCCAGCGACGGCGACTGCGACTGCGTGCCGGAGGGCAGGTCGCCGCCGGCGGCGGACCGGCGCAGGACGATGAGCGCCACCGCGAAGGCCGCCAGCAGCAGCCCGGCGGAGATGGCGAACGCGAGCCGGTACCCGCCGGTGAGCGCGGCGGCCTCGCCCGCTCCGGTCGCCAGCAGCTCGCCGGTGCGCGAGGCGGCCATCGTGGACAGCACCGCCACGCCGATGGCCATGCCCACCTGCTGCGTGGTGTTGAACAGGCCGGAGGCCAGTCCCGCGTCGCTGTCCCTGGCGCCGGACATGCCCAGCGTGGCCAGCGCGGGCAGCACCAGCCCGCCGCCCGAGATCAGCAGCATGGGCGGGAGCAGGTGGGTGAGGTAACCGGCGTCCACCGTGACCCGGGTGAGCAGCAGCATCGCCGCCACCAGCAGCACCAGGCCGGCGAGCAGCACCGTACGGGCGCCGAAGCGGGCGCTGAGCCGGGCGGAGACGAACAGCGAGATCGTGCCGATGCCCACCGCGGCGGGCAGCATCGCCAGGCCGGTCTCCAGGGCGCCGTACCCCAGGACCCGCTGCATGTAGAGCGCGACGAGCACCTGGAAGGCGAACATCCCGGACAGGCTCAGCATCTGGGCGAGGTTCGCGCCGGCGACGTTGCGCGAGCGCAGGATCCGCAGCGGCATCAGCGGGGTCTTCGCGGTGGCCTGCCGGGCCACGAAGGCGCCGAGCAGGGCGAGCGAGAGCGCGCCGAGCCCGAGGGTGTGGGCGGCGAGCCAGCCGTGCTCCTCGACCTTGACGATGGTGTAGATGCCCAGCATCAGCCCGGAGGTCACCAGCAGGGCGCCGATGACGTCGGCGCCGGCGGACAGGCCGGCCCCGCGGTCGGCGGGCAGCGCCGGCAGCGCGAGCAGGATCGTGACCAGCCCGATCGGCACGTTGATGAAGAAGATCCACGGCCAGCTCAGCGCGTCGGTGAGCACGCCGCCCACGACCTGGCCGATGGACGCGCCGGCCGCCCCGGTGAAGCTGAAGATCGCGATCGCCTTCCCGCGCTCGGCCTGGTCGGTGAAGAGCGTCACCAGGATGCCCAGGACCACGGCCGAGGCCAGCGCGCTGCCCACCCCCTGCAGGAACCGGGCGGCGATCAACAGGCTCGCATCGGTGGCCGCGCCCGCCAGCACGGAGGCGGCGGTGAAGATCGCGTTCCCGGCCAGGAACATCGCCCGCCGCCCGATCAGGTCGCCCAGCCGGCCCGCCAGGAGCAGCAGGCCGCCGAAGGGGATCAGGTACGCGTTGACGATCCAGCTCAGCCCGGCGGCCGAGAAGTCCAGATCCCGCTGGATGGCCGGCATCGCCACGGTCACGATGCTGCCGTCCAGGATCGTCATCAATCCCGTCGCGGACAGCACGCCCAGCGCGGTCCAGCGCGATGTGAGCACAGTAGACATGGTCTCTCCCGTCTTAGGTCGACAGGAGAGACCGTAGCAGATAATTCCGTAATAGACGATCCTTTGCGGAACTACTTTGCGCGCTCCCGTGCCCTGCGGGCCTGCTGCGGGCCCTCGGCCGGGGTCGCGAGATGCCCGCTCACCAGGCGGTTCAGGGCGCGGACCAGCACCTCCCGCTCGTCGTCCGGCAGCGCTCCGAGCGCGGCCCGATGCACGCCGTCCACGATCTGCTGGCTGCGCCTGGCGATCTCGGCGCCCGCCTCGGTGACCGCGATGATCCGGGCCCGCCGGTCGGTGCTGGACGGGCGGCGCTCGGCGTAACCCGCCTCCTCCAGGGCGTCCACGGTGACCACCATCGTGGTCTTGTCCATGTCGCCCAGCTCGGCGAGCTGGATCTGGGTGCGTTCCTCCTCCAGGGCGTGCACCAGCACGCAGTGCATGCGGGCCGTCAGCCCGATCTCGGCCAGTGCCGCCGACATCTGGGTGCGCAGCACATGGCTGGTGTGGTCGAGGAGGAAGGACAGGTCGGTTTCTGTACGTGCGGGAGCCATCGCTGTCATGTCTGCCAGCCTACCCAAACCATCCCGCCGCAGATTATCTGCGAAGGGATGATCGATGCTCGTCCGGGTTCGAGGCCGTGGGCGGAGGGTTGCCTCACGCCTGAGTCGCCCAGGGGATCGTCCTTCCGTCCTGACCGCGTGTCGTCGTTTCGGGTCGCCGTATGGCGGCCCTGTCGAAGCTCCCCGGGCCGCATTCGTCATCAATCACGAAATGCAATCTGCAATTCCGTCGTGAATTCCGGAAGATCTCAAATTCTGGAGACCGCCGATGCTTCGCGAACGGCGACACGGTGCGAAATCGTCTCCGCGGGCCTCGGGGGATCGGTGACAGAATGCAAATGGTTCACCGGGCCGAAGTCATCAGGTCGCATCGTCCCGGCGAGACGATCCGCGAAGCCGGGGATCGCGCCCCTCACGACGCGTCGGCCCCGTAGAGCTCCCGGTGCCACAGGTCGGCGCAGATGCGTTCGACGCCGGCCGTCAGATGGCGGCGGTAGGTGGTGAACGGCAGGCCGAGCTGTTCCGCGGCCAGCTCCTGGGTGGGCGTGCCGTGCAGGAACGTGACGGACAGCGCCCGGTGGAACTTGACCGAGCGCGGGTCCTCGCGCAGGTCGTCGATCGCCCGGCGGAGCAGGTCGCCCAGCGCCGTGCCCGGATCCTGCCCGGCCCGATCGGCGATCAGCCTGGTGCGCGTCAGCGGGGAAGCGGCCAGCGCGCCTGGCCGTGACAGCTGGCGTAACGCCTTGCGAACCGCCTCCGCGAACTGCGCCTGGGACAGCACCGCCAGTTCCGCGGTGGCCATGCTCGGGCCGTCGGCGGAGCCGTCGAGGAGCAGGCGGTTCATCCGCTCCAGCCACGCCTGCGCCGGCAACGCGCGCCAGTCGTGAACGAAGAGGGTGTAGGAGTCGTCGCCCAGCCGCGGCTGGTCGGAGATGATGCGCATCCCGTAACGTCCGAGATGTTCGACCCATGCGTGGTTCGGGCGCCGTATCGCGATATATGACCATGCCATGCGCTCGGCCCGCAGGCAGTTGCCGATCATTCGCCACTGGATCAAGTCCAGCACCGGCGAATTGCCGCGATACTGCGGCAGCACCCAGAGCCGGCTGACCGCCAGATGTTCACCGGCGCGCAACGGCGTGGTGGCGCGGGCATGCGCCCACGCCGCGGCCACGACGGGATCGGCCGCCAGCTCCCGCTCATCGAGCTCCGCCAGGCGCAGCCAGGCGGAGAAGGCCACGAGCTCGCCGGTTTCCGTCCGTCGATACAGGCGGAACGCCTCCGGCTGACGTTCGGCCCAGAAGGCGGCGCAGCGCGCGGACGCCGTGCCCTCCGCTGCCGCGGCCACCCGCAGCAACGTGCCGACGTCCTCCCGGCGCAGCACCTCTTCCTGGAACTCGCCCTCGTCGCGGCAGCGGTCGAAACCGGTCAGCGCCCCGTTGTCCCGATGCAGGTAGAGCAGCGCCGCCACCGCGCCGAGCACGTCCGCGTCACTCGCCGTGCGCACCTTCTCCGCCAGATGCGCGTAGATGCGGTCGTGCATCACCGCGTACCCGTCGGGGTCCCGCCACCGCAGGTCCGCCTCCAGCAGCTCGCGCACCACATCATGCGGAAACAGCCCGAGACTGCTCGACTCCACGAACGGCAACCGCCGCAGCCACCGGAACAACCTCCCGGCGTCCTGCGGCAACGCGGCCCGCAGCAGGGCCTCCGTCGTCATGTGCGCGTGCGCGCAGATCTCCAGCGCATGCTGGTGCGCCGCCGAAGGCAGCTCGCCCACCAGCTGGTCCAGCAGCGTGGCCACCACGTCCTGGTGCGGCACCCACCGCCTGCAGGCCCCGCCGTCCTTCACCGCCACCGCCGCGCCCAGCAGCAACGCCAGCGGGTGGCCGCCGGCGAACGCCAGCAGCGGCTCGCGCAGCTCGGCCGGCACCCCGCAGGAGTCCATCAGGGCCTGCGCGTCCACCGCCGGCAGGTCCCGCAGCGCCAGCACCTCCAGCGCCTGCGCCCATCCCGGATCGGCCTGCCAGCGCATGTCCGGCGGGTACCGTCCGGCGATCACCACCAGCGCCCCCACGGGCACCCGCGGCAGGAACCGTTCGCGCAGCCAGCCCTCCAGGCCCTGAATGCGTTCGAAGTTGTCGACCAGCAGCACCGCGTCGGCATCGTCCAGCACCAGCCCGGCCTCGGCCCCGAACGCCGCCGGCGACGGCTCCAGGGTGCGCCCGTCCACCGTGGACACCGGCCTGCCCGCCAGCGTGGCCTCGTGGGCGAGCCGCCGCAACAGGGCCGACTTCCCGATGCCGCCGGGACCGTGCGCGTACAGCACGCTGCAGCCGCCGCCGTACAACGCCGCCTTGAAGACCGAGACCTCTTCCTCCCGCCCCACGAACGCCAGCTCACGCGCCGCTTCCAGCCGCGATCCCAGCAACCCGGACCTGTTGCTACTCCCCGATGACATATCCCCGATCCCTCTCCGAACACCCGGCGGATGCTGCTCCTGAGCGCCCGTCCGACCTCTCGGACACGCCGGCCGGATTCTCGGTGAACCATCCACTGGTTCGGTCGGCCAAGAATTCAACAGGACACACCATGGCATATCGCCATGGTGTTCTCCTCACCCTATAAAAGGGCCACGCGTCGTGACGATACCGCCCACTGCCCGCCTCCGGTACAGCAGGCTGTACTTTTGCCTCCTTTCCTGCTGCGTAAAACGAGAAATCAATACGTCCAATGCGCGGATCGTTCATCTGATGAATTCGGCATTCCGGCGCGCGCCCCCATCGGACGCCGGTCGCGGGGCGAAGACGCCTTGCCCGGCAGCCGGGGTTCAGGCATCGCGTCGCGGGGCTGAGGGCGCGGCGGGACGGTGGGCGCGGAAGAACTCGATGATGTCGCGGGCCGGCAGGCCGGGTTCCTCGCGGGCGGCGAAGTGCCCGCCGCGGGGCATGTGCGTGTAGCGCGTGACGTCTTGGCCGGGTCCTCGGCCGGCCGACCGCGGCGTGGAACGAGATTCGGCCACCGGACGATCAGGTGAATGGGGGCAACTCCCTACCGCGAGCCCACGACGTACGGCATCGGCGCCCCCGCAGGAAAGGTGATCGCGTGTCCCACCCTGTTACGGTCTCCGACCCGGGCCGGACTCCCGCGTGGCGCTACGCCATCGGGATGTTCGGCACCTCGATCCCGATCAACATGATCAAGGGGTCGATGATCCTCTACTACGTCGACATCCTCGGGCTCGACGTCCGGGCCTACGGCGCGGTCATGGTGATCTACGCGGTCATCGACGCCCTCGACAACCCGCTGCTCGGCCACCTGTCCGACCGCACCCGCACCCGCTTCGGCCGCCGCCGCCCGTGGCTGCTCGCCGGCGCGCCGATGCTGGCCGCCTGCATGATCGCGTTCTTCTCCGCGCCCGCCTCCCTGGAGGGCATCGGCCTGGTGCTCTGGTTCGCGGTGTTCGCGATCCTGTGCGAGGCTTTCGACTCGATGCTCAACGCCAACTACGGCGCGCTGCTGCCCGAGCTGTACCCGCGCGAGCGCGACCGCGCCGTCGCCAACAGCCTGCGGCAGGGCTTCCAGCTCGTGGCGCTGGTGATCTCGCTCGCGGTCACCCCGCTGCTCACGACGAGGGTGTTCGGCACCGAGGAGTCCACCCAGGGCTTCCGGACCACCGCGATCGTCTACGGCGCGGTCGCGCTCGCCGTGATCGTGTTCATGGCGCTCGGCGCGCGGGAGAGGCCCCGCTACTCGACCCGTGAGCGGCCCCGGCTGCTGCGCAGCGTCTGGTCGATCGTGCGCAACCCGATGTTCTGGACGGTCGGCCTCACGGGCGCCTGCTACGGGATCGCCATGGCGCTCGTGCTGTCAGGCATCCAGCTCTACGTGCGCTACTCCCTCGGACTCCCGGTCGGGGACGCGCTCTACCTCCAGGGCGTCGTCATCCTCGTCTCGGCGGCCGGCCTCGCGGTGTGGACGCGCGTCGTGGCCCGCCGCGGCGCCCTGTGGACCTGGCGGCTCGCCTTCGCCGTCCTCGCGATCAGCTTCGCCGCCCTGTTCTTCGCCACCGACCTGGTCACCGCGATCGCCGCGGGGATGCTCGTCGGGGCAGGCTGGTCGGGCATGCTCGCGACCAACGACCTCATCGTCGCGCGGGTGCTGGACGCCGACGCGACGCGCAACGGGGAACACCGGGAAGGGCTCTTCCTGTCCGCCTTCGGGTTCTTCACCCGGCTCAACGGGATCGTGACGGGGCTCGCGCTCACCTCGCTCGGCGTGTTCCTCGGCTACAACTCGGGGGCCGACCCCGGCGCGGACCCGGGGCTGGCGTTCCGGGTGTACCTGTGCGTGTACCCGTTCGTGCTGACGGCGATCGGCGCGGTCGCGGCGCGGTTCGTCTCGGTGCCGATCGAGACGCCGCCCGAGGCGGGCGCGCCGGCCTCGCCGGCGCCTCCCGGGCCGGGCGGCGAGCCGGCCCCGCCGCCGGCCGCCGGGTCCGGTGACGAGCCGGTCGTGCCGCGGGCTCCCGGCGCCGACGGCGAGACCGCCGCGGAGCGTCCGCGATGACCCGCCGCGTCGTGATCACGGCCGACGACCTCGGCAGGGAGCCCGGCACCACGGAGGTCATCGTCGCGCTGCTCGCCGAGGGACAGGTGTCCGCGACGACGCTCATCTGCGTCTCGCCGGAGTCGGAGCGGGCCGCGGGCCGGGTGGCGGAGACCGGCGTCGTGCCGCGGCTGCACGTGACGCTCACCAGCGAGCGCGGGCTACCGCGCTGGCGGCCGCTCGACGGCGCGGCGAGCCTCGCCGACCCGGACGGGACGCTCAGCGACGACCCGTTCGTGCTCGGCGCCCGCGGCGAGGCCGGGGACGTCATCCGGGAGGCGGACGCGCAGCTCCGATGGATGCGCGAGCGTGGCCTGGCGCCCGTGGCCGCCGACTCCCACGCCGGCACCCTGTACGGCCTGCACGGCAGATCCTGGCTGGCCGAGTCGCTCGCCTGGTGCGCCCGCCACGGCCTGGCCTTCCGGCTGCCCCGCGACCCGGAGCCGTACTTCGGCGGCCCCCTCCCGCCCCACCTCGCCGCGGCCCACGAACGCGCCGTCGCCCACGCCGACGCGCTCGGCGTCGCCATCCCGCGGACGATCGCCACCAACCGGCGCACGGCCCGCGAGCTCGGCGCCTACGAGCGGCTGCGGGACGACTACCTGCGCCGGCTCGCCGCCCTTCCCGAGGGCACCAGCGAGCTGTTCCTGCACCCGTCGCGCGAGGACGCGGTCACGGGTCCCGACGGCGTCGTGCGGGTCTGGGAGGCGCGGCTGCTGCGCGACCCCGTGTGGCACAAGGCCCTCGACAGCGAGGACGTCGAGGTCGTGGGAGGCTGGTGGGCCTGACGCCCCGCCGCGTTCGAGGCCGCCCATCCGCAGGTTCACCACGTCGGGGCGGTCCACGCCGAGCGGGCGCGGGTTCGCCTCGACGCCTCGACGCAGGCCGTCCGGTGTCAGGCGGGTCAGGCCGGGAAGCGGTGGCGCCCTCGCGCCCGGCCACGCGGGGCAGCCGGAGCGAAGCAATCGCGGGCGGGCAAACTTGATCAACTCCTTAACGGCGTACGTCGCGTCACAAGTGATCATCTATTGGCGCATCGGCGACGCTGGACGGCAGACCCGTCTCTCAGCGCCACGCACCCGATCCTGACCTTTCGCCGCAAGGAGCCATCGTGCGCATCCGCGTCCTCGCCGCCGCCCTCGGCAGTCTCCTGCTCGCCGGGCCCGCCGTCGCCGACACTCCCGACCCGGCCATCGCACCGGCCGCCGCGCCCGGCGATGACCCGGGCAAGCTGTGCATCAGCATCCCGGTGGCCGCCATGGCCGATGCCTTCAAAACGTTCGTGTCCGGCTTCGCCGCGAGCACCACGCCCGCAAGCGGTGCGGCGCCGAGCCTCGCCGCACCTGCCGGTGGCGTTGCGCCGAGCCTCGCCACGCCTGCCGGTGGCGTCGCGCCGAGCACCGTTGCGCCCGCCGGTGCCGCGGTGCCCAGCGCCCCGGCACCCGCCCAGGACCAGTCGGGCGCGGCGGCGGCGCCTCGACCGGCCGGTCCCGCCCTGCCCGACAAGATGCTCGTGCTGCAGGCCGCGCCCTGCTGAGGCCGCCCCCTCAGCCGATCCAGACCGCCGGCGCGCCGGCGCCACGCGTCCAGCGACCGCCGACCGGCGAGCCCGCCCGCCGGCGAGCCCGCCGACCGGCGAGCCGCGCCGGCACCACCCGTCCAGCGACCGGAAGACCCCGCACATGCACACCATCACCGCCGCGCCGACCAGCACCTGGCGGCTGCCCATCATCCTGCTCGGCATCTCCGGCCTGCGACTGGACCGCGGCACCCGCTACCGCCCCGCGCGCGTGCTCCTGTTCGCCCTGATGGCCGCCCTGTACTACCTGCTCACCCCGGTCCTGACGACCCCGGCCGTCGCCACCGCCTACGCCGCGACGGTGTGGCTGCTCTACTACGGCGGCCTGTGCCTGACGCTCGGCGGCCCCGGCCGCCCCGCCCTCATCGCCCGCTTCGGTGAGGACCGCGCCTACGCCCTGTACGAGGTCGTCCTGGGCCTGCTCTTCATGAACCAGGCCTTCGCCCAGGCCGTCGTCATCCACGCCTACGGCGACAGCCTTCCCGCCGCCGTCCCGTCCTGGGCCGCCTGCACCACCGGGGCGGTCCTCGTGGCGGTGGGCACGTTCTACAAGGTGTGGGCGGCCCACACCGCCGGCCTGGACACCTACTACTGCCGCGACATGTTCACGGGCCGCCCCCTCACGGACGCGAGCGAGCTGGTCGCCGCCGGCCCCTACCGGCATCTGCGCAACCCCATGTACGGTGCCGGCAACCTGCACGCCTACGGGTGGGCCGTCTGGTCGGGCTCCCCGGCCGGCCTGGCGTTCGCGGCCGCCTTCCAGGCCGGCATCTACCTCTTCTACCACCTGTGCGAGCGCCCCTTCATCCAGCGCGCCTACGTCAGGAGGTGAAGGTGATCCTGCCCGTGCCGTGGACGGCGCCGAGCCCCCTGGTGGCGCAGGCGTTGACGTTGGAGGTCGGGGTGGCGGTGCCGGCCAGGCTCGACCCGGCCAGCGACCCCTTGGTGACCCGCCCGCCGAGGAGCATGTCGCCGGGGTTGTAACCGGACACCTGCTCCACCGAAGGCCGCACCGTGGACACGCCCGTCTGGGTGCCGTCGGCCCCGTACCAGGTGATCGTCCCCTTACCGCGGACGTCCCGCACGCCGGCGCACGAGGCGCGACCGGTGCTGTGCACGGTCATCACGCCCGAGCGCAGGCCGGCGGCCGACGGCGCCGAGGAGGCGCAGCCGGTCAGCACGATGGTGGCCCGGGCCGTCACGTTGCGGGGCAGCAGCCTGACCGGCGGCTCGAACGTGATCGGCCGTTCCGAGGTGGTGGAGACCTGGCAGGTGAGCAGCGTCTGCTGGACGGTCGCGGCCGCGACCGGGGTGGCGGTCAGGGCGGCCACCACGGCCGCGGCTGCGGGCATGAGCGGGTGAACGGGCATGAGCGGGTGCAAGGGCATGTCATCTCCTCGTACGGGCCGTGATCGTGCGCGGCCGATCCCTCCCGGAGCCGCGCCCGCGACAGAAGCGAGCATGATCTGCGGCAGCACGGGCGAACCGCCTCGCGGCAAAACTTGATCAACTCCTTAACGGCGGGCGACGTGCCACAAGTGATCATCTATCGCCCCATCAGGGACGCTGGGTGACACGAGCGCGTACGACGCCCTCGGAGGAAGGAGCTCGCCGTGAGCGACGAAGACATCGTGACCGTGGTACGCGAGCGCTGCGCGAAGATCCTGAAGGTCGATCCAGGCCGGGTCACCGAGGACGCGCTGCTGCGCGAGGACCTGGAGGCCGACAGCCTGGACCTGGCCGAGCTCCACGTCGCCCTGGAGGACACGTGGGGCCCGCTGCCCCGCGAGACCCTCGCCGACGTGCGGACGGTCGGTGACGTGCTCACCAAGGCCCGCCTGCTGCTCAGCGAGCGCGCATGAAGGCATCCCGGGTCCGGGTCGCGGTGACCGGGCTGGGGGTCCGCACCCCGGCGGGCGCCCACCCCAAGGAGTTGTGGAACGCGCTGCTGGCCGGACGGTCCACCGCCCGCCCGATCACCTCGTTCGACACCGAGGGGCTGGGCGTCGGCTTCGCCTGCCAGATCTCCGACCTGGACACCTCGGCGTACCTGACGCCCAAGCAGGCCTCCCGGCTCGACCGGATGGCCCAGCTCGCGCTGTGCGCCGCCACCGACGCCCTCGCCGACGCCGGCGCGCCGCGAACGCCGCCGCACCGGCGGGCGGTGGTGACCGGCACCGGCTTCGGCGGCAGGACGACCGACGAGTTCGCCATGCTCACCGGCCGGCATCCCGGGCGCGGCAATCCCGGCCCGCTGCACGTGCCGATGATCATGCACAACTCCGCGGCCGCCGCCATCAGCATCCACCACCGCGTCCAGGGCCCCAGCCTGGGGGTGGAGACGGCCTGCGCGTCCGGCTCCCACGCGATCGGCGAGGCGGCCCGCCTCCTGCGCGACGGCTCCGCCGACCTGGTGATCGCCGGCGGGGCCGAAGCCGGCATCACCCCGAGCGTGCTGCTCGCCTTCCATCGCTGCCAGGCCCTGTCGGAGCGCAACGACGCGCCCGAGCGGGCCAGCAGGCCCTTCGACCGGGATCGTGACGGGTTCGTGCTGGCCGAGGGCGCCGCCTTCCTCGTCCTGGAGAACCTCGACCACGCCCTGCGCCGCGACGCCCGCATCCACGCCGAGCTCATCGGCTACGCCTCCACCTCCGACGCCCACCACCTGACCGCGCCGCCGCCGCACGGCGAGGGAGCCGCGCGCTGCATGCGGGCCGCGCTCGCCGACGCGGGCCTGGCCCCGGAAGAGATCACGCACGTCAACGCGCACGGCACCGGTACGCCGCTCAACGACGTGGCCGAGGCCCAGGCGATCAAGGAGGCGTTCGGCGCCACCAGGGTCCCCGTCACCTCGATCAAGGGGGTCACCGGGCACGCCATCGCCGCCGCCGGCGCCATCGAGGCCGTGGCCGCCGTCCTGTCACTCAACGAACGGGCCATCCCGCCCACCGCCAACCTCGACCACCTGGACCCTCGATGCGACGTCGACGTGGTCGGCCGGGTCCGGCCCTTGCCGCCGGGGCCGGTGATGTCCAACTCGTTCGGCTTCGGCGGCCACAACGCCACGCTGATCTTCTCGCCATACTGACCAAGGATTCGTCATGCGTATCTCCGCTTCCGCCAGCCTGCTCGCCGCCGCCCTGATCGCCTGCGCACCGGCCGGTCCGGCCGCCGCCGAGGTGCCGGACACCGCTCCATCGGCCGCCGACCCGGACAGGGTGTGCGTCACCGTGCCCGTCCAGGCTCTCGCGCAGGCCTTCACGAACTTCTTCACGTCGGGCTCCACCGCCGGGGCGGCGCTCGCGAGCGCCGCCGCGTCACTGGTCTCACCGGTCCCGCCCGTCTCACCGGCGGCGACGGCGGGCGCCGTGACGCCGGGCAGCGCGGCGTCCACGCCGGCTCAGGCCGCGGCGGCGCCCCCATCGCAGCTCTTCGGCCTGGAGCTGCCCAGGCAGGTGCGCGTCCTGGAAGCGGCGTCCTGCTGAAACCCCGCCGCCGAGGCACTCCCGCAGCTGTGAGAGGTGATGCGGTGTGACCACCCCGCTCTTCGACGTCGTGGCCATGACCGAGCACTGGACGCGTGCCCACCCCGACACGGTCGCCTGCCGCGTCGACCGGCGCGGCCACGCCGAGACGCTGACCTACGGCCGGCTCGACGAGCTCATCACCCGGGCCGCGACCAGGCTGGCGCGCGCCGGCGTGACGGCGGGGACGCGGGCCGCCGTGATGGTCCCGCCGGGCCGGGAGCTGGTCGCCGTGGTCCTGGCCCTGCTGCGGTTGCGGGCCGTGCCCGTGCTCATCGATCCGGGGCTCGGCGCGCGTGCCATCGGCGCCTGCCTCGCACAGGCCGCTCCCGACGCGTTCATCGCGGTCCCGCGCGCGCACCTGGCGCGCCTGGTGCTGGGCTGGGCGCGCGACAGCGTGCGCACCACCGTCACGCTCGCCACGAGCACCCTGTGGCTCGCCCGCACCCGCCACAGCGGCGAGGCCGGCACCCAGCACGTCCCAGCGCCGCACGTCCCAGCGCCGCACGTCCCGGTGTCGCATGTGCCGGCGGCAAGTCCGACGCCGCTGGGGACGCCGCAGGTCGCGGCACCGAGCCAGGTGGCTCCGGACGCCGGAGACCTGGCGCTGATCGCCTTCACCTCGGGCTCCACCGGCCCGCCCAAGGGCGTGCCCTACCGCCACCGGCACCTGGCCGGGCAGACCGGGTTGCTGGCGCACGTCGGCGCGCTCCAGCCGGGCACCACCGTGTACTCGACCTTCCTGCCGTTCGCGGTGGCGGCGCCGTCGATGGGGTGCGCCGCCGTCATCCCGCGGCTCGACCTGCGCCATCCCGAACGCACCGACCCGGCCGCCATGGCCCGCTCCATCGCCGCCCACGGCGTGCGCGGCCTGTTCGCCGCGCCCGCCCTGCTGGACCGGCTCGCCCGTTACTGCCTGCGACGCGGCCAGGTGCTGGACAGCGTCGAGATCGTGCTCACGGCCGGCGCGCCCCTGCCGTTCGCGGTGCTGCGGCGCGCCCAGCGGTGCCTGCCCGCGCACGCCGACGTGCGCTCGGTGTACGGGGCGACCGAATGCCTGCTGGTCAGCATGGCGGACGCGGCCGAGCTCGCCGCCACGGCCGAGGCCACCGCGCGCGGCGCCGGCACCTGCCTGGGCGGCGTCCTGCCGGGCAACCGGGTCCGCGTCATCCGCATCACCGACGAGGCGATCCCGCGCTGGTCGGACGACCTGCTCGCGCCACCCGGCACCGTGGGGGAGATCACCGTGGCGGGCCCGGCGGTCGGCGACCCCTACCTCGCCCGCCCGTACGAGAGCGCCCTGGCCCGCATCGACGACCACGGCGAGCCGGTGCACCGCATGGGCGACCTCGGCCGGCAGGACGAGCAGGGGCGGCTGTGGTTCGCGGGCCGCAAGAGCGAGCGCGTGCGTACCGCCGACGGCGAGCTGTACACCGACCAGGTCGAGCCGATCGTCAACGCGGTGCCGGGCGTGCGGCGCAGCGCACTGGTGGGGGTGGGAGCGCCGGGAGGCCAGCGCCCCGTCCTGTGCGTGGAGTGCGAGCCGGGCACCTCACGGCGCGAGCGCCGCGAGGTCGTCGAACGGGTGCGGGCGCACGCCGGCGCGCTCGGGGACGTCGCGCCGGTGCTGCTCCACCCGGGCTTCCCGATGGACGTCCGGCACGCCAGCAAGATCCGCCGCCCGCTGCTGGCCCGCTGGGCCGCCAGGAAGCTCGGCAGGGAGGAGCGGTGAAGGTCCTGGTCACCGGCGGCGGCGGGTTCCTCGGCCAGGCCGTGTGCCGGCTGCTGGCCGCGCGGGGCGAGCACGTCTCGGCGCTGAACCGCCGCCGCTACCCGGCGCTGGCCGGGCTCGGCGTCGTCCAGCACACCGCCGACGTCCGCGACCCGGACGGCGTGCGGGCCGCCGTGGCCGGCTGCGACGCCGTCGTGCACTGCGCCGCCCTGGCCGGCCTGTGGGGACCGGCCGCCGCCTACCGCTCGGTCAACGTGCGGGGCACGGCGAACGTGATCGACGCCTGCCTGCGCGCCGGCGTCCCGCGCCTGGTGCACACCTCCTCGCCGAGCGTCGTGCACGATGGCCGCGACCTGGAGGGCGTGGACGAGTCGGCCCCGCACGCCCGCCGCTTCCTGGCCTCCTACCCGGCGAGCAAGGCGATCGCCGAACGGCTCGTCCTGGCCGCCGACGGCGACCGGCTCGCCACGGTCGCGCTGCGCCCCCACCTCATCTGGGGGCCCGGCGACCCGCACTTCCTGCCGCGCTTCGCCGCGCGGGCGCGCCGCGGGCGGCTCGTCCTGCCGCACGCCCCCGGCAAACGCATCGACACGGTGTACGTCGACAACGCCGCCCGGGCCCACCTGCTGGCCCTGGACGCGCTCGCGCCGGGCTCGCCGGCCGCGGGCCGGGCCTACTTCATCACCCAGGACGAGCCCGTCACGGTCACCCGCTGGGTCAACGCCCTCCTGGACGCCGCGGGCCTGCCACCCGTGACCCGGCACGTGCCGGCCCGGCTGGCCCGCCTGGGCGCCGCGGCCGTCGAGTACGGCTACCGGCTCGCCCGCGTCCGGGCGCAACCGCCCCTCACCCGCCTCGCCGCCGTCCAGGCCACGACCTCCCACTGGTTCGACATCTCCGCCGCCCGCCGCGACCTCGGATACGAGCCGCGCATCAGCATGGCGGACGGCCTCGCCAGGCTCGCCGCCCACCTCTCGGAGAACCCCGTGACCGCGTGCCCCGAGGCGCCCTGATGCCCCAGCACACCCGCCCCGGCCGGCCGCACCTGCCCGGCTACCCGTTCCGCTCCCGCTGGTTCACCCACGACGGGCTACGCCGGCACTACCTGGACGAGGGCGGCGCGGACGCGGCCCCCGTGCTGATGCTGCACGGCAACCCCTCGTGGAGCTACCTGTGGCGGCGGCTGATCCTGGCGCTGCGCGGCGAGCACCGCTGCATCGCGCCCGACCACATCGGCATGGGCCTGTCGGACAAGCCCGGCGACGACCGCTACCCCTACACCCTGGCCTCCCGCGTGGACGACCTCGAAGCGCTCACCGGCCACCTCATCGCCGAACGCGCGGCCCCCGACCGAGGCTGGACGCTCGTGATGCACGACTGGGGCGGCCCCATCGGCATGGCCTGGGCCGCCCGCCACCCCGGCCGGGTGGCCCGCCTGGTCGTGCTCAACACCGCCGCCTTCCCCAACCCGCACGGCCCGCGCGTGCGCCCGGCGCTGCGGCTGCCGCTGTGGCTGCTGCGCGAGACCCGCCTGGGGGAGCGCCTGTTCCTGCGCCACCACGCGTTCGCCCGGCTGGCCACGCTGCCGCCGTTCGGGGTCCGCAGCAGGCTGCCCCGGGACGTGCGGGCCGCCTTCCTGGCCCCGGACGACCGCGAGGGGCACCGGCTGGCCGTCCAGCGGTTCGTGCACGACATCCCGCTCGGGCCCGGCGACCCGTCCTGGCCGCTGCTGCTGCGGGCGGGGGAGAGCCTGGCCGCCTTCGCCGACCGGCCCGCCCTGATCGGCTGGGGGCTGCGCGACCCGGTCTTCGACCCGCTCATGCTGCGCGAATGGCGGCGCCGCCTGCCGGGCGCCCAGGTGCGCGTCTTCCCCCGCGCCGGGCACTACGTGCTCGAAGACGCCCACGACAGGCTCGTGCCGGCCATCGCCGCGTTCCTACGGCGCTGAGCCCCGCCTGCTCCGGAACCCGGGCAACCACCAGTTCCGGTGCCCCAGCAGCCGCATCAGGCACGGCACGAGCACCATCCGGATGATCGTCGCGTCCAGGATGATCGCCGCCGCGACGGCGAACCCGCCCTGCTGGAAGTCCAGCCGCCGGGTGAGCATCAGGCCGCCGAACGTGACGGCCATGATGGCGGCGGCCAGCGTGATGGGGCGCGCCGTGTGCCGCAGCCCGTGGAGCACGGCGGCGGTGTTGTCGCCGGTCCGGCGGTAGTGCTCGGCGATGCGGTGGACGAGGAAGACCTCGTAGTCCAGGGACAGGCCGAAGACGATGGTGAAGACGACCAGCGGCAGCAACGCGTTGACGTCGGCGCCCTCGCGGCCCAGGTCCTGGAAGGCGACGGTGAGCAGCCCGAAGGCGGCGCAGACGCACAGCAGGTTCATGGCGACCGCCTTCACCGGGATGAGCAGGCTGCGGAAGGTCAGCAACAGCAGCACGAACGACGCCAGCAGCACCACCCCCAGCACCCGCCACAGCCCGCCGACCGCACCCGCCGCCAGGTCACCGAGCCGTGCCGCCGGCCCGACGGCCAGCATCGGCTGACCCGCGGGCAGCAGGCGCGCGCCCAGCGCGTGCAGGTCCCGCTGGAAACCGGCCGCGGCGTCCCCGTCAGGCGCGCACCGGTCGGCGATCAGCATCACGGTCAGATCCCTGCCGTTGTCCATCACGGTGGCCATGGACACCCTCGGATCGGCCCGCAACGCCTGCTGGAAGGCGAACGTGTCCACGGGGGCGGCCCGGCCCGGGTGCGGCAACGCCACGGTGGTCACCCCGGCCACCCCGTCCCGCTCCAGCTCCGCCAGCCCGGCCCCGATGTCGGTCCCGGCGAGCGCCGGACGGTCGTAGTGCAGCCCCATCCGCAGGTGCAGCACCGGAACGGCGGCCAGGACCAGCACGGCAGCGGCCGCCACGGCATACCGGCCGGGCCGCCTCATCATGTGCTCGGCCCCCCCGCACCCACCCGGGCCGCCCCGTGCCCCCGCAGGATCGCCGCAGCCAGGCCGAGAGCGCCGAGCCCCGGCGGGGCCGCCGCCACGGCAGCGCGCCCCACTCCAGCCGGCGATCCAGCCGGGACAGCAGCGCGGGGCCCAGCGTCAGCGCGGCCGCCAGGGTGACGAGGGCCGCCAGCATGCCCGCCAGCGCCAGGGAGTGCGCCCACGGCACGCCGACGACCAGCAGCGCGCAGGAGGTGACGACGATGGCGGCCCCGCACCAGGTCACCGTGCCGCCCGCGGTGGCCGTGGCGCGTCCGGCGGCCACCGGGGGCGGCAGACCCGCACGCCGGGCCTGGCGGTAGCGCAGCAGGATCAGCAGCGTGTAGTCGAGCCCCAGCCCCAGCGACATGGTGACGGTGTAGGTCAGCATGGTCGAATCGACGGACGCGAGCGTGGACGCCGCCGCGAGCGCGCCCACACCGGTCAGGATCGCCGCGCCGCCCACCACCAGCGGCACCGCCGCCGCGCCCACCGCGCCCAGCCCGAGCACCAGCAGCACGGCCGCCACCGGAACGGTCATGGCCTCCATCGACCGCAGATCCGCCAGGTCGGCGTGGGCGAGCTGCGCGAAGGCGCGGCTCACGCCCAGGATCGTCACGGTGACCGCCCCGGCCGACGCCTCCCGGGCCGCCTGCCGGGCGCTCGCGAGCTGGGCGGGCAGGTTGCGCTGCCGGGCGAGCTCGTCGCCGTGCACGCCCACCAGCACGTAGGCGTGCCGGGGATGCCTGCCGCCGGTCTCCGGCAGCGGCAGCATCGCGCCCACGTCGGGCCGGGCGGCCAGCGCGCCCACCGTGGCGGCGATCGCCTGCTCGTAGCGCGGCTCGTCCGCGTCCAGTGCCGCCGAGCTGAAGGCCAGCATCATCTGCTCGCCGCCCAGCTCGGGGAACCCGCGCGCGATCAGCGCCGCGGCCGCCGCGGACGGGGAGCCCGGCACTTCCAGCGAGGGCGGGGCCAGCCGCTGCGTGAGCCCGGGCAGCGACATCACCGCCCCGGCGGCCAGGAGCAGCCACACCGCGACGACGAGCCGCCCGGCCGGCCCCGCCGCCGCCCGGCCCAGCCGGTCGAGGACACCGGAGCCACCGGCGAGCACGTCCTGCTGCGCTCCGGGGCCGGCGGGCTGCAGGACGGCGCCGATCAGGGCGGACGTCCCGGCGCCGCGGCGAAGCCGGCGGCCACGCAGATCGACCGGCATGGTCAAGCCTCCTTCCCACCCGATGGCGGGAGTCGTCGGCGCGGCGGCTGCGCGCCCCTGTCACCAGCGCAGCAGCACCGTGCCCGAGCTGAGCCCGCTGGCCACGCCCACCAGGGCGACGAGGTCACCCCGCCTGAGCCGCCCCGCCCGCTCGGCCTGGTGCAGCTGCATCGGCAACGTGGCAGCGGCGAGGTTGCCGTGCTCGACGATCGTCACCTCGGCCTTGTCCCGGGGCAGCTCGATCAGCTCGCACAGCCAGTGCAGCGCCGCCAGCGACGGCTGGTGCGCGCACACCACGGCCATGTCAGCCCAGCCGAGCCCGCGCTCGGCCAGCGGCTGCCGCAGCACGCTCAGATCCAGCTTCTGCACCCCGATGGCCAGCGCGACGGGATCGATGGTGAAGTCGCCGGCGCGGAAACCACCGGAACCGTCCCGGACGAACGGCATGAGCGAGACCTCCCAGTACGCGGAGTTCGCCCCGAACCGGTGCCCCAGCACCCCGGGGGTGCCGCTGGACTCCAGCAGCAGCGCCGAGCCCGAGTCGGACACCGTGTAGGACGGGATCGCCGGCTCGAAGTCCTCCTGCGACTCCACCCGCCACCGGATGCTGGAGGTGGCGACCTCGCCGCAGACGACGAGAACCGTACGGTGGTGGCCGCCGGTGATGAGCGCGTCGGCCAGGTGGATCGCCCGCAGGACGCTGTTGCAGGCGTCCCGCACGTCGAAGACCGGGCAGCCGGCCCCCAGCTTGGCCGCGACCATGTGCCCCGTCGCGGGTTCGACGGCGTCGCCGGACACGCCCGCGTAGATGATCAGGTCGATGGACGGCGGCGTGTGCCCGGTCTTCCGCAGCAGCCGGCGGGCCGCCGCCACCGCCAGATCCGACGCCATCCACTCCGGCGGGGCGACGTGGCGCCGCCGCACGCCGCTGTGCCGCTCGATCAGGCCGCGCGGCACGCTGATGCCGGGGTTCCGCTCGGCCAGCAGGTCTTCCAGCTGCGGCGTCGTCAGGCCGCCGTCCGGCACGTGAACCGCCACCCCGGCCACCCGGGAGTACCGTGACCGGCTCATGCCGGCTCGCCCCCTGCCCGCACGGGCCGCGCAGCTTGCCGATGGAGCATCCTGAGTCCGCCTTTCCTGGGCAACAGGCGCTCACGATAGGCAAGACCCGGCGGCGAGCCCAGCCGCACCGCCGGGGGCACGACCTTGCTTGCCACGCCCTTGACCGGCCACCCAGCAGGCCACCCAGCAGGCCGCCCGGGCCGCCCGGGCCGCCCGGGCCGCCCGGGC
>NZ_JBFALF010000050.1:0-69232 GCF_040656115.1 Nonomuraea sp. NPDC050202 | reverse complement strand
CCGGTCGAGCAGCCCGACCCCGGTCCGCCGTGCACGACCACGGCGGGCTTGCCGTCCGGATTGCCGCAGACCTCCCAGTAGACGAGGTTGCCGTCACCGACGTCGAGCATGCCGTGCTCGTACGGTTCGATCGGGGGATACAAGAGGGCTCCTCTCATGATGGGAAAGAGATCAGGGTCATCGACCCTGACGCAGCCTCCAAATATCGTAGCGCTGTTATATTAGCGCTGTGACATCTTCGGACCCTACTGGGCTACCCGACCCCTGGCGCTCCTTGCACGAGCTTCTGGCGAGCATGGACGCCGAGATCGAGCAGGTCTACGTCGAGCGTGGCCTCAAGGGGGTGCGGCCTCGGTTCGCCTATCCGCTGATCCGGCTCGCTCACACCGGACCGCTCACCATCCGCGAGCTTGCGAGGTCCCTGAACCGCTCGCACTCTGCGATCAGCCAGACCATCGCCGCCATGCGCAAGGAGGATCTGGTCATCTCGGAGCCGGGATGTGACGCCCGCACCCGGCGGATCAGCCTGACCGAGCGCGGCCGGTTGCTGGTGCCGTTCCTGGAGGCGGAGTGGCGCGCTACCCATGAGACGGTCGCCGAGCTGGACAGCGAGCTGCCGTACGCGATGACCGCCGTTGTCGAGGACGTGCGGTGGGCGCTGGAAGGCCGGTCGATGCGGCAGCGGATCCTCCATCATCTTGCCGAGCCACCGCGATGAGGCGTGTTCGTGTCCGGCTTCTCGACACCCGCCCGCTGCGTTGCAGCCAGTCGTTTCGCGACCTGTGGATCGGCACCTCGGTCTCTCAACTCGGCGGACAGATGGCCAACGTGGCGGTGCTGGCCCAGGTCTGGGACCTGACCGGCAGCCCCGTGGGCACCGGCGCCATCGGGCTCGCCACCGGCCTGCCGACGGTGCTGTTCGGGCTGCTCGGCGGCACGCTGGCCGATACCGTCGACCGCCGTGCGGTGGTGCGGGCCACCACCGCGGGGCACTTGCTGGCCGCTGCGGGGCTGTGCGTCCAGGCTCTGGCGGACAACCGGAACGTGCTGTTGCTGCTCGCCTTGGTCGCCCTGGGGACGAGCTGCAGCGCTCTCGGAGTTCCTGCCCGGCGCGCCTTTCCGGTCCGACTGTTGCCGAGCGACCAGGTCGCGGCCGGTCTCGCGCTGACCAACGTGTCGTTTCAGGCGGCGGTGCTGGCCGGTCCCGCGCTGGCCGGGCTGGTCATCGCCCGCTGGGATTTCCCTGCCGCCTACGCGGCCCAGGCTGTGGCTCTGGCAGTGTCGATGCTCGCGGCGGCCCGTCTACCTGTCATGCGGCCCGAAGGCGGCGACGCGGCGAGCGGCAGGCGTCGGCCGAAGCGTGGGGGTTGGCGGATCGTTCTACGCCGTCCGACGTTGTGGGGCTCGATGGCCACCGACCTGTCCGCAACGCTGCTCGCCATGCCCATTGCGCTCTTCCCGCTGGTCAACGAGGTCCGCTTCGGGGGAGATCCGCAGACCCTCGGCCTGTTCCTGTCGGCCGTCGCGGTCGGGGGGATCACGGCCGGTCTGCTCTCCGGCACGGTGATCCGATGGCGCCGCGCCGGCCTGGTCCAGCTGTCCGCAGCCGGTGTCTGGGGTCTGGCGCTGGCCTGTTTCGGCTTCGCGGGGCCGTTGTGGCTCGCGCTAGGCTGCCTGGCCGTGGCGGGCGCCGCCGACACCGTTTCCGTCGTCACCCGCAGTGCCCTGGTCCAATGGGAGACCCCGGACGCCTACCGGGGGCGGGTCTCCTCGGTGGAGCACGTCATCGGCGTCGCCGGCCCCGAGCTCGGCAACTTCCGTGGTGGCCTGTTGGCGTCGGCCACCTCGGCCTCCTTCTCCCTGGTCTTCGGCGGGCTGTCCGCCGTCCTGGCGATCGCCGTCGTGTCCGCGGCCAATGCCCCCCTCCGTACCTACCGCACGCCGCTTGCCGCCGGGACGCCGGCCGCCCCAGGCGCTGACGACGCGGTGGCGGCCGCCGGCCAGTCAGGCTGAGCCGTCCCCAGCCCCGACGCGTCCTCGCGCGGTCGTCACTCGGCGCCACGAGGCGCACTCAGTCGTCGGCGTCCCGTCGGGGGCGGGTGACCCCGTCCCGGCGTGGTGGTAAGGCGAACGCGACGACGCCGACGACGGCCAGCACCGCCGCGATGATCGCGAACGCCGTGCCGTAGCCGCCCGCCAGCGCCTGAGCGTGCGCCGGGCCGGCGGGCTCGTCGGCCCGGCCGGAGGTGAGCGCGACCAGGACGGCCAGGCCGAGCGCGCCGCCGAGCTGCTTGGCGGTGTTCATCAGCCCGGAGGCGGCGCCGGCGTCCGCCGCCGCGACACCCGCCGTGACGGTGACGGTCAGCGGCGTGTTGAGCAGGCCGCCGCCGAGCGAGATCAGCACGGCCGGGCCGAGGATCGCCGCCAGGTAGGAGTCGCCCGGGGCGATGCGGCTCTGCCACAGGAATCCGGCGGCACCGATCAGAGCTCCGGCGGTGATGAGGAGGCGATCGTCTGCCCGGCGCATCAGCCATGGTGTCAGGCGCAGCCCGACCAGCATGGTGAGCAGCGTGTGGGGGAGGAAGGCCAGCCCGGTCTGCAGCGGTCCGTAGCCCAGCACGCGCTGCATGGACAGGGTGAGGAAGTACCACATGGGATTGAGGCAGGCGCCGGCAAGCAGCATCGCCAGGTTGCCCAGCCACACCGCCCGCGGCCGCACGAGGTCGGGCGGGACCAGCGGCGCGCGGGCCAGGCGCGCCTCTACCACCACGAACAATCCCACCATGACCGTCCCGGCGAGGAAGAAGGCGGGCACGCCGTCGAGGCCGTAGGCCAGCGCGGCCAGCCCGCCCGTGGCCAGCGCCCCGCCCAGCAGGTCCAGGCGTGGCGCGGCCCGCCGTACCGGGCCGGGCGGCAGCAGGCGGGCGGCGGCCAGGCAGGCCAGCCCGATCGGCACGTTGACCAGCATGATCCAGCGCCAGGACAGGTACTCCGTCAGCACCCCGCCGACGATGTTGCCCGCGGTCCCGCCCGCCAGGCTCACGGCCGTCCAGGTGGCGATGGCCCGGGTGCGGCGCGTCCCCTCGGGAAAGGCGGTGGTCACAATGGTGAGCGTGACCGGGGCGAGGACGGCGGCGCCGAGACCCTGAGCGGCACGGGCGCCGATCAGCATCCCCGCGGTGCCGGCCAGACCGCCGGCCAGGCTGGCGGCGGTGAACAGGCCGAGGCCGGCGGTGAGGACGCGGCGGTGCCCGTACAGGTCGGCCAGACGCCCTCCGAGCAGCAGAAAACCGCCGAAGACCAGGGCGTAGGCGTTGCCCACCCACATCAGATGCCGCGCGTCGAAAGCGAGCGCGTCCTGGATCGACGGCAGCGCCACGTTCACGACCGACACGTCGAGCACGACCATGAACTGCGCCGCGCACACGAGCGCCAGGACGGCTCTCACTCTCGCACACCCCGAACTCAAAACAATGAGATCACATTGATTTACTGTTTCATCATACAATCCAATGTGGTCGCATCGTGAAGATAGATACGGCAGGGCGACATGCACGCGGACCCGGGGTGCGCCGTTCAGCTAGTCGACCAGGGCCTGATAGACCAGCTGACGGAGCTGGCCGAGGACAGGCCGGACGCTCGACGGGATAATCTGCGAAAGGAAGATCACAGTCAGCTCCTCCGCAGGGTCCACCCAGAACATGGTGCTCGCCGCCCCGCCCCAGTTGTATTCGCCGTCCGAGGCCAGGCTCTTCTGCCTGACGGCGTCCTGCACGACGGCGAAGCCGAGCCCGAAGCCGACGCCGCTGTTGGAAATCTCGGAGAAGATCGGCCTGCCGAACTCCTCCAGATCGGCACCACCGGGCAGGTGGTTGCGCGTCATGTAGGCGATCGTGCGTGAGCCGAGAACCCGGGCCCCTCGAACCCGCCGCCACGCAGCAGCATCTGGGTGAACCGGTGGTAGTCACCCGCGGTCGAGATCACCCCGTGGCCGCCTGACAGCAGCGCGGCTCGGCCAGGAACCGGTCGAGCGGCAAGCCGGAGATCACCTCGATGAGCCTGCCGAGCACGTCCGTGGCGACCGAGTAGTTCCACTGCGATCCCGGCTCGAACAGCAGCGGCAACCTGACCCACCGCTCGACGCAGCCCGCCAGGTCCAGCCCTGTCGGGTAGGGCCCGTCGAAGCCTGCCGCGCGGTACATCTCATCCACGACGCTCTGGTGGTAGAACTCACGGGTCAGGCCCGCTGTGTGGGTGAGCAGGTGCCAGATGCGGATCGGCTCGGCCGCCGGCCGGGTGAGGGGTGAGACCGCGGGCCCGCCCTGGTAGATGCGCATGTCGGCGAAGTCCGGAAGGTACATGGCCACCGGGTCGGTGAGCAGCAGCCGCCCCTCTTCGTGCAGCGTCATCAACACCACCGACGTGATCGGCTTCGACATGGAGTAGATCCGGAACAGCGTGTCCGGTGTGACGGGAAGGTCGGCCGCGATGTCGCGATTGCCGCACGTCGACAGGTGTACGACCTGTCCTCTCCGGCTGATCAGGATCAGCCGGCCGGGCCATCGGCCGTCCTCCACGCCGGCGGCGAAGTAGCCATCGATCCTGGCCAGCCGTCTGGGATCGAATCCCACCTCCGCGGGGTCGCCCGTCAAGGACACCGCACTCATCGACAACCTCCGTCGTCCTTCAGCGTTGTTGTCGCAAGCGGATCTCAAGGCTGCCGGTGGTGGGCCGGGGTCCAGGGGTAGCGGTTGTTGTTGGCGTAGGTACGGATCGAGGTGCCGATCGAGTTGGTGACCCAGAAGATCATGGCGTGGGTGAGCAGGTCGTCCTTGCTGAAGACGGTCTCGATGTCGCCGCCGTTGTCGCTCCAGTTGACCCAGCGTTCCAGGATCCAGGCGAGCATCCCGGCGGGTGAGTCGGTCAGGCCGTAGGCGAGGGTGCTCGGGGCGAGCATGTGCGCGGCCAGATGGACGGCGAAACGCCTCTCCATCGCGACGATTGCGGCGTGAACCTCCGCGGGCAGGCCGTCGGGGATGGGCCGGCCGCCGGTGAGGTCCCAGGCCCGCTCGCCGTTGAAGAAGGTGAGCTTCTGGCCGGAGCCGATGTGGATGGCGTGGAGCTTGTCGGCGTACTTGTGACGTGGTCGGGCAACGGGCTGGAGAAGCCGAACCCTGGAAAGGAAGGGACGATCACGTCGAACGCCTCCGCCGGGTCGCCGCCGTGGGCGCCCGGGTCGGCCAACGGGTCGACGACCTTGGACCAGTGCCAGAACGTCCAGGGCCAGCCGTGCGTGAGGATCAGCGGCGTCGGGGCAGGGCCGGTCCCGGGTCAGCACATGAAGTGGACCGGGACGCCGTCGACCTCGACGCGGTAGTGCTCGTAGGCATTGATCGCGGCCTCGGCCTTGCGCCACCAGTCCTTGGCCGTCCGGCCATACCGGCAGGTTGTCAGCGCGGGGCGATGCGCTCATCACGGCAGCCTGATCAGAGTCACCTGCGCGATCACCCGACGTCGGGTAGTGCCGCGCTGATGGTGATCCCGCCGCCGAGGACTGCGTTCACCGACAGCCGGCCACCCAGTTCTGCGAACCGGGCCCGGTCGGCGCGCAGGCGCTCGACGAGCTGCCCGGGCGGCAGCCCGATGCCGTCGCCGCTGACGGTCAGGCGCAGGCCGCGGGCGCCCGCGGTGAGCGCGAAGCCCACGTGCCGCACCGTGCCGTCGGCCTCGAAGCCGTTCAGGATGTCGAGGACCGTGGCCTGGACGAGCTCCGCGAACGGGGCGGTCAGGGGCTCGCGGGGGAGTGCCCACACCTCCACGGCGATTCCGGTCATGTGGGACCAGTGCTCGAGGTGGGCGCGCAGATCTCGCGCGGGCGCGATCCGCTCGTCGGGGCGGAGTCCGTCCAGTGCCATGGTCTTCCTTAGCTGTCGGTACGGTGATGCCGGCTCAGGAGGCGGAGCGCAGCAGGCCGTACAGGTTGGTGATCTTGCCGGCGTCGGCGATGAGGGGCAGGGTGTCGAACGTCAGGCTCCAGTCGGCGACCTTGCCGTTGCGGTGGCCGAAGCGTTCGATGACGCCGTAGGTGATCTCTCTGCCCTGGCTGCGCACGGTGCCGTACCACTCCTGGTAGGTGGCCTCGCGGGTGTGGATCGCCTGTCCGGGGCGCAGGTTCGTGGGGTTGCGGCCCTGCTCGTCGTCGTCGAACCTGCTGAGCAGCCTGTCGAGGTAGGCCAGCTTGGCGGCCGTCGTGTACAGCTTGCGGCCGTCCAGTCCCGGGCCGGTCAGGGGCGCCCCGCCCGTGGCGGCGACCAGAGCGCGGGCGTTCCTGGCGTTCCAGGCGGCGGCCCGGCCGAGCAGGCCCTTGCGCAGCCGTGCCGCCGGCGCCTCGGCCGGGGGCACGGCGTCGGCTGTGCGGTCGGTGATCCCGCCGAACAGGTTGTCCAGCTTCAACTCCCCGGTCGCGATGGGCGCGAACCACGAGTAGCGGTCGTAATAGCGCCGTCCCTGCACCACGTCGCCGGATCCGTCGAGGACCACCCGGTAGATGGCGGGGTAGTCGATCGCCTTGCCGCCGATGACGGCCGTGTTGTGGGCTCCGTACATCACGGTGTCGCCGCCGGCGGCGATGCGCTGCGGGGTGAAACCGATCTGCGGCACCAGCCCGAGGGTCGCCGTGATGGAGTTCCTGATGTTCTCCTTGCCGCGGATGAGGGGGCTGGCGGCTTCCCAGAGAGTCGCATCCTCGGCGAACATCACGGTGTAGGCCCCGACCCGCTCGGTGCCCTCGCCGGTGGGCATGGAGCCGAACCGGGTCTGCCGGTTGATGAAGGTCTGTGCCTGAGGGGAGATCGTGCCCTCGATCACCGGGCCGTCCGCCTGCTGGGCCCACGAGGGGTCGGCGAACGTGGTGAGAGTCAGGGCGCTTAGGAGGGCGGCGGCCAGAAACCGCTTCTTGGTCATGGTCGTTCTTCTCCTCGGGCGCCTGAGCACAGGCGCCGGTCGGGATCGTGTCGGGAAGAGTCGTGCATGCGGCCGATACGCTCGTCGGCGGGTGATCAAGGCCACGTCGAAGCCCGCCGGCCCCTGGGCGAAGCGGGCGAGGTCATGGTGAGAGAGCCCACCGGCCGGGCGGACGCGAAGGTGAAGCCGACTGCTGTTCCCGTTCGTCGGCTGGGCGCGTCGGACGGCGCCTCGTCGGGAACGTCGACAGGGGCGGGCCTCGGCGGGTGATGGTCATGGCAGGTCGCCCGTTCAGCGCGGCGCGTTCCTGCCGTGCAGGGTGTCGAAGTGTGTCAGTGTCTCCGTCAGGCGGAGCGCAGCGCGTCAGCCATCTCGGCCGAGTCGTGGTCGGGGTCGACACCGTCCACGATGACCAGGTCGCCATCCAGATGGGCGGTACGGAGCGGTTTGATCTCCTGGTAGGCGGCCGAGTCGTAGAAGTCGCGAGCGTGTTTCATCGATGGGAACTCCACCAGCACGACGTCTCCGGGCCACTGTCCCTCCCGGACCTCCATCGCGCCTCCGTGCACGAGGAACCGGCCCGAGAAGGGGTCCAACGCCGACTGGACCCTCTCCAGGTACTCCAGCACCTCGGGGTGGACCTCGGCGGACTTGCGAAGATGTGCGAGCATGTAAGCGGTCATCATTCCTCCTTCAGATACGTGTGCACCGGGCGCCGCTGATCCTCGTGCGGAAGCCCGGACCTGGCGCCGATGGCGTCTCGGCGGCCCAGGGGAGGGCCCTTGACAGGGCCCGTCCGCGCGGGCTCAGGCGCCGGCCGGCACCCGGTCGAGAAACCCGAGCACCTGGCTGATGCGGCCGTCGCCGCCGATCACGGCGACGTCGAAGCCGATGACGATCGGATCGGCGCCCGCGGCACCGAGATGCCAGGTGAAGCGGGCGATGTCGTGGTGCGCGTCGACGGGGCCGCCCAGGCTGAACTTCAGCCCTTCGAACTGCCCCTGCACCGCCGCGATGGTGGCGTCCAGGCCATCGCGGCCCTGAACCGCCACCACGGGGTCGGTGTACGTGACGTCCTCAGCGAACACCTGCGCGACAAGGGCCTGTCGCGCCTGCGGGCGGGTCTCGTTCCACGCCGCCAGATAGCGCTCGACCAGTTCATTCATGTCGCTCATCGACTGTGTCTCCTTCGTGATCGTTTCTGCGGCCCACCGCTTGTCGCAGGCAGATGGATCCGCGCTTATCCCGGCGTTCCGGATGTCCATAAGCCTGGCGTTCTGGAGCCCCAGGAACAATCTCAAGTCCAGTAACGTGCCATAACCTCCCGCTAATCAGTTGAAAGGGAGCGCGCAGGTGGAGCTTCGCGACATCGAAATCTTCCTGACGTTGGAGCAGCTGCACTTCGGCCGCACAGCCCAGCGGCTGCAGCTGTTCGAAGATCCGCGATTGGCTGAGGGTATCGGCGGCTTCCATGGTCATGCCGTTCAGTGCCAAGGAACGACGACCACGCCACCATGCAGCGGACGTCACATCCCTGGCGGGCCAACTCGCGCCCTGCAGGGACAGTTCTCGCATTTCTGGGCAGAACAGCGCCCGGCCGAGTACGAAGGAGGTCATGAGCCGAGCAGGCAACAGCCGCGCCCCTCGTATCCGCTGAACTACGCCGTGTCTCTCAAGGCAACGGCATTGGCAGTCTCACCTTGTCAGCGTTCAACCGCGAGAGTGATGCCCAGTCCGATGAAGACGCTTCCGGTCGCGGCATCGATCCGGCGACGCACCGCCTGACGGCGGCGCAGCCAGCCGCCGATCCTTCCGGCCAGCACGCCGACCGTTGCGTCGGCCATGAACTCCAGGGCTATCAGGATCGCGCCGAGGATGGCGAACTGCAGCCAGACGGGTCCTGCGGCAGGGTTGATGAACTGCGGAAGAAAGGCGATCATGAACGTGAATGTCTGCGGGTTGGCCATGGAGGAGACCACGCCGTTGAGAAAGGCCCGGCGACCCGACATCCCCCCAAGGGCTGGATCATCGGTTTGACCCTTCTTCCGATTGCGGATCATCTGGATGCCAAGGTAGATCAGATACGCGGCGCCGGCGAACCGTAGCACCGTGAAGACGACGGGGAACGCCGTCAGTAGCACGGCGAGCCCCGCAGCGGCCGCGACGACGTACAACGCGTCCCCTGTGATGATCCCGACTGTGGCCAGCAGCCCGGCTCGGGCGCCGCCACGCACACCGCATCCGAGCACGAACAGCATGTCGGGTCCTGGAGTGATCAAAGCGACGATAGTGGTCACTGTGAATACAGCAAGCAGATGGGCATCGATCGGCATCTGGTGATTCTCCCATCTCATGCCGGCATCGGCCTCAGGGTGCCGCCAGGGCCGAACCGCCCCGGCTTTGATCGAGACTGTGGTGCGCCCCGACTTCGATCCAGACGCTCCAACCGGATGGCTCGGCCCTCGGTCCGGGGACCGCTGAACGACCGTCCGGATGCGGGTTCGCCGCCGTCCAGGCGGTTCCAGGGTCGGCATCCCGTCCCGGACCGGGCCAGCTCCAGCCCGGCCCGGGGCGGCCGGCAGCAGATCCTGCATGTGGCTGATGCCCAGCGCGCCCGCGACGCCGTGGCGACTCCTCGGGCGATGTGGACGAGCACCAGCGCCACGATCCCGGTGAACATCGCCACCAGCGTGAAGTACACGATCACGAGCCCCATGCCGATCAGGATCACGCGGCCCCTGCTCCAGCGACGGGCAACAGCAGCAGAGCGAGCGCCGCGGGGATCTCCGCGACGGTTGGGGATGTCCGGAGCCGGCCGGGTTCATGCCGGTGGCCGAGAGCGGGATGACGGCGCGTACCTTGCCGCCCGCGCTGTGCTGGACCGGCTCGGCGGCCCGTTCGAGGCGCACATGACCGAGGCTGTGGCGGGCCAGCCGGTCGCGCATGCGGGTCTCGATCTGACGCCAGAGGGTCTCGGGGTCGGCACCGGGGGCGGGTGCAGCCGGATGCGGAGCGTGGCCGGCGCGGTCTGGACGATCTGGAACAGCTCCGGGCCGGGCACCGCTTCCAGCAGGGTGGCCAGCGGCAGCGGGGGGAGGGTGACCGGCGTCTGTTCCCCCGCCGGGCCGGGGCCGGGGAAGGTGAGCAGGTCGGCGGTGCGGCCCTGGACGCGGACGGCCGGGCCGGGGTGGCCGCACGGGCACGGATCGGGCCGGAGCAGGACGCTGTCGCCGAGGTCGTAGCGCAGGATCGGCTGCACGTGGTTGGCCAGGTTGGTCAGCAGCCACCAGGTCGGCCGGGGGCTGGTGCACGCTGAAGGCGGCGACGCGGGAGCGGCCGCGCAGCCGGGGCGGCGGCCACGGTGGAGGCGAAATGCCCGCCCTCGGGTATCACCGGCGACATGCGGGCCACGTACCGGAACCCGTCACGGTCACGGTGGGCCGGCTGCGGCGCAGGCCCGGCGACCCGCCGATCATCGCGACGGCACGCGGAGCCGGCTACCGGGTCGCCTGATCCACGATCGCCTCCACGATCCTCATCAGCCGATCGCCCGGCTGAGCGATGCTTCCGTTGTGCGCGCTGACCTGCGCGCCTTCGAGGACGAAGGTGATCTCGGCTGCGGCCTGCTCAGGGTCGGGCAACCCGGCCGCGGCGCACATGCCGACCAGCCTGCGGGTCTGGAGCGCCTTGTGCTCCTCGATCACCTGCCGTGCGGGATGGGAGCGATCGGGCAGTTCGGCGAGGGAGTTGATGAACGGGCAGCCCCGGTACGAGATCGCCGGCAATCCCTCGGCGATGAAGCGGGCCAGGGCCAGGATCTGCTCCCGGGGCCGGTCGGGATGTTCGGTTTCGGCCCGGTCGAAGGCCGCCTGGTAGTCGGCGGCGACGATCCGCAGCCACTCCGCGACCAGCGCGTCCTTGGTCGCGAAGTGGCGGTAGATCGCCATTTTGGTGGTCTCGGCCCGCTCGGCGATCGCCTGGACGCCTACCCGCCGGATCCCCTCGCTCTGGAAGAGCTCTTCCGCCGCGTCGAGGATGCGTTCGCGAGGCGGCAGTTTCGCCACCCTGCTCGGCCTTCTGACGGTCGCTGCCATGCCCGCTACGGTACCAGTCCGTTCCACGCGATACCGTTCGGTATCGTCAGAGACTCAACGGTATCGTTCTAGGGAGAGACAGTGAGAGTGACCGAGTACGCGAGCTTCGACGCGATCGGGCTCGCCGAACTGGTGGCCAAGGGCGAGGTGAGCCCCGCCGAACTCCAAGCAGCCGCACATGAGGCCGCGCAGGCGGTCAACCCGCAGATCAACGCCATCGTGGAGACCTGGCAGGCCGACGACGAGCCCGCCCCCGGCAGCACACCGCTGGCCGGAGTCCCCTTCCTGATCAAGGACATCGGCGTCTCCATGGCCGGGAGGCGCATGGAACTGGGCAGCCGTCTGGCGGCCGGCAACGTCTCCGGCGCCGACTCCTTCCTGATGCGCCGCTTTCGCCGTGCCGGCCTGGTGACGTTCGGACGTACCACGACACCGGAGATGGCCTACAGCAACACCACGGAACCCGTGCTGTACGGCGCGACCCGCAACCCCTGGGACCTGGAGCGCAGCGCGGGCGGATCCAGCGGCGGTGCCGGCGCGGCCGTCGCCGCCGGGGTCGTCCCGATCGCGCACGCCACCGACGCCGCCGGCTCGATCCGCATTCCCGCCTCCTGCAACGGCCTCTTCGGGCTGAAGCCCACCCGTGGCCGGGTTTCCGCGGGCCCCTACGCCGACGAGATCTTCAACGGCCTGGCCGTGCACGGCAGCGTCAGCCGTACGGTACGCGACAGCGCGGCACTGCTCGACCAGATCCGCGGCCCGGAACCGGGCGACCCCTACTTCGCCCAGGAACCGCCCCGGCCGTACGCCGAGGAAGTCACCCGCCACCCCGGCTCGCTCCGGATCGGCGTCCTCACCCAGGCATGGGGCGGACACCGCACCACCGCACCCGTGGCCGGCGCTGTCTCCCGCACCGCGCACCTGCTCGAATCCCTCGGCCACCGGGTGGAGGAGGTCAAGGTGGACCTCGGGGCGGACTGGGAAGAGTTCGTCCTGGCCAGCGCCCATCAGTGGACGGCGAACCTGACGGCCTCGATTGACGAGTTGGCCACCGCCACAGGCCGGCCCATCGACTCCTCGACCTTGGAGCCGCCCATCCTCGCCAGCTACCACTACGGGCAGCGGGTCAGCGGCGCCCAGTTCGTCACCGCTCTCGCGATCCGGAACCGGATCGCTCGGAGCCTGGCACGGTACTTCGACGCTCACGACCTGCTGCTCACGCCGACCCTGCCGGAGCTTCCCGTGCCCTTGGGCACCCATGCCGAGGCCGCGGACGAACTGGACGGCCTCGGCTGGCTCCGCCGCCTCTTCGACCTCTCGCCGTTCACCGCGGCGTTCAACGTGGCGGGCACGCCCGCCATGTCCGTGCCCATGACGGCCGACGCCGGGACGGGCCTCCCCATCGGGATGCAGTTCGCCGCCGGTTACGGGCACGAAGGACGCCTCTTCCGCCTCGCCGGGCAACTCGAACAGGCAAGCCCGTGGTCGGGCCGAACCCCCACGGTGTGGGCAGGAGGCCAGGCCGTGTAGCGGTGCACGATTCCCGGATGAATCGATGCCGGACCGGACGATCGACGAGGATCCAACGAGCCCATCTCTGACCTGGGAACACACCGGGCAGCACTGCCTGCATGGACAGTGCCTGAAGAAGCTTCCGCAGAGGAACCGCAACGTGAGTGGACACCCGGCGATCGCTACCGGAACCCCTGGCTGTCCCCGTGCTGGCCGCCTTGTCGGGGACGGCCGATCGGCCTGGGCCAGGCCGTCAACGCCGGCCATGGTGAGGAACTGGCTGAACCAGGTGAGCGCGTCGCTGGAGCTTCGCTAGCAGCAGGTTCGAGTCGTTCCCGACCAGGTTGGCGCCGTTGGTCACATAGGCCCGATGTCCTCGGACGGCGACGGCTGTGGTCCCCTGCATGCCGTCCTGGGCGTCCAGCAGGGTTTCGTGGGTGCCGTCCGCGGCCACCCGTACGAGCTTGCTGGATTGCAGTTGCGGGAGAGAGCGTACCTGGCGACGTTCGGGGCGTCCGGCGGCGTGTTCACCCTGGGGCTGACGCAGCGGTGGGGTGAGGCGTTCCCCACGCCGGCCGCCGAGGCTGCGCGGGCGGCGGGTGCCGCCGCTGCTGGCGGTCATCCCGGCCGGATTCGTCTGGATCATCGTCACGGTGGCCGGGGCTGACGTACATCAGGTGGACGGTGGCCGGGCGGTTCGAGGCGGCCCTCAGGTGACGCGGTCCGCCGCCACGAGAGTGAGGGTAGCGCCGCGCCCGTTCCCGCACCGGCGGTCACTGGCCGTCCGGGGCCGGTCGGCCGCCTTCCTGGCCGCTGCGGGCACCCGGTGCGGGGTCGGCGTCCCCGTTCGCTTCGCTGCTGCCCGGCTCGATGATCCCGGTGGCGCGGCGGCCGGCGGTTGCACCGGCCCTGAGCTGCGGGTCCTCCGGTTGCGGGCGGTCGAAGGTGGGGCGGGCCTCCTTCCAGTGGCCGCGGGTGAAGTCGGGCACCTTGACCGGGCGCAGGCGGCCGGACCTCAGCGACTCGTGGCTGAGCGGGATCACCGAGCACCACGCCGCCGAGTCGTAGACGTCGATGTCGGGCGTCATGCCGAGCCGCATCAACTGGACGAGGCGGAAGATGGAGACGAAGTCGCCGCCGCCGTGCCCGCCGTACTGGTCGGCCAGCCTTTCCAGCAGCGGCCATAACCAGTGGTCGTACTGCTGGCGGATGGCGGTGTAGGCGCTGCCGGTCCGCCACGTGTGGTCGTTGTGGCCGAGCGATTCGAGGTAGACCCGGGCGTTGTCGAGCTCGATCGACCCCCGCGTGCCGGTGAGCGTGGTCTCCCTGGTGTACGGGTGGGGAGAGTTCACGTCGTGCTCGACCCGGATGAACCGGCCGTGGACGGTGGTGACGAAGCAGGTGTGCCGGTCGCCCGAGATGTACGGCCTGTCCTGCCAGGACGAATGGTCCGGGGCCACCCGCGGGTCCTCCTCGCGGAACAGGGCCAGCGCCTTGGGCAGGGAGGCCACGGCGACCAGCTCGTCGAAGCGGTCCCCGCGGTTGATGCCCATGGCGGCCGAGACGGGCCCCAGGCCGTGCATCGGGTAGTGCAGGGCGTTCATCCGGGTCTGCCAGCGCCGCCGCCAGTACTCGGGGTGGTAGGCGCCGCCGAACAGGTACGGCCAGCGCAGGTCGTGGATGTAGCCGCCGGAGCCGTGCTGCAGATCGCCGAAGAGCCCCGCCTGGACCATGTTGAACATCTGCAGCTCGGGACGGAAGTAGTTGACGTTCTCCAGGAGCATGCAGTGCTTACGGGTCCGCTCGGACGTGCGCACCAGGCTCCAGATCTCGTCCAGGTGCGGGGAGATCGGCAGCTCGACCGCGACGTGCTTGCCGTGCTCCATGGCCGCCCTGGCCTGCGGGTAGTGCCATTCCCACGGGGTGGCGATGTAGATCAGGTCGATGTCGTCGCGCTGGACGAGCTTGAGGAAGTCCTGCTCGCCCGCGGAGTAACCGACCGGCTCGACGTCCTGGAAGCCCTGCTGCATGATGCGGGCGATGGTGCGGCTGACCCGTTCCGGACGGATGTCGCACACGGCGGTGACCGTGGAGACGGCGCCCCAGCGCACGTCCTGGCTCCCACCCCGGTTGCCGAGGCCGATGAGCCCGACCCGGACCTTCTCGAAACCCTCGAACGGCACGTTCACCATGCTGCGCTCGCCCTGGGCGCGCGGCGGTTCCCAGGCGGTCGAGGCGTCGGCGGCGCCGGCGCCGGCGACACCCGTGGCGGCGCCGAGCGAGATGCCGGACTTCAGCAGGTCGCGGCGTGAGGGGACGTAGCGGTGCAGAGGGGCCACAACGATCACTCCCTGCTCGGTGGACGGTGATGGTGCATGGCGCTTTCCCCCCGGTAGTGGGCAGTATCGATCGTCCGCTGCCCGAGGGCAAGAGAGGCGCCGCGGCACGGGAGCGCGTGCCGCCCCACGGGCGCGGGCCGAGGCCGAACGTGTGCCGGCCGATGACGACGGCTCAGACCGCCGCGTCCACCTGCCGCCGCATGTCCTGGTCGACCGGTGAGGCGTTGCCCGTCCAGTTGCCCGTCCAGTTGCCCGTCCCATCGTGCAGCCGCCGTCCGGCGCCGTCACGAGAAGGTCGGAGCCGGACGGGCGCCCCTGACATCGCGCGCATGGCGCGGGGCGGGGCGGGCACAGGAAGCGGCATGGCATGCCGCATCAGCGAATTGGTGATCAACAGCAGGGACCCCGAGCGTCTCGCCGCGTTCTGGTGTGAGGTGCTCGGCTTCGCCGTGCTCGACAGGGACGAGGGCACCGTCGAGATCGGCCCCGAGAAGGAGGGGTTCGGCGGGCTGCAGCCGACGCTCGTCTTCAACTCGTCCGACGAGCCGAGGGCCGGGAGGCTGCCGCTGCACTTCGACGTGAACGCGACCGACCGCGACCAGGACGCCGAGCTGGAGCGGCTGCTGTCCATCGGGGCCAGGCGCGCCGACGTGGGCCAGACGGGCGAGGAGTCCTGGCACGTGCTGGCTGACCCGGAGGGCAACGAGTTCTGCCTGCTGCGCCGGCGGCTCAGCCCTTGAGGGAGGTCACCGGCTGCGCTGGAAGCTCTGCCTGCCGATGACGCGGAGCAGGTCGAGCTTCTCGCGGGGCGCCCTGGTGGAGGATGTCAGCCGGCCGGACGAGTCGGACGGCATTCTCGACGACGGCGGGGCTTCCCCATGAACGTGAACACCGATTTCAGGCGGCAGCCTTCAGGCTATCTGTCGTCGTCTCGTGGTCGATCGGGCTGAGCTGGCCGAGGCGGGAGTGCACCGCCGGACCGTGTTGTAACGGGTGATCCAACGGAACACGGCCAGGCGGGCGGACCACGAGGCCACGACCACCGCACTCCAGCCCTTTTCAGGCCCATTCATCCCAGGGAGGGCGCACTAGACCGTCCCAGCGCCGCCTGGGTGGCGGGGGCGTCTGGTGTCCACGTTGTCGGTCAAGGTTTTGAGGATGCCGGGCAGTTCGGCCACCGTTTCGGCGGGCAGGCCCTCGACGGTCTCCTCCGCCAGAGCGCACCAAAGCTGCTTGACCTGCTCGGCCAGAGCTCTGCCGCTGTCGGTGAGTTCGACGATGCTCGCGCGCTTGTCGGAGGGGGCGGGTGCGCGGCGGATGTGGCCGCCGGCTTCGAGCTTGCGGGTCATGAGCGTGACGCTGGGCGGCTCGCAACCGAGCGCCTCGCTGAGCTGGGCCTGGATCATCGGGCCGTTCCGGGCGAGCTCGAGCAGGAGCGCCTCTTGGCCGGGGTGCAGGCCGAGCGGCGCCAGCAGCGATGCGGCCCTGGCCCGGTGGCGCAGGCTCAACAGGCGGATGGCCTGGTTGAGGGCGTCGGCGTGCTCGAAGTCCATGGGCTCTCCTTGACACGTTAGTTATGCACATAACTATTATGCGCATAACCAATCTTACTCGACATCGAGGAGCCGGGCATGACCGTGAAGGTCGCCGTCATCTACTACAGCGCGACAGGCACAGTGCACGCGCTCGCGCAGGCCGTCGCCGAGGGTGCCGCCTCGGCCGGGGCCGAGGTACGGCTGCGGCGGGTCGCCGAGCTGGCGCCCGACAGTGCGATTGACCAGAACCCGCTGTGGCGGCAGCACGCCGATGCCGCGGGGTCGATCCCTGAGGCCTCGATCGACGACCTGGCGTGGGCCGATGCGTTCGCATTCGGGACGCCGACGCGGTTCGGCGCTCCCGCCGCGCAGCTCAAGCAGTTCATCGACCAGGCCGGCGGGTTGTGGCACGAAGGCGGATTGGCCGACAAGCCGGTCACGGCCTTCACCTCGGCGTTCAACCGGCACGGCGGCAGCGAGGCCACGATCTTGTCGCTGGGCAACGTCTTCTACCACTGGGGCGCCCTGATCGTGCCGCCCGGGTTCACCGATCCGGCCGTGTACGCCGCTGGTGGCAACCCCTATGGCACGTCGCATGTGACCGGCCCGACCGGAGACGGCCCGGACACCGCGGTGCTCCGAGCGGCCAGGTACCAGGGGCAGCGGTTGGCCCGGATCACGATCCGGCTGCTGGGAAGCGGGCCCGTCACCGATGCCGCCGACGACGACGGGAACGCCCGCGAAACCCTGGCCGTGTCAGCCTCCCGGACCGCGTGAGCGGCTGGTTGGCAGGGAGGAAGTCATGACAACCGACATCGCGACGCGGCGGGCCGGGCCGCACACCGGGCCCGCCTGGTTGGTCCTGGCGTTGGCGTGTGCCTGCCAGTTCATGGTGATCCTGGATTCGTCCATCGTGAACGTGGCCCTGCCCTCGGTGCGCGAGGACCTCGGCTTCACACCCACCGGCCTGGCCTGGGTGGTGAACGGCTACCTGCTCGCCTTCGCCGGCTTGATGCTGCTGGGTGGCCGCGCCGCCGATCTGTACGGCCCGCGCCGGATGCTGCCGGGATGTTCCTGTTCTCCGCCTCGAGTCTGGTCGGCGGCCTGGCAACCGCTCCGGAGATCCTGGTGGCGGCTCGCCTCGCGCAGGGCATCGGAGCCGCCATGATGGCCCCGGCGACGCTGGCCGTGATCAACACCTCCTTCACCGATCCGAACGCGCGTGCCAAGGCGTTCGGCGCATGGTCCGCCGCGGGCGGTGTGGGCGGGCTGGTCGGCGCGGTCGCGGGCGGCGCCATCACCACTGGCCTGTCGTGGCGGTGGGTCTTCCTCATCAACGTGCCCATCGGCGCGGTGCTGATCGTCGCGGCCATGATGTCGCTGGCCGGCACGCGAAGGAGCGGGCGAGAGTCGCTCGACCTCACGGGCGCGGTCACGGGGACGGCGGGGCTGGCCGCGCTGATCTACGGGGTCATGCAGAGTGCCGATCACGGCTGGTCGTCGGGGCTGGTCCTCGGGCCGGTCGTGGCGGGCCTGCTCCTGCTCGTCGTCTTCACCGCGGTGGAGGCGCGCTTCGCCGCCCAGCCGATGGTGCCCCTGCGGCTGTTCAAGATCCGGGGGGTGGCGGTCGGCAACGGCATGCTGCTGATGTTCGGCGGAATCACCATCGCGATGTGGTACTTCACCTCGCTCTTCCTGCAGAACGTCCTCGGCTGCAGCGCGCTTCAAGCCGGGCTCGGGCAGACACCCGCAGCGGTGATGTTCATGATGATCGCGCGATGGGCCGCCGCCCTGCTGCCGCGCACCGGCGTGCGTCCTCTGTTGCTGTCCGGCAGCGCCTGCTTCCTGGCCGGATTCGGCTGGCTCTCCCTGGCTCATGCTGACAGCGGCTATGTCACCGGCGTGCTCGGGCCTACCCTGCTCATCGCGGTCGGCATCGGGCTGACCTTCCCCACCCTCATGGCCGCGGCGACCGCCGACGCTCCCGAGAGCGATGCGGGGATCATCGGCGGCCTGGCCCAAGCCGCCGGCCAGGTGGGCGGGTCGATCGGCCTGGCGGTGCTCGCGACGGCCGCCAGCGCCAGAGCGGCGTCGCAGGCCGGCGAAGGCTCCCCGGTCGCCGCCCTCGCCGCCGGATACGACCTGGTCTTCCTCATCGCGGCCGGGCTCGGCCTGGCCATCGCCGTGGTCAGCATGCTGCTGCCTCGGCACCGGCGCGGCTGACCGCCGGCGACGCCGCGGGATTCGTGCGCCACACTCAGGGCGCAGTGCCTGTACACGGCGATGCGCGCGCTTCTGGTCGGCGTCTGCCCTGACCGGGCCTCGATCATCCAGCTGGTCGGCGCGGTAACAGGATCACGCGAAGGTCGATTCATGCACCACGTCCGTGGACGTGACCCGGCGGTGCTGCGGTTCATCGGTTCCCGGGAGCTGGGGCAAGTGGCCCTGCCGGCTGGGGACGGCGGCCGGGCAGGACCGCCGCCCCCGATTTCTCCGGTGGTTCAGAGGATCCTGATCCCTTCTATCTGGACCCCGCCGGGGTGGTTGGGCCAGGTGAACACGGTGTACTTCGGGATCGGCTGAGCAGGCTGCCACCTTCCGTCCCCGTACCACTGGACGCGGTTGTTGCCAGTCCAGATCCGGGTGACCCACCACTGCTTCAGGACGTAGCGATCCTCTCCGGCGTTGGCGTAACAGTAGTCGCTTGACCGGTGGTTGGTCTGGTGGATCGTGGCGCGCACGAGGTCGTCCCGGCCGGCGCACGGGACTTCATTGATCGCGTACGCGGGCGTCGAGGTGGCGACGGTAAGGGGGACCGCCACCGCGATTGACGCCAAGGCGGCCAGGACCGCCCGTTTGGCGATTCGTTTCATGGAGATTCTCCTTTGTTGTGGATGGGGCAGTGGAAGCATTTGCATTGATGAGTTCGGGGTAAATGTCGCGAGGCCGGGTCCGAGATCGACTCCCCGTGGTCGCCGAGAAAAGCGTGGAACTGGCAGAAAAGGGCCGCGAGACGATCGGCATGAACGTCTCGTTCACTTAGCATCGTTTTGCGGCGATAACAATAGGGTGTTGGCGGAATAGTTATCGGTTGTGGCGGACGACCGTTAGCATCGATGCATGTGCAGCATGAACAAGCGGGAAGTGATCCTTGACGTCGCGGCGGACCTGCTGGCGCGTGAGGGAAGGGACGCGGTCTCGACCAGGGCGGTTTGCAATGCCGCCGGGGTCCAGGCGCCGATCCTGTACCGGCTGTTCGGTGACAAGCAGGGTCTGCTGGACGCCGTGGCCAGTCGCGGGCTCATGTCCTACCTCGCCGAGAAGCAGGGCATGACGCCCAGCGGCGACCCGGTGGAGGACCTGCGGCGCGGCTGGGACCTGCACATCGGGTTCGGCCTCGCCGAGCCCGCGCTGTACTCGCTGATCTACGGGAGCCCACGGCCGGGCGCCGAGCCCGACGGGGCGAAGCAGGCCGCGGAGATCCTCGCCGGGCTGGTGCACCGTGTCGCCCTGGCCGGCCGGCTCCGCGTGCCGGAGGAGCGGGCGGCGCGCGTGATCCACGCGGCCGGCCGTGGCACCACGCTGGCCTTGATCGCCACACCAGAAGCGGAGCGTGACATGGACGCCGCCCGGATCGTCCGCGAAGCGGTCATCCAAGCGATCACCGATCCCGCCCCGGCCGCCTCCGCGCGAAGCGGGGACGACGTCGTGGCCGGCGCCATCACCCTGAAGGCCGCCCTCGCGGACCTGACGGTCCTCAGCCCTTCCGAGAGCCAGCTGCTGGGTGACTGGCTCGATCGGATCATCGACGGTTGACCAAGACGGAGACCGCTCGGCAGGACGCCCCAGATGCGGGCGGCGCTCAGGTCGTGGGTCTTGTCCGGCAGCGCGCGTCCAAGCGGGCTACGTCCTTCGAAGTAGGCTGCCCACGGCGCGGTTCTGCCAAGTAACCGCGGTTCAGAGGGGCGGCGAGTCGTGCCCCGGGAAGGTGGCTCCTGGCAGCCTTCTGAGGGCGATGCCGAGGATTCGGTCGGCGGGGTAGGGGCCGTTCAAACGAGAGTCGTTGCTCGCGTTGTTGTCGCCGAGGACGATCAACGTGCCGCCGGGGACGGCCCGCAGGGTGCCTGCCGCCTCCTGCGCCGGTGGGGGGATCGGGTCGCCGGGGAGTGCCGCGACTCGTTTGACCTGCCATTGCGTTCGCGTCGGCAGCGGGGCGAGGACCGTGACCTCGGGGGAGACGGGGACGCGTGGTGGTTCCAGCACCACGATGTCACCGACCTGCAACGCGGTGATGCCGCACCGGCGTACGAGGAGCTTCTCGCCGGGGTGAAGGGTGGGCGTCATGCTGGTCCCGGACACGGTGACGACCACGAGGTGCCGCCGTACGAGGACGGTCGCCACCAGGAACACTGCGGTCACCGCCAGCGCGGAGGTCAGGGCGATCACGGGATCGGGTGCGGCTCGTGGCCGGTGTCGTAGCCCGACGCCTGCATGCGGAAGAGCCGGGCGTAGGTGCCGTCGTACGCCATCAGCTCGTCGTGGGTGCCTTGTTCGGTGATGCGGCCGTCGTCGAGGATGGCGATGCGGTCGGCCATCCGCACCCCGTTGAGCCGGTGGGAGATGATCACGCTGGTGGTGCCGTGGCGGTGTTCGACCAGCCGCCGGTGGATGGTGTGTTCGGCTTCGGCGTCCAGGCCGGAGCTGGGTTCGTCCAGGATGAGCAGGTCGCGGCGGCCGCGCATCAGGCCGCGGGCCAGGGCGATCCGCTGCCACTGGCCGCCGGACAAGGTCATTCCCGTGGTGGAGCCGTCGGAGTCGGAGCTCATGAAGAACATCCGGCTCAACAGGGTGTCGTAGCCATGGGGGAGGGCGGCGATGGTGGCGTCCACTTCGGCGGATGCCGCGGCGGCGCGGATCTTGTCCCGGTCGTGCAGGGCGGGCAGGTCGCCGATGCCGATGTTGTCCGCAGCCGTGAAGTCGTAGTTCATGTGGTCCTGGAAGACCGTGCCGATGCGTTCGCGCAGGTCGGCGACGGGGATGTGGCGGATGTCGATGCCGTCCCAGCTGATCGAGCCCCGGGTCGGCTCGTACAACCGGCACAGGAGTTTGACCAGGGTGCTCTTGCCGGCGCCGTTCACGCCGACCAGGGCCAGCAGCGAGCCGGCCGGGATCTGCAGGTCGACCCCGCGCAGCACCCAGGGTTTGTCCGGGTCGTAACGGAACCACACGTCGCGCAGCTCGATCGTGCCCCGTAACGGCGGCGCGGGCACAGGGTGGGCCGGTGTGGTCAGGTCCGGCTCGGCGTTGAGGATGGCGAGGTAGTGGCCGAACTGCAGCAGCGCCTGATGCCCGCCGGCCAGCTGGGCGACCAGCCCGGACAACCCGGTCTGCACCCCGGCGACGGCCGCGATGAAAACGATCACATCGCCTGGGGTCAGCAGACCGGCGCGGGCCTGCAGGATGCCCCAGACCAGGCCGGCGCCGGAGACGGCAGCGGTCAGCGCGGCCAGCGCGAACTGGGTGTGGAACACCCGCCGGTCCAGCCGTCGCTGTGCGGCGTTGACCTGGCGCAGCTCGCCCAGCATCCGCGAGCGGATGAAGTCCGCCAGGCCGAACAGCCGGATCTCCTTGGCGGCGGTGCGGTCGATCATCAGCTGGGAGTAGAACACCTGCCGCCGCTCGTGCGGGCTGATGGTCCACATCATCCGGCTCCGCCTGGCGCTCAAGCTCAACTCGGCGGCGATCACCGGGATGGCCGAGGCCAGCACCACCGCGGCCATGACAGGACTGACCGCCAGCAGCGAGCCGGTGAACCCCAGCATGGTGACCGCGGTGCGCACGCCGCCCAGGGAGGCGTCCAGGATCGTTTGGGGTGACATCTCACCGGCTTGCTGAGCCAGCCGGATCCGGTCGTGAAAGACCGGGTTCTCGAACCTGGACAGCCCGGCCAGGCGGGACAACGCCGCGTACAGCCGGTCTCGGCTGTGCAGCCGGACGGAGCGGCCCATTTCGGCATCGACGTAGTGGAAGAGATGCGGCAAGGCCGCCGCGATCAGTCCAAGCCCGGCCAGTAGCGCGCTCTGCCCGAGCAGCCAGCCGATGGGCCGCTGTCGCCCCAGCAGCTCATCCAGTATCTGTTTGGTCAGCCACGCGACCGCGACGGGCGTGGCGCCCATGACCAGTGCCCCGGCCAGCTGCGCGGCAAGCAGTGCGGGCCGGGCCCGCCAGGCCAGTCCAAGCGCGATCACACATCGTTCCCGCCAGCTCGACTCGCCCGCCGCGTACCCGGCCACATCACCCATGGCCTGATCAACTGCGCGCATCACACCGAGACGGCCTGCTGCGAGCGCGCCAGAGCGGCAACGCCGCCGGCGCCGGTCTGGACTGTGCCGTCCTGTCCGAGCAAGACGAACAAGGGCCAGCGCCGCACGCTGAACGCGGTCGTCAGCGGACCCTCCTCCGGCTCGACCACCACGCGGGCCATCGGTGAGACGGCCTCGACGACGTCCGCGACCTCGTCGGCCGGTCCGGAGACCACCACCAGGTTCTGTTCCCGCCCGCCCGGCACGGTGGCGGCGTACTCGACGAAACGGGGAAGCTCTTCATGGCAGGCCGGGCATCCGGTGGAGAAGAACCCGACCAGCAGCGGACCTTCCACCCCACTCACCCCGGCTGGATCGCGCAAGGTGATCTCGGCGCCGTCCAGCGTCTTCGCGGTGAAATCGGCGATCCGCGTACCCGGCTCGGGGAGGAGTCTGCGCCCGGCGAGGTTGTCCATACCCGCGCGTGCCCAGGTGTCGTCGTACTCCCGCAACCGCCGTAGAACAGCCAGCATCAACAACAGGTTGAGCCCGCCCAGCACGCCGACCACGACAACCGCCGCGATCAACACCGCATCCATCGACCCCTCCTCCTTCGGAAGACCACGTGCTCAGAAGTTCGGCGCTCCGGCGGCAACGCCTTCAACGGGGAAGGACCGCCGACACAAGATCGTCATAGGAGATGACCAGAGCGGCCAGGATCACCGCCACGAACCCGGACACCATCAAAGCTGCCGGGTTCCACCCCAGGGCTGTGGCCGGCGTGGTCCCCGTGACACCCAGCGCCGCGATCAACAACAAGATCGCGTTACGCACCAGGTGCCGCCTGCCCAGCGGCTGCGTCGACGCGCCGAAACACCGGCAGCTCACCGACGTACCCCGCCGCAGAACTGAACTGATGGCCATCGTGAAGACGATCAACAGCGCCGCCCCGGCAGCCGAACCCGCGAGCGCGGTGACATCGGCCACCAGCAGCACCGCTGTGGCCAGCTCGCACGTGATCACCGCCGCGGCGACAGCGGGTCTCCAGCGCGGTTTCACGCCGAACGCCCCCAGCGACGCCTGGAATGCGGCTCGATCCCGCCGCCCCCGCACCTTGCTCACCGCCGCGGCGAAGAACACCACCGCAAGCAGCACCCGGCAACCGAAGCCGACGTAAGCAATCACTATTCCGACTCCCTTCCGGCGAGGGTCAAAGTCAGGTGGTGCTCATGGTGATCGGCCGGCCCCCTCAGGGGACGATTGCTCCTTGAATTCTGCTTGGTCCCGAGAATCGTGCTCCGGTGCCGGGCTCGAAAGCGGCCTGCACCCGCGGCGGGTGTGGGACCAAGCAGAATTTCAAGGATTGCAGCGTGATGGAGCTCTAGGCAGTACAACAGCCCGTGGTCACTCTGTCGCAGTTGCTGTAGAGCGTGTACAGCGTGCGTGGGTAGATTGCGCCCCCCAGCCTGCATTGCGGGGAGCTGCAATATCTTTCGTACTCGCAGCCTCCCGCATTGGCAACCGCCTTGGGTGCGAGGAGCGTGAGAAGCCTGTCGCCCATGGACGCGAAAGCAGTTCTCATGCCGTGCCACCTCTCAGTGTTCGTTTTCCTCGGATGCTCTCCTTCGAAAGTATTGACGCGAGGACCGCGAGTTCAAAGGGCGCGAGGAGGGCATCTACCGGACATTTGCCGGGCACCTGTGTCATTAGCTGATGCCGGTGAGGCGGTGTGCCGCAAGTGGTCGAGCAGTTCAGGGGACATTCGCGTGGCCGGGGTGGCAACCTCGCGCGAGATTCTGAGATGCGGGGACGGATGTCCGGCGCTTGAAATGTCCGGCAAATGGCCTGCCGCTGGCCTGGAACCATCACTCATGCCGACCTAAGCTCAGGCGTAGTAAGAATAACCCGCCGGCCGGTTCATGAACGGGCGCGCGTGCATTGCCGTCAGGTCGCCAGAAAGGTCCGTTGCGCTATGACCGTCTATGAACGGCCCAAAGACGCGGTGAGCGTATCGACTGATTTCGGCACGGTCGACCTGACGCCGGATCCCCGTCGCCCCGGATTCTGGGTGCTGTTGTTCGACTATTTCCCGCAGTCCTATGTGGACCTCGCCGACCCACGCCATCTGAAACTCAAGTATGTGCGGTGGCTCGCGTCGATCGCAGACCGTGTCGCGGACCCTGGTGCGCCGATCAAGGCGCTGCACCTGGGTGGCGGAGGCCTCACGCTCCCGCGGTACGTGGCCGCCACCCGGCGGGGGTCGGCTCAACTGGTCGTCGATCGGGACGCCGCGCTGATGGAGACGGTCAGGAGAGTGCTGCCGTTGCCGTCTGATGCCGCGATGGAGATCCGCATCGCGGACGCGCGGGACGCCATGCGGTTCGCGCGTCCGCGGACCTACGATCTCATCGTCACGGACGTGCTGATCCGGACCGGGGTACCCGCGCGGCTCACGAGTCTGGAGTTCGCCACCGCGGTGGCAGGGGCACTGAAGCAGGGCGGGTATTACGCGCTGAACATTCTGGATTCGGTACCTTTCGCATTCGCGCGTCGTCAGGTTGCGACCTTACGTGCGGTGTTCGGCGATGTGTGCCTGTTCTGTGAGCCCGATGTGCTGCACGGCGGCCGGATCGGAAATCTCGTGCTCGCGGGCGCGAACGGCAGCCTGCCGGCGTGGACGCCGGCCGAGTGGGCGGAGCGTGCGCCCGCTCCCGTGCGACTGCTCAGTGGTGGCGAGCTGGATCGCTTCGTCGGCGACGCCAAGCCGGTGGCGGACGCGGACGCAGTCGATTCGCCACCAGCGGTACCTCCTTGAGCCTGACTGCGATGACGGAGCCGGCCGCGACCTGCGCTCACAACGCGTGAAGCCGATCTGAAGCAACCGGTGGTTAGCCTGCGCAACATCGACGATCAGAAAGGAAATTGGTGATCATGACATCACTGCCCGACCCTCGCGAACTCATCCGTTCCAGCAAGTCGCTCGAGGCGCCGAACGTGACCTCGGACAACCCGGCCGAGCGTGGCTGGTACCCGCGTGACCGTGGTCCGCACCGTCCCAGCGCGTGATCCGGTGGCCGGGTGCCGCCGGCACCCGGCCACCTCCCCGGACGGTCCCAAGAGCATCGGAGAGGAAGGTAGTTCCGCATGACGCGGCGCGACATCTGGCAGGAGGTGGAGCGGCTGCTCGGCACGGACGCGGAATACGGCGACTCCGCCGCCATCGAGCGGCGCGTCCTCGGGCGGCTGCGAGTCGGCCTCACCCTGCTGGCCGAGCTGAGGCCGCAGACGTCCGAGGCGGTGCGGCGGTGCGCGGCCTCGTCCGACGCGGACCTGCGGGTGATGAGCCGCGATCCGGTGCTGCGGAACGCGTTCGAGAGCGACCTGCAGGCCCTGACCGCGCAGTCGGACGCCGGCCCGCTCCTGCCCGGCCTGCTGCCGGCGGACGGCGGCTACGCGGTGAGCCGGGCGGCCGCCGGAGCCGGCGGCTACGCCTGGCGCTCGACCGGCTCTGCCTGGGTGTGGACCGAGGCGAGCCGGCGCAGGGGTGATCCTGTCGCCGAACGCCTGTGGTTCCTGCTCGACGAGCAGTTCCCCGACCGGTCGGCGGCCGTGCCGATCAAGCCCTCCGCCGCCGAACTCACGGTGATCGAAGAGGCGGCGGACCTGCTCACGGCGCTGATGCCGGCCGTCGGACCGGGCGTCCTGGGAAACGTCGGCATGGTGGGGCTCGCGCGGGACGAGGGGACGGACGGGCCGCTGCACTCCGTGTCCGGCGGGGACCGCTTCCCGTCCACCGTCTTCATCGCGCCGGAGAAGCTCCGCAACGTCTGGGACGCGGCGGGGGCGCTGCTGCACGAGGGCCTCCACCTCACCCTCTTCGAGATCATCCGGTGCGGTGCGGTGGTCCTGGACCACGTCGACACGACATCGGACGTCGTACCGATCCCGTGGCGGCGGGAGGCGTGGTCGCTGATGCGGGTGCTGTTCGCCCTGCACGTGTACGTCCATCTCGCCGTCTTCCACGGCCTGGCCCGCTCGGCCGGCGCCGAGGTCCGGCGACGGTTCGGGGAGCCGCCGGCGGACGCCGCCCTCAGCCGCGCGACCTTCGGCGGCGCGCGCTACTCGACGCCCGAACTGCGCGCCCGCTACCTCGCCGAGCAACTCGCGCAGCGATCGGAACTCTTCACCGCCTACGGCCACGAGCTCACCGCATGGCTGGTCAGGGCTCTCGACCTGCTCGCGCCGGCCGCTCCCGGCGGCCAGGCGGGCACGACGTTCCAGGCCGTCGCCCCGATCGCCGCCGTGCCGCTGCCGGAGCAGCGACGGCTCGTCGTCGCGCTCGCCGATCCGCCCCGGGTGCGCTGGCTCAACCCCTCCGCCTGGCTCGTGTACAGCCTCTGCGACGGCCGGGACGGCGCGGCGATCAGGAAGGAGTACGCCGAGTCGGTCGCCGACGTCGTCCCGCCCGCCGAGGCGCTCCGCCAGGTCGACGCGGCCCTCCACGCCCTCGTCGGCGACGGCATGGTCGTCACCCGCCACGAGGCGCTGCCGGCGACGTCCTGAGGGCGGCGCACCCGGCACCGCAAGCTTCCCTCTTCACACCATCACGCCCTGCCGGGCACGACACAGAAGAAAGGTGACCGCTGTGACCGTCACGCAGACCGAACCCACGATCGACGACCTCGACGAGTTCGATCTGGATCTCCAGATCTCCATCCTGCCCGAGGGAACCCAGCCCGTCGGACGGCACACCCATTGGCACTCCTGCGCGCCGTGCGTCTCGATCACCTCATGGCCCAACAGGTGCTGCTGAGCACCAGGTGACCCGCCCGTCGCGACCCAGCGCCCAGCCGGTCGCGACGGGACGGCCCCGGCCGACGACCAGCGAATGAGAGGTGTCTCCATGCCCGCAGGGCGGGTCATAGCGGTCTCCCCGAGAAAGAGCGGAACACATCTTCTGCAGGAGTTGATGATCCTGCTCGGCTACCACACCGACGGTGAGGCGGTCCCGCCGCGAGAGGCCGTGGTGGCGTTGAGCCTGCGCCAGCGGATCGAGCTGGCCGGCCAGTACATGCATCCCGACGAAGTGGCCAGGCTCGACCACCGCGCGGACCGCGAGGGGTTCGTCCAGGCCACCAACCTCCTGTGGTTCCAGGTCGCCGAACTGTGGCGGGCCAAGCTCGCCGCGGGCAACGTGTGCCACACCAAACTGGCCTACCCCGAGCTGGACCAGCCCGTGCCGATGCACCCGGAGGCCTGGGGGCGGCCCTTCGCCACCACTCCGCCCGGCATCTGCTGGACGTTCCACGCGCTCGACATCTGGCGGGTGGATCCCGTGTTCTTCAGGGAGTGGGAGGGCCCGTCAGGGCCGCGCATCGTCCTGGGCTACCGCGACCCGCGTGACACGCTCGTCTCGATGGCGACGTTCCTGTCCGGCGAGGGCGGCCACGCGCTCGGCCGCCAGCCCGAGGCCGCCGTGTTCCGCCCCATCCTGCGGAGCATGCCGACCATGTCCGACCGGATCACCTACCTCCTCCGCGACCCGGCCATCCCGCTGCTGCCCGACTTCGACGCCGCCATCAGCCTGTTCCACCATCCGCACGTGTGCGCCGTGTCGTTCGAGGAGCTGATCGGCGAGCAGGGCGGCGGCAGCGCGGAACGACAGCTCGCCGCGGTGCGGCGGGTCGCCGAGCACGTCGGGACCGACATGGATCCCGAGGTCGTCGCCCAGAAGGTGTTCAACCGCAACGCTTACAGCTTCCACCGAGGCCAGATCGGCGCCTGGCGGGAGGTGTTCACCGCGGAGCACCACCGGCTCTTCGCCGCCCGGTTCGGCCACCTCCTGGAGATCTTCCACTATGACTGACACCGATCTGCTGCCCTCCGCGACGGCGTCGAGGGCCCGCAAGGTCGCGGTGGAGATCCTGCACCGCCTCTGCGACAGGGAACTGGTCGTCGAGGCGGGGCAGGCGGCCTCGGCGATGGTCGGCCGCCCCGTGTGGGAGCCCGGTGCGGCGCTGTACGCGGGCGCCGCCGGCAGCGCGCTCGCCTTCGCGCACGCCGCCCGCGCCTGCCCGGACTCCGCCGGCCACTGGTGGGCGCAGGCCCACCAGTGGCTCAAGCTGGCCGCCGCGAGCACCCGCGAGCGCCCGCTGCGGCGCCCCGGGCTGTCGCTCGGGACCACCGGCATCGCGTTCGCCGTGGCCGGATGCGACGAGGACGACCGGTACGTCCGGACGCTGCGCGGCCTGGACACCCGGCTGGCCGAACAGCTCGCCCGGTTCGGCCCCTCCGCCGGCCGCGCCCTGATCGTGCACGACTACGACGTGATCAGCGGGCTGGCCGGGATCCTCGGCTACGCCTGCCGCCGGCCCGCGGGCACCGCCGTACAGCGGATCACCGCGCGCGGCGTCGAGCGCCTCGTCGCCCGCTGCGCCACCGACGGCCCCGACGGCGGGGCGCTCAGCACCTCCCGGTGGAGGCCCTGGCGGATCGCGCCGGAGAACTACGGACGGGAAGGGGAACGGGAGCTGCATCCCCACGGCTACGTGGACCTCGGCCTGGCCCACGGCGTTCCGGGGCCGCTGGCGGCGCTCAGCCGGGCCTGGCTCGCCGGCCACCGGGCCCCCGGGCTGCGCGAGGCGATCCGCGCCCTCGCCGACCAGCTCGTCGCGGCCTCCTGGCCGGGCGAGCACGGCCGCACCTGGTCGCGGGTCATGCCGTTCGACGCGTCGGGTGAGATCGCGCCCAGCCTGCGACAGCCGGCCGATCCCGCGTACTGCTACGGCGCCCCCGGCATCACCTCGGCGCTGCTCGACGCTGCCGAGGCGCTCGGCGACGAATCCGTACGGGCCGCCGCGATCGAGGGCTTCGAGACCGCCCTGCTCCAGATGGAGGCACGGCCGCGCAGGACCGGTCCAGGGCTGTGCCACGGTCTCGCGGGAGTGCTGCTGATCTGCAGGAAGTTCGCCACGCGGACCCGCAGCGCGGCGGCCAGGGCGGCGCTGGAGCGCCTGGTCGACCGGCTGCTCGGCGGCTGCGACCCGAGCCACCCCCTGATCGTGCGGGACTACAAGCCGCAGGTGGCCGGCGAGCCGGGCTCGGTGCTCGCCGCCAGCCCCGACGGCGCCTGGATCGACCACCCCGGACTCCTGGACGGCGCAGCGGGCGTCGCGCTGGCGCTGCTGTCCGTCGCCGAGCGGGTGCCACCCCGCTGGGCCCACGCCCTGCTGGCCGGCTGACCCGGGCCCCGGAACGGCGAGCGAGCACGGTGTCCGACGGGCGCCGCGGAGGCAACGCGAGAGCAAGGAGAACGAGCCGCATGGCACACCCCGACAGCGGGCAGGCGGAGCGCACGAGCCTGTACACGGCATCGGAGCTGTTCATGCTCCGCGCTCCTGTGCTGCCCGCCGACACGTACGCCGGCCTGAGCCGGAGCGCGCCGGTGCCACCTCCGGATGCCGCTGCCGCCGGGAGAGCCGCGCTGGCGGAGGCGCGCGACCAGGGCCGGCGGACCCTTCGCGAACTCGCCGCCTCGCCCCGCGTCGGCCAGGCGCTCCAGGCGGCGAGCCCGGATCTGGCCGCTGCGGTGTCCACGCTGTCCGCGCTCGACGGCGGCGGCAAGACCGCGAACCGCCGGCACGCCGCCCTGCTCCGGTACCTGACCAGGATGTCCACCCGGCCCACCCCCATGGGGCTGTTCGCCGGGGTCGCCACCGGCACGTTCCACAGCGCCACCGGAACCGGCGAGATCGCGACGCTGGCCGCCGACCCGGTGCGGGCGACCCGGACCCGGGCCGACAACGTCTGGCTGGCCCGCGTGATCGACCGGCTCGGGCGCGACCGGGCCGTCCGCGACAGGCTCGGCGTACGGGTGAACGCGCTGCTGCACCGCTTCGGCACGCGGATCGTCCTGTACAGGCTCGACGAGCCGGACCGGACCGGGCACCGGCGGATCGAACTGGCGGTCGGCCGCCCCCTCGCCGTGGCGCTGGAGCTGGCGGAGCACGTGCGGACCTTCGGCGAGCTGGCGGTCGGGCTGGCCCGCCGGTTTCCGGCCACACCCCCCGAGAAGATCGGCCGCCTGCTCGACCAGCTCTGGGACCTGGGCATCCTCCTGCCCGACCTGCTGCCCGCGCCGACCGAGCCGCTGCCCGAGGTCCACCTGGTCAAGCGCCTGATCGACCAGGGCGTGCACAACGACGTCGTCGACGGCCTCACCCGCATGCGGCAGCTCGCCGACGAGGTGGACCGGCGCGCCGGCCGGACCGGCCCGGCGGACGTGGCCCGGCTGGAAGCGTGCCAGCGCGCGATGACGCCGGGCTTCACCGGCCCGACGTTCCAGCTCGACACGGCGCTCGCGCTGGAGCCCGCGACGCTGCCGGCGGAGATCGGCGCGGCGGCGGCCGAGGCGGCCGAGCTGCTCATCAGGCTCGGCTGCGCCTGGCAGCGGCGGCCGCACATCGTCGACTACCACCACGTCTTCCTGGAGCACTACGGCGCCGACGTGGAGCTGCCGCTGCTGGACGTGCTCAACCCGGAGACCGGCCTCGGCCCGCCCGGCAGGTACCGCCGGCCGGCCCTCGGGCGCCTGTGGCCGCGGCAGCCGGAGCCCAGGCATCCCGAGCGCGACCGCGCCCTGGTGGAGACGGCGGTCCGCGCCTCCCGCGACGGCCTGCTCGCGGTCGAGCTCGGTGACGAGCTGCTCGACCGGCTCACCGTCTGGCGTCCGGACGACGCGCACAGCCGCCCGCGTACCTCTCAGGACGTCTTCTTCGAGCTCGCCGCCGGCTCGCCCGAGGCGATCCGCGACGGCCGGTGGCGGCTGGTGCTCAACACCATCGGGAACTACGGGGGCTGGCAGGCCTTCGGGCGGTTCTTCGACCTGTTCGACGAGGCCGCCGTGGCACGGATCCGCGCCCAGCAGCGGCTGGAGGAAACGCTGCGCCCTGACACGGTGTTCGCCGAGCTCACCTACGGGATCAGGAACAACCGCAGCGGCAACCTGGCCGGCCATCACCCCACGCGCGACTACGAAGTGTGCGTGAACGCCGAGCCGACCGGGCCGCCGGTGCGGCGGATCCCCCTGGCCGACATCGTGCTCGGCGCCACCGGGAACCACTTCTACCTGAGGTCCGTCTCGCTGGGCCGTCCCCTGTCGGTCAGCCAGACCCACGCGGTGAACGTCGCCCAGGCGCCGAACGTCTGCCGGGCCCTGCTGGAGTTCTCCGAGGACGGATACACTCCGGCGTGCATGTTCGACTGGGGCGCCGCGGCAGGCGCGCCCTTCCTGCCGCGGCTGACCCGGGGCAACGTGGTGGTGCATCCAGCCCAGTGGACGGTCACCGGCGCCACCTTCCCGGCCGTCGAGGATCCGGACGACTTCTTCCACGCCTGCCAGAGGTGGCGGCGCAGGTGGCAGGTCCCCCGCCACGTCTACCTGACCCATCGCGACAACCGGCTGCTGCTCGACCTGGATCACCCGCTGTGGGTGGACGAACTGCACCGCCAGGTGACCCGGCCGGGCGAGCCCGGCGAGCCGATCCGCCTGCTCGAAGCGATTCCCGGGCCCGGCGACCTGTGGCTGCGCGACCGGGCGGGGCGCCCCTACCACGCCGAGCTCGTCGTGCCGCTGGTGCTGCGTGACCGCACGCGGATGCCGGAGCCGAGCGTCCCCCGCGCGGCCGCGTCTCCCGCCGTCACGCGCCGCTGGCTGCCCGGCGACGAATGGGTCCACCTGAAGCTGTACGCGGCGCCGGACCAGCACGACGGGATCATCGCCTGGCCGCTGCGGATGCTGCTGGCCGAACTCGACCGCCTGACCGATCGCTGGTTCTTCATCCGGTACGCCGACCCCCTGCCGCACCTGCGCCTGCGGTTCCACGCGTCCGCCCAGGACCTGGCCGCCGAGGTCATGTCCCGGTGCGCGGCCTGGGCCCGCGGCCTCGTCCGCGACGGACAGGCCACGGATCTCGCGTTCTGCAGCTACGACCGCGAGGTGGAGCGGTACGGCGGCGGGCACGCGATCGACACGGTGGAGACCGCGTTCTGGGCCGGCAGCGAGGTCGCGGCCGACCTGGTGCGCCTCCTGCACACCGGGCGCGGCCGGCTCGACCCCGACGTGGTGCAGGTGGCCGCGCTGCACGAGCTGTACGAGGCCTGGGGCGCCGGCCCGCACCCGCATGACGGCGCGGCGCACGTGACCGACGCGGCCCGCAAGCGCTTCCGCGAGCTCCGGCCGCTGCTCTGCGAGGTCCTCACCCCCGGAGAGCGCCGTCCCGACCCGCGCGCGGCGGAGTACCAGGCCGTGCTGCGGCCCGTGTTCGCCCGGCAGCGGCAGCCGCTCGCCGACGCGAGCCGGCGGATCCGCGAGCTCGCCTCCCTCCGGCTGCTGACCGGCACCGAGCGGAACGTCGTCGAGAGCCTGGCGCACATGCAGTCGATCCGGCTCGCCGGGATCGACCGCGACCGCGAGCGGCTGTGCCGGGCGCTGTGGTCGCTCAGCCGGCGCGCCATCCGCAACCGCCCCGCCGCCGACCTGACCGGCGCGGCAGCCGAGAGGCGCCGGTGAGCCGCGGGCAGGTCCTGGTGCGCATGGTGCGCCTGCTGGCCGCGGTGGCTCCGGTCAGGATGACGGCGGCCGTGCTGCTCGCGGCGGCGAGCGCGCTGCTGCCGGCTGCCGGCCTGGCGATTCTGAGCTGGTCTCTGCAGGTGCTGGTGGAGGGGGCTCGCGGCGGCTCCCCGAGGTGGGCCGACGACGTAACCCTCGCCGTGCTCGGGCTCGCGGCCGCCTCGACGTCGACGCTGCTGTTCGCGGTCGGGCAGCGCTACGTCGAGGCGCTGCTGCACCTCCGGCTGGACATCACCGTCACCGAGCGGATCCTGGCCAAGGCGCTGACGCTGGAGCTGCGGCACTTCGAGGACGCCGAGGTCTACGACTCGCTGGCCCGCGCCAGGGCCGGGGCGAGCGGCCGCCCGTACCAGTTCTTCGCCGGTCTGCTGGCCACGGTGTCGGCCACGGTCACGCTCGGCTCGGTGATGGCACTGCTGCTGTCCTGGTCCCCGCCGGCCGCCGCGCTCATGGCCGTCTCACCGGTGCCCCTGGCGGTCGCGCAGATCGTCCACCACAAGGCGATCTGGAAGATGGAGTACGCGCGCTCCGCCGACCAGCGCCGGCTGACGTACCTGGAGTATCTCCTGACCCACAACCAGTCCTATGCGGAGGTCCGCCTGCTCGGGCTCGGCCCGCTGTTCCGGCGGCGCCACGCCGCCGTCGTGGGCGGCTTCTACGACGTCGAACGGCGGCTCGAACGGCGCCACGCGGTGGTGTGCGCCCTGCTCGCGCTGGCCGGAGCCGTCGCCGTGGGGATCGCCGTGCTGCTCGTCGTACGGGACACGATGCGCAGCGGCCAGGCGGGGCAACTCGCGGCGTACGTCACCTCGGTGATCCTCATCCAGACCTCGATCCGGAGCCTGTTCCAGGGCCTGGCGAAGCTCTACGACGACAGCCTGCATCTGGCGAACCTGTTCGAGTTCCTGGACATCCGGGTGGCGGCGCCGCGGCCCGCCGTGACGGCTTTCCCCGGCCTGGTGCGCAAGGGGATCGAGTTCCGCGACGTGTCGTTCGCCTATCCGGGAACCGGCACGCCGGTGCTGGACCGGCTCAACCTCTTCCTGCCGGCCGGCCGGTGCGTGGCGCTGGTCGGCGGCAACGGCGCCGGCAAGAGCACCATCGTCAAGCTGCTGGCCCGGTTCTACGAGCCGGCCGAGGGCGTCATCCTGATCGACGACGTGCCGATCACCGCGTACGACCCCGACGACCTGCGCCGCCACATCGGCGTGATGTTCCAGGACTTCGTCAGGTACGAGGCCCCGGCCCGCGACAACATCGGTTACGGCCGGACGGAGAGCATGTCGGACCGTCCCCGCGTCAGGCAGGCGGCCGAACAGGCGGGCGCCACGCCCTTCCTCGACCGGCTCCCCGAAGGGCTCGACAACGTCCTGGGGCGCTGGTTCGAAGGCGGGCGGGAGCTGTCCGGCGGACAGTGGCAGAAGGTGGCGCTCGCCCGCACCCTCTTCCGGGCGGCTGCGATCAACGTCCTGGACGAGCCGACCGCGGCGATCGACGCCGAGGCCGAGACCGAGATCTTCGCACGACTGGCCGACCTCGCCGGCCGCTCCACCACGCTGCTGATCGCGCACCGCTTCTCCACCGTACGGGCCGTCGCCGACCGCATCGCCGTCATCGACCGGGGACGCATCGTGGAAGAGGGCGACCACGACGAGCTGATGACGGCCGGCGGCGTCTACGCGCGGCTCTTCCGGCTGCAGGCGGCCGGCTACCTGGACGAACCCGGTGGCGCAGGTCCTTGGCGGGCGGCCCACCGGGTCCACCAGACCGGCGCGGCACCGCCGCGACAGCGGGACCGCACGGTCCCGGCATCCCCCGAACAGGATCGGAGCACGCGACTTGCTGACTGACGACGCGGACCCGGAACTGGCCGCCGAAAAACTGATCCATCCCCAATTCCCGCGCTCGGCGTCGTACGACCCGGTCTGGCAGGGCCGATACGCCGACGGCCCCAACCCTTTGTGGCTGGCCGAGTCGCTGACCGACCTGCTGGACCTGGCGCCCGGCATGCGCGTGCTGGACCTGGGCTGCGGCTGGGCGATCAGCTCGATCTTCCTGGCCAGGGAGTTCGGGGTCGACGTCGTGGCCGCCGACATGTGGCTGCGTCCCGAGACATGGCCGCTGATCGTCGAGGCCGGCGTGGAGTCGCAGGTCATGCCGGTCCGCGTCGAGGCGCACGATCTGAGGTTCGCCCGCGAGTACTTCGACGTGATCATCAGCCTGGACGCCTACCAGTACTTCGGCACCGACGACCTCTATCTCGGCTACCTGCAGCAGTTCCTCGCCCCCGGCGGCGTGCTGGGCATCGTGGTGCTGGGGGTGACCGAGGAACTGGACGGCGGGCCGCCCGGGCACCTGGCCGACATGTGGACCTGGGACCACAAGGCATTCCACAGCCCGGGCTGGTGGCGCGACCATCTGGAGCGCTCAGGTCCCATGACTGTGGAACACGCCGATCTGGTGCCCGACGGGTGGAAGCACTGCCTGCGCTGGCAGGAGCTGGCCGCCTTGGCCGCCGCACCGCAGGCGCGCCCCGCCTGCGCCGAGTGGGCCCGCAGGCTCGCCGTGGACGCCGGCCGCACGATCGGGTGGCCGAGGATCGTGGCGAGAAAGAGGTGACGTGCTCCTTCGCCAGGCCGCGGCTACGGCGGCGCCGCTCCTCGGCGCGCTGAGCCCGGCCCGTCGGCGTCCAGTGGGTTGGGGAGGCTTGTTCAGCCGACGGAGCCGCTGAGGCTACTGGTGCCGCCGCCGCTTGATCCTGAACCTGCGGTGCGCGTGATGAGCCGGCCGTCGACGTAGGCAACGGCGCTCACCGAGCCGGCGCCCAGACGCCGTATGGAAAGGCTCCAGGTGTCCTCGCCCTGTTCAGCGAGGGTGATGTCCTTCCGCCAGGGAGGGCTCACCTGGGGCTCGGTCGTGGAACGGCCGTTGATGACGTACGTGATGGCGAAACTTCCTTCGCCCGTGACATCGAAGGTGAGCGTGTGCGACTCCTCAGAGGAACAGGCGGCCAGCAGCACGGTGGCGGCGACCGCCGCCAGCGAGCGCGTCCCTCTGCCTGATGCGATCATCCGACTACTCAACCACAGCGGAACGCCGCAATGCTCGCACACCAGCTACCGGACCACCCTCGGCTACTGGCAGTCGTACGGGTTCGGCGAGCTGAGCGAGACCGCTCGCACGCGGCATGACGCGCCGGCCCGGCCGCTGCCCCAGCTGAAGATCACCGGCAGGGTGGAGCCCCGGGCTTGCGCCGCCGTCCGCTCCGCTTCCGGTCAGCAGCCCACTCGCCGGCTGCTCAGCGCGATGTCGTCCATCCACACGTCGAAGCCGGCGGGGGACGGGTTCGCCTGGTAGAGCTGCCAGCCCAGCTTGATCGTGTCGAACCGCGGGAAGACGAAGTCCACCGGGTTGCCGCCGTGTTCGCGGGTGGACACGGTGAGCTCCGGCCTGGCCACCCCGTCGAACCACAACGAGACGCGGTTGTCGCCGGCGTCCATGTGCCACTCCACGCAGGTCCAGCTCCCGGCGACGGAGGGCGCGGTGGGTCGCCAGTTCGTCCAGTCCCCCGTGGGGCCGCCGTCCGCGCCGACTCCCCAGTACGCGGCTCCCCCGTGGGGCGGCGGGGCGTACTGGCCGCCGAGCGGGCGGACGATCTCGGGGCCGTCGCCGGTGGCCTCGACCAGCGTGTAGTGCGCCCAGGCAGGCGCGGTCGGGAACGCGCCGACCCGCACCCGTACGCGCCCGTAGAAGCTGTTGCCCGGCGCGGCGAAGTCGTCCACCTTCAGGAACGCGCGGCCGTTGCCTTCGGTGTGCACACGCAGCACCTTCTGCCCCCGCCGCCCGCGCTCGACGGTGAGCGTGCCGTGCTTGGTGTCGACTCCCCAGCGGAGGCTGGCGGCGCCACCGACGGGCATGGCCTGGAAGTCCTCGCAGAACAGCAGGTCCGCCTTCGCGCACGTACGCGCGTCCGTCCGGGCCGAGGCGGAGGAGGCCGCCGGAGCGGCCGTCAGCGGCACCATCAGGAAGGACACAACGGCGCGGGCCAGCCAGGTACGCACGACGACTCCCTTTGACGCGGATGTGGGTGAGCGGGAGTAAGGTACGCCATCCTGCGTCCAGGGGACGGCGCGTGGCCACAGCCGCCGGCAACGGCGCTGGTGGAGGGCCTGTGGCGGGGGAAACTTTCAGCCGGGGGTCGTCCTGACGGCCGGCGATCCCGGCGGCACCACCGCGAGCACCGTCGTCTGGAACGGCTTCTCCTGGCGCCCCGCCTGTCGCCCTCTCGGAGGGCGACGGGCGTCCTGGCTTCGCAGCCCACACCGCCGATGTCGTCAGGTGCGGGTCCAGCGCTGGTGGGCGCCGCCGTGGCGGGCTTTGTCTTGCGTTCCCGCGGCACCGGCTGGACGTGGCCGGCCAAGAGATCAGCGAGCACCTCGCCGAACTCCGCAAGCGGTGCGGCAAGGTGGCCGCCAGGCAAGGGATAGCGTCATCGGCCGGTAAGGTGATCATGATGACGGAGACGCGGTTGACCACCCACCGTGACGTTTCCACGGCCCTGGCCCGCTATGACGACCGGCAACTGGCGGAGCTGCTGGAGCGCGAGGCCGTGCCCCTCGGCACCGGCATCGGCGGGGCGTCCGCGCGGCTCGAGGTCGGCGCCACCTCGGTCTTCGTCAAACGCGTGCCCCTCACCGAGCCCGAACTGCGCCACCCGCACTCGACGGCCAACCTGTTCGGGCTGCCGCCCTTCTGCCAGTACGGCATCGGCTCGCCCGGCTTCGGCGCCTGGCGCGAGCTGGCCGCGCACACGATGACCACCGAATGGGTGCTGACCGGCCGGTTCCCCGGCTTCCCGCTGCTGTATCACTGGCGCCGAGCCTGCGCCCTGGCGGACCAGGGGCTGCGTGAGGCCGTGTCCTTCATGAACGCGGGCGGCCTCCTGCACTTCGACGCGCATTTCGAGAACATCCTCACCGACGGGCGCCGTCTCTACCTGACCGACTTCGGGCAGGCCGTGTCGACCCGGTTCGACCTGTCAGCGGAGGAACAGGCCTTCCATCGCCGGCACCTCACCTTCGACCGCACCTACACGCTGACGTTCCTGGTGAACTGGCTGGCCGGTACCTTCCACGGCGCCGACTGGCAGGGGCGTCGCAAACTGGTCCGGCAATGGGCGGCGGGGGAGCGGCCAGCCGGCGTGCCCGGCGGGGTCGCGACCCTGCTGTCGCGGCACAGCCCGCTGGCCACCGTGCTGAACGACTTCTACCACGAGCTGCAGAGTGAGAGCAGGAAGACGCCGTACCCGCTGGAGGAGATCCGCCAGGTTGCCGGGCAGCACGCCCTGCCGCTCGATTGAATATCAGCCGCTGCTTGAGCGAGGCGCACACAGAAGCCGGGCTGGCGGGTGCCGGGCGCCGGCGGGCCCTCGAATCGAATCTCCAGCGGCTGGTGACCGAAGCAGTCGTGAATGGCCTCGGCGAAAGTGCGGGCGCGCGGAGTGACCTGGTCGAGGCCGACCTGCTTGGTGCGGTTACCGAGACGAACCGCGATGGCCCGCCCGCGATGCACGGGCCATCCTCGTGGTGGGGCAGGGGCACTTTGTCGCACGCGGTGACGATGCGCGAGCAGGGCAGCGGACACATCATCCAGATCTCCTCCACCGGCGGTCAGGTCGCTTGGCCGCTTGGCGGCGGGTGTCACGCCTCCACGTTCGCGCTGGAGGGACTGAGCGACTCCCTCGCGCAGGAGGTCGCCGGCTTCGGCATCAAGGTGACGGTGGTCGAGCCCGGCTTCTACGCCACCGACGGCGCCGCCGGGGCCGGGCGCTGCTCGAGGTGGCAGACTCCGACCACCCGCCGCTGCGGGTGATCTTCGGCACCGACGGGCTGCTGATGGCCCAGCAGGCCTACGCCGAGCGGCTCAAGAGGTGGGCCGGCTGGGAGGAGCTGTCAGCGGCGGCTCACTGACTGCTTGGCCTCCTGACTGTCCGGCCGCGACGCCCGTCGGCGTGCGGGCCGCGGTCAGCCACAGGCCGGTGAATACGGCGCAGGCCAGCGTCACGGCACCCGCCGCGAGGAAGGCGCTGTTGAGGCCGGACTCGAAGGAGGCGCCGCCGGACTCCCGCGTGTGGACGATCGCCCCGAGCAGCGCCACGCCGAGCACCGCGCCGATCTGCCGGGTGGTGCTGCTGACGCCCGAGGCGAGGCCGCCCTCCTGCGGGCTGACCGCCTGGATGGCGGCCCCGGTCAGCGGCGACATGGTGAGAGCGAACCCGATGCCGACGACCGCCAGCCGCCACCACACGTTCCCGTAGCCGGTGTCGGCGTGGACGAAGCCCAGCGCCAGCAGCCCCAGCCCGGCCAGCGCCAGGCCGATGCTGACGACGACGCGGAAGCCGTACCTGGCGGCGAACCGGCCCGCGTACGGGCTGACGATCACCATGGCCAGCGAGGTGGGCAGGGTCTGCAGCCCGGCGACCAGGATCGAAGCGCCCTGGACGTAGACGAAGAACTGGGAGAAGAAGAACGACGACCCCATCAGCGCGAACCCGACCACGACCATCGCCGTGTTGGACACCGTGAACAGCCGCTGACGGAACAGCCGCAGCGGCAGCATCGGCGTCGACACACGTCCCTCGACCACGACGAACGCGGCCAGGAGCGCCAGCCCGGCGGCGAAGCTGCCCAGGATCACCGGCGAGGTCCAGCCTCGGGAACCGCCCTCGATCAGGCCGTAGGTGACAGCGCCCACGCCCGCGACGGACAGGACCGTGCCGGGGACGTCGATCGGCGGCGCGCTGGGGTTGCGGGACTCTCCCAGCACGCGCAGCCCGGCCAGCAGCAGGACCGCCCCGATGGGCACGTTGACCAGGAAGATGGCGGGCCAGCCGAAGGCCTCCACCAGGATCCCGCCCGCCAGCGGTCCGGCGGCCAGGCCGATGCCGCTGAACCCGGCCCACAACCCGATCGCTCTGACGCGCTCCCTCGGGGCGGGATACGCGGCGGCGAGCAGCGCCAGCGAGGCGGGGCTGAGTGCCGCGGCCCCGACGCCCTGCAGCACCCGTCCGGCGATCAGCCAGCCGATCGAGGGCGCGAGCGAACACACCACCGACGCGGCCGTGAACACCACCACCCCGGCCAGGAACACCCGCCTGCGGCCGAACCGGTCGGCGAAGACGCCGCCCGACAGCAGCAGCATGGCCACCAGCAGCACGTAGGCGTCGACGATCCACTGCAGGCCGGTCAGCCCGGTGTGGAGCCGCTGCTGCATGTCGGGCAGGGCGGCGCCGACGATCGTGTTGTCGAGCAGCACCATGAACTGACCTGCGCAGGTCAGGGTGAGCAACGCTTTCACGCACTTCCCTCCTAAAAGCAGTTTGTGACTGCGTTAACCTAGGCCCTTGTGGGCTCTAACGCAAGTCTCGACTGCGTTAAGGTGGGGGGTATGGATGAGCAGGGGCGGGCCAGGCGGCCCGGCGGGCGCAGCGCCCGGGTCCGCGCGGCAGTGCACCAGGCCGTTACCGAGCTGGTCAGGGAGCGCGGCTACGGAAACTTCACCGTCGGCGACATCGCGGCCCGCGCGGGCGTGGCCGACACCAGCCTCTACCGCCGGTGGGGCAACCTCCAAGCCCTGCTCAGCGATGTGCTGCTGACCCGGCTCAACGCGCAGTCGCCGATGCCTGACACCGGCAGCCTGGCCGGCGACCTGCGGACCCACGCCGCCAACGTGGCCCGCGAGGTCACCGGACCCGACGGCCTGGCGCTGGTGCGGCTGACCATCGCGCTGTCAGGCGAGGGTCAGCAGGGCCTTCAGGCGCGCGACGAGCTCCTGGCCGACCGCACCAGGCAGTTGCAGGCCATGCTCGACCGCGCCCGCGACCGCGGCGAGGACCCGCCTGGCGTACTGGAGGTGCTGGACCATCTCCTGGCGCCGATCTACATGCGCGTCCTGTTCGGCGCGGGCCCGCTCACCCCTGACTACCTCGACGGGTTGGTCGACCGGTTGCTCGCCTGATCCGGCCCGGCGCGACCCGAGGTGTCACGATTTTCGGGCCGCTGGAAGCGATTGCCCGCAACAAGATCAACCGGAGAAGATCCACCGCAGTGGTCCCGGGTCGCTGGTCACCAGCCAGGTCCGCCCATTCGCACGCGCCGGCACCGGCGAGCCCTCAAGTCACATGATGGAAACGACAGCGAAGGGATGATCTACGGCATGCGTGTCTTGATCCTTGGAGGAACCGGGTTCACAGGACGGCGCATCGCGCATCGGCTGGCGCGGCGCGGCGACGAGGTCATGGTGGTGCATCGGGGAGGCACCCAGGCCGACCTGCCGCCCGGGGTGCGCTTCCTGCACACCGACCGGCGCTCGCTGGCCGACCACGCCCGCCGGGTGAAGGACTTCGCGCCCGAGGCGGTCGTCGACGCCTACGCGCTGACGGCCGGCGACGTGGACGCGGTCCTGCCCGTGCTGCCCGAGGTGCCTGCGGTGGTGCTGTCCAGTGTGGATGTCTACCAGGCGTTCACCGGGCTCAACACCGGCCGTGAGCTGTCGCCCATGCCGCTGGACGAGGACTCCGAGCTGCGCCGCGACCGCTACCCCTACCGGGACGCGAACCTGCCGGGCGTCCCGGCCGACTACGACAAGCTCGACGTCGAGGAGCGCTGGCTACCGCGCGGCGCGGTGGTGCTGCGCCTGCCCATGATCTACGGCCCGTACGACGGGCAGCGCCGTGAGGACGTCATCCTGCGCAGGGTCCGCGCCGGCCGCACCCGCATCCCCGTCGGCGCGGCCAACCTGCTGTGGACCCGCCTGCACGTCGACGACCTCGCCTCCGCTGTGCTGGCCGCCCTCGACCGCCGCACGGCCGACGGCCAGGCGCTGACCATCGGCGAATCCCGTACCGCCACCCTCGGCGGCTGGTTCCGCCAGATCCTGCGGGCGGCCGGCTCGCCGGCCGAGCTGGTACGCGTCCCCGACCAGGTCCTGCCTCCGGCCCTCGCGCTCACCGGCGCCCCCGCCCAGCACGTCCTGGTCTCCTCCGCCCGGGCCACCGCCCTGCTCGGCTGGACCGCCGGCGACCCGGCGGTGCGAGTGACGGAGTCCGTCCAGTGGCACCTGGCCCATCCCGCTCCGCAGCCGTGGAGCCAGGAGGAGGCCGCCGCCGACGACGCGGCCCTGGCCCACGCCGTCTGACCGACGGCACGATGCCGGCCCTCTGCCCGCCGAGCCCGGCTTCACCCGCGACGGACACGGTGTCCTCCCTGCCCGTCGGGTGAGGCGGCCGGCTCTGCCCCTGCGGCATCGCCACGATTACGCCGCGGTCCTTCACCGTGGTCTCCCGTCCGGCAAGGTCGATCTTGGCTCACCCGAGGTTCGAGCTCGGATCGAGGCCGGTCAGTCCGGCGGTGGCGGTCCACAGCCGGGCCGCGAGTACGGTGTCGGCCAGGTGACCTTGGACGCGTTCGAGAACGGGCAGGCCGCGGATCCCGAACACCCGGGGTCCCCAGAGCTGGCCGCCACGTACGGACGGGTCGAGCACGGCCCGGACGGCGGGCCAGGCGGCGGCCTCCTTGCCTTGCAGGAGGAGGCCGGCCGGCAGGCCGCGCAGCCGTTCGCCGGTGGTACGGAGGTGGACCGGCGGGCGTGAGGGGGTGAGGGAGTCGAGCGCGCCGCCGGGGTGGACGACCACGCTCAGGGTCGTGCTGCCGGCGGCGCTCAGGCGCCGGTCGAGCAGCACTCCGGCGTTGCAGACCACCGCGTCCAGCCTGTCCAGCCCCAGGGCGCCGGCGGAGGCTTCGACCGAGGGCAGGTGGGCGAGATCCAGGCGCAGGTGACGGACGTTCGCGCCGGGGACGCGGGCGCGGATCGAGGCCCGCGCGGCTTCGGCCTTGGCGGGGTCACGGCAGGCGAGGACGACGGTGGCGCCGGTGCCGGCGAGCTGTTCGGCGACGAAGTATCCGATGCCCGCGTTGCCGCCGGTGACGAGGACGTTCCTGCCTTCGGCGCGCGGCAGGCGGCGCACGTCCCAGGGGGCTGGGGGCATGGTTTCAGCTCCTTGCGTTGATGGTGGGGTCAGTGCTGGGGTTCTTCCGGTGCCCGTCTGGGCATCAGGGCAACGGCCGGGACGGTGAGGGCGATGAGGGCTACGACGACGGCGAGGCTGGTCGTCAGGGCCGGGCCGGAGCCGGAGCCGGCCTGCTGGAGGAAGACCGAGGTGACGGCGGCCGACCCGATGCCGGCCGCCAGTTGCTGGATCGCCGACAGGGAGCCGCTGGCGCTGCCAGCCTCGCCGGGGGCGATGTCGCCGATGGCGACGTCGAAGATCGTGCCGTAGCAGGCGCCCATTCCCAGGCCGGTGAGGAAGCCGGCCGGTGCGAGGGCCCACAGGCTCAGGCCCGTGCCGGAGGTCGTGACCAGGATGAGCAGCCAGCCGCAGCCGGCGAGGATGACGGCCAGGCCGAGGAGCACGAGGGTGCGGCCGAGCTTCTTGATCAGCACCATGCAGGCTCCGGAGGCCACGATGATGCCGACGGTCATCGGCAGGAGGCCCAGGGAGGTGTCCCGCGCCGAGGCGTGCAGCCCTTGCTGCATGAACAGGGACAGGACGTAGACCAGCCCGGTGGTGGCGGCGAAGACGATCAGACCGACGAGCAGTCCGGAGCTGAAGCCGCGGTTGCGCAGCAGGGACGGCTTGACCAGCGGGTCGGCGGCGGTGCTCTGGCGGCGGGCGAAGGCCGCGAGGAACGCCAGGCCGGCGGCGATCGAGAGGACGGGGAGAGCGGTCCAGCCGTTGCTCGACCCCTCGACCAGCCCGAACAGCAGGCCGAACATGGTGGCGGCGAGCAGCCCTGAGCCCACGCCGTCCACGCCGGTGGACGCGTCGCCGTCGTCGTGCGGCAGCAGCCGGACGGCCAGGAGCAGCCCGAGCGCGCCGAGCACCAGGTTGACGAGGAAGATCGGGCGCCACGACAGCCCGGCGATGTCGGCGTCGATGACGAACCCGGCCAGGATCGGGCCGCCGACCGAGGCTGCTCCCAGCAGGGGCCCGAACAGCGCGAACGCCTTGGTGAGCATGTCGCGCGAGAACGTCTTCGTCATGATCGCCATGCCTTGCGGGATCAGGAGCGCACCGAACGCGCCCTGGGCTGCGCGGGCGAGGATCAGCAGAGCGGGGTGCGGCGAGAGCCCCGCCACGGCGGAGGCGATCGTGAAGCCGCTCATGCCGATGAGGAACAGCCTGCGCTGGCCGTACTTGTCGCCCAGCCGCCCGCCGACCACGAGCAGGACGCCCATCGCGAGCATGTAGGCCGAGCCGAGCCACTTGATCAGGTCCTCGCCGCCGTGCAGTTCGGCGGTGATCGTGGGCGCGGCGATGTTCGTGACTGTGGCGTCGATCATGTCGAGGGCATCGGCGAGCAGCACCAAGCCCAGGATGGCCCACATGCGCCGGGTTGACGCGGTCGCCGGTGGGCCGGCGTTGGCGAGGGTGGCCATGACGCATCTCCGTTCAAGAAAACCTGAAGTGACTCTGAAACTATAACCACTATAGAATCAGATGCGTTTCAGGTTCCGCTACGATGGAGACATGGGGACGACGATGGGGCGCCGCGAGCGCAAGAAGGCACAGACCCGCCAGGCGTTGTCGGAGACCGCGTTGCGACTGTTCAGCGAGCACGGGTACGACGGCGTCACCGTCGCTCAGATCGCCGAGGAGGCGGACGTCTCCATCGCCACCCTGTTCGCGCACGTGCCGGACGGCAAGGAAGCGCTGATCTTCGACGACGGCGCCGAACGGCGCGTCTGGCTGGTCGCCGCGGTCCGCGACCGGCCCCCCGGCCAGTCCGTGATGGAAGCCCTGCGCCGCTGCATGGCAGCCCGGGGGCCCTTCACCGACGATCTCCCGCCCGAGCTACGGCGCAAGCGCGACCTGATCGTCAGCACGCCCGCCCTGCGGGAATACTCACGCAAGCTCTGGATCGCCAGCGAGGGAGCCTTGGCCGAGGCGATCGCCGCCGAGAGCGGCCGCGACCCCTCCGACATGACCGTCCGCGCTCTCGCCCGCTACGTCCTGGAGATCCCCGAGCTCGCGGGCACGGAACCCGACCCCCTGGCGGCACTGCACGCCATCTTCGACCTGCTCGAGTCCGGCTGGCCCGAGTCACCCGAAGGCGGGCAGGTGCGGCCGTTGCGCACACCCCCGCCCGCCGAGTAGCCACCCCTCGCGTTCAGGGCGCCGGATGCTCCCGGGCCGGACGGCCCTCATGCGAGCATCGGGCGTACCTGCTCATGCGAGATCCCGGCACTCGTACCGATCTCGCGCAGGCGCCACCCCTCACCCCGAGCGCCTCGCGGATGAGGTGCTCGCCCGCGTCGTCCGGTCGATGCCTGGGCTCATCGTCCATGGAGGCTAAGCCGTGCCGGCGGCCCTTCCGGCCAGGCCGGCTCCGTCCTCATGGCGCCAGGAGGCTCCCCCCGGTTCCTGCAGCAGGCTCAGGTGAATGCGCTGCAGCTCCGAGGAGGGGCCGGCGCCCAGGTCCTCGGCGATGCGGCGCCTGAGGCGCTCGTACATGGCCAGTGCCTCGGCGTGTCTGCCGCAGCGGCCCAGCGTGCGCAGCAGGCGGCCCCACAGAGGCTCGCGCAGCGGATGGCTGGCCGCCAGTAACTGGATCTCGGCCACCATCTCGGCGTGCCGTCCTTCGGCCAGGCCCAGGTCGATCCAGCGTTCCACGGCGGCGAGGCGCAGCTCCACCAGGTGGGAGGCGCGAGGGCCGGACAGCAGCTCGGAATCGACGCCGTCGAACGGCCCGCCCCGCCACAGGGCCAGCGCCTGATCCAGGAGAGCGTGCTCGGCCGGGGTGCCCCGCGACAGCGCCGCCTCGCTCAGCAGCCGGCTGAAGCGCAGGGCGTCCACCGCGTCCGGCGCCACGTCGAGCCGGTAGCCCACCGCCGACGTGCGGATCGAGGCCGGTCCGAACGCGTGGCGCAGCCGGGCGATGTACGTCTGCACGCTGCGCCGCCGGTTGGCCGGCAGGTCGTCGGCCCACATCGCGAGGGCGAGCTGGTCCACGGAGACGGTCTCGCCCGCCGACATGGCGAGCACGGCCAGCACCGTACGCAGCCGGTTCGACCCCAGCTCGACCTGCGCGTCACCGCGCCACACCGCCATCGGCCCCAGGACGGCGATGCGGAGGTCCGCCCCATCGCGCGCATGTGCTCCCATGCCCCGAACTATCTCCGGGGCCCCTCGGTCATAGCCAGGTCATTGGCAGGTCATTTGACATGAGCCGGCCCGTGGCCGCCAGGAAGCGACCCCGGGCAAGCCCGTGACCTCGCGCGACCCGAGGTCACGGGCGGCCGAGTCAGGGGGCGAGTGTCGCGAGGTGGATCTCGGTGCCGGCGGGGGCGGCGGCGAGGTTGATGATGGTCCCGCTGGCGTCGAGCATGTCGGCGCCGCCCCAGCCGGTGCCGGCGCCTGCAGCGCGGGGCAGGCGCGAGGTGACCCGGCGAGCCGGAGGAAGATCCGGCCGTGGTCGCGGTGACTATGGCAGAGGCGATACGGCGATCGGCTTCACATCGGCGTCATGGCCGGACAGGCCGATCTTGTCAGGACGCGCCCGCCGGGAGGCTGCGGTCTCGTCAGGGCCGGCCCGCCGAGACGCGCCGCCGGAGCCCTGGCGGCCAGCAGGTAGTGGCGGCTTACCGCTGCCCCCGCCCCCGGACGGGCGCTGGCCGCGATGCCCGCCCGCCCGTTCGCGGCGAGGCTGGGAGCACGAGAAAAGAGGATGGAGGCGATCCTGATGACGCGGGTGTCCGAGATGCTCGGAGCCTCGGTACGGCAGGCCGCGCTGACCGCCGCCGCGGGCGGGCTCCTGGCCGTGGCCATGGCTGCGGCGGTGGTGCCGTTGCCGTACGTGCCGTTGATCGGCTGGGACGCGGCGGCCGTGGTGTTCCTGGCGGTCACCTGGGCGCGGATCGCCCGGCTCGACGGCCCGCAGACAGCCGCCGACGTGGACCGGGAGGATCCCACGCGCGCGGGCGCGGACGTGGCCGTGGTCGTCGCGGCGGTGGCCAGCCTGGCGGCGGTGGGCTACATGATCATGACTGCCGGAACCGGAGCATCCTTGGTCGTGGGGCTCGGCGTCGCCAGCGTCGTGGCGTCGTGGGCGGTCGTGCACACGATCTTCACGCTGCGGTACGCGCTGATGTACTACTCCTCGGGCGGCGAGGGCATCGACTTCCACACCGGCGACCCCGGCGGGGCCCAGCCGCGTTTCACCGACTTCGCCTATCTGGCCTTCACCGTCGGGATGACGTTCCAGGTCTCCGACACCGAGTTGCGCACCTCCGCGTTCCGCTCGACGGTGCTGCGCCAGGCCCTGCTGTCGTACCTGTTCGGGACGGTCATCGTCGCCCTGACCATCAACCTCGTCGCGGGCCTGGGCCGATGAGCGCGCCGGCGGTAGGCACGAGAGGGTTCCAGCTAGCGGGAATGCCCCGCGCCCTGCCGGGGTGGGAGCCTGGGGAGGTGGAGTTGCGCTGCCTGATCGTCGATGACAGCCGGCGGTTCGTGGAGGCCGCGAGCCGGCTGCTGGAGCTGCAGGGCGTCCAGGTCGTCGGCACGGCCGCGACCGGAGGCCGGGCGTTGGAGCTGGCCTCGGCGCTGCGGCCCGACGTCGCGCTGGTCGACGTCGGGCTGGGCGAGGAGAGCGGCTTCGACGTGGCCGGCCGCCTGGAAGCCGTCCCGGTCATCATGATCTCGACCCAGGACGCCGACGACTTCGCCCAGCTCGTGGAGGCGAGCCGGGCGGTCGGGTTCCTGCCGAAGGCGCGGCTGTCGGGGCCCGCGATCCGCGAGCTGCTCAGCGGGCATCGAGGAAGGTGAGCACGGCCAGCACCCGGCGGTGGTCGTCGTCGGCCTCGGACAGGCCCAGCTTGGTGAGAATGCTGCGCACGTGCTTCTCCACCGTGCCCTCGGTCACCCACAACCGGCGGGCGATGCCGGCGTTCGAGCGGCCCTCGGCCATCAGCGACAACACCTCGCGCTCGCGCGTGCTGAGCGCGTCCAGCGGGTCGTTGCGGCGCCGCGCCGACACCAGCTCCTGGACCAGTGCGGGGTCGACGACCGAGCCGCCCCTGGCGATGCGCAGCGCCGTGTCGACGAAGTCCTCCACGTCGGTCACCCGGCTCTTGAGCAGGTAGCCGATCCCGCCGCCGCTGGCCAGCAGCTGCATGGCGTGCTCGGCCTCGGCGTGGGCCGACAGCACCAGGATGCCCACCTCGGGGTGCCGTTCGCGGATCTGCGCGGCGGCCCGCAGCCCCTCGACCGTGTTGGTGGGCGGCATCCGGATGTCCACGATGGCCAGCTCCGGCCGCCGTTCGCGGACCAGGTCCAGCAGCTGGACGGCGTCGCCGGCCTGCCCGACCACGTCCAGGCCGGAGCGCGCGAGGAGGCTGGCGAGCCCTTCGCGCAGCAGCACGTCGTCGTCAGCGAGAACCACCTGCGTATCGGCCATGTCGGCATTATGGGACCTTGTCCCCGATCGGTACACTCCGGGCATGCACGATGGCCGGTCAGGCGCAACCAGGAACGATCCAGGCCGCGGTCTCACCCTCCGCACCGTGACGGCCGGCGCCGTGCTGGCGCTGATCGTGGGCGCGGCCTTCGCGGTCCTGCTGGTCTCGATCGGCGACCTGCGTGAGGCCTGGCGTCGCGAGCAGCGCTCCGCACAGGTCCTGACGATGGCCAACCGGCTGGAACGTCTGATCATCGACATGGAGACGAGCCAGCGCGGGTTCGCCCTCACCGGGCAGGAGAGCTTCCTGCAGCCGTGGCAGGCGGCCGTCGCGGCCTTCCCCGGGCAGGCGGGCGAACTGGAGCGGCTGGTGGCCGACGACCCCGCCCAGCACGTGCTCGCCCGGAGGATCGAGGCGGAGGGCACGTCGTACATCGACGCCTACTCCGTCCCGCTGGTGCGGGCCATGCGCACTGACCGGGCCGTGGCGCGGGCGGCCGAGACCGCGGAGGGCAAGCGCCGCGTGGACACGATGCGCGGGGAGTTCGACGCGCTGGTGGCGGGCGCCCTTTCCGCGGCCAGGACCGAGCAGCGCCAGTCCGACACGGCGGCCCTGCGCGCGATCACCGTCGGCGTGGCCGGGCTGATCGCGTCGGTCGCCCTGATCGGCGCCTACTCCCTCTACCTGGCCCGCGCAGTGGTCACCCCGGTACGGCGGCTCGCCGGGGCCACGCGGCAGCTGGCCGGCGGCGACCTGCGGGCCCGGGTGCCCGAGCGCGGGATCGGCGAGATCCGTGTCCTGGAGCGCGGCTTCAACACGATGGCGGCCACGCTGGACGGGCAGCGGGAAGAGCTGGCCGCCTCCCGCTCGCGCATCGTCACCTCCGCCGACCAGGCCCGCCGCCGCATCGAACGCGACCTGCACGACGGCATCCAGCAGCGGCTGGTCTCGCTCGTGCTGGACGTGCGCACGACCCAGGCGACGCTGCCGCCGGACCGCCCCGACCTAGCCGAACCCCTCGACCGGCTCGCCGACGGGCTCGGTGAGGCCGTGGACGAGCTGCGCGAGATCTCCCGCGGCATCCACCCGGCGATCCTGAGCGAGGCCGGGCTCGGCCCGGCGTTGAAGACCCTCGCGCGCCGCAGCCCGGTGCCGGTCGAACTGGACGTGAACGTGCCGGGCCGGCTGCCGGAACCCGTCGAGGTGGCCGCCTACTACGTGGTCTCCGAAGCGCTCACCAACACCGCCAAACACGCCCAGGCCACGGTCGTGACCGTGCGGGCGTGCCTGGAGGAGGGGACGTTGCGGCTGCGGGTGAGCGACGACGGCGTCGGCGGCGCCACGTCCGGCACGGGCTCGGGACTGCTCGGGCTGGCCGACCGCGTCGAGGCGCTGGGCGGCACGGTCACCGTCGACAGCCCGCCCGCCCGGGGCACCACCCTGCACGCCGATCTGCCGGTCACCGGAGGCTGACCGGGATCCCGGGATTCCAGCCAGCCGGTAGCCGGGATGGCCGCTGGCCGGGACGACACCGCGGCGGGGCCCGCGGATCCTGAAGGGGAAGCCTTGAGCACTCCCCGGAAGGAGCCCGCGGTGAAGTCACACCCGGCAGTTTTCCCTGATGTCGCATTCGTCAACGAGCCCGGAGTGCGGCGCTCCGGCCCGAGCTGGGTCCGGATCCTCCTCGGAGGGCTGGCGCTGTGGGTGGCGACCGTGGTGGTCACGTTCGTCACCGGCAACGTCAACCTGGTGCCGACGATCATCCTGGTGGGCAGTTTTCTGGTCCCCGTCACGTTCGTCGCGTTCGCGTTCCGGCGCGCCGACGCGGTGATCACCACCCAGCGCATCTTCTCCGCGTTCGTCTACGGCGGCGTGCTCGGCGTCCTGGGCGCCTCGATCCTGGAGTCGGCGCTGCTGACGAACATGTCGAGCTGGGGCTACCTGGCGATCGGGGCGATCGAGGAAGGCGTCAAGCTGGCCGCGCTCTGGCTGCTCGCCCGCCGGCTGCCCTTCTGCACCCCGCGCGACGGCATGGTGCTCGGCGCGGCCGTGGGCTTCGGCTTCGCCGCGTTCGAGAGCGCCGGGTACGCCTTCAACGCGCTGTTCACCTCCAGCGGCCTGTCGCTGCTCAATCTCGTCGAGACCGAGGCCCTGCGTGCGGTGCTCGCCCCGGTCGGGCACGGGTTGTGGACCGCGCTGCTCGGCGGCGTGCTGTTCGCGGCCGCGGCGCGCAGCCGCAGCGGCCGGCCCCGGCCGGACCTCCCGCTCCTCGGCTGGTACGCCGTCGTGGTCCTGCTGCACGCCCTGTGGGACGCCGCGCAGACCATCGCGGTGTGGCTGACCCTGCTCGTGACCGGCACCCCGGCCCAGTGGGTGGCGATCATCCGGCTCGGGCAACTGCCCGGCGTCACCCAGACCCAGGTCCACCTGTTCACGATGCTGAACTGGGGGCTGCTGACGGTCGACGGGCTGATCGGGATGGCCCTGCTCCTCGTGCGCTGGGTCCGGCTCGGCAGGGGACGCGCGACCGCGTTCGTCCCGCTGACCGGCAGCCTGCGGTGACCGTTGTTCACCCCGCCGCGGACGGCCCGGGCCCGGTCGATCGGGCCCGGGCCATGACGAAGAGATACCTGAGATCGACCCTATGCGGAGGCCTTCGGGCCCGGCCGTGAGGCTCGCCGGACCGCCCACGGCAGACGCCGGGTCCTCGACCAGCCATCGCGCCGAGCGGCGCGTCCCAGGACCACTCGCTGTGGACGTGGCCGTCCGGCGGTGACGTCACGGCTTGCCTCCGTGGCCCTCCGGTTCAGCCCGGTTCATCCACCCGGAGGCGGAGCCCGTCGAGCATGACGGCCAGAAGCTGGTCACGGTGTACAGGGGTCCGCTCCGCAGCCCAGGCGACCGAAGCGATGAGGGAGAAGAGCGCGGAAGCGTCAATATCCTGCCGGATCGTTCCTGCGTGCTGGGCTCTGGCCAGGAGTTGTGCCCCGGCGGCCTTGACGGCTTGGCAGGTGGCGTGGAGTTCGGACGCGGGGTCGGCGAGGCTGTCGACGAGGGCGTCGACCAGGCCGCGGTAGGCCATGGCGTGCTCGACCGCGGCTGTGAGCCAGGTGGTCAGGGCCTGGTGCGGGGACGGGGAGGCGAGCAGCTCGTCCGAGCGTGCGCGCAGGCCGCGCAGGCTCTCGCCCAGCAATGCCTCCAGCAGTGCCTGGCGGGTCGGGAAGTGCCGGTAGAGGGTCACGTTGCCAACGCCGGCGGTGCGCGCGATGTCGTTCAAGGAGGCGCCGACGCCGTGCTCGGTGAAAGCCGTCCGGGCGGCCGTCAGCAGACGCTCGTAGTTGCGTCGCGCATCCTTGCGCCCTGCGGGCCGGGTCTGCGTCGATCGATCCGCCATGGGACCCTCCACACGTTTGCCAAAACGAGGAACCTCCTCATATCTTAGCTCACCGAAACCGAGGAGCTTCCTCGTTTTGCTGCCTTCCATCCTGAGGAGTGCCATGACCGAACAGCGCACGCACACGGCGACAGCGGGATCCGGGCCCGCCGGCGCTTCCCGCCCCCAGCGCCACCCCGGCCCGGTGCTCACCATCGTGCTGATCTGCCAGACGATGTTCATCCTGGACACAAACGTGGTGAACATCGCCCTCCCCGACATCCAGCACGACCTCGGCTTCTCCGCGGCCGGCCTGTCCTGGGTGCTCAATGCCTACATGCTGGCCTTCGGCGGTCTGCTGCTGCTCGGCGGTCGCGCGGGCGACATCCTCGGCCAGCGGCGGGCGCTCATCGGCGGGGTCGTCATCTTCACGGCCGCTTCACTGGCCGGAGGGCTGGCCACCTCGGCCGAGATGCTGCTGGCGGCCCGTGCAGGTCAGGGAATCGGCGCCGCCATGGCCGCCCCGACCGTGCTCGCCCTCATCACCGTAGGCTTCCCGGACCCCGCACGCAGGGCGCGGGCGCTGGGGGCTTACGCGGCAGTCTCCGGCTCCGGCGCCGCGATCGGCCTCATCGCCGGCGGCATGCTCACCGACTGGATCTCCTGGCGGTGGGTGCTGTTCATCAACGTGCCGATCGGCCTCGTCCTGCTGATCCTGGCCCCGCTGTTCATCACCGAGACCGAGCGCCACCCGGGCCGCTTCGATCTGGCGGGTTCGCTGACCTCGACGCTCGGCATGACCGCGCTCGTCTACGGCTTCATCCGCGCCGCCGAGCAGGACTTCGGCGACGCGGTCACCCTCGGCGCGCTCAGCGCGGCCGCCGTCCTGCTGGCACTGTTCGTGGCCGTCGAGTCCCGTGCCCGGCAGCCGATCGTCCCGCTGCGGCTGTTCGCCGACCGCAACCGCGCCGGCGGCTACCTCGTGCTGCTGTTCGTCCTGGCCGCGGGCAACGGCATGTTCTTCTTCCTCACCCAGTTCCTGCAGCAGGCCCGCGGCTACAGCCCTCTGCAGGCGGGATTCGCCTTCGTGCCGCTGGCCCTCGCGATCCTGGTCTCTTCCGGCGCGGCGGCCCGGCTGCTGCCACGCCTGGGCGCCAAGACGCTGATCGCCGTCGGCGCCGCAGCGATCACCGTGGCCCTGCTGTGGATGACGCGGCTGACGCCCCAGGCCGACTACGCCACGGCCCTGCTCGGCCCCATGATGATCGCCGGCCTCGGCATGGGCGTCTTGCTGGTGGGAGCCACCACCGTGTTGTCCTCCGGGATCCGACCCGAGGATGCCGGCGCCGCCTCCGGCCTGCTCAACGTCATGCAGCAGATCGGCGGTGCGCTGGGGCTGGCCATCCTCGTCACGGTGTTCGGCGCCGCCACCCGCGTCGCGCGCGGACCGGCCCACCAGGTCCTCACCGAGGGAGTCACCGCGGCCTTCACCCTCGCGGCGGCGTTCACCGCCTGCACTATCCTCCTGGCTCTGACCATGAAGAACCGGCAGGCTCCCACCGCCGAATCCCCAGCCGCGGAGGAGCTCACCCGATGACGCAGGCGCACATCGGCAAGGATGGCCACGCCCGGATCAGAGGTCCACAGGCTCCGAAGCCACTCCGGTTCTCGCCACCCGCCGCGCACGCTTCATCGCCGTCGTAGCCGCGCCGCGCCCCAGAGGCGCGCGGCGACCACCGTGAGGCCCGCGGCCGCGGCCGTCACCAGCCAGAGCATGAACGTCGGGTAGAGGTAGGCCAGTTGGACCCAGCCGGCGTCGCGGCCGCGTGCCAGTATGCGATGGATCGGGGCGATCGTCGCGCACAACCCGATCGGGAGCAGGTACGGCGCCAGCCGCCATCGCTGCCATCCCGTGCGGCGTGCGGCCCATCGCCGGGCACGCGCCGTGCCCCGCACCGCGAGCCCGATGGTCACCAGGGTCAGCAGTACGAAGAGCGCGTCGGTGGGGAGCGATTGCTGCCCGGAGGGCGACTGCGGAGTGCCGCCCTCGATGATGGCGACCAGGCCCGTCATGAGGGTGTGCGCGTCGGAGAAGGCCATGCCGGTGTTGGCCATGACGGCGATGCCGTATCCCGAGCCGGGCATCAGCAGTTGGTGGGCGGTGGAGGTGAACAGGTCGCCCCCGTGCTCGAGCACGAGGGTGCCGCGTTCGGTCTTGTCGATCATCCAGCCGAGGGCGTAGTCCTGGTTCTGCTCGGAGGCGGTGCGCATCTCCTCGACGCTCCGCGGGGACAGGAGACCCTGGAGACCGGTGTTCTGCGCGATCAGCCACCTGGCCAGGTCGTTGGCGGTGCTGATGACCCCGCCGGAGCCGTTACCGAACGCGGAGGGCTCCGGCACGGCGAGGGCCTGGCCGAGTACGTACAGGTGGCCGCGGGCGCTGTCGGGCATGTCGCGGTCGGTGTCGATCGTCGTGCTGTTGCGCATGCCGAGGGGTTCGAACACGTTTGCGTCGAGGTAGGCCGCGAACGGCCGGCCGCTGACCACTTCGACGAGCCGGGCGGCGACTTGGTAGTTGGTGTTGTGGTAGCTGAAGGCGGTCCCGGGATCCGCCGCGAGCCTGGCCGTCCTGAGCCGGGCCACGGCACCTTGGAGCGTTCGAGGCTGAGTCAGGCTCTTCTCGTGGAAGGCCGAGTCGGCCATGCCGGAGGTCTGGTCGAGCAGCTGCCGTACGGTGATCTTCGCGGCCCGGGGGTCGGCCAGCGTGAACTCGGGCAGGTAGCGGCGCACCGGCTGATCGAGGGCGACCTTGCCCCTCTCGGCCAGCTGCATGACGGCCAAGGCGGTGAAGGACTTGCTGACCGAGGCCACCGCCATGGGAGTGTCGGCTGTGACGGGCTCGCCGGTGGCGGTCTTGCCGTATCCGCCGGTGTGGATGACTCTGCCCTGTTTCGTGATCGCCACCGTGACGCCAGGCAGGCCCGTGGCCGCGCGGTACTCCTCGACGTAGGCGTCGACCGACGCAGGGATCGGCGCAGGGATCGGCGCAGGGATCGGCGCAGGGATCGACGCGGGCATCGACGCGGGAACGTCGGGAGCCAGGACGAAACAGATTGCAGCGAGGGCGGTTTTGAGCACCTGCCGAAAGCTACTGAGGCCCTCTTTCCTGCACCATTGCGAGAAACCGCCGCGTTTGTTCCGGGAAACCGCCATGTGAAACCCGAGCTCACAGCACGAAACCGTCTTTTCGAGCGGGACACGGTCTCCGAGGTGCCTGTCACCGCGGACGCCGCCCCCGTCGTGGTCCACGCGGCGGGCGCCGTCCTGCGCGAGCGGAAGCTCGTGGACGGCTCCGCGGACGTGCCCCCGGCCGGCCGGCAGGGCGGCTCACCAGGCGCGTATACGGGGCGTGTTCTGGAGTTATACCAGCGCTCGCTACGTTCCTCGATCATCCGGGCCGGCCGGCCGCGGCGGCAGGGACGAGTCAGGGAGCGGGTGGTGTGCGGGTGACCGGCACGCGGTCGTGGATCAGCGTCCACGTCTTCTACGACGGCGACCTCGATCTCGTCATCACGGACCTGCTGGCCACGGTGCAGGACCGGCTCGATGATGCCGCCGCCGGTGAGGGCCTGTTCTTCCTGCGGTACTGGGAAGGGGGCCCGCACCTGCGGATCCGTGCCCTGCCCGCTCCGGGACGCGCGGACGACGTACGGCGGGTCCTGTCCGGCGCCACCGGGGACTTCCTGAGCCGCCTCCCCTCGCCCACCCGGGGAACGCAGGCGGACTACGACCTCTACGCGCCCGCGATGGCGGCACTGGAGGAGCTGCCGTCGTACGAACGCGATCTCCGGCCCAACAACTCCTTCGCGTTCATCCCGTACCGGCCGGAGACCGGCACGTACGGCACGGGTGCCTGCCTGCACGCCACCGAGGACCACTTCGTCCGATGCAGCGGAGCGGTACGGCGGTTACTGGCGACGCGGCCCTCCCGCGACCGGCGCACCACGGCGGCGTTCGCCGCGCTCGCCCTGAACCGGTGGATCGCCGCGCGCTCCACCGGGCGGCCGGAGCCGGGAACGCCCTCATGGCCGCCCGGCGGGCAGGCCGAGGCCCGGTACGAGCGCCGCCGCCGCACCCTGCTCGCCATCGCGGAACGGACGCGGGCGCTGGCCGCGGACCCGCCGGAGGAACCGTCCGGTTTCGCCGGCGTCCTCGCGGCCTCCGCCACCACCCTGGCCGTCAGGCTCGGGGAGCCCGGGGCCGTGCGGGAGGTCCTCGACAGGTGCGCCCACCTGACCTGCAACCGCCTCGGCGTGAGCCTGACCGAAGAGTCCTGGCTCCGCGATCTGGCCGATCGGGCCTTCGCCGAGCTCGCCAGGGACGAGGCTGCCGCATGACGACGCCCGGCTGGCACAGCGTGCACATCCACCACTACGGCGACGCGACCGACCGCCTGCTGGTGGAGGCCGTACGCCCGGTCATGACCGAGCTGGCGGCCCGCGGCCACCGCTGCTGGTTCGCCCGGCACTGGCGCCAGGGCCCGCACGTGCGGCTGCACGTCGAAGCCACCGACGGCGCCTTCAGAACGGACGTGCTCCCGGCGGTCGAGGCGCGGATCGGCCCGTACCTGGCGGGGCTGCCCGCCGCCGGGGCCGATCCGGACGCGGTCCTGCCGCTCCACCGCCGGCTGGCCGAGGCCGAGGCGGAGCCCGGCCCGCTGACCCCCTGGTACGACGACAACTCCTGGCACGTGGAGGCGTACGACGCCCGGGTGGCGGTGCACGGCACACCCGAGGCGGCCGCGCTGTACGCGGACTTCATGTGCGCCGCCAACGATCACGCCTTCGCCGTCCTCGGCAGGGCGATCCAGGGGCAGGGCGTGCTCGCGGCGGTGTTCGACGCCATGGTCGTCGTGGCCGACGAGTTCCACTCGGACGGGATCGAGGCCGGCTACCTCAGCTACCGGTCGCACGCCGACGCCTACCTCGCCCAGCAGGCCGGCGGCGCCGCGCGGGGGCGTGCGTGGGAGGCGCACTTCCAGGACAGGGCCGGCGTGCTCGGGGCCCGCCTGGACGCCCTGCTCGACCCGGGCTCAGGGGCCGTGGACGACGCGACCGAGAGCCTGGTGGCCGCCCTGCTGGCGAGCCGGGTACGCGGGCTCGACCTGCGCGGGCGCGGGCTGCTGCCGCTGGGAGAAGGCGGGGACGACCTGGCCCTGGTGCGCGACGCCTACCGGGAGCTGAGCCCGTTCCACCGGGCCCTCGCCGAGAACGAGCGGTGGTTCGGCGAGGTGCTCCCGTCCACCTGGTTCGCGCTCTTCCGGCTCGTGCTGAATCTGATGTACCTGCAGTTCACCCGGTTGGGGCTGACCCCGTTGCAGCGCTATTTCCTCTGCTACCTGGTCGCCGCGGTGGTGGAACGGCGTACCGGCAGGCAGGCCACCCAGGTCCTGCGCGACTTCGCCGCGGCGAGCGGAGGTGCCGGGTGACCGCGGGCGAGACCCTGAGGCTTCGCGCGGGGGTTGCGATCGGCCGCGAGCGCAACGGTGTCCACCTGGTGGGTTACCCCGACACGACCCCGATCGACGGTGGTGACCTCGCCGTCGTGCGGGCGCTCGCCGCGGGGGAACACCGGGCCGAGCAGTTCCCCCCGCAAGCCCGTACGCTCCTGTCCCGGCTGCGTGAGGACGGCTGGCTCGTGGTCACCGTCCACGACGGGGACACACCCGTCCACACCCTGGAACCCCGGCTCCGTCCACCGGCAGGCGCCCCCGCGGACGCGCCCGCCACCGCGCGGCTGTCACGTTTCACCACCATCGCGGCGGCGCCCGGCGGCGGCCTGCGTGCCACGTCGCCTCGCGCCTGGGCCTCCATCACGGTCCACGCCCCGGAAGCGCTGGCCACGCTCGCCGATCCCGGCTCAGCCGCGCCGCCCCCGGGCATCAGCGCGCAGGCGGCGTTCCTGCTCAGGCGCGACCTGCTCTGGTCCGGTCTGGCCGTGACCGGGGACGAGGACGAGGAGTTCCGCGTCCGGCAGTGGTCCGCGATCGACCTGGCGTTCCACCGGAGCAGCCGGGGCATCGACGGCGGGGGCGGGGTGGCCGGCGGATTCGGCGCCACGTACTGGGGCCGGGAGCACACGGCCGCGCCGGCCCCACGGCCACCGGCCGCCGGGCCCGCCACGGACCTGCCCCGCCCCGACCGCGAACGTGTCCTGGCCACGGACCCGAGCCTGACCGAGGTGCTGGAAGCGCGCAGGTCCGTACGTGACCACGACGCGGACAGGCCGATCACGATCGTGCAGCTCGCCGAGTTCCTCCACCGCTGCGCCAGAACCTCCGACCACCCGACTCCGTACGGCGACCGGCCGCGCCGTGCCTATCCGGGCGGTGGCGGCGTACACGAGCTCGAACTGTACGTGGTGGCCCACCAGGTGGCCGGGCTGGCGCCCGGAACCTACCACTACGACGGGTACGGCCACCGCCTGGAGCGGGTGGACAGGCAGGCCGGCGCCGAAGGGATCCTGCTGGACGCGGCGCGGTCGATGTCCGGCGCCGGGGCGCGGCCGCAGGTGCTGGTGCTGGTGACCGCGCGCTTCGAACAGCTCATGTGGGTGTACGAGGGCTTGGCGTACGCGCTGATCCTCAAGAACCTCGGCGTCCTGATGCAGACCATGTACCTCGTCGCCACCGCCATGGGGCTCGGCGGCTGCGCCCTGGGGAGCAGCGCGCCGCGCGCCTTCCAGCGCATCACCGGAGCCGATCCCCTCAGCGAGGACGTGGTCGGGGAGTTCATGCTCGGCACCGTCGCCGCGGAGCACCCGACGGAAGGAGACGCATGAAGCTGCGCCTGGTCGACCACACGTACCTGGCCCCGATCAGGAACGGGGTGCACCTCATCACCCCGGCCGGGCCGCTCACCCTCACCGGGACGTCCATCGCCCGATGGGTCGAGGCCCTCGCCCCGCACCTGGACGGACGGTCGAGCCTCGCCGAGATCACGGCGGGCCTGCCGCCCGCGCACGCGGACCTGGCCAGGTCGATCCTGATCCAGTTGCGCGACGCCGGCGTCGTCCGCGAGATCGCCGCCGAGCCCGCGCAGGGTGCCGGCGACGACCAACCGGGCGGCTTCGCGGCGGAGGTCGCCTTCATCGAGGCCCACATCGACGGGGCGCGGGCCGCGTTCGCGCGGTTCCGTGACCTCAGCGTCGCCGTCGCGAACGACGGCCTGGCGGCCGATCCGCTGCCGGAGGCGATCGCCGCCTCCCTGCGCGCCTCCGGAGCCGCGCGGGTCCGGGTGTGCGACGCGGACGGGCTCGGCGAGGAGGACCTGTGGAGCCTGGACGTCCTCCTCCTGACCTCGGCGCTCGGCCCCGCCGCCAAGAGGGCGCGGTTCGTGGACCGGGCCGCACGCGACGGCCTCGCCGTCGGCCACATCCTGCGGGACGGGACGGACATCTGGTACGTCCCCGTGCGGGCGGCCAAGGACGACGCCCTCGTCACGGTACGGCCGGAGTCGCTGCGCGCACGCCTGAGGAGAGCACCACGCGCCCCTGAGGCGATCACCGGCGTGCACGTGGAGGTGGCCGCCGCGCAGGTGGGACGCGCGGTGTTCCGATGGGCCACCGGCACCGCGGACCCGCGGCACGCGAGCAGGCCGACGCGGCTCGGGCCGGACCTGATCACCTCCAGGCACCACTGCCAGCCGCACCCGTACGAGCTGCCGGCGGCGCCGCCCACCCCGGACGCGGTGCTGACCCGGGTGGACCACCTGCGGTCCCGGCCCGCCGAGGACGCGCAGGAGTTCTCCGACGCGGCGGTCCGGGCCGCCGACGAGCTGTTCGGCCCGTTCCGGTTCCTCCCCGACGACTCCGCCGCGCAGAGCCCGCTGCACGTGTCCGAGGCCGAGGCCGGCGACGTGCTCGCACCCGGGCCGGGCGTGACCGTGCGTGCGGTGGGTTTCGCCTACGCCGGCACCCGAATCGAGGCGGCCCGCCGGGCGCTGGCCCGCTACGCCGCGCTGACGGTGGATCCGCGGCGCCTGGTGGACTCCGGCGGCACCGCGCTGGCCGCCGAGGACGCCGAGCCCGCGGCCCTGTACGCGGCCGTGACCGCCGGCGCCCCAGGCGGGTTCGCCATCGCCTACGACCTGGCGGCGGCGGCACCCGTACGGCTGGCCGCGGCACGGGCCTTCCCGCGGCTGGCCGGGCAGCGGGCCGCCCCCGGAGAGGGCTTCGGCGCCACCTGGGAGGAGGCCGTGGCGAGAGGGCTCTGCACCCACTGGACATGTGACGCCGACCTCATCGACGACCCCGCGGGCCGCCCCGTCACGACCGATCCGGCGGGGCTGGACGCGGTGGGACGGCGCTGCTTCACCCTGCTGGCCGAGCTCGGCGAGCTGCCCGAGGTCCACGACCACGGCGGCCGGTTCGGGGTCACCAGCCTGTCGTTCCACCGCGGCGGGACGGAGGTGGCCAGGACCGCGGGAACCGCGTCCTCGGCCTGGACGCAGGGACTCCTCGAAACGCTCTTCAGCGTCCAGCGGCGGATTCACGCGGGACGGCCCCGCCCATGGGCGGCCGCGCAGCCCGCGCGGGCCACGATGCGGCTCGACCCGGGCCACGTCATCGACCCGGACGGGGTGGCGGCGGCTCTGGCCGCCACCGGCCGCCGCGCCGTCGTCCTGCCCCTCGACCACGACCCAGCCGTGGCGGCGACCGCCCCGCTGAGCCTGAGGGTGGCGATCGCCGACTCTCACGACCTCTGTCAGGCCTGAACCCAGAAAGAAGGCAGGATGTCCGAGCACGCCGTGACCGTGCTGGCGGCAGGGCGCATCGCCGATGCCGTGGCGGACCGGCTCGGAGTACGGCCCGTCCCGCTCCCCGAGGAACACCTCCCCGCCGCGCCGACCGTCGCCGCCACGGACGGCTGGTCCGAGGCCGTCACGGCCGAGCTGCGGGCCAGGCTCACCGGCCCCGTGCTCCCGGCCCGCGCCGAGCCGGACACGATCGTCATCGGCCCCTGGGAGACGCCGGGAGAGCCGGGCTGTGCCCTGTGCGCCGTCCGTCGGCAGACCTGGGCCGCCCCGAGGTACGAACGCGGCGAGGCCGTCCGCGAACGCCACGCCGAGCAGCTCGCCGCGCCCTCGCCGCTGCTGACCGCGGACGCCGTCCGCCTGGCGGCGGCCCTGATCGCCGACGACATCCGCTCCTTCGCCGGCGGCGAGCGGCCACGGACCCGCGCGACCGTGCTCACCGTGGATCTCCACGACCTGTCGGTCACCCCCCACCGGATTCTGCCGGACCCCCTCTGCGAGGTCTGCGCCCCGCGCGTGATCGACGAGCCCCCGGCCGTACTGGGGACGCCCCGGCCGGTGCCGAGCCATGCCGAAGGGGCGGCGCGCGGGCGCGACCTCGCCGCGGAGCTGGACGCGCTGACCGAGACCTATGTCGACGAGCGCACCGGCGTGGTGTGGCTGCTGCACGACCGCACCTCCGGCGGGGCGATCCTCAGCTCGGCGGAGGTGTCGCACCGGTGGGGGAGAGGGTCCGGCGGCTACGGCCGGGCCCCCCAGCGCCGCGTCAGCCGGACGATCGCGCTGCTCGAGGCGCTGGAACGGTTCTCCGCGGCGCCGGGGCGGCTGCGCAGCCCGGAAGTGGGGTCGTACCACGACCTTGCCGGCCGGGCCCTGGATCCGCGCACCCTCGGCCTGCACCCGCCGGAGGCGTACGACGAACCCGGCTTCGGGTTCGACCCGTTCGACCCGGATCGCGCCTACCGCTGGGTGTGGGGCTGGTCGTTCCTGCGCGGCGAGCCGATCCTGGTGCCCGAGACCCTCGCCTACTACGGCGCCCACGCTCTCGACCCGGACAACCGCCCCTTCGTCTACGAGATCTCCAACGGGTGCGCGCTCGGCTCCAGCCTGGAGGAGGCGGTCCTCTACGGCATGCTGGAGATCGCCGAACGCGACGGGTTCCTGCTGACGTGGTACGCCCGGCTGCCCGTACCGGAGATCGACCAGGCGACCCTCGACGAGCGCAACGCCCTCCACCTCGCGGCCCTGCGCGCGGAGACAGGCTACGACCTCCGTCTCTTCGACATCACGGCAGAACACGGCATCCCCGCGGTGTGGGCCCTGGCCACGGCCGCCCCGGGCGCGGACCTGCCCGCGGCGTTCTGCACCGCGGGCGCCCACCTGTCCGGGCGCCGGGCGGTCATGAACGCGGTGGCCGAGCTGGGCGACATGCTGACCAACGGCATCCAGTCCTTCACGAGCCCCGAGGTGCGGGCCCGGGCGGCGGCCATGGCGGAGGACTCCTCCGCCGTCGCGGACATGGAGGACCATCCGCTCCTCTACACCGACCCGCGCGCCGCGGAGCGGCTGAACTTCCTCACCGCGAGCACGCCCGGCCGCCCCGCCTCCGAGGTCGGCGCCCGTACGGAGGAGTTCGCGGCCGGCGACCTGGGGGAGCTGATGCGCGCGGTCGTCGGCCGGTACACCGACTCCGGGCTGGACGTCGTGGTCGTCGACCAGACGCCGGACGAACTGCGCGCCATGGACCTCCACGCGGTCAAGGTACTGATCCCCGGCACGCTGCCGATGACCTTCGGGCACCGCCACCGCCGGATGAGCGGGCTGCCCCGGCTGCTGGAGGCGCCCCGCCGGCTCGGGTACACCCGGCGCTCCCTCACCGAGGACGAGCTCAACACCGAACCGCACCCCTTCCCCTGAGGCCGTTCCCCCCTACTGAGAGAAGGACCCATGACCCATCAGGCGGCGGCCGCCCGGCCGGTGTCCGTGTGGCGGATCTTCCTGCGCTGGGCGCGGCCGTACCGTGCCAGGCTGGCCGGGGGAGTGGTGCTGTCGTTGCTCTCCGCGACGAGCGTCCTGGTGCTGCCCCTGGTCACGCAGCGGCTCATCGGCCAGATCTCCGCGGGGACCTGGCCGGGCGGGGCGATGCTGCTCATCGGGGCGCTCATCGTGGCCAACGTGCTGCTCAACGCGGGTAGCTGGTTCCTGCTCGACCGTACGGGCGTCATCCTGACCAGGGACGTCCGCCGGCGGCTCGCCTCGCGCCTGGTGCGCCTGAGCGTTCCGTTCTTCGACCGGCTCCGCCCGGGCGACCTGCTCGCCCGGGCGACCGCCGACGCGGCGAGCGTGGACATTCTCACCACCGACGCGCTCGTCGGGCTGGGCATCTACGTCCCCGTGATCATCACCGTGATCGGCTTCATGGCATACCTGGACGCCGCTCTGCTGGGGCTGACGCTGGCGGTCGTCGTCCTCGCGTTCCTGGTCTTCCGCCTGCTCGCGCCCAGGATCCGGAGCGCGAGCACGGCTACGGCCGAGGCCGTGGGCACCCTGACCGCCGACCTGGAACGTGCTCTGGGCGCCCTGCGCACCATCCGGGCGTTCGGCGCGGAACAGGCGGAGGAGGCCCGCCTCCACGCCGCGGCGGACGCCGTACGCCGGGCCAGGACCCGGGCGTCGTTGTGGGGTGTGGTGTCCGCGAACGTCACCGGCCTGACCTATCAGCTCGCGCTCCTGACCGTTCTGGTGGCCGGCGGGGCGCGGGTCGCGACCGGGACCATCGACGTCGGTGTGCTGGTGGCCTTCCTGCTCTACGTGTTCTACCTGATCGGGCCGATGCAGAGCGTGATCCAGGCGCTCGCCTCCTACCAGTCGGCCACCGCCGGCGTCGCCCGCATCGCCGAGGCGCTGGACTACCCCGCGGAGGCCCCGTACGAGCCCCCGGCGCCGCAGGCGGAGCACTCACCCCTGAGCGTGCGTTTCGACTCCGTCCACTTCCGGTACGGCGACGCCGGCCCGGTCCTGCGGGGACTCACCTTCACCGCCGCGGCGGGATCCGTGACCGCGCTGGCCGGAACCTCGGGAGCGGGAAAGTCCACGGTGTTCGGCCTGATCGAGAGGTTCTACGAGCACGAGGACGGCCGCGTCCTGGTCGGCGACCGCGACGTCCGCGACTGGCCGGTCGCGCGGCTCCGCCAGGGAATCGGCTATGTCGAACAGGACGCCCCCGTCCTCGCCGGTACCATCCGCGACAACCTGACCTTCGCCGTCCCCGGCGCCACCGACGCGGAGCTGGCCCACGTGCTCAGGCTGGCCCGGCTCGACGAGTTCGTGGAAGGCCTCCCCGACGGGCTCGACACACCCGTCGGGCACCGCGGCGGCACGCTCTCCGGCGGGGAACGGCAGCGCCTCGCCATCGCCCGCGCCCTGCTCCGCCGCCCGCGCCTGCTCCTCCTGGACGAGGCCACCTCGCACCTCGACGCCGTCAACGAGGCGGCCTTCCGTGACACCGTCCGCACCATCGCGCAGACGGTCACCGTCATCGTCGTGGCGCACCGCCTCTCGACGGTCATGGACGCGGACCGCATCGTCGTCCTCGACCAGGGAGCCGCCCGCGCCGTCGGCACGCACGACGAGCTCATGAGGACCGACGAACTGTACGCCGAACTCATCTCCAGCCAGCTGCTGACTCCCGCGCACGCGGATGAGCTGAGTGAGGCCTGAGAACGTCCGGCTCCCGCTGGGGGACCCGGGTGAAGAAGAGAAAGGAACGCGATGAGCCCTGCGAAGTCGAAGTTCTCGGTCGCCGACCTCCCGGTCGACGTCTTCGAGCTGGAGACCGGCGACCTCGAGCTCGAGTCGCTGACCGGCGGTCACGGGATGCTGGAGTACGGCGCTTCCAGGAACTGCAGCTGCTCCTGCCAGCTGGTCGGCTGCAGCTGCTGCAGCGGGTCGCCGAAGGAACCGCGGTAACACGGCCGGACGGCCGATGACGCCGGCCCTGTGAAGGGCCGGCCCAGCCCGGTCCGGCGCACGCGCCGGACCGGGCTCTCCATCCGGATCGTGAAGGGAGAACGGTGAGCACAGCGGAGGCGCCCGCCCGGATCGGCCCCATCCCGGGCGGCACGGGAAACGCGGTGGTCCGCGTCGCCGGACTGGCTCCCGCGGCCCTCGACGGGCTCCGTTCCCCGAGGCTCGCCGCGACCATCGACGACGTGCTGTCCCGCCGCGACGGGCTCCGCGCGGAGGGACGCGCGATCGCCGACGCCCTCCACGCCGTGATCGGCGACCTGCCCCGCGACGACGTACGCCCCCGCGTCATCGGCCTCCGCCGAGCCCTGCACGCCGGGCGGCGGCCGGGCACCGGGGAATGGACGCCGGAGATCGCCGGGCGGCTACCGGAGGAGGTGACGCGCAGGATCACGGGCTGGCTGGACGGGACCGCCGCCCTCGCCACCGCCGAGAACTCCCTTCCGGACGTCCTCGCGGCCGCGCGGGAGTCGGGCCTGAACGCGCTGCTGAAGGCCGCGACGGACCCCGGGTTCCGGATCGCGCTCGGCGGCACGAGCCCCGTACTCGCGGCCGAGCTGGAGAAATGGATCAGCGACCCGGCCAGGAAACCCCGAGCGGGAACCCTGACGACGGTGGCGCGCTACCTGGCCCGCGCCGCGACCAAGACCAGCCCGCTCAGCACGTTCACCACCAGCGGCCCCGTGGTGTGGCGAGCCGGCGGTCCCGCCGTCGAGGTACGCCCGGTGGATCGGTCCGGCGTCTTCGAGCTCTCCTACTACCACGTCCGCGAGAGCATCGCCGGCTTCGTGGCGGAGCACGAGGCCGGGCACGGCCGGGCGCTGCTCGCGCTCAACGCGTCGGCACAGCGCCTGGGGGACCAGGTCGTCTACCTCAGAGGGCTGGGGGTTCTCGGGCTGCTGGGTGGCGAACGATACTGTGCCGTCCCCGCGCGGCCCTCCGTTCTCGCCCTGATCGATCAGCTCGGCGCGGAGCCGGGGGGACTGCCCCGCCACGTACTCCGCGAACGCCTCACCGGCGGCGATGCCTCCCTGGACGGAGAGGTCGACGCCTTCCTCGATCACCTGCTCGACGCGGGGCTCATCGTGAGCGGGCTGCCGGTTCCGCACCTCGACGAGGTCCTCGCCGGATCCGCGGCGTGGTTGCGGGACCTGGGGGAGGCCGGCGCGTTGCCGGACGCACTGGAGCGGGCGGCCGCCGCGCTGGCGGCGCGTCCCGCGATCGACGACGCAGGCTCCTACCGGTCCCGCCGCGAGACGGTGGCGAGCAGGCTGCGCGAGCTGGCCGGGTTCGCCGTACCGGGCGGCCCGCACCACGCGATGTTCGCCTCGCTCACGACCGTCAACGTGCGCGAAACGGCGGTCAGCCCGGAGCCGCCCGCCGTCTGCTCGGCCCGCGCGTGGCGGCCGGTCGCCGAGGACCTGGACCTGATCCGCCGGTGGATCGCGCCCTTCGCGCCTCACCTGCCGGCCAGGCTGGCGCTGACGGAGCTCTTCGGCGAGCGGCTGCGCCGGCGCGGCCCCGTCTCCGCGATCGCGTTCTACCGCGAGTACCAGCAGGCCATGACGGCCGCGGACGAGGTCGGCGCCGAGCTGCGAGGCAGCGTTCTCGGACCGGCGGCGCAACATCCCGAGGACAGCGTGCTGGCCTCGGTGAGCCGGCTGAGCGACGTGATGGCCTCCGCACTCGCGGCACTGTCGCCCTACCCGCTCCCCGCCACCACCGAGAGCCCCACCACCGAGAGCCCTGCCACCGAGAGCCCTGCCACCGAGAGCCCTGCCACCGAGAGCCCTGCCACCGAGGGACCCGTCGCCGAGGGGCCCGCCGGCGAGGTGGTCGTGTATCCCGGCGCCCTGCGCACGGCCATCGCGAGCTATCCGCCCTGGGTGCCCGAAGTGCGGTCCATCAGCGCCTTCGTCCAGCCCGCCGCCACCGCCGCCACCGCCGCCACCGCCGCCACCGCCGCCACCGCCGCCACCGCCGCCACCGCCGGCGGCTTCCGCGCGGTGCTCAACGCGATGGGCACCGGATTCGGGTCGGTACGCGCCCGCCTCGACCACCTGACCGGCGGGCGGCGCGGCACCGAGGTGGCGGACCAGGGAACCGGCCCGATCTACGCGGCGTTCGCAAGCCGGTTCGGCATCTCACTCAACGACCACCTGCGGTGCCTCCCCTTCCACCTCGGCGGCACCCCGGGCCTGGCCGACCGCGCGGACGGCGCCCGGCTACGGATCGACGACCTCGTCGTCCGTCTCGACGAGGAGACCGGCCTCCTCGCGCTGGCAACGACGCACGGGCGCGAGGTGCGCGTCGTGCACACGGGCGCGGCCGCGCGGGAGTTCCTGCCCCCGTTCTCGCTCCTGCTGACGGTGTTGTCCGGCGAGACGCCACCCATCTCGGTCCTCCCTCCACCGCACCCCTCCCGTACGGCCCCGCTTGACCGGCGCTGCGACTGGCCTCGCCTGACCATCGGCTCGCTCGTCGCGGGACGGGCACAGACCAGGTTTCCCGCGCAGGGCGTCCCGCTGCCCCGGCCGGGGGAGAAGGAGGCCCGGTTCCTCCTGCGGCTCGCGGAATGGCGGCACGCCGAGAGGATCCCCCGCCGGTGCTTCTTCCGCACCCGCCCCGCCCCGGAGACCGTGGACGAGCGCCTTGCCAGGTCCGCGACGCCGTGGACCCAGACCCGCGAGAAGTGGCACAAGCCGATGTACCTCGATTTCGACAGCTGGTTGCTGGTGCAGGGGTTCGTCGCGGCGCTGCGCCGGCCCGGCACCGCGCTGGTGACCTTCGAGGAGGCACTGCCCGACCCGCTCGCCTCGCCGGGCGGCGATCACCAGGTGGCCGAGCTGGTCCTGGACGTCACCGCCGGTTCGAAGCCGTGGGTTCCGTCTCTGCACGCGTGAGCCGGCGTCCAGCGTTCGCACGCCGTGTTCGTGCGAGATCCCACGGCACAACTCCCGGGCCTCTTCCCAGACGGTCGTGGCCGTGCGGTGGCCGCCGGCGTCGCGGAGGGCGTGCAGCGTCCGCGCCAGGTAGGGGATCGAGCCCCGCGTGCGCCACACCCGGACCGAGGGTTCGAGGGTGGCGATGGCGGCGGGCAGGTTGCCTTCGGCCAGGTCCAGCTGCCCGAGCACGCTGAGCGAGTCGGCGAGGTAGTGGCCGAAGTTGCCGGCCTCGCTGTGGGCCAGCGTCAGCTCGGCGGTCGCCCTGGCGCGTTCGTCCCCGACCATGGCGAACACCTTCGACAGGTAGAGCAGCGCCTCGGCGACCTTCGTCGCCTGCTCCAGGACCTCGTGCGCCGCTTGCGGGTCGTCCTCGCCGTGGATGATCGCCATCACGTGGTAGGCCCGCGCCTGGCCGCCGAGGTAGCCCGCGTCGGCGGTCGTCCGCAGAGCCTGCTCCGCCAGGGCGAGCGCCTGCTCGCCGCCGTTCCCGTCGGCCGTCAGGCTCCAGGCCAGGGTGGCCAGGGCGTCGGCCATGCCGACCGGGTCGTTCAGCGTGGTGAACAGGTCGAGGAGCTGCGAGGCGCCGGCCCGCATCCGGATCATCGCCGGTCCGGGGCCCGGCGGTGAGTTCCAGGTGGTGACCTCCAGGAGGCCGCGCATCAGCACGGCCTTGCCGCGCTTGTCGCCGGTCTCACGGCAGAGCGCGGGCGCCTGTTCGTGCATGCGCTGCCAGCCGTGACTTCACCACCGCGCCGCCGCCCTCAACCTCCGCCGCCTCATCACTCGGACTCACCCGCGCCAGCGGCACCTGGACTTTCGCCCCGATCACCCCATGACAAGAGGGTGAGCCAGCTCATTACATCCCTGGAGGCTGGGGTGAGCGACCTGAGGGCGCAGTACCGACACCTCGTGCCGAAGTGCAGAATCTCCGCTTCCTCGGAGGCATCGCTGTGAGCCGACAACGCCGCCGAGCCGGCAAACCCAAAAGGAGATCAAACATGGCACACAAAAGCAGAAATAAACCATAGGCCAAGCGTCCTGTATGACTATTGGTGCATCGCACTCATAGGGCTGCCAACTCTAATGACGGAACCTTTTCCAGGCTCCGCGGCGAGGTCCTGGTCACAGGATGATCGCAACGCCGTGGTTCGGCCGGTGACAGCAAGAAGCTCCTGGTAGACGGG
>NZ_JBFALF010000049.1:0-74678 GCF_040656115.1 Nonomuraea sp. NPDC050202 | reverse complement strand
TCTTGCGGGCCATGTCCGTCATGGTGGGGCTGGGCTCGCCGGCCTGGGACTGGACGGCGGCGTCGATGGCGACGGTGACGGTGCGGCGGAAGTTGTCGGCCTCGTCGGGGGCATGCTGCTTGAGCAGGCTCATGGACGCCGTCAGGGCCGGGAGCACCTGATCGGCGAGCTCGGCCACGGTCCTGCCGTACCTCACGCCCTTGGGCGCCTTGGCAAGAATGTGCCCGACCAGGCCGGTCGCGGAGGTCAGGGCGATGGAGCCCTCGGTGGCGACCTTGTGGGCCGAGCCGGCGGCGCCGGCGGCCGACATCAGCGAGACCGCGCCCCAGGCGGCGATGCGGAGGGTGAGCTGGTCCTGGTCGGTGAGGTTGAAAGACATGGCTGTGCGCTCCATGGGGGTTGCTCGGGGTTTCTGTCCTGTCCGGGACGGGTTCGTCCGGCGAACGACAGCAACGTTACGGCTGTTGCCACAGGTTTGGCAAGTCATTGCCAAGAGGAGTTGCCAAAGCTATCTGGAGCCTCCCGTCGGCTATGGCAACAAGTTGTCCAGAGGTAGGCAAGTGAGTTAAGCTCGGGCCTGACGTACCCCTCCGACGTCGGACGACGTCACCGCTACCCGGGAGTTCGGACATGCTGGAACAACCAGTCTTCGGCCGCCGGCTCAGGCAACTGAGGACCGAGCGCGGGCTGACCCTCGCCGCACTCGCCGGCGAGGGCATGTCCACGGGATACCTGTCCCGCCTGGAGTCGGGCGCGCGCCAGCCCACCGAGCGGGCCGTCGCGCACCTGGCAACGCAGCTGGGCATCAGCCCGGCCGAGCTCACGCAGTCCACGGCGACGTCCCTCGCGCAGAGCCTGACGCTGGCCACGGGCCTGGGCCAGGACGAAGCCGGCCAGACGCTCAGCGAGGCCCTGAAAGCTTCGGAAGGCGAGGATCCGCTGCTGCGCTGGCAGGCGCTCTGGCAGGTCGCCGAGTGGCGCCGGCAGCGGCAGGAGTACCCCGAGCAGCGGGCGTGCCTCGACGAGCTGACCGAGCTCAGCACGCAGATCGGGCTGCCCGAGCTGCGGGCCAGGGTGCTGGCCGAGCTGTCCCGCTGCATGCGCAACACCGGCGAGATCGCCGGGGCCGTCGATGCCGCGACGCACGCCTACGAGCTGGCGAAGAGCGAGGCGCTGCCCGCCCGCGTACAGACGGCGACGCTGCTCGCCCTGGTGTCGGCGCTGACCGAGGCCGGGCGGCTCCCCGACGTCGCGCGTTACACCGACGAGCTGCTCACCGTGACGGACAAGGGCTCGGGACCGCAGTGGGCGCAGGCCCTGTGGACCGTGGCCAACATCCGGGTCCGTCAGGGCGATCTCGATGCCGCCGCGGAGCTGATGGATCAGGCTCTGTCCGGCTTCGACGGCCGGGACGACCTGACCATGTGGATGCGCCTGCGCATCAGCTCGGCCCGGCTCGACCTCATGACCGACCCCCCGAAAACGGAGAGTGCCCAGCGGCGCGTCGAAGAGGTGCAAGGGGCCATGCCGTTCGCGGGCACCCCGACCGTCGAGCAGCAACTACTGGCGGTGCGTGCCCGCATCGCCGTCACCACCGGCCGCCTCGACGAGGCGCGCGCGGTGCTGGACCGGCTGGTGGGCTTCGACGACCTGCTGCCGTACCAGGAGCGGATCAGGCTCGACGTGCTGCGCAACCGTGTGCTGCTCCTGGAGGGCGAGCAGGCCGCTGCGCTCGACGGGCTGCGCAAGCTTGCCGAGCAGGCCCAGCAGAGCGGCAACATGGACCTGGCCGCGGAGATCTGGCGGCTCGTCGCCGAGTCGCTGGCGAAGTAGCGCGCGCCCGCGAGAGACCATGCACGCGCAGTGTTATGGGGCAGGTCCCTCCGCACACGGGCGGAGGGACCTGCGGCGTGAAGACGTCATGCGCCCACGCACACGAGCGGAGAGCTCACAACTTCTCGCGCAACCGCAGATACTCGCGCCCCGCCTGCGTGATCCTCACATAACGCGTGAGGTCGAACTCCTCGTAGGCATGCCCATGATCTTCGCGCATCGCGTTGAGCCCTCGCTTCGAATCAACCGGCTCCACGAACCCCATGGCGTCCAGCCGCTCCAGCTCAAGTTGCAGCTTCCCGTCCTGCCGGAAGCGAGCGGGCACAGACCCCTCACCGGCGAGCCTCCGCAGATGGTCCCACTCGTACTTGGTCACCAGGCCGCTCAGCGCCACCTGCAGCGCCCGCATCTCCGACTCCAGCGCCCGCTGCTTGGCCTCGGTCCTGTCCAGCCGCGCGCTCACCCCGTTGGCGCCGATCGAGAAGTCGGTGATGGAGTACGACGAGGCCGCGAACCACACCCCGACCAGCAAGGCCGCCGCCAGGGCCACCTCGTGCACCTCGAGGCGACGGGTTACGAGGCCGAGGGGGATGCTCACGATGTAGGCGAGGTAGACGATCGTCAGCAGAATCGCGAGGATCGTACCGATGCGCCGCGTCTCCATACCCGGAGTGTGAATCCCCGGGCCTTTCGAGGAAAGCCGACATGGGCCTGGCTGGCCCGATCGGCTCGTACAGGATGCCGGCGGCGTGCGGCTCGCTCTCGGGCTCAGAGCCTCCCACGGATGTAGGTCCGGATGAAGGCGAAAGCGAATCCAGCGGAGACCGTGGCCATGGCGGCCATGACCTGGGGTTCGGCCACGAGCGCCGCGTAGATCGCCAGGACGAGAGCCACTGCGGCACCCGTCAGATAGGTCTTCCACACAATGGCCGGCGCGGGAGGCCTCGGGGGACGGCCGGGAGGGATGATCGCCACCCTTCCCATCCTGCAACACGAGCCGTCCGGCTACGCACCCGATCGGGTGGGTGCTGAGGTTGGGTTACGCGCTTGAGGGTCGTACGGGTGACCGGCGTTCTCGTCGAAGACGCCCACATGCTGCTGCTCTACCAGGACACCAACAGGGGGAGTCGTGGTCGGTGGACGACGGCAAGGCCGAAGAGGGCGAGGCGCTCGGGAACGCGCTGGGTCCGTGAGATGGAGACCGGGCGCCCAACGTACGATGGTCCACAACGCCCAGTGGGCAAGTGCGTTCGGCCAGGCCGATCCCCACGCGCAGCGCCGCAGCTACCTCCGTGGGCGGGCGCAGCAGTGGGCTGGCCGCATCGCTCACCAAGTGGATGCCAAACTCGACAAGAGCTGCAGGCTACATGGCGGTGCCGGGGCCGGTGATTTTCCGACGCGGTGGCGGTGGATTCCAGGCGGCGCCGTGCAGTCAGCGCATCTGCACACCCACCATCTGTCGTCGAGTTGTTGTCACCGGCCGCGCCTGTATCTGGACCGCATGCGACTCGGCATCACGCCGGTCCCCGGTGGCCGAGTACGGGGATGAATCGCCCCTAGGCCTACAAATACCACGTTTACACGAGGAGAATGAGGCATTCACAGCTCGCCGAGGACCATGGATGCGAAAGCTTCAGTACGCTCCCGAATCATGTCAGGCGTCCATTCATCGTATTGCAAAACTTGTAGGCTTCTAGGGAAGTCGGAGACTCTAGGCTTCAGATATGTTACCTTTTTGTCCGCAAAATCTTTTCGGCCGGCGGCAGAATTTTTCGCCTTACTGAGAAGAACGAGATTTCCGGCGGTATTCGTGAGAGCGTCTCGGTCCGCTTTAGTGAAGGATCGCATCCATTCGCTGCCGTTTGCAGGATTCTGTGGAAGTACATGCTCAATGGAGCGAACATTGAAGTCGCGAACATGATCAAGCTCGCTTGTCACCATCTCGGCCCGCACGAGCAAGTATTTCGCGTGCCCAGCACCATAGAAATTGGGTGCTCTACACGCATCCTCAATAGCTGCCGTTTCCACACTCACGCCCTCAAGTACTTGAGAGGCCGATGAAGCCGATGCGATGAGCTTCAGGATGTCGGTGTAAGTCCCATACCGCTCATCCTTCCTTACGCCGCGCACCCAGTGATCTAGGCCAACCTTTTCTATGGCAATGACTAGGGAGTACAACTGTTCCTTGCCGAAACGTTTCACGAAATAGAGGAGGCACGCCTTCCATTCTGAGGCCGGAAAGTGCTTCACCATGGCCATCATCAGAGTCTGATACTTGACGTGGATTATATTCTTGTCGGTATCATCCAGGATATCGCGTGCCACGAACAGGGCATCGTAGAGCTCGACATACTCTGCGAGTTCGTCCATAAACCCAGCGCCCCGGCTAGGCATCCTGGACTTCCCTAGTATGCGCTCGCTAAATTCTGAATAGAGATCCTTCTGAGGCTTGTCTTTGATGTATACCAGTCGCAAGAGATGGAAGATATCTTCGAAGCTCTTCTCCCCAAGCCGCTCTTCCAATGCCTCCCAGCGCTTAGCGTATTGCTCACGGGTAGACTCGTTCGTTATCGCCGCCGGATCTAGATTATAGGCTTTTAGAACGTCGATACGCCGAAGCTGCTTGCCGCGATCGTTCACTACGGTGAACAGTCGAAAGGCGTCGTTGAACGAGACTGTAGACAAGTAAATCATGTGACACTGGACAGTGACAAATTCGGCGAACTTTTTGACCTCCTCCTCGGACATTTCACTGATCTTATCCCAGAAGATCGATCTGGCCTTTTCGTAGCGCACTTCGGCGGGCGAGCCCGTAGGTTTTATGAAAGGTTTGGTTGTACCATTTATCTTACCGACTAGAGAATTGAAAGCGGCGTTATCCTTTACCGTCACCCGACTTATCTCGGGAATACCTTCCAGTTTCCTTTTCGGCTGAATAATCTTTTCGTGCACTTCTTTGACAAGGTCTGGGTCTTCTGCGATGGCTGGAGAATCCCTTAGGCAGGCGAGCAGGATGCACAGGGCAGTTAGTCGCTGCTGTCCGTCAACAATATCGTAGTGATTCTTGGCATATTGATGCAGCACGAGCGTGCCAAGAAAGTATGGCTCGTCTCGATCGGCGCCCGCAAGGTCATCAACGAGGTCACTGAAATTGTCGGCATCCCAGAGGAACGGCCGCTGATAAGCGGGGACCCTAAAGAAGAAATCTTGCGAAAAAAGCTTCGCAACGGAAACCATATCGCTGTTGAGTTCTTTGGTCATGCTCGCTCGTCCTCCCCTGGCCGATCCGCGAAGGATACTCGACTCAAGGTGGGCCAACAAGGGTGAAAATCAGTAAGACCACCCCACTGGCAGGCAACGGAGGCGCTGCTCAACGTACGAGGGCGGTGGGCATACTGCGCCGCGTCTAAGGCCCTGAGTTAGTGCGCATGAAACCCAGGCCGTGGCGCCCGGCGTGCTGCGACGACCTCGCCCGGTCGCCAACCACTACACAGCCCTTCCTGGGTGGCCGAGAAAGGCCCTCCAACCAGCGCTCCTCGGAGACAACGGCTCCTCAGGGCGTGCCCATGCCCACCGCCGCTCTAGGTGATCGCTGCGTCATCGACCAGACAGCAGCCATGCCGCTTCGGCGGCATGGCTGCATCTCATCAGTCGAGGTCCGGAAACACCTCTTTAATGATCTTGAGCAGGGTGGCTGCTCGTTCGCGATCCAGCTGAAGCGTCTGACTGACCTTCTTCTCCGACTGCCTGCCGTCCGACCCGTATGTGCTCAGCTGCAGGTAGCGTTCACCTGCGCCGGCGATGGCTTGGTACCCGCATTCGACCTCGGTGGGATGCGGGCGCCCGTTCTGCTGCGTTTTGAAGAATTCCGTCACTCGCGCCATTTCCACCTCTTAACAGACAGATACGCGACCGTAAGTTTAGCGATATATCTGCCACGCTCGGGTTCGACGACTGGTCTTATTTCTCTGGAGCACCCGTCTCTTCGGACCGGCTCACAAAGGTGCCCTTTCCCAGGACCGAGTAGAGCGTGCCGTCTGCGAGCAGCGCGTTCAGCGCCCGCCGCGCTGTCCCCTTGGACACGCCCAATTCGACAGCCAGTCGCGGCTCGCCGGGGACGGGCATGCCGGGCTGGTAGACGCCATCAGCAATCCTGCGCCGGATCTCATCTGCCACCGCCTGCCAGCGGAGCTCATCGGGCTTGAAGTCCATATAGGTAACGATAGGAACCTGAAGGTTCCCATTCCTTCCTCAGGGTACCTAGGGGAACCCCTAGGCATGACTAGGTAGGCTGAGGTAGCCTGCGACTATGGAGCAGGCACTCAGCACAGACCTCGACGACCTCCGCGCCAAGTTCCCCGCTTGGTCGGTCTTCTGCAGTGACGCTGGGGTCTTCTACGCGACCCGAAGGTACGTCCAGCTCCGGAACGCCGACATCGAGAGAGGACTCCAGCAAACGGTCAGCGCGGAGACTGCGGACGGGTTCATGGCGATACTCGAGGAGCAATCACGGATGGCGGTGAGGTCATGAAGCCTCCGCCATCACACTTCGACAATCACGGCCTCCATGTCACCGCGCCTCTTGCGCATGCCGCCCCGGTGGACTGGCGTCCGAGTCAGCCACGAGTTAGCCGGGTGCGAGTCCGGGAGCCCATGTGTGCCTGCGTGTATCCGATGTACGAGCTGTGTACGGCGACTGGATTGTCGTTCGTCCGGCGCGCTGACGACGAGAAGGCCGAGGATGTCGTGGAGAGTCGCTGGATGTCCGCCAATGCGGCCAACGTCCTGTGGGTGCAGATCCTCACTGGCAAGGCGGAGTGAGCGCGTGAAGATCTTCACCGTGACCGTCGCCGGTTCTGAGCGCTTCGATGGTGAGGAGCCGTACACGTGGGTCGTGGAGGCACCCGATGTGGCCAGCGCGATAGACAAGGCCGTGGCATATCACGCGCTTTCGCAAGATCAACGGTTGTCCGATCTACTGATCGACCCTCTTCGCACCTTTGAGGGCCTTCCTCCTGCCAAGTGTGGCTATCACTGGAACGATCTGCGAGCTCAGCGTTCCTAACCACGTGTCCCAACAGCGCTTTAGGACCACCCCACAGGTGCGGATCAGCAGGGTCAGGGCTACGACTCCTCACCAGCCGATGATGTCCCACTCGGGTTCAGGGACGACTCCGCACAGGTAGGTGGCCTCCTCCAGCAACTGCGGTGTGGGCTTGATCCCGGTGAGATCCTCAGCCAGGAAGAACATCGAACCCCGGTGGGGATCGACGAGCGGTGGGTAGCGAGCGTCGATGTCGTCCATGGTCTCTACCAGCTCAGCCGGCACCGGCTCCATGCAGCCCTCCTGCGGGATGAAGCAGAACCGGAGCTCTCCGTCCCCACGCCAGTAGAAGTAGTCGAGGACCTTGATGTCTAGGCAATGGTGGGAGACAAGGCGGGCGCCCGCGGACAACCGGGTGACGATGTCTGTAGTGATGCCGAACACGGTGCCCACCATCTCAACGATCATCACCCTGTCACCGACGGCTGTAATGCCGAGGCGCGCCCCAGACGAGCTGACGCCGTACAGCTCGTGGAAAGTCATCGGTGTGAAGTCCTCGGGACGACCGCCGAGCCGGGTCGCTACTTCCTCTGGCGTCAGGCCACGGACGTAGGTGATGCAGCCGCCTATCTCGGCGAGCTCGGCGTGGTCCTTGTCAAGTGGTTGATCATCTGGCCGTACTCGCCGGCGCTACCGACAACGCCTCCGGCCCGTGTAATAACGAAGCCGAAGGCCCAGGCCGGGGGTCCGGGGGCCGGGAGGCCCCCGGCAAGGGGGTGTGGGGGAGCTGGGCTCCCCCACAGGGCGCAGCCCGGAGCCGAAAGCGCGAAGCGCCTCCCATGGCGGAGGCCCGAGCTTTTATTACCTGGAGCCCCCAGGCGCCAGCCCGGGCTTTCAGAGTTTGCCGACGCCGGCTCCGGCCTGGACTTTGGCGGGGACGGTGGAGGGGGCGTCGAGGGTGTACGGGTAGTAGGTGGAGGGTTCCGCCACGGTGCCGGATGATTCCGGGGCGCCGGAGTTGATGTAGAGGTTGTTGCGTTCTACCAGGCGGCCTGGGTCGCTTTCGGCGTAGCCGACATGGGTGGGGTGGGCGACGTTTTCGAAGTAGTTGCCCTCCACGAGGACGCCGGCGTTCTGGGTGGAGGCGATGCCGTACATCGAGTTGTTCCGGTAGTAGTTGTTGAAGACGTGGACGGGGTCGCCGAAGCGGGCGCGGGGGTGGCGCTGGTCGGTGCCGTCGAAGAAGTTGTGGTGGTAGGTGACCTTCAGTTTGCCGATGTCGGCGGTGTAGGTGTCGGAGTGGCCCACCAGGGTGGTCTTGCTGTGGTTGTGGAATTTGTTCCAGGAGACGGTGACGTAGTTGGACTCGCGTTTGATGTCCAGGAGGCCGTCGTAGCCGTTCGACAGGTCGTTGTGGTCGATCCAGACGTGGTGGGCCTTGTTGGTGACGCTGATGGAGTCGTCATCGGCGTTGGTGAACTTGATGTTGCGGATGATCAAGTTGTTGCCGGGGCGGGTGGTGGAGCCTAGCTGGAGGCCGCCGCCGGTGATCTCGGCGGTGCTGCCGATGCCGATGATGGTCTTGTTGGCGACGACGGTGATCATGTCGCTGATCTCGATGCGGCCCGAGATGCGCAGGATGAAGGCGCCGGCTCGGCCGGCGTAGTCCTCCAGTTGGGCTCCGGTGGTGATGGTGACCTCGGTGCCGCCTGCACCGCCGGTTGTGCCGTTCTGGCCGAGCGCGTTGACCGAGGCGAAGCCGATGGGCGTCATCTCTGCGGCGGCGACGCGGGAGCGGTGCTGCCGGTGCTGGTGCTGGTGCCGGTGCCGGTGCTGGGATTGGACGGCTGCGTCGGTGGCCACCGCTGAGGATGCGTAGGCGGCTGAGGCGCTGGTGGTGGCGTGGATGGGGGTCAGGGCGGTGATGAGCAGGGCCGCTGTGATGGTTGCGCTCCGTAAGGAGGAGCGGGCGGGGGCGGACATGGCGGGGCTCCTCAGATCTTGCCGACGCCCGCGCCCGCCGGTACGACGGTCGGGACGCTGGAAGCCGGGTCGGCGGTGTACGGGTAGAGGGTGCGGGGCTCGGGGACGGAGCCGCGGGTCTCGATCTCGTGGTTGCAGTCGACGAGGATGTTGTCGCGCTGGACGATGCGGCCCAGGTCCCCGCTGAACTCCACCCGTCCGGGGTTGTTGACGCTGAAGAAGTAGTTGCCCTCCATCAGGATCTTGGCGTCGTTGGTGGAGGCGACGCCGTAGCTGTTGTCCCGGTAGTAGTTGTTGTAGACGTGGGTCAGCTCCGAGAAGCGCACGCGGGGGTGGCGCTGGTCGGAGGCGTCGAAGTAGTTGTGGTGGTAGGTGACGCGCAGGCGGCCGATGTCCTGGGCGCCGTTGTCGTCGTCGTGGCCCAGGAGCAGGGTCTTGTCGTGGTCGTGGAACCTGTTCCAGGAGACGGTCACGTAGTCGGAGCCGCGCTTGATGTCGACCGCGCCGTCGTCGCCGTTGGACAGGTCGTTGTGGTCGATCCAGATGTGGTGGCTGAACATCTGCACGTTGATCAGGTCGTCGGTCGCGCCCGACAGGGACAGGTTGCGGATGATGACGTTGTGGACGGCGTTCGCGGGTGGTGAGGTGACGTCGTCGTCCACGGGGAGGCCGATGTTGAGGCCGCCGCCGACCAGGCGGGCCGTGCTGCCGAGGCCGATGATGGTCTTGTCGGAGGTGACGTCGTGCATGCCGTCGGACGAGCCGGTCGGCAGCGTGATGGTGCCGCTGACCTGGATGACGTACGGGCCGGGGCGGGCGATGTAGTCGAGGAACTGGGCGGTCGTGGTGACCGTGACCGTAGGGCCGCCGGCGCCGCCCGTCGTGCCGTTCTGACCGAGCGCGTTGACGGCCGCGAACCCTGTGGGAGCGGTTTCCACGGCGGCTGCGGTGGAGGTGGGTGCGAAGGTCAGGGCGGTGAGGAGCAGGGCCGTCGCGACGGCCGATCTCCGGAAGAGGGCTGGCATGGTGGGGCCTCCTCAGATCTTGCCGACGCCGGCGCCGGCCATGACCGCCGCCTTCACCGAGTTCGGGTCGGCCACCGTGTACGAGTAGTACGCGGACGCCTCCTGCACGGTCCCGCTGCAGTCGGGAGCCCCCGACTCGTCCACGAACGCGTTGTTCCGCGCGACGCACCTGCCACCGGGCCCCGCGTAGGAGTTGGTCACCGGCTCCTCGACCCGCTCGAAGTAGTTCCCCTCGACCAGGCACCCGGCGTTCGCCTGGCAGGCCACCCCGGTGTCGGTGTTGTAGAGGTAGTAGTTGTTGAACACGTGCACCGGCTCCCCGAACCGCACCCGCGGGTTGCGCTGCGGTGTCCGGTCGAACCAGTTGTTGTGGTAGGTGACCTTCAAGCGGCCGACGTCCTGCGCGGCGTTGCTGTCGTCGTGCCCGAGCAGCATGTTCTTGGTGTGGTCGTGCGTGTGGTTCCAGGAGACGGTCACGTACGACGACCCGCGCTTGATGTCGATCAGCCCGTCGTACCCGTCGGCCAGGTCGTTGTGGTCGATCCAGATGTGGTGGCTGAACATCTGCACGTTGATCGAGTCATCGGTGGCCCCGCGGAACGACAGGTTGCGGATGATCACGTTGTGCACGGCGTCGGCGGGCGGCGAGGTCACGGAGTCGTCCGGGGGCAGCCCGATGTTGAGCCCGCCACCGGTGATGCCGGAGGTGGAGCCGACGCCGAGGATGGTCTTGTCGGAGGCGACGTTGTGCATGCCGGCCGGGAGGGTGATCGTGCCGAGAACGCAGACCGTGAGCGGGCCCTGCTGTCCGATCGCGGAAAGGAACTCGGCCGCCGTGTCCACCGCGACCGTGGGCCCGCCCGCCCCGCCGGTGGTCCCGTTCTGCCCCCAGGCGTTCACCGAGGCGAAGCCGATGGGCGAGCCCGAGGTCCGGCAGCTGCCCGGCGGGATGGTGGGCGTGGTGGGCGGGTCGGTCGGGCCGCCGATGTCGGTCACGAGCACGTCGTCGAAGGTGGCGCTGGCGTAGTAGCCCGCCAGGCCGGCCCGCCCTGAGCTGAACGAGGAGTCCGTGGCCGAGACGACCTGCACGTTGTTCACGAAGCCGCGCAGTGTGGTGCCGAACGCCTCCAGCCTGACCGTGTGCCATGCCCCGGGGGTGACGCCGGCCGCGCCGGTGGCGAGCGTGATGGGGGCGCCGCCGGTCCGCTTGCCGAGGATGGCGGTGCCCGCGTTGCTCAGCCCGAGGAAGTAGTAGTTGCTGCTGCTCTGCGCCCGGGCCAGCACCGCGACGTACCGTCCCGAGCCGTTGAACGCGATCGGCTTCACCCGGGCCTGCACCGCCTGATCGCCCCAGCCGCCGCCGGCCAGGGCGCGGGCGTCCGAGCTGGTGCCCGACTGCCGGTAGGCCGGGGAGCCGTCGGTCACCACCGACCAGCTCCCGCCGGACCGGGCCCAGCCGGTCGCGTTGCCGTCCTCGAAGTCGTCGTTGAACAGCGTCGCGGCGGACGCGCTAGGTATGACCAGGAATGCCGCGACGATGGCCGCGCCGAGCGCGGCGCATGCCGAGTAGAGCGGGTTGTTGCTGCGCACCGTGGAGCCTCCGGGGGTGAGGGGCGACCGGGGCGCGTTGCGCTCTTTCCGAGGTAAATCGCACCCGATCGCGAGACCTGACGGACGAGCTTCACATCTTTATGCAACCGATTGTTAGGCGCGTCAACCCGTTTGGTGTGCAGTTTTGTTGCAGCGAATGGAGGGGATCTTGCAAGCGATTGTAGAACCTAGACTGGTGATCATGACTGTGGCCGACCTGTGGTTCGACCCGTCCTGCCCGTACACGTGGGTGACCGCGCGCTGGCTGATGGAGGTGCGGAAGGTGCGCCCGGTCGAGGTGCGCTGGCACGTGATGAGCCTGTCCGTGCTCAACGAGGGCCGCGACGACGATCCGGAAGGCGACCCCGAGGGTTACCTCTGGATCCCGGCCCGCATCTGCGCCGCCGTGCAGCGCGACCACGGACAGCAGGCGCTGGAGCGGTTCTACACAACCCTGTGGACGACCGGCACGGGCGACTGGATCGGCGACCTGCGCACCGCGCTGTCCGCCGCCGGGCTGCCGGTCGAGCTGGCCGAGGCGGGCCTGGGCACCGGCTACGACGACGTCGTACGCGCCTCGCACGCCGAGGGCATCGCCCTGATCGGCGGCAACCACGTGGGCACCCCGATCGTCGCGGTCACGCGCGAGGACGGCGAGCGCGTGGTGTTCTTCGGGCCGGTCGTCTCCCGCGTGCCCACCGGCGAGCAGGCCGCCCGCCTGTGGGACGGGACGCTGCTGGTGGCGGGCACCCCGGGTTTCCACGAGCTGAAGGGCAGGCCACACGAAGAGCCTCACACAACGTGACGCGTTCTGCCGATCCTGTGATCCGGGCCGGTCGTGCGGGCTATCTTGGGTGGCTCCATCAGCCGAGGACGAGAGCGCACCAGTCTCCATGGACGAGCACGTCATCACCGTCGCGTGGGTCGACGCCCCCGACGAGATCGCCTACCACGACTACGTCGAAGGCACCTACAACTCCTTCTCGTGCACCTGTGACCTGCCACTGCCCGACCGTGACGCCGCCACGCGGCACGCCGCCGAGGTGGGCCGGTGCCTGATGTGCCTCGGCTCCGGCACGATCTCCATCAACCCGCACGACAGCGGCGGCTGCGACACCTGCGGCGGCTCCGGCAGGTCGGAGCCGGGCACGGTCATGATCCAGGCGCGGGTGACGGAGAGCTTCGTCAAGGAGGTGGCCTCGCTGCTGCCGGCGGAGTTCGGGCTCTGCGACGTGGTGGCGGTGCTGGAACAGCGCATGAAGGGCGGGGCCGAGGCCGTGCTGTCGGTGGCGGCGGGGCTGATCAGGTATCTGGAGGTGCAGGGCGAGGTGGTGCTGTGCACGGCGCCCGACTTCCTGCCGGGGGACGGGGTGGAGCAGCGCTACGACGATCCGCGGTGGCTGCGCGTGCCTTGATGCCGGCGGCGGCTGGTGACCGTGGCCCTGTGCTCCCGTACCTGTTCGCCCGAGCGGCGGACCTACCGCGTCACCCACGCGTGCACCGGTACGTGGTCCGACCAGTGTTTCCTGGCATGGTCGACGAAGCAGCGCCGCATGCGGCCGTCGCGGGCGAACACGTAGTCGATCTTCCGCTTGCGCGTGACGTAGGTCCAGCGTTCGCGCGGGTCGCATTCGTCGCGCCCCTTGTATGCGGCGGCGGCATCGCGCGGCACCAGGTTGAGGTCGCCGCCGACGACACCCCTGCCGAGCTCGAACAGCTCCCGAAGCTGTCTGTGCCGGTAGGGCTTGCCCTTCTGCCTGTCGTCGTGGACCGAGCCGGACGACAAGTGCGCGGTGCACAGCGCCCGGCCGGCCGTACAGATCGCGCGCCTGCGCAGACCCCACGGCGGCGTGGTCAGCGCGTGCACCTCGAAGCGGGCGTCCCTCTCGGCCACGGCCAGCGTGACGCTCTGCACCCCGCGCCCCGCGCCGTTCCAGTCGGGAGCGCACTGGTACGGCGACCCGTCCGGGTGCGCGAACCCGGCCGACTTGACGCTCCACGCCCGGCCGGTGCGGGCCTCCAGCTCGCGCTCCAGGTCGGCGTCCGCGCCGGTGCAGAACTCCTGGAGGAAGAGCACGTCCGCCTTGGTCGCCAGCACGGCGACGTGCCAGGCCAGCTCGGTGGTGGTGCGGCGGAAGAGAGGACAGCTCCGGTACGTGCCCGCGCAGACGTTCCACGTCATCACGTGGAGCGCGGGCGCCTGCGCGGGCAGGGAAGGGGATAACAGCCCGGCGATCACGAGATATCTGAGCATCACCGGTCATTTCACCATGCGGGTGGCCTCACCTGAGCGGCAACACGTCCACGCCGCGCTCGTCGTCGCCGCGCGGCCCGAAGATGCGCCGCTCGGACTCCTCGATGCGCACGTCGTTGATGCTCGCCTCCCTGCGCCGCATCAGCCCGGACTCGTCGAACTCCCACTGCTCGTTGCCGTAGCTGCGCCACCACTGGCCCGAGGCGTCGCGGCACTCGTACTGGAAGCGCACCGCGATGCGGTCACCGAGCACCGCCCACAGCTCCTTGCGCAGCGCGTAGTCCAGCTCCCTGTCCCACTTGCGGCGCAGGAACTCCTCGATCGCGTCCCGCCCGGCCACGAACTCGTCGCGGTTGCGCCAGACCGAGTCCTCCGTGTACGCGAGCGCGACCTTGCCGGGATCGCACGTGTTCCAGGCGTCCTCGGCGGCCTGGACCTTGATCCGGGCGGTCTCCTCGGTGAACGGCGGGACGGGCGGGCGGGACATGGCGGCCTCCTCGGACACGGGAGAACGATCGTTCTCGCGAGCTATCGTAGAGAACGACCGTTCTCCAGAGCAAGCGAGGTGCCATGGAACACGCCGAACGACTCCTCACGGCGGCCGGCGAGCTCTTCTACCGGCGCGGCATCCGGGCTGTCGGCATGGACGACGTCAGGGCCGCCTCCGGCGTGTCGCTCAAGCGCCTCTACCAGTGCTACCCGTCCAAGGAGGCGCTGGTCGTGGCGTACCTGGAGCGGCGCGACGAGCGGTGGATGAGCTCGCTCACCTCCTACGTGGCCGAGCACGGCGACTCGGTCGAGGCGGTGTTCGGCTGGCTGGAGCGGTGGTTCGCGGAGGACGGCTTCCGCGGCTGCGGGTTCGTCAACGCCTACGGGGAGCTGGGCGCGACCTCGGAGGCGGTCGCCGACGTGGTGCGGCGGCACAAGCGGCGCCTGCGCGACTACCTGCGCGGCCTGGTGCCCGACGACACGCTGGCCGACCAGCTCCTCGTGCTGGTGGACGGGGCCACGGTGACCGCCATGGTGGACCCCGAGCACGGCGCGCGAGCCGCGCGGGCGGCGGGAGAGGCCGCCCGCGCGCTCACAGCGGCTTGCCCAAGGTGATCGGTGAGGCCGCCCGCGCGCTCACAGCAGCCGGCGCAAGATGATCGGCAAGACCGCCCGCGCGCTCACAGCAGCTTGTCGAGAGTGATCGGCAGGTCGAGCACGCGCTTGCCGGTGGCGTGCCGCACCGCGTTGGCCACGGCCGCGGCGGCTCCGGTGATGCTCACCTCCCCGACCCCGCGCAGGCCCAGCGGCATGGTCGAGTCCGGCTCGTCCAGGCAGAGCACCTCGATGCGGGGGATGTCGGCGTGCACCGGCACGTGGTACTCCGACAGGCTCGCGTTCATGACCCGGCCGTTGCGGTGGTCGATCAGCGTCTGCTCCGACAGGGCCATGCCGATGCCCATCACGATGCCCCCGCGCAGCTGGCTCGCCGCCGTCCTGGCGTTGATCACGGTGCCGACGTCGAAGACGCCCAGCCAGCGCGAGACGCGTACCTCCATGGTGTCGGGATCCACCCGCACCTCGCAGAACTGCGCGCCGGTCGCCGCCCGCACCAGCCGCCTGCGCTCGCGCAGGGTCCGCGCCACGAAGCCGAGCATGCCCGCCTTGCTCTCCACCTCCACGTGGCTCCGGCCGGCCGCCTTCAGGATCTCCACGTACGTCTGGCCGGAGGCCCCGGCGTACAGCCCGCCGTCGCGCGCCTCCACCTCAGCCGGCCTGCGGCCACGCAGCGGCGAGCCGGGCGAGCGGCGGACCAGGCCGAGCATGGTGCGCTTGAGCTTGGCGGCGGCGTCCTGCACCCCCGCCGCGGCGCTCGCGGTCTGCATCGAGCCGCCGGCGCCGGGCCCGACCGGCAGGTCGGAGTCGCCGTACTCGACGCGTACGGACGCCAGCGGCACGCCCAGCTCATCGGCGGCCATCTGCCCCAGCACCGTCGCCGTGCCCATGCCCATCTCCTGCAGGCCGCAGCGCACCACGACCGTGCCGTCGGCGCCCAGGCGCACCGCGACGTTCGCCGGCATCCGCATCGACGGGTGGTAGGCCGTGGCCACCCCCATGCCGACCAGCCACCGGCCGTCCCGCATGGAGCCGGGCCGCGGGTCACGCTCGCGCCAGCCGAACCGCTCGGCCCCCAGCGCGTACGCCTGCCGCAGCCTCCGGTGCGCCAGCCGCTGCCCGCCCACCGGGTCGCGGTCGGGCTCGTTGCGCAGGCGCAGCTCGACCGGGTCCAGGCCCAGCTCCAAGGCCAGCTCGTCCACGGCCGACTCCAGGGCGAAGGTGCCGATGGACTCGCCCGGCGCCCGCATGAAGGTGTTGGGGAGCAGGTCGAGCGGGACGGTGCTCTGCCGCAGGTGGATGTTGGGCGCGGCGTACAGGTGCCGGGTGCCGGCGGTGATCTGCTCTCCGTGCCCGCCGCCGCGTCCCGTCCTGGACACGCTGGTGTGCAGGATCGCGGTCAGCGCGCCGTCGGCGCCCGCGCCCAGCGCGACCCGCTGGATGCTGCCCGTGCGCCCGCCGACCGTGTGGTAGACGGCCTCGCGGGTGAGGGCCAGCCGTACCGGCCGGCCCGTCGCGCGGGCGGCGAGCACGGCGAGCAGCGTGCCCGCCCAGACCGAGCCCTTCCCGCCGAACCCGCCCCCCACGTACGGGGACAGCACCCTGACGCCCTTCTCCGGCACGCCGAACCGCTGGGCCAGGTGCTTGCGCGTCCACGTGATGTTCTGCGTGGCCTCGTGCACGGTGAGCCGGTCGCCTTCCCAGACGGCGGTGGTGGCGTGCGGCTCGATCGCGTTGTGGTTGTGCGGCGGCGTGGTGAAGGTCAGGTCCACCGAGTGGGGTGCGGCGGCGAGCGCGGCCTGCGCGTCCCCCTTGTCGGCCGAGGTCTCGCCGAGGAGGTTGCCCTTCTGGGGGACGGCGTTGTGCTGCTCGGCGGCGAGGTCCACGGTGGCGGGCAGCTCCTCGTACGCCGGGCGCACCAGTGACGCCGCGTACCGGGCCGTCTCCGGGGTCTCGGCGACCACGACCGCCACGGGCTGGCCGTTCCAGTGCACCTCGTCGGTGGCCAGGTAGTTGACCGGGGTGCCGGAGACGAGCGTGCTGGGGTCGAGGAGGCTCAGCTTGGGCGCGGGCTTCATGGGCGGCGCGTTCTCGTGGGTGAGGACGTCGATCACGCCGCGCACCGCCTTCGCCTGCGCGGTGTCGATGGCGGTGATGCGGCCTCGTGGGACGGTGGCGTGCACGAGCGCGGCGTAGGCCAGCCCCGGGTACGGGTACTCGGCGGCGAAGCGGGCCTCGCCGGTGGTCTTGGCGGGGCCGTCGACCCGGTCGATGGCCTGGCCGACGTACTTGGTGGTGCCGGTGGCCTGCTCGGTCTCGGCGTACTTGATGCTCATCGGGCCGTCCCTCCCGTGCTCAGGTCGCGCAGCGTGGCCGTGATCGTGGCCGCGGCGAGGCGGGCCTTGAAGGCGTTGCCCTCCCTGGTGGTGGCGTCCGCCAGCTCCGTCTCGGCGGCGCGGCGGAAGGCGGTCTCGTCGGCCGGGCCACCGAGCAGCAGGCGCTCGGCCTGCGTGGCCCGCCAGGGCTTGGCGGCGACGCCGCCCAGCGCCAGCCGCACGTCGGTGACCGTGCCGTCGCGCACCTCCAGCGCCGCCGCCACCGAGACGAGGGCGAACGCGTACGACGCCCGGTCGCGGACCTTGCGGTAGCGGGAGTTGGCCGCGACCGGCGCGGGCGGCAGCTCGACCGCCGTGACCAGCTCGCCGGGGGCCAGCGCGGTCTCGATGTCCGGGGTGTCGCCGGGCAGCTTGTGGAAGTCCGCCATGGGGACGCGCCGCGTGCCCTCCTGGCCGCGTACCTCGACGATCGCGTCGAGGGCGGCCAGTGCCACGCACAGGTCGGAGGGGTGCGCGGCCACGCAGCTCTCGCTGACGCCCAGGATCGCCGTGCCCCGGTTGAACCCGTCGAGCGCGTCGCAGCCCGCGCCGGGCGAGCGCTTGTTGCAGGCGGAGGCGTGGTCGTAGAAGTACGGGCAGCGGGTGCGTTGCAGCAGGTTGCCGCCCACGGTGGCCATGTTGCGGAGCTGGGCGGAGGCGCCGGACAGCAGCGCCTGCGACACCATCGGGTAGCGGGTGCGCACCCTCCCGTCGGCGGCCAGGGCGCTGTTGCGGACGAGCGCGCCGATCCGCAGCCCGCCGCCGGGCAGCTCGTCGACGGTGTCGAACGGCAGGCCGGTCACGTCCACGACGGTGTCGGGGCGTTCGATGCCCTCGCGCATGAGGTCGACCAGGTTGGTGCCGCCGCCGAGGAACCTGGCGCCCGGCTCGGCGGCCACGCGCACGGCCTCCGCGACGTCGGCGGGCTTGACGTACGCGAACGGTCTCATCCCGAGACCTCCTTGATCGCGTCCACGATGCCGTTGTAGGCGCCGCAACGGCACAGGTTGCCGCTCATGCGCTCCCTGATCTCGGCCTCGTCCAGCCCTCGGGACCCGGTCACGGCGCTGGGCATGCCGGCCTCGTACTCGGCCAGCATGCCGATGGCCGAGCAGATCTGGCCCGGGGTGCAGTAGCCGCACTGGAACCCGTCGTGGCGCACGAAGGCCTCCTGCAGCGGATGCGCCACGCCCTCGATCGTGGTGATCTCCCTGCCGTCGTACTGGATGGCCAGGGCCAGGCAGGCGTTGATCCGCATGCCGTCGGCGAGCACTGTGCACGCGCCGCAGGCGCCCTGGTCGCAGCCCTTCTTGGGGCCGGTCACCCCGAGCCGCTCGCGCAGCGCGTCGAGCAGGCTCACCCACGGCTCGACGTCGAGGGACTCGACGGAGCCGTTCACCTTCATCCGTATCTCGGTCACTCGCATCCTCCCGGCTTTGCATCGGACGCTAACAGAACGGCGTTCCCTTAACAAGTGAACGGTGTTCTTTTAAATCGGCGCCAGTATGCTGATGGCGACATGACGCGGTCGGCATTCCTCCGGGCCAGGCGGCCCGAGCACAAGCAGCAGCGGCGCGAGGCCATCCTCGCCGCCGCCCGCGAGCTCGCCCGCACCTCCGGGGTACGCAACGTGAGCCTGGGCGCGGTGGCCGAGGCCGTCGGGCTGGCGAAGTCGAACATCGTGCGGTACTTCGGCACCCGCGAGGAGATCTACCTGGAGCTGCTCATCGAGGAGTGGCGGCAGTGGGCCGAGGCCGCCTCCCTCCGGCTGGGCGCGGCCGGCTCCACGACCGAGGCGGTGACCGTGCTGGCCGAGACGATCACCGACCGGCCGCTCTTCTGCGACCTGCTCAGCCACGCCTCCACCAGCCTGGAGCACAACGTGTCGGTCTCCGCGGCCCGCGCGTTCAAGCACGCGGTGCACGACCTGCTCGCCGAGATGGGCGCCGAGGTGGCCCGCGCGTCGGACCTGACCGAGCGCGAGGGCGGGGAGCTGGCGGCGGCCGCCAGCGGGCTGGCCGGCATGCTCTATCCGGCCTCGAACCCGCCGCCCGCGCTCGCCCAGGTCTACGCCGAGGATCCGGAGCTGGCCGCCTCCTGCCCGGTGCTGCTGCCCACGCTCGTCCGGGCGCTCTCGGCCCTGGCCGCCGGCCTGCCCACGCTCAGGGAAGAGTGAAAGTTTCACCCCTCTCCAGGCATTCCTGACCGCCAGGCGTCGGCTTTCTGTACATCGGGGCGGATTCCGCAGACCATGTGCCCGTACCTAACCGGTTAACAACCATCAGAAGGGCACCCCCCATGATCAAACGACTCGGGCTCGCGGCGGCGGCGCTCCTGTCGCTGCTCGTCTCGATGCTGATCGTCCCGGCTCCCGCGCACGCCGCGGTCGGGCTCCGGGTCAGCGGCACCAGGATCCTGGAGGCCAACGGGAACGCGTTCGTGATGCGCGGCGTCAGCCACGCGCACACCTGGTACACCAACCAGACGGGTTCCTTCGCCGACATCAAGGCGCTGCGCGCCAACACCGTGCGCGTGGTGCTGAGCGGCGGCCGGTGGACCCCGAACAGCGCCTCCGACGTGGCCAACGTCGTCTCCCTGTGCCGGCAGAACCGGTTAATATGCGTGCTCGAGAACCACGACACCACCGGGTACGGCGAGCAGAGCGGCGCGTACACGCTCGACCAGGCGGTCGACTACTGGAGCAGCGTCCGCAGCGCCCTGACCGGCACCGAGGACTTCATCATCGTCAACATCGGCAACGAGCCGTACGGCAACAACAACGTCTCCGCCTGGACCGCCGCGACCGTGAACGCGATCACCCGCATGCGCACGCTCGGCTTCCAGCACATGCTGATGGTGGACGCCCCGAACTGGGGCCAGGACTGGCAGTTCACCATGCGTGACAACGCCAGGACCGTCGCAGCCGCCGACACGCAGCAGAACACGGTCTTCTCCGTCCACATGTACGGCGTCTTCGACACCGCCGCCGAGATCACCGCCTACCTGGACGCCTTCCAGACGGCCGGCCTGCCGCTGGTGATCGGCGAGTTCGGGCACAACCACTCCGACGGCAACCCGGACGAGGACACCATCATGTCGCAGGCCGTGTCGCGCGGCCTCGGATACATCGGCTGGTCGTGGAGCGGCAACGGCGGCGGCGTCGAGTACCTCGACATGGTCACCAACTTCGACCCGGATGCGCTCACCTCCTGGGGGCAGCGCATCTTCAACGGCGCCAACGGCATCGCCGCCACCTCGCGCGAGGCCACCTTCTTCAGCGGCGGCGGCACCGACACCACCGCCCCCACCACGCCGGGCACCCCGTCGGCCTCCGCCGTCACCTCCACCGGCGCGACCCTGACCTGGACCGCCTCCACCGACGCCGGCGGCTCCGGGCTGGCGGGGTACGACGTCTACCGCGAGCAGGGCAGCACCGACCCGCTCCTCGGCTCGTCCACCACCAACTCCATCAACCTGACCGGCCTGACGCCCGCCACCCAGTACCAGGTGTACGTCCGGGCCCGCGACGGGGCGAGCAACCAGTCCACCGCCTCGGCCACCACCACCTTCACCACCACGTCCGGCGGCGGCAACGGCGGCTGCACGGCCACCGGGACCGTGCAGAGCCAGTGGAGCGGCGGGTACGTCGTCCAGCCGGTCACGGTCACCAACAGCGGCACGTCGGGCATCACCGGCTGGACCGTCACCTTCACCCTGCCGGCCGGGCACACGCTGGCCGGGTCGTGGAACGCCACGGTGACGACCAGCGGGCAGACGGTCACGGCCAGGAACGCCGGCTACAACGGCACCGTGGCAGCCGGAGGCAACACCAGCTTCGGCTTCCAGGTCAGCCGTCCGGGCGGCAACACCGCCACGGTCAGCTCGTACACGTGCGCCGCCTCCTGACGAGGCACGCCGAGGGCCGCCTCCACCTGCCGTGGGGGCGGCCCGCGTCTCACTGCTTGCCGTGGGTGGGGACCAGGTCGAGCTCCCGCATGCGGCGGGCGCCCCACTCCCCCAGGGCGCCCAGGGCCGCGTAGAGCGCGACGCCGGCGTCCGTCAGCTCGTACTCCACCCGGGGCGGCGTCTCGTCGAACACGGTCCGCCGGACGATCCCGTCGGCCTCCAGCTCGCGCAGTTGCTGGGCGAGCACCTTCTCGCTGATGCCGGGCAGGCTGCGGCGCAGCTCGCCGAAGCGGTGCAGCCGCTCGTCCAGCGCCCACAGGATCAGCGCCTTCCACTTGCCGTCGACGACGTCCATCGCGGCGTCCAGAGCGCAGATGTAGGGCGGGTTACGCACCGCCACATGATAGGTCAGGGTCAGCCGGCGACGGCTCGGCGCATCCGCCACAGCGAGGAGCGCAGGTGCCCGGCGAGGTCCCCGGGCACGCCCGCCTCCTCGGAGGCGGACAGGATGTTCTCCAGGCCGGTCGCCTGCATGGCGGGGTTGAACTCCTCGGGAACGAACGCGGTCACGTCGGCGCCGCCCACCATGAACGGGAGCATCTGCTCCATCCACGGCTGGAGCACCTCGCGCTTGAACGTCTCCACGTCGCCGCCCTCGCGGTGCACCAGGGTCACGGCATGGTCCGCCCCGGCGCTCATGCCGTACATGCCGCTGAGCGCCGCCATGTCGTACAGCGCCGCGAACCCGGGGTCCTCGCCCACCCAGTGCGGACGGCCGATGGGGCCGAGCACGGGCGCGACCCGGTCGAACAGGTCACGGGCGCCGCTGTAGAGGATGAAGGCGCCTGCCGTCCCCACCGTCGGGGGCACCGCCATGATGCCGCCGGACAGCAGACGCACCCCCTGCCCCTCCAGCCATCCGGCGAGCTCGCGCGCCTGCCGTACGGAGCCGCTGGTGAGGTTGACGAGGGTGCCGCCGGCCAGCTTCGGCACCGCCGGGGCGAGCGTCTCGCGGACGCTGGCGTCGTTCAGCAGGCACGCCACCGTGAGGTCGCCCGCCTCGATCGCCTCTTCCACGCTGGAGGCCTCCCGGGCGCCGCGCGCGACGAGCTCGCCCGCCTTCCCGGGGGTACGGTTCCAGACCGTCACGTCGCGGCCTGCTGCGAGGAGCGCGCTCGCCAGGGCGCGCCCCATGGCTCCCAGGCCGAGGATGCTGATGCGTTCATGCTGCGTATTCATGCGCACCACTGTTCACCGGGCGCGGTTTCGCGACAAGAACGCACTTCGAAGTGCGTGGTTACCCGGAGGTTAGGGATGAGGTGGGGGTGTCAGGACACGCCGGGCGGTGAGGTGGAGTCGCGGATCACGAGCTGGCACGGCAGGGTGTGCACCCCGGGCGTGGCCTTGCCGTCGATGGCCGCGAACAGGTGTTGTGCCGCCGTCCGGCCCAGCACCTCCAGGTTCATGTCCACGGTCGTCAGCGCGGGCCGCGTCTCCGTGGAGAGCACCTCCCAGTTGTCGTAGCCGACCACCGCGATGTCGTCGGGCACCCGCCGCCCGCGCTCGCGCACGGCCTCCACGAACCCGGCCGCGATCTGGTCGCTGCCGCAGAACACCGCGTCGATCTCCGGCTCGGCCATCAGCAACATCTCGGCCGCGTGCCGCCCCCACCGCTGCGACCACACCCCGGACAACGTCTGCCCCGCCTGCTGGACCCCGGCCTCGGCCAGCGCTCGCCGCAGCCCCTCCTCGCGGTCACGGGCCGCCTTGTAGTGGGCGGGTCCGGTGACGTGCGCGATCCGCCGCCGGCCCAGGGCGAGCAGGTGGTTGACGGCCATCGCCGCCGCCCCCACGTCGTCGGGCACGAACGACACGTCCGACGGGTCCTCGGACGGCCCGTACGCGTACACCACGGGCACCGGCAGGTCCTTGCTCACGGACGGGCGCGGGTTCGTGCTCTCCCCCACCACGATCAGCCCGTCCACGCGCCGCGACAGCAGGGCGCGCAGGTGGTGCTGCTCCCTGATCGCGTCCCCGCGCGCGTCGCACAGCAGCACCGCCATCTCCCCTGCGCCGAAGGCGTCCTCGGCCCCCAGCAGCACGGGGATGCCGAAACGGCCGACGCTGTCGGACGTCAGCAGCCCGACAGTCCTGGTCTGGCCCGAGAGCAGCCCTCTGGCCAGGGCGTTCGGCTGGAAGGAGAGCTCCGCCGCGGCGGCGAGCACGCGTTCGCGCGTGGCCGCCCGCACGTCCTGGCGCCCGTTGAGCGCCTTGGAGGCCGTGGCGATCGATACCCCCGCCAGCGAGGCCACGTCGTTGATGGTCGCCCGCTTACCCGCCATACTTCGAAACCCTTTTCGGTGAATTGTGAACCGCTTAGCACCTTAGCACCCATTGACATGGGCTCATGTTTCTTCTACGTTTCCGAAAACCTTTAAGTCCAGGAGCACATCATGAGACGAAGGCTGGCCGGGATCTCCCTCCTCGGTGTGTTAGCGCTCACAGCAGCGGCCTGCGGCAGTAGCGGCGGTGGCGGCGGCGGGACGCAGCCGGCGGACGGTCCCGTGACGATCACCATGTGGACCCGCGCGGCCACCCAGACGCAGAGCGAGCGCCTGGTCGCCGAGTACAACAAGACCCACAAGAACCAGGTCAAGCTCACCGTCATCCCGACGGACAACTACCAGCCCCGCATCGCCGCCGCCGCCGGCGCCAAGCAGCTACCCGACGTGTTCGCGGCAGACGTCATCTTCGTCCCGAACTACACCTCCCAGGGCCTGTTCATGGACATCACGGACAGGATCGCGGCCCTGCCGTACAAGGACAAGCTCGCCCCCTCCCACATGAAGCTCGGCACGCTGGACAACCGGCAGTACACGCTTCCCCACACGCTCGACCTTTCGGTCTGGTTCTGGAACAAGGACCTGTACGAGAAGGCCGGCCTCGACCCCGAGCAGGGCCCCAAGTCGCTCAAGGAGTTCGCCCAGCACGCCACCACCATCCAGGACAAGCTGGGCAAGGACGGCAAGGTGCACGGCACCTTCTTCGGCGGCAACTGCGGCGGCTGCTACGTCTTCACGTTCTGGCCGTCCGTCTGGGCCGCCGGCGCCCAGATCATGAACGCCGAGGGCACCACCTCGCTGAACGACCAGCCGGTCATGACCGAGGTGTTCAAGATCTGGCGCGAGCTGTACGAGAAGAAGGCCACCGGACCGACGGCCAAGGAGGAGCAGGGCCCGACCTGGACCGGCTTCTTCCCCAAGGGCGAGATCGGCGTGATGCCGATGCCGTCCACCACGCTCGGCCTGATGCCGAAGGAGATGAAGATCGGCGTCACCCCGATCGCCGGCCCCGACGGCGGCGAGTCCACGTTCGTGGGCGGCGACTCGGTCGGCATCTCCTCGACGTCCAAGAACGCCGACGCGGCCTGGGAGTTCGTCTCCTGGACGGTCTCCGACCAGGCCCAGGTCGAGGTGATGGCCAAGAACAAGGACGTGGTCGCGCGTACCGACCTGGCCAGCAACAAGTACTCGGCCGAGGACCCGCGCGTGGTGTTGATCAACTCGCTGGTGGCCAAGGGGCAGACGCCGTTCGCGCTGCGCTTCGGCCAGACCTACAACGACCCGCAGGGGCCGTGGCTGCGGCTGGCCAGGGAGGCGGTCTTCGGTGACGCCTCGAAGGTCCCGCAGCTCAACGCCGAGATCACGAAGTCGCTGCAGCAATGACGCTGACGGTCACACGTTCGAGGCGGGCGGCGCACTCGGCGCCGTCCGCCCGGTGGCGGAGCAGGAAGGTCCAGGGCTGGCTGTACGCGGCTCCGACGGCCGTCATCGTGGGCGTGCTGTTCATCGCCCCGCTGGTGCTGGTCGTCTGGATGTCGCTCAACCGCTGGCCCCTGCTCGGCCAGGCCACCTTCAACGCCCCCGCCAACTACCTCAAGATCGCCGACAACCCGCTCTTCGTCGACGCGGTCGTCTTCACGCTGAAGTACACGGCCATCACGACCGTCCTGCTGTCGGGGGTGGCCCTGGGCCTGGCGCTGCTCGTGCAGGAGCGCAGGCCGGGCGTCGCCTTCTTCAGGACCGCGTTCTTCCTGCCCGGCGCGGTCGGCTTCGCGGCGGCGGGCCTGCTGTTCTACGGGATGCTGAACAACGACTTCGGCCCCATCGACCCGATGTTGCGGGCCCTGGGCGTCACCAGCGAGCCGGTCAAGTGGATCGGCACCCCGAACATGGCGCTGTTCTCCACGATCACGCTGGTCATCTGGCGTTTCGCCGGGTTCAACATGCTCATCCTGCTGACCGGCCTGCAGGCCATCCCGACCGAGGTGTACGAGGCCGCCAGGAGCGACGGCGCGAACCGCTGGCAGATCTTCACCAAGATCACGCTTCCGCTGCTGCGCCCGACGCTGGCGCTGATGCTGATCCTCAGCGTCACGGGCTCGCTGCTGGCCTTCGACCAGTTCTTCGTCTTCACCAACGGCGGCCCGGACAACAGCACGGTCTCGATGGTCATGGTCGTCTACCGGGACGCGTTCTTCCGCTTCGACCTCGGCGGCGCCGCGGCCCTGTCGGTCGTGCTGCTCGTGGCCCTGGTCGGGCTCAACACGCTGATGATGCGGAGGCTCCGGTGAGCCGTTACCTCACCCTGTCGGCCCTGGCGGTGCTGTTCCTGTTCCCGCTGGTCTGGAGCGGGTACGCGTCGCTGGAGGAGCCGTCGAACTACCTGGAGATGGCCCGCTTCGGCGAGGGCATCGACACCTACGCCACCAACAGCGTGCTGGTGTCGGTCATGACCGTGGGCGGCACGCTGATCGTCTCGGCGCTCGGCGGCTACGGCTTCGCCCGCTTCGACTTCCCCGGCAAGAACGTGCTGTTCCTGGCCACGCTGGCGATCCTCATGGTGCCGTACGCGACGATCCTGATCCCGCTCTACGTCCTGCTCGGCTACCTCGGCCTGCAGAACTCGCTGGTCGGGCTCTCGCTGGTGTTCGTGATGTTCCAGCTCCCGTTCGCGCTGTTCATGATGCGCAACGCGTTCGAGGCGCTGCCGCGCGAGCTGGAGGAGGCCGCGCTGGTGGACGGCTGTGGCACGTTCCGGGCCTTCTCCAGGATCCTGCTGCACGCCGTGCGGCCCGCGCTGATCACGGTCGGCCTGTTCGCGTTCCTGGCCTCGTGGAACGACTTCTTCGCGCCCCTCATCCTGCTCAACGACGGCTCGTCCTTCACGCTGCCGGTGGCCGTGGTCAGCATGACGCAGCACACGTTCGGCGCGATCGACTACGGCATGCTCCAGGCCGGAGTCATGGTCATGGCCATCCCCTGTCTCATCCTCTTCATCGTTCTGCAGCGCCACTACGTGCGCGGATTCATGTCAGGAGCTCTGCGTGGCTAATCCCGTCCTGCCCTCATCGGGTGTCCTGTCCCCCCTCGGCCTCGACTCCGTACACGTGCTGCCCGGCTTCTGGGGCGACCGGGTCGTGCTCAACAACGAGGTGACGATCGCCCACTGCCAGGAATGGCAGGAGCGCGAAGGCTGGATCGGCAACTTCCGCGGCGAGCGGCCCCGCAGGGGACGGGAGTTCAGCGACTCGGAGATCTACAAGCTGCTGGAGGCCATGGCCTGGGCCGACCATCCCGGGCTGCCCGCGCTGGCCGAGGTCGTGGCGCAGGCCCAGGAGGGCGACGGTTACCTCAACACCCGCTGGTCGGGCAGCCGGTACACCGACTTCGAGTGGGGTCACGAGCTCTACTGCTACGGCCACCTCATCCAGGCCGGGGTCGCGCGCCTGCGCATGCACGGCGAGGACCAGCTCACCCGGGTCGTCACCAGGGCCGCAGACCACGTGTGCCGGCGCTTCATGGACACCGACGAGACCTGCGGCCATCCCGTGATCGAGATGGCGCTGGTCGAGCTGTACCGGGCCACCGGCACCGAGCGGTACCTGGAGATGGCCCGCCGCTTCGTCGAGCGCCGCGGCCTGCCCGCGCTCGCCGACATCCCGTTCGGCCGCGGTTACTACCAGGACGACGTGCCCGTCCGGCAGGCGCAGGTGTTCCGCGGGCACGTCGTACGCGCGCTCTACCTGGCCTCGGGCGTGGTGGACGTGGCGGTCGAGACCGGGGACCAGGAGCTGCTCAAGGCGGTCGAGTCGCAGTGGGAGCGGACGGTCGCCCGGCGTACGCATCTGACCGGCGGCATGGGCTCGAGGCATGCCGACGAGTCGTACGGCGAGGACTACGAGCTGCCGCCCGACCGCGCCTACAACGAGACGTGCGCGAGCATCGCCTCCATCATGCTGGCGCACCGGCTGCTGCTGGCCACCGGCGACGCGCGCTACGCCGACCTGGCCGAGCGGACCATGTACAACATGCTCGCCACGGGCGTGGCGCTGGACGGCAAGTCGTTCTTCTACGTCAACCCGCTGCAGGTGCGGGTGCCGGCGACGCCGCTCGACGGCGTCAACCACGCGGCCGAGGGCGGGCTGCGCTCGCCCTGGTTCGATGTGTCCTGCTGCCCGAACAACATCGCCCGCACGCTGGCCTCGCTGCCCGCCTACGTGGCCGCGGCGAAGGACGGCGGGGTGCTGATCCACCACCTCACCCCGGCGGAGATCCGCTCGGGGCGGCTGGCGCTGCGGGTGGAGACCGGTTACCCGTGGCAGGGCTCGGTCAGCGTGCGGGTGCTGGAGGACGGCGAGGGCCGCATCGGGCTGCGCGTCCCGGCCTGGGCCACCGACGCCACGCTCGCGCACGTCCCCGTCTCCGCCCCGGACGCGCCGCTGCCCGAGGGCCCGGTCATCCGGCCGGTGAGCCCCGGCTACGCCTACGTCGAGGGGCCGTGGCGGGCCGGTGACGAGATCCGGCTGGAGCTGCCGATGCGGCCCAGGTGGACCGTCCCCGACCGGCGGATCGACGCGCTGCGGGGCAGCGCGGCCGTGGAGCGGGGGCCGCTGGTCTACTGCGCGGAGTCGGTGGCCGACGAGCCGCCGCTCGGCGGCGTGACGGCGCGCGTCGATCCGCCGGTGGAGCACGAGACGGACGGCGTGGTGGAGCTGGAGGTGGGCGCGCGGCTGGCGTCGGGCGGCAACGGTTCCTGGCCGTACGCCGCCGCGCGAGCGCCCGAGGAGGGCGCCGACGTGCGGCTGCGGCTGGTGCCGTACCACCGGTGGGGCAACCGGGGCCCCGCGACCATGCGTGTCTGGCTACCGACGATCTAGGAGATGCACGTGCGCAAACCGTTGGTGTGCTTAGCCGTGTTAGCGCTCACAGCCTCGCTGGGCGCAGCGCCTTCGTACGCGGACGAGGCCCTGGGCATGCCGGTCTTCACCGGGGCCGACCCGGTGCCGGCCGAGCCCGTGGGCTACCACCCGCGCAAGATGATGGAGCAGATCTACGACAAGGAGAAGGGCGGCGACTCGTACTGGATCGACCGCATGCTCGCCCGTCCCGGTGACGACCCGGCGGGGCCGTGGCTGATGACGCGCGGGCGGGCGCTGTTCATGAAGGAGCACGACCCGTCGGTGCTCGGTTTCGGCGGGTACGTGGCGTACTGGGAGAGCATCGACAACCGCGACGCCTACGAGATCTCGCTCGGCTCCCCGCTCGCCGAGAACGTCGCCGAGCGCCTGCAGATGCCCAGCCACTGGACCGGCCAGTACAGCGGCGACGGGCTCGCCGTCGGGGTCAAGAAGTTCATCACCCACGAGAACGTGGCCGTGACGACCCTGGAGATCACCAACACCGGCGCTGAGCCGCGTACCGTGCCCGTCACGGTCACCTCGCCCTACGCCAGGAAAGCCGACGGCGACCGGGAGCTGACCGGCGCGGTGTGGGCCAGGAACAAGCTGACCACGATCTTCCCCCGGCTCAGCGGCGACGGCCTGAAGGTGTCGGACGGCACGCTGAAGGGCTCGCTGACCGTGGAGCCCGGCAAGACCGTGCGGACCAAGGTGCAGATGGGCTTCGTCACCGACGAGCTGCCGAGGTCGCGCGCGGAGTACGACGGCTACAAGGGCCGCTCGCCGCAGCAGGCGCTGCGCCGCCAACTCCAGGACTACAACGCCTGGTGGGCCGAGAACCTGCCCTACATCGACGTGCCCGACGAGAACATCAAGAAGTTCGTCTACTACCGCTGGTGGCTGATGCGCTTCAACTTCCTCGACGCCGACATCCCCGGCAACGACTTCCAGTTCCCCACGTCGGTGGAGGGCGCGCTGGGCTACAACAACGCGATCGTGCTGACCGTGCCGATGTTCGTGCAGGACCTGAAGTACTTGCGGGACCCGATCTACTCGTACGGGCCGTGGGTGTCGGCGGGCGAGGTGTCGCGCAGCTCGAAGTACACCGACAACCCCGGCGACCCGGAGAACTGGTCGAACAGCTACACGCAGTACATCTCGGCCGCGGCCCTGGAGAGCTACCAGATCCACGGCGGGCAGCCGTCGATCCTGCGCAACCTGGCCAGGTACGCCGAGAAGGACGTGTACGGCCAGCTCGACGCGTACGACTCCAACGGCAACGGGGTCATCGAGTACGACTGGGAGGCCATGACGGGCAACGACGCCGACGCGGTGTCGTTCCACTACTACGACCGGGCCAACGAGCGGCTCGAAGGCGCCTACGTCTACGCCAACGCGGTGGCGGCGGCGCAGGCGTACGAGCTGGCCGGCGACGCCGCCAAGGCCGCCGAGCTGCGCGGCGTGGCCGACAAGGTGAAGAACGGCGTCCTGACCCTGCTGTGGGACGAGCAGAACAAACTGTTCAAGCACCGCGACCTGCAGACGGGCAACCTGATCCCGTGGAAGGAGTCCAACAACTACATCCCGTACGCGGCCGGCCTCGTCCCCACCGATGACCCGAAGTATCGGGAAGCCTTGAGGTTGTGGGCCGATCCGGCGGAATATCCGATCTTCCCGGCGTACACGGCCAACCAGAAGGACAAGGCGGAGGCCGCCGCCGCGGGCCACCCGGGCACCAACAACTTCTCCCAGATCAACTCCACCCGGAACTTCGCGCTGTTCTCCAAGGCGATGCGCCAGTACGAGACCCCGTACATCACGGCCGAGCAGTACAAGCAGCTCCTGTACTGGAACGCCTGGTCGCAGTACGTCGGCGGCGACACCCGCTACCCCGACGCCAACGAGTACTGGGCCAACTGGAACCCGCAGACCAAGACCATCGGCTACCGCTCCTGGATCCACCACACGATCCTGGGCAGCAGCAACTGGACCGTCATCGAGGACGTCATGGGCCTGCGCCCGCGCTCGGACGGCAAGGTCGAGCTGTGGCCGGTGGACATCGGCTGGGACCACTTCACCGTCAACGGCGTCAACTACCGCGGCGCCGACCTGACCATCGTCTGGGACAAGCCGGGCGACGGCACCAGGCACTACGCCGGGGTGCCCGAGGGGTACTCGATCCTGGTCGACGGCAGGCGCAAGGTCACGCTCTCCGGCCTCGCGCACGCGACCTGGGACCCGAGGACCGGCAAGGTCGAGGGCGGCACGGTGGTGCACGCGGAGAAGGCTTCGCTCAAGTCCCCCACCGACGTCGAGCTGACCGGCGACCGCATCGAGGACCTGTTCCGTAAGGCCGGCGTGGACCTGCGCAGCACCCGCCAGAACCTGGTCAGATCCGCCACCGCCTCCCACGGCGACCCGGCGGGGGCCGTGGACGGCTTCACCGTCAACGCCCCCGTCTGGGACTCCAAGGGCTCGGGCAACCCCCAGGACTGGCTGGAGGTGGACCTCGGCTCGCCCCGGAAGGTCGACCAGCTCAAGCTGTACTTCTACAACGACCGCAAGACCTCCGGCGAGCCCGCCTTCTACTCGGTGCAGTACCTCGACGGCGGCACCTGGAAGGACGTGCCGAGGCAGGACAAGCGGCCGCTCTACCCCCGGGCCAACCTCAACGAGGTGCGCTTCCCGGCCGTCACCGCCCAGAAGCTGCGCGTGCTGGTCACGCACCGGCCCGGGTACGCGACCGGCCTGAAGGAGGTCCAGGCCTACCGGGCGGGCGCGGACGTGGGCCGGGTCACCAACCAGGCGCCGTCCGTGGTGCCCGTCGTCGATCCCGCGTTCACCCGCCCGGGCCAGGCCAGGATCGAGGCCGTGGTCAAGGACGACGCGCTGCCCAAGGGCACGCTGACCATGCAGTGGTCCAAGGTGGACGGGCCCGGTGAGGCGTACTTCACCGACCCGACCGGCCCGGCCACGGTGATCGCGTTCTCGGCGCCGGGGCCGTACACGCTGGAGCTGACCGCCACGGACGGCGCGAAGACCACCACCGCCACCGTGAACGTCACCGCCACCGACCAGGCCACCCAGGTCAACGTCGCCCCCAAGGCCACGCCCACCGCCTCCTACACCTCACCGTGGGAGCGCATCACCGCCGTCAACGACGACATCGACCCGCCACGCTCCAACGACGCGGCCAACCCGCGCTGGGGCACCTGGCCGCAGCAGGGCACGCAGTGGGTCCAGCTCGACTGGCCCGCCCCCGTCCAGGTGAACAAGGCGGAGGTGTACTTCTTCGACGACGGCGGCGGCGTGCGCGTGCCCGCCTCGTGGAAGATCCAGCAGTGGGACGGCGACTCCTTCGAGGACGTCACCGGCGCGCAGTCCTACCCGACGGCCGTGGACGCCTACAACACCGTCTCCTTCGACACCGTCACCACCTCGCGCCTGCGCGTCCAGCTCGAATCGGGCGGCGCGTCGGTCGGCCTGCTGGAGGTCAAGGTGTACGAGGTGCCGCCGGACGGGGTACGCCCCGTCCACGTGCCCACCCTGGTGGACACGCTGCCGGAGCTGCCCGCCACGGTCGAGACCCTGTACGCCGACGGCTCCCGCGGCCGGACCGCCGTCACCTGGCAGCAGGTGACGCCGGAGCAGGTCAGGACGGGCGGCACCAGCTTCACCGTCACCGGCCTGGCCGAAGGCGTGCGCGGGCCCGCCCAGGCCACGGTCTACGTCCGCGCCACCGCGGCGGTGACGATCACCTCGATCGCCGAGGAGAGCGTCACGACCCGGGCCGGGGTCGCCCCGTCGCTGCCGGAGACCGTCGTGGCGACGTACAACGACGGGTCGAAGGACAGCTCGGTGGCCGTCACCTGGGAGTCCGTCGATCCCGAGCGGTACGCCCGGCCCGGCACGTTCACCGTGACCGGGCAGGTGAAGGGCACAACTGTGACGGCGAAGACCACCGTCACGGTCCAGTAGCGCCTATTCTGTCCTGGCCCCGCCCGTTTCGCGGGGCCAGGACAGGAGCGGGACAGAGCACGATGGCCGAACTCGCCGGGAACAAGCCCACCCACCTGACGGGCCGGGTCGTCGTCGCGTCCGCCATGGCGGTGGCCTCACCGCTGCTGTCCCTGGCCGCGTTCCTGGTCTGGGCCGGGCTGCCCGCCGAGTGGGAGCCCGACAGGACGGTGAGCCCGCAGACGGCCGTCACCTTCACCTTCCCGGCGGTCGGCGCCTTCCTCATCTACCACCGGCCCCGGCTGAACATGGCCTGGCTCATGTGCGCCGGCGGCCTGGCGGCGGCCGTCAGCGACCTGTCCAGCGGGCTGATGTTCCGCCTGGCCGCCGACGGGGAGCCGCTCCTGGCGGGGTGGATGCGGGTGCCGGCCCAGCTCGGGTGGGCGGTGTGCGGGCTGGCGCTCACGATGGTGCTGCCGCTGTACTCGCCTGACGGCCGCCTGCCCTCCAGGCGCTGGCGGCCCGCCCTGTGGCTGGGCTGCGTCGCGATCACCGCCGCGACCGTGCGGTACCTGCTCAGGGTGCCGCCGCCGACCAGCGTGTCGGGGTTGCCCGCGGTGATCCCCAATCCGCTGCGGGTGCCGGCGCTGGCCCCGTACATGGACGTGCTCACGATCGTGAGCTGGGCGGGCATCTACACCGCGATGGCGCTCGCCGCCCTGTCGATGGCGGTGCGGATGCGGCGGGCCGATCCGGTCGGGCGGCGGCAGATCGGCTGGCCGCTGCTCGCGTTCGCCGGGTACATCTTCTTCCTGGTCCTGGGCGCGATCTGGCCGGTGTTCATGTGGCCGGCCATCGCCTGGGCGGCGGCCATCCCGTTCGCGGTGGCGTTCTCCGTGATGCGCTACCGGCTCTACGGGATCGACACCGTCATCAGCCGCGCCATCGTGGCGGCCGGCGTGGTCGTCGTGGTCAGCCTCGTCTACTTCGGCGCGGGCACGCTGTCGAGCCTGGTCGTCTCCGGCTACCACCAGGTGGCCGGAGTCGCGGCCGCGCTGTTCGCCGGCGCGTTCTTCCAGCCGCTGCGGCGGGCGTTGCAGCGGGCCGTGGACCGGCTGCTGTACGGCGCGGTCGGCGACCCCGGCGTGCTGGCCGAGCGGCTGACGCAGGCCGTACGCGGCGCCGACCCGGCCAGGGCGCTGACCTCGGTGGTGAGCGTGCTGCGCGACGGGCTGGCGGTCGAGGGCGTGGCCGTGGAGGTGGCCGACGGCGAGCCCCGCTACGTGGAGAGCGGCCGCGTCGGGACCGGACCGCGGGAGGTGCCGCTGGTCTGGCACGGGGCGCGGGTCGGCCGACTGCTCGTCGGCCCGCCCGGGCCGCGCCGCTTCCCCGCCGCGCACAACGAGCGCGTGCTGGCCACGCTCACCCCGTACGCCGCCGACGTGGCGCACGCGGTACGCATGGCGGCGGACCTGCAGCGCTCGCGCGAGCGCATCCTGACGGCCAGGGAGGAGGAGCGCCGCCGCCTGCGCCGCGACCTGCACGACGGCCTCGGCCAGACCCTCTCGGCCATGGCGATGACCATCAACATGGCCCGCCTGAGCCTGAAGAACTCCCCGGAGGCCGCCGACGAGCTGCTGCGCGAGCTGCACGCGGGCATGAGCGCCGTCACCGGGGACATCCGCGAGCTCGTGTACGGCCTGCGCCCGCCCGCGCTCGACGACCTCGGCCTGGCCCGCGCGGTACGCGACCTGGCCGGGCAGTCCTCGCCCGGCACCGAGATCGAGGTGGAGGTCGAGGGGGACCTGGCGGACCTGCCCGCGGCCGTCGAGGTGGCCGTCTACCGCATCGTCCAGGAGGCACTGACCAACATCCGCCGGCACGCCGAGGCGTCGCGGGGCAGGATCGTCCTGCAGCGGGAGGAGCCGATGCTGCGGGTGCTGATCGCCGACGACGGCAAGGGGCTGCCCGCGTCGCACCGCGCGGGCGTGGGGCTGGGCTCGATGCGGGAGCGGGCGGCCGAGCTGGGCGGCATCTGCGTGGTGACCGGGGAGCCCGGGGCGGGCACCCGCGTCGAGGTCATGCTCCCGCTCCTGACGACCGGCATGAGCGTTCCTTCTTGACGGTCGGCATGAGCGTCCCTTCCTGATGGCCGGCATGAGCGTCCCTTCCTGATGGCCGGCATGAGCGTCCCCCTCCTGAGAGCCGGTTCCGCTGCCCGGTCCTGACCGGGACGCTGCGGCCTTTACCTGGCCGGAGCGGTCGTTTGACGGCCGCACCACCAGCTCTGGAGGCGGCTGCTGGCAGCCTGAGAAGAACGCATTCGTTCGGAGGTGAGCGGGTATGACGCGATTCAGCGTTCCGGCCTGCGTCCTGGTGCTGGCGTCCGCCACCGCCGTGGCGCCGGCCTCCGCGGAGCGGCGGGCCCCGTGCCCTGCGTCCGGCACCACCAAGCCCACCGTCGTGCTGGTCCACGGCGCCTGGGCCGACACCTCGAGCTGGAGCGGCGAGATCCGGGCGCTGCAGCAGTCGGGTCACCTCGTGCGTGCGGTGGGCAACCCGCTGCGCGGCCTGACCGGCGACGCGGGGACCGTGCGCGACTTCCTGCGCACGCTCTCCGGCCCCGTCGTCCTCGTCGGCCACTCCTACGGCGGCTCGGTGATCACCAATGCCGCCGCGGGCGACCCGGACGTCAAGGCCCTCGTGTACGTCAACGCGGCGGCGCCCGCCGTCGGCGAGACGACCGCGCAGCTCAGCGGCTCCGGCTCGGCCCTCGGCGGCGACCCGGCCACCCTGTACGACCGGGCCGCCTACCCCGGTGCTGCAGGCGATGCGGCCGACCTCTACCTGAAACGGGACGTCTTCGTCCGCTCCTTCGCCTCCGACCTGCCCAGGGACACCGCCCACCAGCTCTGGGCGACCCAGCGGGCGGCCTCCACGGCCGCGTTCACGACCCCGTCGAAGGCCGCGGCGTGGCAGGCGATCCCCTCCTGGTACTTCATCGCCACCGGCGACAAGATCATCGTTCCTGCCTCGCAGCGGGCCATGGCCGAGCGGGCCCGCTCCAAGGTCACCGAGTTCGCCGGCGGCTCGCACCTGACCCTCGTCTCGCATCCCGAGGCGGTCACCCGGGTGATCGAGGACGCGATCTGCTCCGTCCGCTGAGGGCCCCGGCGCAGGCGGGGCTGGAGTGGTGGTTTCCTATACACATGCCTGATCTCGTGGTCGACGGCGCCGGCAAGCTGTGCGTGCAGCTGCTCATCGAGTTGCGCGCCCACGTACGCGCCGCCGGGCCGGGCGCCGTGATCCATCTGATCGCCACCGACCCCGCCGCCCCCGTGGACCTGCCGGCGTGGTGCCATCTGACCGGGCACACGTACCTGGGGCCGGTGGAGGGGGCGGAGCGGCCGACGTACGCGCTGCGCGTGGCCGAGTCCGCCAAGGAGACGCAGGACGCGAAACCCTGGCACGCGACTTAAGCGGTTAACGCCCCGGGCGGGCGGGCACCATGTCAGGAGGGCGGGGTGACCTACAGTATGGAGGGTTATCCGGTTCAGAGAGGGAGTCCGTGAAGCGACCGACGATCGCCGACATCGCCAGCCGGGCGGGAGTGTCCAAGGTGGCGGTCTCCTACGCGCTCAACGGGCAGCCGGGCGTGTCGGAGGCGACGCGGGCCAGGATCGTCGCCATCGCCGACGAGATCGGCTGGCGGCCCAACAGCGCGGCCCGCGCCCTCAACGGCGCCCGCGCCAACTGCGTGGGCCTCGCGCTCTGCCGGCCCGCGCGCATCCTGGGCGTCGAGCCGTTCTTCATGGAGCTGATCAGCGGCATCGAGGGCGTGCTCGCCGACCGCTCGTACGCGCTGCTGCTCCAGGTCGTCACCAGCCACCAGCAGGAGAGCGAGGTCTACCGCCACTGGTGGGGCGAGAGCCGCATCGACGGGGTGTTCCTGGTGGACCTGCACTACGACGACTCCCGCGTGGCCGAGCTGGAACGGCTCGGCATGCCGGCCGTGGTGATCGGCCATCCCTCCCAGTCGGGCTCGCTGTCGGCCATCTGGTCGGAGGAGGGCGAGGCCGTGCGCGAGACCGTCGGGTACCTGGTGGCGCTGGGGCACCGCCGCATCGCGCGGGTGGCCGGGCTGCCGGAGCTGGTCCACACGACGGTCCGCGACCAGGCGTTCAGGCAGGCGTGCGAGGGCGTGGCCGAGCACGTCATCGTGCACACCGACTACACCGGCGAGGAGGGCGCCAGGGCCACCAGGCGGCTGCTGAGCTCGCCCGACCGGCCCACCGCCATCGTCTACGACAACGACATCATGGCCGTGGCCGGCCTGTCGGTGGCGCAGGAGATGCGGGTGGAGGTGCCCCGCGACCTGTCCATCGTGGCCTGGGACGACTCGCCGCTGGCCCAGGTGGTGCGGCCGCCGCTGACGGCGCTCACCCGCGACATCCCGGCCTACGGCGCCCACGCCGCGCAGCGGCTGCTCGCGCTGATCGCGGGCGAGGACGTGCCGCCGTACGAGGATCAGGCCGCCATCCTCACGCCGCGCGGCAGCACCGGGCCCGCCCCCTCCGGCACGCAGTAGCCGCAGCTCCCGGCCTCCAGGCCCGCCCGGCTCCGCGGCCGCCCGGCTCCAGGCCCGTCGTGCTCCACGCCGTCCGGCTCCAGGCCCGTCCGGCACGTGTCACGGGCGGGGACCGCGGCTGGCAGACCGCCCGTCCAGGCCCGTGACACGTGCCGTCCCCTCCTCGCGGCACCCATCCCTTTACGGGGAGCCGCCCCTGCGTCCCCCGCGCCGGGGCGACTCCATGGTTACTGAGGCGGGGACGTACGCCCTGAGTACCTCCATACCTAAACGAGATACGAAATTCAGCGAATCGTAACCATGACAGTTGACGACTTTTTTTGTCGGCTTCTCCTCTCTTCACCAGACGACTCCCCTACCGGACCCGAGACCCGGCAACGACGCGTCGCCGACACGGTGGCCAAGCTCGCCGACGGCGTGGGGTGACGGGTGCGTAACGCGGGACGTGGCGGGTAGGGCGGGCGATATGACTGAGGGTTTCGACACCGACATGCTCTGGAACGAGTTCCATCGGGCGGTCAACATGAACTCCGAGGAACTGCGCTCGTACCTGCTCGCCGAGGCCTCCGACGAGGAGGGCTTCCCGCCCGACCCCGACCTGGGGATCGACGAGCTGGGGCGGGGTGTGCTGCATGTCCTGAGCAAGCGGAAGGGCGACCTCACCAAGAGCGATCTCGACGTGATGCGCCAGGTCGTGGAGCTTGTCGAGACCATGGGCGACCGTACGGACGACGACTCGCGGCGCGAGCTCATGTCCGTGGGTCACGACCCACTGAGAGGATGACCCCATGGTCCAGCCGCATCCGTGGATCGAGGGCTACGTACGCGCGTGGAACTCCAACGATCCCGACGACATCGCCGCCCTGTTCACCGACGACGCGGTCTACTACACCGAGCCGTACAGCTCGCCGTGGCAGGGTAAGGACGACATCGTCCGCGAGTGGCTGGGGCGACAGGACAAGCCAGGTGAGGCCACATTCGAGTGGCATCCGGTGAGCGTGACGGAGGACGTGAGCGTCATCCAAGGAGTCACGACATACCCGGACAAAACGTACAGCAACCTCTGGGTGATACGGTTCGCTCCCGACGGGCGATGCCGGGAATTCACCGAATGGTGGATGCGGCACGATGTCAAGTGATGCAATGGGCCGAACCGTCTTCACCCGAGGAGATCCGTTGAGAGACAACCTCGACCTCGCCGCGAGCGCCCAGCAACTGGCCGACGCCGCCCCGACGGGATCGATCGACCGTGCCGCCGCCTCGTCCGTGGCCATCACCCTGGCCACCACCCGCGACATCGACGACGCCAGGCAGACCCTGGACGGCGTCTCGCCGGACGAGGTCAGGCAGGCGGCACTGGCCCTGTTCGACCGTCTCTCGACACAGTAGCCACAGCAGTCAGGCGCTCTCCCGCCGACCACCGTCAGGCGGGAGACCAGCCCGCAGGCGTCAGGCGGAAGACCAGCCGGCAGGCATCAGGCGCGACTCCACGGCACGGCGGGCACGGGTGGCGGCCCGCTCGTCGCCGTGCAGCTGGATCGCGTGGTTCAACGCCATGACCACGCCCAGCAACTCGAACACGACCTGTTCCGGATCGGTGCCCGGGGGCAGCTCCCCCGCGTCCACGGCCCGGCCCGCCTCCTTGCCCAGCCGCCCTCGCCAGGCCTCGAACCGGCTCTCCACCGCGTCCCGCACCGCCCCGGGCCGGCCGTCGAACTCGTGCGCCGCCGCCACGAAGAAGCACCCGCCGGGAAAGACCTGACGCTCCAGGTACGAGATCCACGCCTCGCAGAGCACCCGCAACCGCGCCAGTCCCGGCGCGGCGGGCAGGGCGGGCTCCCACACCTCGGCCCGGAAGATCTCCCCGGCCCGGTCCAGGACGGCGAGCTGCAGCACCTCCTTGGTGCCGAAGTGCCCGAGCACGCCCGACTTGCTCATGCCCAGCTCAGTGGCGAGCCGGCCGATGGTCAGCCCTTCGAGCCCTTCCATGGAGGCGATGGCCACCGAGCGGTCGAGGATGGCCGCCCGCGTGCCCAGCGCCTCGGCGACCGACCTGCGCGGGCTCATGCGAGGCCTCCGTCCGTTGGTGGAGTGTTCATGCGGGCCACTTTAGCGTCCGAACGTTCGCTTGCTATAGTCCGCCGCATGAGTGGATCACGACTTGTCGCCACAGGCCACTACCAACCCGCCAAGATCCTGACAAATGACGATCTGGCGGAGCTGGTGGACACCAGCGACGAGTGGATCAGCAAGCGGGTCGGCATCCGCACCAGGCACGTGGCCGAGGACGGCGAGAGCGTCGCCGACCTGGCCACGCACGCCGCCGCCAAGGCGCTGGCCGGCAGCGGCCTGGACGCCTCCGACATCGACCTCGTGCTGGTCGCCACCTGCACCCAGACCGAGCGCGCCCCCAACGTCGCCTCCCGCGTGGCGGCCCGGCTCGGCGTGCCGGGCGGCGCCCTGATGGACCTGGGCGCCTCCTGCTCCGGCTTCACCCACGCCCTGGCCCAGGCCGACCACGCCATCCGCGCGGGCGCCGCCACCCACGCCCTGGTCGTGGGCGCCGACAAGATGACCGCGGTGACCGACTGGACCGACAGGACCACCTGCGTGCTGACGGGCGACGGCGCTGGCGCCGCCGTGGTGAGCGCGTCCGAGGAGGCGCGGATCGGCCCCGTCGTCTGGGGCTCGGCCCCGGAGCTGGGCCGGGCCGTCCGCATCGAGGGCACCCCGACCCGCTTCTCCCAGGACGGCCAGACCGTCTACCGCTGGGCCACCACCCGGCTCCCCGCCATCGCCCGGCAGGCGTGCGAGCGCAGCGGCGTGCGGCCGCAGGACCTGGCGGCGGTGGTCCTGCACCAGGCGAACCTGCGCATCATCGAGCCCATCGCCGACAAGCTCGGCGCGGTCAACGCGATCGTCGCCAGGGACGTGGTGGAGTCGGGGAACACCTCGGCGGCCAGCGTGCCGCTGGCGCTGTCCAAGCTGCTGGAGCGCGGGGAGGTGCCGCAGGGGGCGCCGATGCTGCTGTTCGGCTTCGGCGGCAACCTCTCCTACGCGGGCATGGTCGTCCGCTGCCCCTGACTTTGCGCTCCGGCTGGTTGCGCTCTGGCCGACGGCATGGGGCTCGACCATCCGCTGTGGTGGCTCGGCGACGGGCGCGTGACGGCGGGGCACTTCGGGATTCTGGGGCCGCTGCGGGTGCCGGGGGTGGAAGTCCGCCGGCCAGCGGTCGAGGTCGGGGGTCGTCCAGCCCGGCGGCGTTCTGGGGCGGCTCGCCGTACAGGCCGGGCTCCTGGAAGGCGGGCACCGGGCGCGGGCCCGGGTCGAAGCCGGACAGCGCCGTGTGCAGCCTGGCCAGCAGGCGGGCGCCCGCCGCGCGCTGCGCGGGCACGTCGGAGTCGGGCCAGGAGCCCTTGACGTACGGCCAGCAGGAGGTGGGACGGCCCGCCACCACGAGGACGGTCGTTTCCTCCGGGGTGGTTAGCGGGGCGACGGCCTCGGGTAGAGTGACGGCGGCGTGCCGGGCGATCGTATGGCACCATCCCTGCTCGCCGACGGCACGCCCCTCTGGACCGATCCTGATCACGTGACCGTCGAGGCGGTAGGCGGGGATTCCTCTCCGCCGTGCAGGCGCTCGGCCGTTCCCCCGACACCCCAGGTCGCGGCAACGGCCTCGCGGATCCCGGAGGTGAGGGGCGTGTTGACGTAGATCACATCGCCAGGCTACGTGCTTCCGGTTTGACGGCGGATGCGCGATGGTTAGGGCAACTTGCACCGTGAGGTAAGGAGAGCAGTGGCCAGTCCTGGCAGCATCGACACTCGAGGCAGTGACTTCGCCCGACTAGCCCATCGCATCGCGGACGCCGGTCTCCTCGACCGGCGTCCCGTTTATTACGCCATCCGGACGAGCATCGCGGCCGTCGTGTACGCCGGCGGCTGGGCCCTGTTCATCTGGGTGGGCGACTCCTGGTTGCAACTTCTCGTCGCAGCCGCGCTGGCCGTGGTCTTCGCCCAGTTCGGCTTCCTCGCCCATGACCTCGGGCACCGGCAGGTCTTCAGGACGCGGCGGCCGAGCGACGTCGTGGGCCTGATCCTCGGCAACTTCGCCATCGGTCTCGGCTGGGGCTGGTGGACCACCAAGCACAACAAGCACCACGCCAACCCCAACCACGAGGACCACGACCCCGACGTCTCACCGGCCGTGATCGTCTGGTCGGAGGACCAGGCCGCCCGGAGCACCGGCCTGCCCCGCTTCATCGCGAAATATCAGGCCTTCTGGTTCTTTCCGCTGCTCACGCTGGAGGCCTGGCACCTTCACATCGCCAGTTTCAAGGCGCTGTTCCAGCCCACGACGAGGCGGCGCGGCCTGGAGCTGACGCTGCTCATCGCCCACTTCGTGCTCTACTTCGGCGTGGTCTTCACCGTGCTGCCCTTCGGCAAGGCGTTGCTGTTCCTCGCCGTGCACCAGGGGCTGTTCGGGGTCTATCTCGGCTCCACGTTCGCGCCGAACCACAAGGGAATGCCCGTGCTCACCAAGGAGGACAAGCTGGACTTCCTCCGCAAGCAGGTGCTGACCTCCCGCAACGTGCGCGGCAACCTGTTCACCGACGTGGCGCTCGGCCAGCTCAACTACCAGATCGAGCACCACCTGTTCCCCAACATGCCGGCCCCGAACCTGCGCAAGGCCCAGCCCATCGTCGAGCGCTACTGCAGGGAGATCGGCGTCGACTATCTCCAGACCGGCCTCATCGAGTCGTACGGGCAGGCGCTGAGACACCTGCACGAGGTCGGCGCGCCCCTTCGCTGACCTGCTCATGGGCGCCCCTCACCGGGCGCCCTCCTCCTCCAGCCGCTGGATCAGCCGGTCGCGGCGGCGTTCGAGCTGGGCGATCAGCTCGACCTGCTCGTCCGCCTGGCTGATCATCGCCGAGACCTCGATCTGGTCGGTCGCGCCCATGTCGCGGATCTGGTCGCGCACGTCCTGGTTCTCGGCTCGCAACCGGGTCAGGTCCTCTTCGACCCGCCGTAGTTCGTCCTTTGTACTCATTCAACGGCTCTACCCAGAAGTGCCGCCGCGATTACCGGGCCCTGTCAACCGGCCGCGTGCGCAAACGTACAGAATAAGGGGCATGCGCAGGCTTTCGCCCGGCACGATCGTGTCACTCGTGACCATCATCGCCGTGCTGGCCGGGTCCTTGTTCGCCGTCGGCGGCTCCGGCCGGCTGAACGCGCTGGACGTCGTGCTGCCGGTGGTCGCCTGCGGCGCGTTGCTGGCGCGGGAGCGCTACCCGGTCGCGGCGCTGATCGTGGTGGCGGTCTCGGTGGCCGCCTACTACCCGTACGCGGGGGCCGACGGGCCGCTCATCGTGATGTTGTTCGTCACCCTCTACACGGCGGCCGACCGCGGCCATCTCACCGCCGCCATCGCCACGGGCGCGGCGGCGCTGCTGGCCATGGGGTTCGGCGAGACCGGCGGCATCCGGCACGTGGACAACGCCACGTTCGTCTCGATCACCGGGTGGGTGGTCGCCTCCATCGCGTTCGGCGGGGTCACCCGCAACCGCCGCGCGTACCTGTCCGAGGCCCGCCAGCACGCGCTCGATGCCCTGCTGACCAAGGAGGAGGAGGCCAGGCGGCGGGCCAGCGAGGAGCGGCTGCGCATCGCCAGGGAGCTGCACGACGTGCTCGGGCACAACATCTCCATGATCAACGTGCAGGCGTCCGCGGCGCTGCACGGGATCAGGAAGCGGCCGGAGCACGCCGAGGCGGCGCTGCGCACGATCAAGGAGACCAGCAAGGAGACGCTGCGCGAGCTGCGGACCACCCTCGGCGTGCTGCGCCAGGTGGACGAGGACGCGCCGGTCGCCCCCGCCGACAGCCTGGCGCGGGTGGACACGCTGGTCGCGGCGTCGGGGCTGAAGGTGCGTACGGAGCTGTCGGGGCCGCTCGACGCCCTGCCGACCGAGGTGGACCTGGCCGCCACCCGCATCGTCAGGGAGGCGCTGACGAACGTCGCCCGCCACTCGGGCACGGAGCACGCCACCCTCGCGATCACCAACGAGGCTGGACATGTCATCATCACCGTGGAGGACGACGGGCCCGGCGCCACGTACGACGGGGGCAGCGGCTTCGGGATCCAGGGCATGCGCGAGCGCGCGACCGCGCTCGGCGGCACGCTGGAGGCCGGCCCCCGCCCCGAGGGTGGCTTCCGCGTCACCGCCCGCCTGCCACTGACCCAGCCGACGAACGGGGCTCGATGATCCGCGTACTGCTCGCCGACGACCAGACCCTGGTACGGGCCGGGTTCCGGTCCATACTCAGCGACGAGGACGACATCGAGGTGGTGGCCGAGGCCGCCAACGGCGCGGAGGCGATCGCGGGGGCGCGCGAGCACCGGCCGGACGTGGTGCTCATGGACATCCGCATGCCCGAGCTCGACGGCCTGGAGGCCACCCGCCGCATCGCGGGCGACCCGGCGCTGGACGGCGTCAAGGTGATCATCCTGACCACGTTCGACCTCGACGACTACGTCTACGGCGCGCTGCGGGCGGGCGCGGGGGGCTTCCTGGTCAAGGACACCGAGCCGGCCGAGCTGATCCACGCCGTCAGGGTCGTGGCCAGGGGCGACGCGCTGATCGCGCCCTCGATCACGCGGCGGCTGATCGCCGAGTTCGCCGGCCGGGTCAAGCGGCCGGAGCCGGGCCCCGAGCTGAACGCGCTCACCGAGCGGGAGCGCGAGGTCATGACGCTGGTGGCCGCCGGCCTGTCCAACGACGAGATCGCGGCCCGCCTCGTGCTCAGCCCCGCCACGGCGAAGACGCACGTCAGCCGGATCATGACCAAGCTGCGCGTGCGTGACAGGGCGCAGCTCGTGGTCATCGCGTACGAGGCCGGCATGATCACGCCGGGCTGGCTTACTCCCTGAGTCGTACGCCGGCCGGCCTCGTGCGACCCGGGATGTAAGTCGAGTGCCCGCCCCGGCATGACGCGGCGGGCACGACCGTACCGGGAGGGTCTGCGGTATGGACATCGTGGACCTCGCCCGCCTGCAGTTCGCGCTCACGGCGGGCGCGCACTTCCTGTTCGTGGCGTTGACGCTCGGGCTGGCGACGCTGGTCGCCGTCGTCCAGACCCGCGCCACCTTCGGCGGCGACCCCGTGCACCTGCGGATGACGCGGTTCTGGGGCCAGCTCTACATCATCAACTACGCGATGGGCATCGTCACCGGGCTGGTGATGGAGTTCCAGCTCGGGCTGTCGTGGAGCGGGCTGACCGAGTACGCGGGCGACGTGTTCGGGTCGGCGCTGGCCATCGAGACGCTGGTGGCGTTCTTCGTCGAGTCCACGTTCCTGGGGTTGTGGATCTTCGGCTGGAACAAGCTGAACCGGTGGGCGCACCTGGCGCTGATCTGGGTGGTGACGCTGACCGCGTACGCGTCGGCGTTCTGGATCATGGTCGCCAACGGCTTCCTGCAGAACCCGGTCGGGCACGTGCTGGAGGGCGGCCGGCTGCGGCTGACGGACTTCGGCGCCATGGTGGCCAACCCGGCGGCGCAGGTGGCGTTCTGGCACGTGCTGGTCGGGGCGATGGTCGTCGGCGGGTTCTTCATGGCCGGGGTGAGCGCGTACCACCTGCGCAGGCGCACCGCCGAGCAGGACCTGTTCCGCAAGTCGCTGCGCATCGGGGTGGGCCTGGCGCTGCCCGCCACCTTCGTCAACGCGGCGATCGGCGGGATGTCGTTCGAGACCATGCAGCCCACGAAGGTCGCCGCGTGGGTGGGCACCCCGGAACGGCTGGCGGCCGCGCAGGCGGAGATGGTGGCCAGGCTCGGGCCCGGGGACTACCTGCCGGACGTGGGCCTGGTGAAGGCGGCCGGGCTGGCGATGATCCTGCTGTGGCTGGTGATGATGCTGGTGGCGCTGCCGAGCTTCCTGCTCATGCTCTTCCGGCCGGCGGTGCGGGGGTTCCGGCCGTGGCACTGGCTGCTGACGCTGATGATCCCCGTGCCGTTCGTGGCCATGTTGTGCGGCTGGGTCTTCCGCGAGCTGGGCCGCCAGCCGTGGGTGGTGTACGGGCTGCTGACGACGTCCGACGCCATGTCGCCGGTGACCGGGGGACAGATGGTCTTCTCGCTGACGGCGTTCGTCACGGTGTTCGCGATCCTGATCGTGGTCAACTACTGGCTGCTGGCCAGGCAGGCGCGGCGCGGGCCCGGCGCGGTGGCGCTGGGCGACCGGCCGGTCGACGCCCCCGTTCCTGCTCCTTCGTTCTAGGGGACGCTTGTCATGGAGATCTTCATTCTGGGCTTCTTCGCGATCGGTTACCTCGTGCTGGCCGGCGCGGACATCGGGGTCGGCATGGCGCTGCCGTACCTGGGCCGGTCGGCGGGCGAGCGGCGCGAGGTGATCGCCGCGATCGCGCCGTTCTTCCTGGGCAACGAGGTGTGGCTGGTGGCCACGGCGGGCGTGCTGGCCGGGCTGTTCCCCCGGCTGGAGGGCGAGCTGCTGCACGGCAACCACACGGTGGTGGTGACGCTGCTGCTGGCCTGGGTCGTGCGGGACATGGGGCTGTGGCTGCGCGGGCGCCTGCCCGCGGCGCGCTGGCAGGTGTTCTGGGACGGCGCGATCGTGGCCGGGAGCTGGGGGCTGGCGCTGAGCTGGGGCGCGCTGCTGGCCCACGTGCTGCTCGGCATCGAGGGGCCGATGGCGTTGCTGCCCGCGCTGGTGCTGGCCGCGCTGTTCGGCACGCACGGGCTGACGTTCGCGGCGCTGCGGCTGCGCGGGACGCTGCGGGAGCGGGCCGCGGTGCTCGCGGGCGGGGCCGGGGAGGGGCGCACCTACGCGCTGACCTCGGTGGTGCTGGTGGTCGTGGGGGTGCTCGCCGGGCTCCGGCTGCCGCTGGAGCCCGGCACGTCGGGGCCGCTGCTGGTGCCGGTCGTCCTGACGCTGATCCCGTTCCTGGTGGCGGCCCAGGCGTGGGTGTGGTGGACGTTCAGGCACCGGGTGAGCGGGCCCTCCTACCTGTGAAACAGGGCTATGTGCGGGTGATGAACTCCCTGATCAGCGCCGTGACCTCCGCGGGGCGCTCGTGCAGGACGACGTGGCCGCTGTCGAGCTCGGCGTACTCGCTGCCGGGGACGGCCGCGTGCATCGCGCGGGCGTGCTCGACCGGGACCAGGTAGTCGCGGGTGTTGCCGATGACCAAGGTGGGCGCGGTGATCTTCGGCAGCAGGTCCCTGATGTCCACGCGCAGGTCCAGCTCGATCTGGCGCAGGGTGCCGTGCGGGGGCTCGCCCGCCATCAGCGTCCTGGCGCCCACCGAGCTCACGAACCCGGGGCTGAACCCCACGAGCGGCCCGTACGCGGCGAAGCTCTCGGGGTCGGTGGCGGCCAGCCGCGCCCACGTACGCAGGCCCATCTCCAGCCGCGAGTCCGCCAGGTGCGTCCAGCCGGCGATCAGCACCAGCCGCCTGACCAGCTCGGGCCGGTCGGCGGCGACCTTGGCGGCCACGGCGGCGCCCAGCGAGAACCCGACCAGGTCGGACGGCTCCTCGAACGCGGCGGCCACCTGGCCGGCGAGCAGGTCGAGCGTGAGGTCGCCACCGGGGTCGAAGGTGTGGCCGCTGCCGGCGTAGTCGGGGGTGATGACCGTGCGGAGATCGGCGAGGCCGGGGACCAGGTGGGCGTAGTTGGTGACGGCGTCACCGCCGGTGCCGTGCACCATCACGAGACCGGGGCCGCTGCCCGCCTTCGCGTAGTGGACGGTGCCGCCGTCGTGGATGACCATGGGCATGTCTGTCTGGCTCCTCAGAGGTTTCCGCCGCCGGTGGCGTCGATCGTGGTGCCGGTGACGAAGCCGGCCTGGGGGGATGCGGCGAAGGCGACCACGTCGGCGATCTCGTCCGCGTGGCCGACGCGGTTGACCGCGTGCCTGCTCGCCGCATATGCCCGCGCCTCGGGGTCACCGCGCAGCCAGCCGGCGTTGGTGTCGGTGTCGATGATGCCGGGCGCGACGTTGTTGACCGTGATCCCGCGCGGGCCCAGCTCCTTGGCCAGGGCCAGGGTGAACGTCTGCACCGCGCCCTTGCTCATCGCGTACGCGATGCCCTCGGGGAAGGCGATGCGAGTCACGCCCGAGGTGACGTTGACGATCCTGCCGCCGTCGGGGATGAGCGGCAGCACCTGCTGGGTGAGGAAGAACAGGCCCTCGACATTGACCGCGAACACGCGGGAGTAGCCTGCCCGCGTCACCTCCCCGATCGGCTGGGACAGGCCGATCCCGGCGTTGTTGACCAGCACGTCGAGCACGTCCGTCTCGGCCCTGACCCGCTGCGCGAGCGCGGTGACCTCCTCCGGCACGCCGAGGTCGGCCCGAACCGCGACCGCGTTCGCGCCGATCGAGTCCACGACCTCCTGGGCGGCCGCGCCGTCCCTGGCGTAGTTCACGATCACGCGGAACCCGTCCTTGGCCAGGCGCAGCGCGATGGCGCGGCCGATCCCCCTGCTCGCGCCCGTGACGAGGGCAGTCCTCATCGCCTCCACCTTTCTTTAGTGATCGATACAAAACCATAGCATAGCGACCGCTATAGAATGAGGGCATGGCAAGGCGGCGGGAGTTCGACAGGGAGACGGCGCTGGAGAGCGCGCTGCTCGCGTTCTGGCGGCACGGCTACGAGGCGACCTCGATCGCGGAGCTGACCGCCGCCATGGGGATCAGGCCACCCAGCCTGTACGCGGCCTTCGGCGACAAGCGGCGGCTGTTCGAGGAGGCCGTGCGGCGCTACCAGGAGACGTACGGAGCGTTCACCACCCGCGCGCTGGCCGAGGAGCCGACCGGGCGGGGAGCGATCGAGCGGGTGCTGCGGGAGGCGGCGGCCGAGTACGCGAGCACGGAGCATCCGGGCGGCTGCATGGTCATCACGGCCGCCGTGAACTGCGGGCCGGAGTCGGCCGAGGTCGAGGAGCTGCTGCGGCGGTTCAGGACGGAGGCCAAGGCGGCGTTCAAGGCGCGGATCGACGACGACGTGGCGGCCGGCCGGCTGCCCGCCGGGACGGACACGGCGGGGCTGGCCACCTTCTACGCCGCGACGATCCAGGGCATGTCCACGCAGTCACGCGACGGCGCCTCCTACGAGGACCTGCTCGCCATAGCCGCCCTCGCCATGTCCGCCTGGCCGGCCACCGGGGAGGCCGTCACAACGACTTGACCGAGGCGTCCTCCGGCGGGATCTCCGGTGACGAGGCGCGCAGCCAGCGGCAGCCGTGCGGGTCCATCGGCAGCCGGACCACTCCCTGCTCCGACACCTCCAGCGTCCCGTCCACCAGCAGGTCCGTGAGCAGGCAGCGCTCCAGCCCGTCCAGCCGCAGCTCCACGTCCTGCGCCGTGTCGCAGAGGTTGTGCGCGACCACCACCGTGGCCCCGTCGGCGTCGCAGCGGTGCGCGAGGACCGCCGGATGCCCGGTCTCCAGCACGGTGTACTCGCCCCACGCCAGCTCGGGGCACTCCCGGTAGCGCTCGATCAGGAGCTGGAACCAGCGCAGCAGCGAACTCGTGTCGCGTTTCTGGTCGGCCACGTTCACCCGGTCGGGGGCGAAGGAGCCCGCGGGGATCTCGCGGACCGGCTCGGCCTGGCTGAAGCCGCCGTCCTGCGACCACTGCATCGGGATGCGGACCGCCATGCGGCCCTCCTCCTCCAGGTTCTCCCCCATCCCGATCTCCTCGCCGTAGAAGATCACGGGCGTGCCGGGCAGCGAGAACAGCAGGCTGTAGGCCATCTTGACGCGCCGCAGGTCGCCGCCGAACATCGACGGCAGGCGGCGGCGCAGCCCCCGCCCGAAGATCTGCATCTCCTTCTGCGGCCCGAACGCGCGGAAGACCTCCTCCCGCTCCTCCTCCGTCAGCTTGTCGAGGGTCAGCTCGTCGTGGTTGCGCAGGAACATCGCCCACTGGCAGTCCTTGGGCGGTTTGGGGCGCTCGCGCAGGGCGTTGGCCAGGGCCGTTGCGTCGTTGCGCGCCAGCGACAGCCAGGCGTTCTGCATGCCGATGAAGTCGAAGCACATGGTGATCTGGTCGCCCAGCCCATCACCGAAATATCCAATTAAGTCCTTGTACGGCACGTTCACCTCGCCGAGCAGGATCGACCCGCCCTTGCGCCGCGTCATGAACGCCCGCAGATCCGCCAGGAACTCGTGCGGGTTCGCCAGCCGCGGATTGACGTTCTCGATGAGGAACGGCACCGCGTCCACCCTGAACCCCGACAGCCCGAGCTCCATCCAGAACCCGAGTATGCGCGTGATCTCGTCCCTGACCTCGGGGTTGCCCACGTTCAGGTCCGGCTGGTGCCGGTAGAAGCTGTGCAGGTAGTACTGGCCCGAGCCCTCGTCGTACTCCCAGACGCTGGTCTCCTTGTCGGGGAAGACGATCTGCTCGGGGTTGTCCGGCTCCGGCTTGTCGGACCAGACGTACCAGTCGCGGCGGGCGGAGTCCCGGCTCGACCGGGCCTCCGCGAACCACGGGTGCTGGTCAGAGGTGTGGTTGACGACGAGGTCGGCGATGACCCGCAGGCCGCGGTCGTGGGCGGTCCGCATGAACTCCACGAAGTCGCCCAGCGTCCCCAGCCGGGGGTCGATGCTGTAGAAGTCGGTGATGTCGTAGCCGTCGTCCTTGTTGGGAGTGGGGAAGAACGGCATGAGCCACAGGCAGGTCACGCCGAGCCCCGCCAGATAGTCGATCTGCTGCGTCAGGCCGCGGAAGTCGCCCACGCCGTCGCCGTTGCCGTCCTTGAACGTCTCGACGTCCAGGCAGTAGACGACGGCGTTCTTCCACCAGACGTCGGAGGTGTACGTCAGTCGCATCCGTCCCCGCTACCCCGGGCGGCGGACCTCATGACAACGCTCAGGACAGCGCTTACGACAGGGTGCGGATCGCGGCTTCGAGCAGGTCCCAGAACGCCTCGACGTCCACGCCGGTGGCCACGTCGGCGTTCGGCTCGCGGCCGAGCTTGCCGAGCAGGTCCACGCTGGTCGCGCCGGACGTCTCGGTGCCGCGCAGCTCGATGTCGAGCCTGGTGCGCACGGTCGTGACCAGCCCTGGCCTGGCCACCAGCGCCACCGCCACGGGATCGTGCAGCGGCCCTTCCGGCATGCCCTGGTCGGTCTCGTACGTGGAGTTGAAGTAGTTCAGCAGCTCCACGCCGAAGGCGGCCGTCCTGTTGCCGACGGCGCCGATCCTGGCCATCACCCCGGGCGTGACGAGGACCTGGTGGGTGACGTTCAGCCCGATCATGGTCAACGGCGCCCCTGAGCCGAGCACGATCGACGCGGCCTCGGGGTCGGTCCAGGAGTTGAACTCCGCGTACGGGGTAATGTTCCCCCGGCCCGTGGACCCGCCCATCCACACGACGTCCTTGATCCGGGCGAGCCGGTCCGGGTACGTTCGCACGAACATCGCGATGTTCGTCAGCGGCCCGGTGGCGATGATCGTCACCGGCTCGCCGGCGGCGTCGAGCGTGTCCCTGATCAGCTCGACGGCGGTGCGCGGATCGGCCTCCACGGCGGGCGGCGGCAGCTCGGGGCCGCCGAGCGCGTTGTCGCCGTGGATCCCCACGGCGGGCGACAGCAGCCGCACCATGGGGCTGTCGGCGCCGGGCGAGATCGGCACCCCGGCGATGCCGGCCAGGCCGGTCACCACCCTGGCGTTGTAGGTGGTGTGGGCCAGCTTGCCGTTGCCGCCGACGGTGGTGATGGCGCGCAGGTCGATCTCCGGGTCGCCGGCCGCCAGCCAGATGGCGAAGGCGTCGTCGTGGCCCGGGTCGCAGTCGAGGATCACCGGTGTCGGCATCGGCCCATGCTACAGAGTCGATCCGGGCGGGTGCCGTTCGTGTAGAGGCAGAGAGCCCAGCTCGGAGAAGGGAGAACCCAGCATGTCGTTCACCGACGAGGAGATCGCCTACCTGCGCTCGCAGCCGCTCGCCCGCCTGGCCACGCTGTCCGGCGACGGGCAGCCGGACGTGGTGCCGGTGGCGTTCGAGTTCGACGGCACGCACTTCTGGATCGGCGGGGCCGGCGAGCAGGTGCTGCGCACCAGGAAGTTCCGCAACATCGGCCCGGGCGGGGCCAAGGTGGCGCTGGTCGTGGACGACATGGTGTCGTTCGAGCCGTTCGTGGCGCGGGGCGTGCGCGTGTACGGCGTGGCCGAAGGGCCGGTGGAGCGGGCCGGCATGGTCGGGCCCGGGATCTACACCCGCATCACGCCGACCGTCTCGTGGAGCTGGAACCTGGCCGGCGAGCCGGTCGGCGACACCTGGTACGAGTCCCGCCGCGCCGAGCACCGGCCCGAGCACGACTGACGCCCCACCAGACCCCGCCACGCCGAACGCTAGCGGCTGGACATGACCGCCTGCCTGGCCCGCAGCGCGATCTCCAGCTCGAACCGGATGTCGGGGTCGGCGAGCTGGTCGCCGTACAGCTCTTCGAGCTGCCGCAGCCGGTAACGCACCGTCTGCGGGTGCACGTGCAGCTTGGCGGCCACCTCTCCGGCGCCGCGGCCGTGCCGCAGCCACGCCAGCAGGGTCTCCGCCAGCCGGTCCTGCTGGTTGGGCCGCAGGTGGGCCAGGGGCGCGAGCCGCACCTCGGCCAGCGCGCTGACCAGCTCCTCGTCCTTGAACACGACCAGGGTGGCCAGGTGGTCCTCGCAGCGCAGCAGCCCGCGGGGCAGCACGCCGCGCCGGGACAGGTCGAGCGCCTCCCCGGCCCACCGCAGCGACGTCGCGGCCGCGGCGAGCGGCACGGCGGGCCCGATGGCGGCGCGTTGGCCGCGCAGGGCGTGCTTCAGCATCTGCGCCTGGCCGGGCCCCGCCGGGTCGGGCACGAGCAGGCACGGCAGCGCCCGCCCTGGCCCGGTGAGCACGTCGGGCGGCAGCGGGGGCACCCGGCAGGCGCCGTGCTGGTCGTCGAGCGCCACGCAGGCGACCGTCCTGGGCAGCCGCCAGGCGGCGGCCTTGGCCAGGTCGGCGATGGCGTCCGGGCTGGCGGGGGGCCGGCTGAGCAGCAGGTCGAGCAGGCGTCCGCGGCGGCGCTCCATCTCGCCGGCGGCATGCGCCCTGGCCTCGTCGAAGCCCTCGGCGGCGGCGTCGGCGAGCTGGTCGAGGTAGACGAAGATGGCCTCGCCCAGGTCGTACAGGGATTGCGGGGACAGGCCGAGCGGGCCGGCCAGCTCGGTCAGCCGCCGCCAGCCGACCCGGGCGCCGAGCCGCATCGCGGCCTGCAGCGGCTCCAGGTTGCGGCCCTCCGCCGCCTCCCCCTTGCCGATCATGCGGAACGGCTCCGGGTCCCACGGGGCGTCGGGGTTCTCGATGCGGTCGAGGAAGCCGTCGATGGCCTGCTCGACCGCCATGCGCACGACCTTGATGTAGATCTCGTCCGATGGCCGGGCGTACTCGGGGATGCGGGCCTGGATCTCCTCGATCACCTCTTCGGAGACCGGGCCGATGCCCGACCTGAGCGTTTTCACGATGTCCGCGGGTGTACGGCTTTCGCTGATGTCACTCTTGATCGCCATCGTCCCTCCTGCCGCCATTGTGACCCAGGCAACAGGAGAATGGGTAGCAAACGCTTGTTTTTTGTCACTTCTGGAGGAATGCGCTGAACTCCTCCAGGTCGATCAGGCCGTCGCCGTCCTTGTCCAGCTTGAGCACCCCCTCCTGGGCGGCCTCCAGCGTCACGGGCTGGCCGAGCACCTCCATCAGCCGGACGAGCTCGACGGCGGAGATGCGGCCGTCCTTGTCGGCGTCGATCAGGTCGAAGGTGGTCGCGTAGTCGCTCATGGGGGGAACCTCTCTGCGAGTCCGATCTCGGGTCAGACCTTAGTGGTCGCCTGTCGCAGCGCGTCGATGAATGCGAGGACTTGTGGGCTCGCGTCCCTTTCACGCCAGGCAATGGCCAGTTCCCCGGGAGGCAGCCCGATAACCGGCCGGTACGTCATGCCGGGCCGCTTGTAGAGCGCGGCGTTCCCCTCGGCCACCAGCACCACCCCGAGCCCGCTGATCACGGCCTCGAACACCTCCTCCGGAGTGTTGGCCGTCACCCCGACCACCGGCTCGTCATCGCGCGCGTCGAGGCCGAGCCAGAAGTCCCGCAGCGGCCCCGCCGCCCGCGGCAGCGCGATGAACGGCTCCCGCCGCAGCGCCTCGAACGGGATCTCCGCCAGCTCCGCCAGCGGATGATCGGCGGGCATGGCGACCCCGCGCCGCTCGGTGGCCAGCACGTACGTCCGCAGCCCCGCCGGGACGGGCAGCCAGATGAACGCCACGTCGGACGACCCGTCGGCCAGCCCGCCGCTGGGATCGTCCCAGCCCACCAGCCGCAGCGACACCTCCCACCCCGGCATCACCGCGCGGAAGCGGCGCAGCGCCTCCTGCTGCAACCCCCTGCCCACGGCCGTCTGCAGGCCGATCACCAGCGTGCCCGTGGGCGCCGCCGCCCGCGCCTGCTCCACCCCGGCGTTCCAGCGTTCGAGCAGCTCGCGGGCGACCGGCAGCAGCGCCGCCCCCTGCCGGGTGAGCACCACGCCGCTGGGCACCCGCTCGAACACCCGGAACCCGAGCAGCCGCTCCAGCACCCGGAGCTGCTTGGACAGCGCGGGCTGGGAGACGAACAGCCGCTCCGCGGCCCGCGTCACGTTCAGCTCCTCCGCGACGGCCACGAAATACCGCAACTCCCGCACATGCACGTCCATAGCCAATGGTTATAGCAAAGGGTCTTGGACCCCGGGCGGACCCGCGCGGCACGATCTGACGCATGAAGACACGGACTCTCGGCAGCTTGCAGGTTCCCGCGATCGGCTTCGGCGCCATGGTGCTCTCGCCCGGCGTGTACGGCGAGGTGGACGACGCCCGCGCCGAGGCGGCACTCAAGGCGGCGCTGGACGCGGGCGGCACCCACGTGGACAGCAGCGACGCGTACGGCCCTGACGGCCACAACGAGCGCCTGGTGGGCCGCGCGATCAAGGGCCGCAGGGACGAGGTGGTGGTCGCGACCAAGTTCGGCCTGGCGATCCCCGAGGGCGAGCCGAGCCGGTCGTACCCGGTCGGATACGCCTTCGGCGAGCTGCGGGTCAACGCCGAGCCGCGGCTGGTGCGCCGGTACGCCGAGCGCAGCCTGCGCAACCTGGACACCGACGTGATCGACCTCTACTACGCCCACTACCCCGACCCCGGCGTGCCGATCGAGGAGACCACCGGTGCGCTGGCCGAGCTGGTGCGCGACGGGCTGATCAGGCACATCGGCCTGTCCAACGTGACGGCCGCACAGCTCAGGGCGGCGCACGCGGTGCACCCGGTGACGGCCGTGCAGAACGAGTGGTCGATGTGGCGGCCCGTGGACGCCGACCTGCTCGCGGCGGCGCGCGAGCTGGGCGTCGGGATCGTGGCGTGGAGCCCGCTGGGCAACGGCTTCCTGACCGGCACGGTGCAGGCGCTCGGCGAGGGCGACTTCCGCCACCACGCGCCCCGCTTCTCGGCCGAGAACCTCGCGGGCAACAACGACCGCTACGCCCCCATCAGGACGCTCGCCGCGAACCTCGGCATCACCCCGGCCCAGCTCGCCCTGGCCTGGCTGCTGCACCAGGACGAGCACGTGGTGGCGATCCCCGGCAGCCGCACCCCGGCCCACATCGAGGAGAACCTGGCCGCCGCCGACCTCACGCTGCACCCCGACACGCTGGCCAGGCTCGACGAGGCGCTCGGCAAGTTCGAGGTGAGCGGCGGGACACTGCTGTAGCCGGCGGCCCGCCGCTCTAGAGGCCCGCCGCTCTAGAGGCCCGCCGCTCTAAAGGCCCGCCGCGAGCCTGCCTCTGACGGGGGTGGCCAGCCAGACCGTGGCGATCGCCGCGTACAGGGTGAGCAGGGCCACGCCCGGGTCGGCGACGAGCACCGAGACGGCCACGGCCGCGGCGAGCAGGCCGGCCCAGCCGTACAGGATCGCCCGCCGGCGGGGCGAGCCGGTGTGCGCGGCCTCCTGGACGGGGGTGACCAGGGCCATGGTGGCCGCCCCCGCGGTGCCCAGCGCGTCCTGGCCGAGCACGATCCCCACGCCGAGCAGCGCGGCACCGGCCACCACCAGGCCCAGGCAGAGCGCGGCCACCCGCGCCTCCACGCCCTCGAACAGCAGCCGGGTGGCCCTGCCGCGGGTCAGCCACATCGTGGTCCACGCCTCGGCCACCCAGCTCACCCAGTGCAGCAGCGCGAGGACGACGAAGACCGCGATGACGGGCGGGACCGCGGGCAGCAGGAAGATCAGCCGCCAGCCCTGCGGGAACCTGCCGCGCAGCCGCGACAGCCGCCGGTAGACGGGGTTGCGCTGCTTGAGCGCCCGTACCAGCAGGTCCCTGGCCGCGCCGAAGCCGGGGTCGAGGCGGAGCACCTCGCGGAACCTCTCCGCCGCCCGCCCCGGCTCCCCGAACCGCAGCGCCGCGCGCCCGTCGACGAAGTGCGCGGTGGGGCTCTCCGGGTCGATCCGCAGGGCGTGCGCGGCGGCGGCGCGGGCCTGATCAGCGTCGCCGAGGTTGGTGTAGGCCAGGGACGCCAGGCTGACCAGGTCGGCGTCCTGCGGCTCGATGCTCAGCCCGCGCAGGGCCGCCTCGGCCGTCCGCTGCCATTCGCCCTTGAGCAGGTGCGCGCGGGCCAGCACCTCCCAGGCCGGGGCGTACTCGGGGGAGATGTCCAGGGCCGCGCGGATGGCGGCGATGGCGTCGTCGGGGCGGCGGGCCCGGTTGTAGACCTGGGCGGCGGCGTAGTGGGGGAACCAGTGGTCGGGGGCGAGCCGTACCGACTCCTGGGCCTCCTGGACGGCCTCCGCCACCTTCCGCTGCTCGATCAGGGCGAGCGACAGGAGGGCGTGCCCGGCGACGTGCTGCGGCTCCTGGGCCAGCAGGCCGCGCAGCTCCCGCTCGGCGTCGGCGGGCCGGCGCAACCGCAACAGCGCACGCGCCCGCTCGACCGGGTCCGCCACGCTCACCACAGCACACCCGTCCGCTCGACCGGGACGGCCACCCTCACAGGGCGTCCCCTACCACTTCGCCTTCACCCAGGGCATCAGCTCGTCCCAGGCGCCGGAGTCATTGGCGTGCATGACGTAGTTGCGCGCGGTGCCCATCCACTCGCGGACCGCCGTGGGCCGCACGCTCTTGGCGGCGGCCAGCAGGTCCTGCGTGGTCATCGGGATGGGGCGGCCGGCGCTGAGCGACTGCTGGAGCTTGGCCTCCACCGCCCGGTCCACCACCCCCTTCAGATCCGCGCCCACGAAGTGCTCGGTGACCTGCGCCACCGCGTCGTAGTCCATCTCGGCCAGCGGCTTGTCACGGCAGAGGATCCGCAGGATGGCCGCGCGCGCCTGCTGGTCGGGCGGTGGCACGAACACCGGCTGATCGAGCCGTCCCGGGCGGCGGAAGGCCACGTCCACGTACCAGGGGGCGTTCGTGGCGGCCAGCACCAGCACGCCCTCGTTGGCGTTCTGGTCCACCCCGTCCAGCTCGGACAGGAACTGGTTGACGAGCTGGCGGCCGTGCGCGCTGCGCATGTCGGAGCGGCGGCCTGCCAGCGCGTCCACCTCGTCGAAGAACAGCACGCACGGGCGGTTGCGGCGGGCCAGGTCGAACGTGGCGCGCAGGTTGCGCTCGCTGTTGCCGATGTACATGTCGAGGATGTCGGCCAGGCCCACGTTGACGAACGCCGCGCCGAGCTCGCCGGCCGCGGCCCTGGCCAGGTGGGTCTTGCCCGCGCCCGGCGGCCCGTACAGCAGCACGCCGCCGCCGGCGCGCTTGCCGAACGCGGCGAACATCTCCGGCTGCTGCATCGGCAGCAGCAGCTTGATCCGCAGCGCCTCCTTGACCGTCTCCATGCCCGCCACGTCGGCGAACGAGACCCCGGACCGCTCCACCTCCGCCGTGCTGGTGTCGCCGGGGAGCGGCACGGACGGGAGGAACGGCGACGCGGCGCCGGGCGGCCCGGCCGTGCCGGCGGGGGGCGGCACAACCGTGGCGGCGGGTGGTCCGGCATGCGGCGACACCCCGGCGGGTGGTCCGGCGTGCGACGGCGCTCCAGGGGCGGGCGGGTTGGGCGGCCCGCCGGCCGTCCCGTGGGGCGGTGGGGTGGCGGGGCGCGAGGAGCCGGTGATCCGCGCCTCCAGCTCCTGGTCCGCCACCGACGCGTCGCGGGAGGTCGCCTCGAAGTAGCGGTAGGCGGCCTTCGCCGTGTCCCCCTCGCCCAGCAGCGCCCGAGCCGCCAGCACTCCCGCGGCGGGCGGGTAACCCGGCACGGCCAGCAGCGGCTCCAGCACCGCCATCGCCTCCCCGAAGGCGCTCTGGCGGATGAACGCGCCCGCCAGCCCGGTGATCAGCTCCGGATCCTGCGGCGAGAGCGCGAGCGCCGCGCGGAACTCGGCCTCGGCGTCCGCCAGGTACCCCTTGGCGAGGAGCTGGCCGGCGAGGTGCCGGCGCAGGGGGAGGTTGTCCGGAGATAGACGCGCCGCCTCGCGGAGCGCCTGAAGGCCGGCATCGTCGGACACGTGCCGTTCCCTTCTGTCGCAGGTTTCGGTCATCTCGGACTACGCAAGATACCGAAATCTCACCTACCTGGGGTTATTCAGGCCCGGATAGGTGTGGTCTGCGCGGAAGCGATCCGCCAGGCGCCGTCCTCCTTCACCGCCACGTACGTCAGCCATCCGGACGTCGACGGCAGGGCCGCGCGGGGGTCCTGCGTGACCTCCGGATCACGGCCGTCGAACACCCGCTTCATCGAGGCCACGATCGCCACGTCGGGCCGGACGAACCGGATGTCCGCCACCTCCGTCCTGGTGATCACGTCGGCCAGCGGCGACTCCAGTGCCGCCTGCATCGCCTTCGCCAGCGCGTCCCTGCCCGCGACCCGCCGCCCGGCGATGTTCACGACGGCCGTGTCGGCGGTGTGCAGGGCGACGAACGGGTCCAGGTCGTTCTGGTGCGTCTCGGCGTCCGCGACCAGGCGCCTGATGGCGGCGACGTCCTCGTTGTTCTCCATGATGACCTCATCTCTCTCAATCGGAGCGATTCGCTCCGATAAGAGGATGTTATAGACGGAGCGCTCCGCTCCGCAAGAGGGTCAGCGCGGACGGAACAGGCGCAGCCGATCCTCGCCGACCCGTTCCCGCAGCTCGGGGTCCTCGACGCCGAGCCCCTCCGCCGGCGCCAGGGCCAGCACGCCCACCTTCCCCACGTGCTGGTTGAGCTGCACGGCACGGGCCGCGTCCGCCGCGCGGGCCAGCGGGTACACGCAGGAGAGCGTCGGGTGGATCAGGCCCAGCGAGATGAGCCGGTTCACCTCGTGGCACTCCTGGTAGTTCGCGCCGTGGGAGCCGATGATCCGCTTGAGCTTCATCCACAGGTGGCGGTTGTCGTACTCGTGGGCGTACCCGCTGGACGAGCCGCACGTCACCACCGAGCCGCCCCGCCTGGCCACGTACACCGAGGCGCCGAACGTCTCCCTGCCCGTGTGCTCGAACACGATGGCCGGGTCCTCCCCCACCAGCCGCCTGACCTCCGCGCCCAGCCGCCGCCAGGCCTTCTCGTCGCTCAGGTCGTCGAACTGCGCGCGGTCGACGACGTGCGGGCAGCCCATCCTGCGCAGCAGCTCCGCCTTCTCCGGCGAGCTGACCACGCCGACGGGGATGCCGCCGCCGCCCAGCACGAGCTGCACGCCGTACCCGCCGAGGCCGCCCGTCGCGCCCCACAGCAGCACCACGTCACCCTGCTTCATCCGCGCGCCGCGCTCGCCGACCAGCATCCGGTACGCGGTGGAGGCGCACAACATGTTGCAGGCCGCCTCCTCCCACGTCAGGTGCCGGGGCTTGGGCAGCAGCTGGGTGGCCTTGACCACGGCGAAGTCCGCCAGGCCGCCGAAGTTCGTCTCGAAGCCCCAGGCCCGCAGGTCGGCGGCGAGCATGCCGTCGTGCTGCACGACCGGGTCCTCGCCGTCCACGTACGCGGGGCTGGTCACCACCCGGTCGCCGATCCGCCACCGGCGCACCGCCCTGCCGGTCCTGACGACCACCCCCGCCGCGTCCGAGCCGAGGACGTGCGTGGGCAGATCGTGCCTCGGGTCCGTACGCCCGAACCGCTCCAGGAACGCGAACGTCGGGATCGGCTCGAACATCGCCGACCAGACCGTGTTGAAGTTGATCGCGCTGGCCAGCACCGCGATCAGCACCTCGTCCTCGGCCAGCTCCGGCATCGGCACCTCGCCGACGTGCAACGTCCTGCGCACGTCCTTGTCGGGCTCGTCCTGGTCGAACGTGCCCACCTCGTCCTTGCGCAGGTGGGCGGCCCGGTAGGTGGCGGGCACGTCCAGCCGCGCCAGCTCGGCAGGCTCCGCGCCTGCCACCACTGCCTGTGCCAGCGTCATAGCAGTCCTCCCAGGTGCTCGGCGATGACCTCGACGTGCGGGGGATCGAGCAGGTCGAGGTGGTGCGCCCCGGGGATCTCGACGATCTCCAGGTCGGTGCAGTACGGCCCGAAGCCCCTGGCCGGGTCGCCCTCGTGGGCGTAGCGGGGGTCCCGTACGGTCCAGGGGGTGGGCTCGGTGGAGCGGTAGAGCACGACCCGGCCGCGGTACGGGGCCTCGGGGCGGTAACGTTCGATGGCCCTGGTGTCCGCGTGCGAGGTGAGCTGGTGGCGGAGCACCGCGCCGGGCAACGCCTCCATGGCTCCCGACTCGGCCATCGTGGCCCTCACCAGGGCCGTGCGGGCGTCCTCCGCCAGGTCGAGCAGCTCGGCCGGGTCCAGGTCGACCTCCACGCCGTACGTCCTGCTCAGGTGGGCCGCGAAGTCCGCGTAACGGCGGGCCTCGATCTCCCGGCGGGCCGCCTCGGGCACCTGCTCCGGCAGACCCGAGTCGATCATGGCCACCAGCTCGACGTCCGTCTCGCCGAGCCGGCGGGCGATCTCGAACGCCAGGATCCCGCCGAAAGACCACCCACCCAGCCGGTACGGCCCCGGCCCCGCCTCCCTGATCGCCACGGCGTAGCGTTCTGCGCGCTCGGGGATGCCCAGCGGGTTGTCCAGGGGGTCCAGGGTGTCGTCCAGGCGTTCGAGGCCGCGGACGGGGGTGGTGGGGAGGCGGTCGGCGAGGAGCGCGTACACGCCGGTGGTGCCGCCCGCGGGGTGCGCGAGGAAGAGCGGCCTCCCGGCGGTGACGGCGTTCAGCCGCCGCACGACCCCCCGCCTGGCCTCCGCCTCGTCAAGCCCGCGCACCACCTCGGCCAGTTCCGCCACGCTCACCGCACCCGGCCCGCCAGCGGTGCCAGGAGGCGGGGAGACCGGCCCGCCAGCGGTGCCAGGAGGCGGGGAGACCGGCCCGCCAGCGGTGCCAGGAGGCAGGGAGACGGGCCTGCCGAGCTCGCGGCTCAGGAGAGCGAGCGCCTCGGACAGAACGTCCGGCGGGACGGGGTCCGTTACGGAGGGCTCGCGGCCGAGAAGCCCGGCGAGCACCCGTGCCACCTGCCGCTCCGCCGCGTCCCTGGCCGCGACGGCGGGGGCGGCCATCGCCAGGCCCAGCTCGGAGGCGACCATGCCCGCGAGGGTGCCCACCGTGCTTCCCGTGAGCATGGGCGCGGTGGGCACCGTGACGCCGAAGTCGTGCTCGATCGTGCCCCGCAGCCGGGTCGCGGCCAGCGAGTCCAGCCCGAGGTCTGTCAGCACCGCACCCGAGCCCAGCCCGTCCGCGACCACCCCCAGCACGGCGGCCACCCGCTCCCGGACCCGCACGAACACGTCTTCAGGCGTGAGCGTGGCCAGATCCAGGGGGGTGGCGGGCCCGGCCTGCGCGTGCGCAAGGCCGGAGGAGCCGTGCGCGGGGGCGGACGAACCATCCGCGCGACCGGAGGAGCCGTGAGGGCGGGCGGACGAACCATCCGCATGGCCGGAGGAGCCGTGTGGGCGGGCAGACGCTTCGCTTGCTATGTCGGAGAAGTACGGAATGCGGGCGATGGCCGGAAATATCGTGAGTGCTTGCCTGACATCCACCTTCACGACTCCGGCCGACACCCCGCCCCGGATCAGCGTCTCCAGCGCCTCAAGCCCCTCCTCGGCTGTCAGCGGTTCCACGGCAGGCAGCCCGGCGTCGGCGGAAGTCCCCGCCCACGGCCCCCAGGCGATGGCGACCCCGGGCAGCCCGTCCGCCCGGCGCAGCTCGCACAGCCCGTCCAGCCAGGCGTTCGCCGCCGCGTAGGCTGCCTGCCCCGGAGAGCCGAGCATCCCGGCCGCCGACGAGAACGCCACCCACCAGTCCAGGTCCAGGGACTTGGTGGCGTCGTGCAGCCGCAACCCGCCGTCCACCTTGGCCGCCCACACCCGTTCGAGGCTTCCGGGGTCCAGATCGGCGATCAGGCTGTCGTCCAGCACACCGGCCGCGTGGATCACGCCGCGCAGCCGCATCCCGCCGGCCGTCGCCGCCGCCACCAGCCGCTCCGCCGTGCCGGGCCGCGCGAGATCCCCGGCCACCACCTGCGCGACCCCGTCGGCGGCAGCCTCGGACCGGCCGTTCAGCACGATGCGGGTCGCGCCGCGCCCGGCCAGCCAGCGCGCGACGAGCCGGCCGAGCCTGCCGGTCCCGCCGGTGACGATGTACGCGCCCGCCCCGACGACGGCGTCCGCGTCACCGGCGGACCGGGCCCGGGCGCGGGCGGACAGGACCGAGGTGTGAGCGGGCGGTGACGGGGCGCGGCGCAGGCGGGCCGCATATCGGACCCCGCCGCGCCAGGCCACCTCGTCATCCGCCACCTCACCGCCCGCGCCGCGCGCCGCGTTCTCGCCGCAGGTCAGCTCCGTCGCCAGGTCGGCGAGGTCGTCGAAGTCCACGAGGGTGGCGGGCAGCTCGGGCCGTTCCAGGGCGAGGACGCGGACCAGCCCGCGTAACGCCGCAGGCCCCGGGTCGGGTCGCTCGCCTTCCAGGACGGCCTGCGCCCGCTCGGTCCCGATCGAGACCCGGCAGCCCCGCGCGACCAGGGCGGCGACCACCAGGATCACCCGCCGAGCCGCCGCCGGATCGAGCTCCCGGGAAGGCAGCACGAGCACGGACGACGCGGGGCCGAGCCCGCCGGGAAGCAGCGCGGGGCCGAGCCCGCCGGGGAGCAGCGCGGCGCCGGCCTCCCCGCGTGGCACCGTGAGGAGCGTGCAGGTGGGGCCGAGCAGGGAAGACAGGCGGGCCGCCCGCGCGTCCCCCTCATCGGCCATGATGAGCCATGCGCGGGGCGAGCCCGCCTCCCGTGGTGGCGCGGGAGCCCACTCTCTTGTGACCAGTTTGCCGTCCGGCGAGTCCGGCGAGTCCGGCGGGGCCAGCGGGGGCAGGCCGCCGGCCCAGTGGCGGACGTGGTGCCACGGCGAGTGCGGCACGTCCACGACGCGCCCCCAGGTACGCGGGGCGACGGCGGTGGCGGCGGTCGCGAGCTGGGTGTAGAGGTCGCCGGTCGTCAGCACGGCGGCGGGCGGCAGGGTGTCGCGCAGCGCGCCGGTCAGCACGGGATGCGGGCTCACCTCGGTGAAGAGGGTGCAGCCGTCCTCGACGGCAGCGCGTACGGCCTGCATGAGCCGCACGGGACGCCGCACCCCGGCCGCCCAGTAGGCCCCCTCGAACACCGGCGCCTCCCGGGGATCCTCGAAGACCACCGAGTAGTACGGCACCGCGGGCTTCCCCCCGGCGATCCCGGCCAGCTCCTCCCTGAGCACCGGCAGCAGCGGCTTGACCTGTGGCGAATGCCCGGCCCCCTCGGCCGTGAGCGTCCTGGCGAACAGCCCTCGCCCCGCCACCGACTCTGCGAAGGCCGCCACCCGCTCCGGCTCCCCCGTGACCACGCACTGCCCCGGCGCCGAGTAGACGGCCACGTGCAGGTCGGCGGGCACCTCGCGGGCGTCCACCCCCACCACGGCCATCGCCCCGCCGCCGCCCAGCCCGCCGAGGAGCCTGGCCCGCGTGCAGATGACCTTGACGGCGTCCCGCAGCGGGAGCCCGCCCGCCACGACGGCCGCCGCCACCTCCCCCATCGAGTGCCCGATCACGGCGGCCGGTTCGAACCCGTAGGCGCGCCAGGTCTCCGCCAGCGCGAGCTGGGCCGTGAAGAGGATCGGCTGGATCTCGGCGACGCCGGTGGGGAGCGGGTCGTGCACGTCGATGCCGGCCTCGGCGGCGAGCAGCGGGGCGACGGCGTCGACCGTCCGCCGGTACGCGGGCTCGGCGTCGTAGAGGCCCAGGTCGGGAGGCTGGGGCCGGTAGCCGCCGAAGACCCACACGGGCCCGGTACCCGCCGCCTGGACGGGCCGCGGGTCGCGGAGCCGTTCGGCCAGCTCCGCGGCGTCACCGGCCACCACGGCGGCGGCCACCCTGCCCCGTCCGGCGCGCCGGGCGAGGGTGTGGGCGACGTCCCGCAGTCCGGCGTCGGGTCGCCAGGCGGCCATCGCGCGGGCGTGCTCGCGGACCCTGGCCTCGGTGGTGTCGGTGAGCAGGAAGACGTGCTTGGCGGTGCTCCCGCGCGGCGAGCCGGCCGTGCGGGCGCCGCCCCCGTCCAGCGTGGTCCGCGGCGGGCCATCCGTCTGTACGCCGTAGGCGTCCAGGGCGACGTGCGCGTTCGTGCCGCCGAACCCGAACGCCGACACCCCCGCCCGCGCGTCCGCCCGTGGCCAGGGGGTCGGCGAGGTGACGACCTTCAGCGTGTCCCAGGGGATGTGCGGGTTCGGGCGGCGGAAGTGCAGGCTGGGCGGGATGACGCCGTGGTGCAGGGCGAGCACGGTCTTGATGAGCCCGGCGACGCCGGCGGCGGCCTCCAGGTGGCCGAGGTTCGTCTTGGCGGAGCCGAGCAGCACCGGCGTGCGGATGGCGGCGGCGATGGCGCGGGCCTCGATCGGGTCCCCGAGGAACGTGCCCGTCCCGTGGGCCTCGATGTAGTCGGGCCCGCGATCCCCGTACACCTGCCGCAGCAGCGCCTCCTGCGCCTCCGGGTTGGGGGCGACGAGGCCGTTGGAGCGGCCGTCCTGGTTGACGGCGGTGGCGCCGACCAGGGCGAGCACGCGGTCCCCGTCCCGGATGGCGTCCGCCAGCCGCTTGAGCACCACCACCCCGCACCCTTCGGCCCGCACCATCCCGTCGGCCGAGGCGTCGAACGCCTTGCACCGCCCGTCGGGCGCGGTGCCGCCGCCCCGGTCGAAGGCCAGGGTGATCACCGGGGACAGCAGCAGGTTCACGCCGGCGGCCAGCGCCAGGTCGCACTCGCCCGCGCGCAGGCTGGAGACCGCCAGGTGGGTGGCGACGAGGGAGGAGGAGCAGGCGGTGTCCACCGCCATGGAGGGGCCACGCAGGTCGAGCAGGTAGGACAGGCGGTTGGCGCCCATGCCGAGCGCGGCGCCGGTGGCCGTCCAGGCGTCCACGGAGGCCAGGTCGGCGGTGGTCAGGTACGCGTACTCGTTGCCGGAGATCCCGGTCCACACACCGGTGCGCGTGCCGGCGAGCGACCTGGGGGCGATGCCGCCGTGTTCGAGCGCCTCCCAGGCGGTCTCCAGGAGCAGCCGCTGCTGCGGGTCCATGGCCGCCGCCTCGCCGGGCGCGATGCCGAAGAACTCCGCGTCGAACCCGGCCACGTCGTCGAGGAACCCGCCGTGCCGGCCGGCCCCCGCGGCCGCCGCCTCGAACGCCTCCCACCGCTCCGCGGCCCCCGTCCCGGACGCCTCCCGCCGCCCCGCGATCGCCGTCCCGAACGCCTCCCACCGCCCGGCGGGCACCTCGCCGACCGCGTCGCGCCCCTCGATGAGCAGCTCCCAGTACGCCCGTGGCCCGTGCGCGCCGGGGAAGCGGCAGCCGACGCCGACCACGGCGACGGGCTCGCCGGCAGGGGGCGCGGCGCGCACGGGGGTGCCGGGGGCGGCCAGCGCGCGGGCCAGGCGGTTGACGGTGGGGTGCTCCCACAGGAGCGTCGGGCTCAGCTCCCGGCCCAGCAGCTCGCCCAGCTCGGCCGCCACGGCCACCGACTCGCGCGAGGAGAGCCCGTACTCGCCCAGGGGCCGGTCGGGGTCCACGTGCTCGCCGAGCCGCTCGACGAGGAAGCGGCGGATCTCACCTTCGCCGGGTACGTCCATCAGCGCTCCCATGCATGTGGGGTGATCGGCCAAGATACCCACGGGCCCGGGGCGAGGGTCAGGCCCGGACGGAACATTCCTCGGCCGCGTTTTGTCACGGCGGTGATGATTTATCCGGCGTGACGTAACGAGAGGCGGAATTTCGTACGGACGCTCATAGCCGTGCCGCCGCCCCACCGCCTACCCTCGCCTGCACTGCCGGCGAAGGAGCCCGACCATGTCATCAAGCATGCGCCGCCTGCTGGCCGTGGCGGCGGTGCCGCTGCTCGTCCTGTCCGCCCCGGGCGTCTCCACCGCCCGCGCCGACCCCGACTGGTCGCTCGTCCCCGAGGGCTCGGCCTCGGAGCAGCCCAGCGCGAAGCCGACGCGGCCCCCCGCCCAGGACAGCGGTCACCTGCCGTGGCAGAAGGCGCTGCCCGGGCAGGCCCGCGTGGTGCGCGAGCGCCGCCTCGACGCCCGCACCCTGGACATCCTGATCTCCTCGCCGTCGGTCGGCCGCATGCTGCCGGTCCGGCTGCTCCTCCCCCAGGGCTGGTCGAAGAGCGCCGGACGCACGTGGCCGGTGCTGTACCTGCTGCACGGCGGCGCGGACGACTACACCTCGTGGACCCGCATGACCGACGTCTCCACCTACACCGCCGACCTGGACGCCATCGTCGTCATGCCGGAGGCGGGCCGCGCCGGCAACTACACGGACTGGTACAACGGCGGCAGGGGCGGGCCGCCCGCGTGGGCCACGTTCCACACCTACGAGGTGCGCCGGCTGCTGGAGATCGGCTACCGCGCCGGCAGCCGCCGCGCGATCGCGGGCCTGTCGATGGGCGCGTACGGCGCCGTCAAGTACGCCGCCCGCCATCCCGGCATGTTCCGCTTCGCCGGGGCGTACAGCGGCATCCTGGCCACCCGCCTGCCCGGCATCCCGGCGGTCATCATGAACGCCCAGGCCAGCGAGAAGCAGGACCCGCTGGCGCTGTGGGGCGACCCGAAACGCGACAAGCGGGTGTGGGCCGCCAACGACCCCCTGGCCCTCGCCGCGAACCTCAAGGGCGTCAGCCTCTACCTCTCCAGCGGCACCAACAGCTTCAACGGCCCGCTCGACCCGCCGGGCTCGCCGTGGCATCCGGCGCACCTGGGCGAGCCGATCTCGGCGTACACGGGCAAGGCGCTGAGCAAGCGGCTCAAGCGGCTGCGCATCCCGCACACGCTCCACCTGTACGGGAACGGCACGCACACCTGGCCGTACTGGATCAGGGAGTTCAAGAGCTCGTACCCGATGATCCGCAAGGCGCTCGGGGCCTGATCCGGGGAGAAGGCTCTCAGGGGACGGCCGCCCGCACGTCCCAACCGGAGCCGCGCCGGTGCAGGCGCGGCACCAGGTCGGCCATGCCGGGCCGCCCCCGCTCGCGCCACTCCAGCGCCCACCCGTCGAGCCGCTCGGCCGCGGCGGAGGCGCCCGCCACGAACAGGTCGCCCGAGAGGCCCGCCAGCGCCACGCCCCCCGGGTCCGAGCAGCCGACGCCCCAGCCCTGGTCGCCGAGGGCGGCTGTGGTCAGCCCTTCCGGCCGGGCCGCCATGAGGTAGGCGTGCAGGTCGACGGCGCCCAGCCATCCGGTGCCCCCGCGCCCATCGGTGATCATCAGTTCGAGCAGCCGCATGCCGACGGCCGGCTCGTGGGCGCGCAGCCACTCGGCCGCCACCCACCACATCCGGCCCGCCGCGTCGCGGGTGAGCGCGTCCACGCCGTAGGAGGGCACCGGCCACTGGTCGTGCGGCTCGGGCCTGGCCTCGGCGAAGCCGCCCGGCATCAGCAGGTCGGCGGCGAGCCGGTCGGGGCCGGCGCCGCGGCGGAGCCGTACCACGGCCATGGCGCGGGCCAGCGGGGCGAGGTGCACCGGGGTGACGATCACCGCGCCCGGCGCGGCCTGCCGCACCCACACGTCCGGGACGCGTACGGGCGTGACCCACGCGATCACCCGGTCGTAACGCGATTCCGGCGCCCAGCGCGTGCCATCGCCCGTCACCAGCCGCACGTTGCGGCACCCGTCGTCCGCCAGCAGGCGCGCGGCCCGCCCGGTCAGCCGCGCGTCGATGTCGACGGAGGTGACGTGCCCGCCCGGCCCGACCAGCCGCGACAGCACGGCCGCGGAGAACCCGGACCCGGTGCCGATCTCCAGCACCCGGTGCCCCGGCTCCACCTCCAGCCGCTCCAGCATGCCGCCGACGACGGCCGGGGCGGAGGTCTGCGGCAGCCGGGCACCGCCGGGCAGGACGGTGTAGGCGGGCCCGTCCACGCAGGCCAGGGCGCGTCGCACGGCCTCACCGGCGATCGCGTCCCAAGCCTGCGTCATACGAGAGATCGCCCCCCTACGGCACGTCGAAGGTCTTGCGGTTGCCGGCCCCGATGACCTCGATCCCCTTGGTGCCGAGGATGCCGTCGAGCGGCAGCGACACCGTGTAGGGGGCCGTGGCGGGCAGCCCGATGCCGGGCAGCGACCCGATGACCTCGATGCCCCAGTACTCCGGCTGCTGGATGTAGACCAGCGGGGAGAGCGAGACCGTCATGTTGAGGTACGGCTTCGTACCGCTGACGATGAGGATGAACGACCTGGGCACGATGCCGGGGACGACCCGCGCCTCCTCGAAGTCGATGAGCCGTACGGACGACGGAGCGGGCAGTTCGGCGAAGTTCTCGACCATGGTGAAGCCCCCTTCATGACGAGTGAAACCCCCACGCGGGCCACCACCGCCGATGCGGCCGGCGACCCGCCCCATGGCTCAAACTCTCATGCCCCGCCCGAGCCGCGACAGGTCCACTGGACACTCCACGAGACCCTAACGGCCAGGACATGCCCAGCCGATCTACAGCTTCCTGAGCACCACCAGCTCGCTGCGGTGGTCGGCCCCGATCGGCTCCCAGGCGGCGGGCCTGATGCCGGCGCCCATGAGCGTGCCGCCGTGCCAGCGGGAGCCGTCGGCCTCCAGCTCGTACAGCGCCTCCGGGTCGAGCCCGGTCAGCCGGAGCGTGCGCGGCCCGCGCTTGGCGTTGCCGAGCGGGTTGTAGACCAGCACCACGACCTGGTCGTCCAGCACGTACTGCACGGCGGAGCGCTCCTGCCCCGGCGTGCCGGCCAGCCGGTACTGCGCCCCGTGCTGCACGGTCCTGCGTACCCGCTTGTACTGGGCGATCAGCTCGGCGGCCGTCTCCAGCTCGCCGGAGGTCCACTCCGACAGGTTCCCGCCGACGCCCAGCACGCCCGCCATCGCCACGTGGAAGCGGTAACGCAGCGGCATCGCGCGCTTGGTGGTCGGGTTGGGCGAGTCGGTGACCCAGGCGGACATGGCGCTGGCCGGGTAGAGCTGGGAGAAGCCGTGCTGCACGGTCTGCCGGTCGCGGGCGTCGGTGTTGTCCGAGGGCCAGACCTCGTCGGTGTAGCGCAGGATCCCGTAGTCGATGCGCCCGCCGCCGCCGGCGCACGACTCGATCCGCAGCCCGGGGTGCCGCTCGCGCAGCATCCGCATCACCTCGTAGACGCCGCGGGTGTGCTCGATCCAGACCCGGTCCTGGTCGCCGGCCCGCTCGGGCCAGCCGGCCTGGGTGAACGGGCGGTTCATGTCCCACTTGAGGTAGTCGAGGCCGAGCTCGGTGACGAGCTCGTCGAGCCAGCCGAGCGCCCACTCGCGTACGTCGTCGCGGGCGAAGTTGAGCACGAGCTGGCCGCGCTTCTCGTCGCGGCGGCGGTGCTCCAGGTGCAGCGCCCAGTCGGGGTGCGCCCGGTAGAGCTCGCTCTCCTTGCTCAGCCCTTCGGGCTCCACCCACAGCCCGACGCGCAGGCCCAGGTCGCGGATGCCGTCGAGCATGCCGCGCAGCCCGTCGGGGAACCGCTCGCGATGCGGGAACCAGTCGCCCAGCGAAGTGGTGTCGTCGTCGCGGCGGCCGAACCAGCCGTCGTCGATCACGAACAGCTCGACGCCCAGCGAGGCGGCGGTCTTGGCCAGTTCGAGCTGCTGCGCCTCGGTGACGGCGAACGTCGTGGCCTCCCACGAGTTGTACAGCACGGGCCGCTCCTCGAAGGGGGTCGGCAGCACGTGCCCGCGGGCGTACGCGTGCCAGGCCCGGCTGGCCCCGCCGAACCCGCCGGTGCTGTAGAGCCCCAGCACGGACGGCGTGACGAGCTCCTCGCCCGGCCCGAGCGTCCAGCGCAGGCCGTCGTGGCCGAAGCCGCCGGAGACGCAGACGCCGCCCTCCGGCCGCTGCGTGGTGGTCAGGCGCCAGCTCCCGCTCCAGGCCAGGGCGACGCCCCAGACCTCGCCGTGCTCCTCGGTGGCCTCCCCGGCGTCGATCATCACCCACGGGTTCGCCACGTGGCTGGTGATGCCCTGGCGGCTGGTGAAGACCAGCTCGCCGACCGGCAGCGGGCCGCGCTGGAGCTGCGACTCCTCCGCCCAGGCGCCGAAGACGCCGCTGTAGCGGTAGGCCGGGGCGTCGGGGACGAACCAGTTGCCGGAGTCCAGGCGGGTGACGGTGACCTCGGCGCCGGCCCTGACGGTGGTCCAGCGCTCGATGACGTCGGTGTCGTCGCGTACCCGGAGCGACAGCACGACCTCGAACGGGTGGTGGGCGTCGGCCAGCAGCACGTCGAGCCGCTCGGCGCCGCCGCCCTCGTCGTGCCGCCGCGCCCCGGCGAAGCGCAGCTCCAGGGAGCGCGTGTGGCCGAACGCGACCTGCAGCGAGGGCGAGCCCCACCGCTTGCCGCCGTCCACCGGCAGCAGTTCCTCGATCTCCGCGGGCGTGGAGAAGCTGGAGACGTGCCGCCTGGGCAGGCCGGTGACCTGCCGCGCGGCCTCGGCGGAGAGGCGTGGGCCCCAGTACGTCTGCCGCGGCGCGGCCTCACCGGTGTCCGGGTCGATCTCCACGCCTACGACGTACGTGGAGGTGGGCGTGGTGAGCGCCCAATGGTGGTCGTCGAGCGGGATTACAGGCATCGGCGTCCCCCGAGCTGCTGGTTCGATCAGGCGGCTGGAGACTAACCCGCTTTAATGCACTTGGTCAATGAAAGACAGACACAGGACGAGAGAAGCTGTGATCCACACCACGGCTTTACTTGACAAGGAGAACAAATAACCCCAACCATGGCCCCGTGTTCTCACACACCGCCACGGACCATGTGCGGCTCACCGACGCCATGCGCTCCGTGTTCGTCGAGCTGCTCGTGCACGGCCCCCTGTCCAGGGCGGAGGTGGCACGGCGGCTGACCCTGTCGCCGTCCGCGCTGACCAAGCTGACCAGGCCGCTCATCGAGGCGGGTTACCTGCTGGAGGCGACCGGCGAGGAGGGCCCGGCGACCGTCGGGCGGCCCTCGCAGCCGCTGCAGGTGGACGCCTCGCGCATGTCGTTCGTCGGGGTCAAGCTCACCGAGGACGAGCTGTTCGCCGTACGCACCGACCTGGCGGCCACCGTGCACGGGGAGACGTCCAGGCCGCTCGCGGACCACGACATCGACCACGTGCTCGGCCGGATCGTCGAGGCGGTCGAGGAGCTGACCGTGCCGGAGCGGCCCCTGTCGGCCGTCGGCATCAGCCTGGCCGGCACCGCCACGCCGAGCGACCCCGTCGTGCACACCTCCCCGTTCCTCGGCTGGAGCCAGCTACCGCTGGCCGAGCTGGTCGAGCGGGCCGTGAACGTGCCGACCGTGCTGGACAACGACGTGCGCGCGCTGACGGCCGTGCAGCAGTGGTTCGGCGAGGGCGTGGGGCACTCGTCGTTCGCGCTGGTCACGGTCGGGGCGGGCATCGGCTGCGGGCTCGTCATCGGCGACCGGCTGGTGACCGGGCAGTCGGGCGCCAGCGGGCTGGTGGGCCACCTGCAGATCGACGACCGCGGCCCCCTGTGCGAGCGGGGTCACCGCGGCTGCGCCCGCGCGTACGCCTCCTCCCCGTCCATCCGCCGCTCGATCGCCACCACGATCGCCCGGCCCGAGCTCACCTTCGACGACTGCCTGGCGCTGGCGGCCGACGGACACCCCGTCGCCCGCCGCGTGCTCGACGAGGCCGGCGCCGCGCTCGGCCAGGTCGTCGCCACCGTCGCCAACATCACCGGGCCCGAGCTCGTCGTCCTGTCCGGCGAGTCGGTCCACATGTACGACGTGTGCGCACAGGCGTTCCACACCGCCCTCGCCGCGCACACGCACTGGACGGCCGGCCCCGTACGGGTCGCCGTCAAGCCCTTCGCCTTCAACGAGTGGGCCAGGGGAGCGGCCGTCACCGCTCTCCAGCATCTGCTGTTGCACCGCTGAACAACCGCCGGCGGGCACTAGGAGGTCAGTTGACCAGTGATACCGTCCGCGCCGCCCCCCGCACCCCATCCGGAACAGTGCCCGGGACAGTGCCCAGGACTCCCCCACCGCCCTTTCGACGCCGACTCGGTGATCTGCCCGTCGCCGTCCTGTTCGTCCTCCCCGCCGCGATCGGCTTCGCGCTCTTCTACCTCTGGCCCGCGATCCGCGGCGCGTATCTCAGCCTGACCAGGTACAACGTCCTCACGCCGCCCCGCTTCATCGGGCTGGAGAACTACGAGAAGCTGTTCGGCGACCGCCTGTTCTGGAACGCGCTGAAGGTCACCGCCGAGTACGTGGTGCTCAACATCGTCTCGCAGACGGTGATCTCCATGCTGCTGGCCGTCCTGCTGTACCGGCTGACGAAGTCCATGCTGGTGCGCGGGATCGTGCTGCTGCCCTACCTCGTCGCCAACGTGATCGTGGCCCTGCTGTGGTTCTGGATGCTGGACTTCCAGCTCGGCGTGGTCAACAACCTCATCGAGTGGCTGGGCTTCGACCGGGTCGCGTTCTTCGGCTCCGACCTGGCCATCCCCACCATCGCGGGGATCAACACCTGGCGGCACATGGGTTACACCGCGCTGCTCATCTTCGCCGGGCTGCAGATGATCCCGCCCAGCGTGTACGAGGCCGCCGCCATCGACGGGGCCTCGGAGTGGCGCACGTTCTGGCGGGTCACGCTGCCGCTGCTGCGGCCGGTGATGGCGCTGGTCATGGTGCTCAGCGTGATCGGCTCCTTCCAGGTCTTCGACACGATCGCCGTCACCACGGCGGGCGGGCCGATCAACGCCACCAGGGTCATCTACTTCTACATCTACGACCTGGCGTTCAACCGGTTCAACTTCGGCTACGCCGCCGCGCTGTCGTCCGTGCTGTTCGTGCTGCTCGCCGGGGTCGCGTACCTGCAGCTGCGCCTCTCCCGCGCCGGCGAGTCCGATCTGAGGGGGGCGTGATGGCCCGGATCCGATGGGGCAGGGTGGCGGGCTGGGCCGTGCTCGTCCTGGTCATGCTGGTGACGCTGTTCCCGTTCTACTGGATGTTGCGCACGTCCTTCTCCAACACCCGCGCGCTGGCCGCGGGGGCAGCCGACCTGCTGCCCGTGGACTTCACGCTCGGCGCCTACCGCCGGGTGCTCGGCCTGTCGAGCACCGCGGAGGCGGTGGCGGAGGGCGGGTCGAGCGGCACCGTCAACTTCTGGCTCTACCTGCGCAACTCGATCATCGTCTCCACGATCACCACGGCCGGGCAGGTCTTCTTCGGCGCGCTGGCCGCCTACGCCTTCGCGCGGCTGCGCTGGCCCGGCAGGAACGCCGTCTTCACGCTCTTCGTCACCGCGCTCATGGTGCCGCCGATCTTCACCACGCTGCCCAACTTCGTGCTGATCAAGGAGCTGGGGCTGCTCAACACCTTCCTCGGGATCGTGCTGCCGCACCTGCTCATGACGCCGTTCGCGGTGTTCTTCCTGCGGCAGTTCTTCCTCGGCATCAACGCCAGCGTGGAGGAGGCCGCCCGCATCGACGGCGCCGGGCACGTGCGCACGTTCTTCCGCATCGTGCTGCCCATGAGCCGGGGGCCCATCGCCACGCTGGCCATCCTCACCTACATCACGAGCTGGAACGACTACTTCTGGCCGCTGCTGGTCGGCAAGGCGGAGAACGTGCGGGTGCTCACGGTGGCGCTGGGCATCTTCCGCTCCCAGACGCCGCAGGGCAGCCCCGACTGGGCCGGCCTCATGGCCGCCACCCTCTTCGCCGCGCTGCCGATCATGGTGCTGTTCGCCCTGCTCGGCCGCCGCGTCATCGACTCCATCGGCTACACCGGCGTCAAGTGAGCGCCGTCCCCCCACCACGGAAGGTTGTTGTGATGAAGCGTTGTCTTGCCGTCACGGGCGCGGCGGTGCTGCTGCTGGCCGGATGCGGCGCCCAGGAGGAGCCGCAGGCCGCCGCCGGGCCCGTCACGATCGACTACTGGCTCTGGGACACCGCCCAGCAGCCCCAGTACCAGGCCTGCGCCGACGCCTTCCACAAGGCGAACCCGAACTACACCGTCAAGATCACCCAGTACGGCTGGGACGACTACTGGAACACGCTGACCACCGCCTTCGTCTCCGGCACCGCCCCCGACGTGTTCGTCGGCCACCTGTCGCGCTACCCCGAGTTCGCCGCCCAGGGCCAGATCCTGCCCCTCGACGAGAACGTCACCAAGGACAAGGTGGACCTGTCGATCTACCAGGACGGCCTGGCCGACCTGTGGGTGGCCAAGGACGGCAAGCGGTACGGGCTGCCGAAGGACTTCGACACCGTGGCGGTGATCTACAACACCGACAAGCTGAAGGAAGCCGGCATCAAGCCCGAGGAGATGGCCGAGCTCAAGTGGAACCCGCAGGACGGCGGCACGTACGAGAAGGTCATCGCCCGCCTCACCGTGGACAAGAACGGCAAGCGCGGCGACGAGCCCGGCTTCGACAAGAAGAACGTGGCCACCTACGGCCTCGGCCTGAACGGCAGCGGCGCGGGCTTCGGGCAGACCGAGTGGAGCCAGTACACGATGAGCAACGGGTGGCAGTACGGCGACCGGAACCCGTGGCCCAGCAAGTTCAACTACGCCGATCCCAAGTTCAAGGAGACCATCAAGTGGTTCTCCTCGCTCATCGACAAGGGGTACATGCCGACGATGGACATCGTCAGCTCCGGTGTCGGGCAGATCGACGCGTACGGGGCGGGCAAGTACGCGATGGTCACCGAGGGAAGCTGGAACACCAAGACGTACTGGAACCTGAAGGGCGTCAAGTCGGCCCTCGCCCCCACCCCGATCGGGCCGACCGGTAAGCGGGCCAGCCTCTTCAACGGCCTGGCCGACAACATCTCGGCCTCCACCGACAGCCCCGACGCGGCGTGGGCGTGGGTGAAGTTCCTCGGCTCGCCGGCGTGCCAGGAGGAGATCGTGGCCAAGGAGGCGATCGTCTTCCCGGCGATCAAGACGGCCACGGTGAAGGCGGAGCAGGCGTTCAAGGACGCGGGGATCGACGTCAAGCCGTTCACCATGCACGTCGAGGAGGGCACCACGCACCTGGCCCCGATCGCCGAGCACTGGGCCGACATCACCGCGACGATGACGGAGACGATGGACGCGATCTTCTCCTTCAAGGCCGACGTCAACTCGCTCGACCAGGCCAACGCCACCGTCAACGGCTACTTCGGCTGAAAACCGCGAGGGCCGGGCGCCGCCGTTCAGGCGGCATGGCCAGCGGCATCGTGTTGCAAGCGGTGCTGGGCACGGCCTTCGCGTTCGGAGC
>NZ_JBFALF010000048.1:0-81087 GCF_040656115.1 Nonomuraea sp. NPDC050202 | reverse complement strand
AGCTCAGAACCCGCTCCCGCAGACACTTACCGCTTAACCTGCAGAAACAGGATCACGCGAAGATCGATTCATACACCACGTCCGTGGACGTGACCCCTCGGCGCGAGTAAGCGAGCTTGAGCAACGTCTGCACTCGTTGGATCTCCTGCTCGTCGTTCGGCACATCGAGGTGGCATCAGGTCTGCGATAGCTCGAAGCGACGAGAGGCCGAACCCCGCGGTTGAGGCGGTGGCGTTCGGCCGGCGAATCGTCAGACGACGCCGACGTTCCCACGTGCTGCTGGTGAGGCCGAGCCGAGGCGCGATATCGATTTCGCCTGTTTCCTCGGCCCGTCTTCCGAACTGGAAGTGGGACTTTCACCGCACCTGGCTCCCCAGTGATCCCGTTGCGGGGGTGGTTCGTCATGCCGTGAGCGGCCAGGGGGAGGAGATCGCGCCTTCCCGACAGCGGTAGCGGGCCGTGCCGCCCCTGGTCGTGGTGTTGGTCGGCTCATTGGTCTACGTCGGTGCGCCGGTCAGGATGCGTTTCGAGTTGTCACGCGGCAGTCTCGACCACTTTGCGCAGACGGTGTCAGAGGGGACAGCGCCGGGGAAGCGGAATTGGATCGGCCTGTATCCCGTCGAGCACCTTGAAAAAGCCCGCCGGGCCTTCGGCTTCATGATCGAGGACACGGGCTTCTTCGGAAGTTACGGCTTCGCCTGGAGTGCCAATGGCGAGCCGGACATCGACGCGCCAGGCTACTACCGCCACTTCGACGGCCAATGGTACATCTGGATCGACGATTGATGGACGACGTTCGATTCCCCTCGTCGGCTCTGCAACCCGAAGGCCCCTGAACAGGCGTTACGCCGTCAGGGGCCTTCTGGTTTCGATCTTCAGCCTGTTTCCCAGGTGGGCCGCCGTTGCCACGCGCCGGCTTCGAGACGCCGAGCGCTCAGACCTGTTCGAAGTGGAACGATTTGATGAAGCAGTCACGGGGCTGAGCGACTGCGAAGAGGATGCACTCCACGAGCGACTGTGAGGTGAGGGCGTCCTTGGCTTCCCGCGGCGTGGACTTCCACTCCTCAGAGAGGGGATCGGTGTTGTCGAAGTCGGGCGGGTAGAGCGATATCACGCGGACTCCCTGGGGCCGCAGGCGCTTGGAGAGAATCTCGGTGAAACCGGCTTGAGCGCTCTTGGCCGCATAGAAGGCGTCGTGCGCGTCCGAGCGGTGATGGCCGGCCGTTCCGCAGGCGGAGACCATCGTCACCACATCCGGCTTGTTCGAGTTGAGCAGGAGCGGCAGGAAGCTCTTCACGGTCAGGACTGTGCCCGTTGCGCCGGATGCGATGGTGTCGACGACATCGGCGTCGGAGGCTGACTGGAGGTCCGGCCCTTCGAGGTAACGCGAGCCGTTGTTGATCAGGATGTCGACGCGGTCGGTGTGCTGGGTGACGGCGGATGCGAAGTCGCGGATCGAGGCGGGATCCGTCAGGTCGCAGGCATGGGCGTGGACCTGCCGATGGCCTCGGGCGCGGATCTCGTCGCGGACACGCTCAGCGGCGGCGAGGCTGCGTGCGGACAGGAAGACCTCTGCGCCGAGGTCTGCGAGCCGGATGGCCAGGGTTCGCCCGAAGTCGCGGCCGGCAGCCGTGATGACAACGCGATGGTCGTCGAATCGCATGGTTCGCTCCTTGTTCGTGGACCGGTTGAAGCGCGTCGGCAGACTTCGGCGGCGTAGTCGGCCCCGTCGCCTGGGAGAGTCTTTGCCAGGCAATGTCGGTGTGGATGCCCAGGGTATGGGCGAGCGCATGGCAGGCGTGGACGCGCGGTGGGTGCTCGGTGATGTGGACGCCGAGGTGGTGACCGTGGCGTGCGGCTTCTTCTCGCCTGACCTGGTCCGTAATGCGTGGGACACGGCACGGGGCACGGTTCCGCTCAGAAACATCGTCGAGGCGGACGTGGAGGAGTGCACGCGCTGGGCGCGCACCACATACCGAGATCTCCCGCAGCTTGACCAGCTAGCCCCGTTTTCCGCACATGCGTGATCTTCAGTTCAGCCGTGCATCCGCTTGCCCAAGGCGGTCTCGTAGGCACGCATCGTCCGCACGATCGTGGCGCGTTCGGCCGGCGTGAGGTCGGCCAGGACCTCCGTCCACGCCAGCGCGCTGCCCGCCAGCCACTCGCGGATCGGCTCGACATACTGCGGTGCGATCGCGACGACCCGCCGTCGCCGGTCGGCATCGTCCTCTTCCCGCGTCAGGACACCGCGGCGAGACAGGTCACCCACCATGAGGCTGACGGTCGTCGGAGCGATCTCCAGCCGCTCCGCCAGCTGGCTCACCGTGAGAGAACCGTCGTACTGCAGGTAGGCCAGCAGTGACAGGTGGCGGGGCGCGAGATCGAGCGTCCGCAGCGCCTCCGGGACGGGTAGCCGCTTGGCTCGCCCGACGATCCTGGGCATCAGCAGCAGCATGGACCGCACCGCCTGGTCGGTGGTCATGCCGTCCGCGTTGTTGACCATCTGGCACCTCGCCAATTATCTTTGATATCAAAGCTAATTTGATAGTAAACAGGAGGTCTACCATGCCACATCTGACGGTCCGAGTCCTGGAGCCACAGCTCCAGGGCAACGAATCGGCCCTCATCGCCGCGCTGACCGACGCGGTGGTCGACGTATACGGCGAGTGGGCGCGCGACGTCGCGGTCATCCACCTCGACGGCGTGCCCACCGGACGGTGGGGCCTGCGGGGCAAGCCGGCCGAGGAGGCTCCACCCGCGATCATGTTCGGCATCCGCGAGGCGGCTTTCACCCGTCCCGACAGCCGCGAGCTCGTTGCCAAGCTCGTGCGAACCGTCACCGACGCCGTCGCCGACGTCCTCGGAGCGCACTTGCGCGACACCATCACGGTCGAGCTCGTCGCCACCCCAGCCGGCCGCACTGCGATCGGAGGTGTGATCGTCGACAGCTGACCGTTTCCCGTACATGAGTGATCTCAGCGGAGATCTCGTGGATCGATCAGGCACGAGATGAGCAGGGCCAGGCAGATCGCGGTGATCAGAGCGTTGATGCGGCGGTTGCTCTTCAGATACAGGTTGGTGACGGCCAGCGGCCCTTTGAAGGCTTGGTAGCGGCGTTCGCAGCCGGCGGCTTCGGAAACCGGGGTGCAGGCGGAAGGGCCTGGTGATGAGCCGGAACGCAGGTGCACCTGTGGAAGGCCGGCTGCCTTTCAGGGAGGATGACCGCATGGATCCCGCGGAGATCGTCGTCGGCCGGGGAAGGGACTCCGACCATGTACTCATCCAGGTTCGCAGCCGTATGCATCCTGGCTCTACCGATTTCTGGGATGGAAATTGGCTGACCTCTCCCATCCATGTGAAGGTTGGCGGGTTCACGGCCAGAATCAACGCGGGGCTTCGGATCGATGAGCTCCACGACTTCCGAGTGGCTTTGGAAGGCGTCTACGCGGGGACCAAGGGCAGCGCCACCTTGTCCTCCATGGAGGACTGGATCGAGCTGACCATCGAATGCCGTCCCACAGGCTCTCTGTCGATCTCCGGGGCTTTGGCTGATGAGCCTGGGATGGGGAACACCCTTCACTTCGTGATGGAAGGCTTGGACCAGACAGACATCCCGCCGCTCGTGGACGCTCTTGTTGCTGTTGAGGAGCGATTTCCCGTTCTGGGCTGCCAATGACAGCCTCGTGGGAGCTGCCTTTGTCACGGAGATCCGCGAGTACGGCAGGATCGCAGGGCCGCGAATGGATGGACGTCGAGGGCAGCTGGCGGGGCGGTCCCGTCCGGCTACCTCGCCGCACCATCGAAGGGGCAGAACTGATGTGAAGAATGCGCTCTGTCGCCCCATCGGCCCTGTCCATCAGAATGGGGCTGTGACGAACACCGTCAAGGCACACCGGATGCCGGGCACCCTCAAGGCGGTTCAGTTCATCATCACGCTGGAAGTGGCTTTCGGCCTGGTAGCCCTGGCGATCACGCTGGCAGGCTTCTTTTCCACCTTCGACGCGGGCATCCTGCCCGCGCTGGTCTACGTCGCGGGCACGGTCGCACTTCTCGGGTGGCTGCTGGGCCGCTGGCAGAGCCGCCAAAAGTACATACGCTGGGCGATCATCAGCGTGCATCTGCTGCAGATCGGCGTCACCATTCTCGATCTGGTTCTCTACTCCACCGTCACCTGGGATGCGGTGCTGAGCTCTCGCCTGCTCACGTTGGTCGTCATCGTCCCGCTCCTTCTGCCCTCGGCTGGGCGCTGGTTCAGCGAGTCCAGGCGGGTGACGTCTGCGGGTTCAGCCGACGCTCTCACCGAGGCATGAACAGCGACCGGGCCGGGGTCGCGACGATCGTTCGCTTCCGTACTCGCCGTTGATGGGTGGGGCGGTCACCGCCGCGAACCGATCGTCGGCGGCGACGAAGACCGCCACCACGTCTCCGCCCCTCCCGGGGCGAACAGGAGGTCAGGGGGCCGGTGGAGTGGCATACTCGCCGGATGCCATCCCGAGTCTCTCGCGAGAATGCGATCCACCTCAACGGTCCCGTGCCGGCGCTGGCCCTCGTCTCGGCCGCGTCCGTCGAGCAGCTTCCCGTGTTCGAGCTCCGGTCGGGCGAGCCGTCGGTGTGCGTTGGCTGGCGGCTTCTCACGGGTCTTGCCGTCTCAGTTGTGGACGGGCCGGGTGATGCCGGGTTCCTCGTCGACGGGCTCGTCTCTCCGGATGAGGTTGAAGAGCGTTTTGCCTGGTTGAGGGCGGTGGATCGGGCCGGCGGTGCCGTTGTGGTGGCTGTGGGCTCGCATGAGCAGGCGCATGACTGGGGCACGGTGGCCGGGAGGGGAGGGGCGCGTGGGGGATTCGTGCCTTTGGCGGAGCACGCCGAGGCGGCGGAGCAGTAGAGGGGCGGTTGAGGGGGTCTGACGTGGGACGGCGTCTCCTCGCGCGGTTCTTGACAGCATCTTGACTCGGACGTGGGAACCGCCGGACGCGGGTGCAGATCTTGAGAAAGGATGAGTCGCCCCAAGAGCACCTCGGAAAGTGAGGTTTCGGGTGAGCGACCTGCGCAGCGTTGTGGAGCAGCTGATTCGCCGGCCTGCGTTCTGGCGTGCCGATCCGCCGCTTCCCCTCGTGTGCGTCACGGGCGGCTCGTACGCGTCCGTCGCCGTCGAAGCGTTGGCTGGAGCGTTCCAGAACGGGGTGCCGTTCGCCCGCGCGGAGGATGCGGGCAACGGCGAGGGCGCGGAGGACGACCCGCATCGGGAGCTGCTGAAGCTGGTCGAGGCGCTGGCCGCGGAGATGGGCAAGCCGGTGAACGGGTCGCTGCTGCCGCCGCCGCGCTTTCCGCTGGCCCAGTTCGTGATCTGGGCGCGGGAGCAGTGCCACGGCCGGCCGGAGGGGTTCGAAGGGGACTGGCCGCCGCGCTTCCGGACGAATGCCGGATACGGGGAGTTCAAGCACCAGTTCAGGCGCTGGCAGCGCAGCAAGTACGGCAGCGAGCACCGCACCAGGACCTCGGCCGACTTCGCGGCGCGGGCGGCGGTGGCGTGGGTGCCCGTCGGCACGCTGGCGATCTGGCTGGCCGGTACGAAGACCGAGCTCATCCCGTGGGACAACCTCGTGGCCCTCGTGCCCTGGGCGGTAGGCCTCGCGGTGATGCTGATCGGCACCGTGTTCCAGGGCCTGATGTCGATCACCGGCTCGCTCTTCTACCGCTCCTTCCGCAGGCAGCCGTACCTCACCCGGAGGCGTTTCGAACGGTTGCCGCACTACGCGTTGCGCGTGGCGAACGCAGAGGCCGCCGAGGTCGAGCGGCTGCTGGTGCACGCGCTGTTGCGGGATCTGCGCGAGGCCTACAAGAAGCGCCTCCTGCCCTGGCCGAACTGGGGACGCGAATGTTACGGACTGCTCGTCCTGAAGATCACCGACCCTCGCGGCGTGCGCGCCAGGTTCCTGCGGCTCATGGAGGAGACCACCGGGGAGACGGGGTTGCTGCCTCCCCTGGTCGTGGTGGCGAGCGTGCCCGAGGTCGCTCCCCGGCCTCCGCGTGCTCCGATGAGCCTCGGCCGGGTCTCCGAGGCGGTGAGGCAGTGGCGGACCGAGGCCGGGCGGCGGGTGCCTGATCTCCGCCTGCGCATCGAGGTCCCGGGACCGCCGGAGCTCACCGCGTTCCAGCCCCGGCGTCCTCGGCGCTCGCGCGCCGTGGGCTACTGGTCGGTGGTCATGGCGGTCCTGCTGGTGCTTCCCGGGTGGGGCGGTTTCGCGTGGTGGGACGGCTGCGGTGGCCGGGACTGGGCGCAGATGAAGGGAGGGGAGTGCGTCGGCGTCCTCAACTGGGAGCGGCTCAACTACGGGCGGCTCTTCAACCGCGACGTCCGGGCATGGCTCACAAAGATCGACAAGAAGAACGAGCAGGCCGAGAAGTCGGGGAACTACGTCGACGTGGTGCTGTTCGGCGAGTACTCGCCGTGGAACGTCGATCCGGACGACCCTCGCATCGTGAGCGGGCTGTCGGAGCTGGCGGCGGCCGAGTACGTGCAGAGCAACATCCACAGCTCGCCGCGGCTGCGCATCCTGGTCGCCAACGGAGGCGACGACTTCAGCCGGGCACGCGAGGCGGCGGAACAGATCGCCGCCATGGCCGAGGACAATCGCAAGCTCATGGGGGTGGTCGGCCTCCCGCGCAGTCTTCGCGGCATCAGCGAGGCGATCCAGGTGCTGCACAAGGCCAAGATCCCGATGGTGTCGAGCACCGCGACCGCGGACGGGATGGGGACGATCGCCTCGTCCGGCAACCCCTCCCAGTACTACTTCCACGTGGGGCCGACCAGTCATCGCGAGGCCCGGCTGGGCGTGAGCTTCGCCAAGTGGCTGTTCAGGGACGGCAAGCGGGTCGCCACGTCCGACAACGGTAAGAAGATCGATGCCGTCATCGTCAAGGACAGAACGAGCAAGGATCACTACACCGGCAACCTGGCCGACGGCTTCAAGGCCGCGCTGGACGAGGAGCACACGGTCTTCCGCGTCGTGGACGAACTGCCGTACTCCGCGCACGGCGGGCTGCCTCCGGCCGCCGCCGGGGCCTGCGGCCGGAGACCCGACGTGATCTTCTACGCCGGCCGGGCGGTGGACTTCGTCGATTTCCTCACAGCCGTCGAGGGCAGGAGATGCGGCCGGGTGAAGGTGATCGCGGCCGACGACGTGGCCAGGGTGATGCCGAACCACGGCGCGGCGATAGCCGCGATGAAGCAGGTCGAGGTCTACTATCTGGGGCTGGCAGGCCGCTGGTTGTGGGAGTTCGGCAGGGGGTCCGGCAAGCAGCCGCCTCGTACGAACTTCGCGAATCACCTGCTGGGCGGCCGGCTCACCGACATGTCGGATGACAATCTCATCCTGACCTACGATGCGATCAGCCTGGTGTACCAGGCGATCAGCGACGCCTTCGAGCCGGAGACGGCCGAGGAGGTACGCGAGGACGAGTTGCCCAGCCGGGGTGAGATCAAGCAGCGGCTGGAGGGCACCAGCCTCCGCGGCGCGTGGGAGGGGACGAGCGGGCTGATCGACTTCCGTGGTGCGCGTCACGAGCCGCACGACAAGGTGATCGCCGTCATGAGACCAGGTCGCCAAGGCATCCCGGTGCTCTACTGCGGGATTCTCGACGACGACCACGCCCCCGAGAAGCAGGCCGAGGTGTGCGGGAGCGTGCCCAAGTCCGCCTCGCCGTACACGGACGAGGACGATCCAGACAGGGACGACGGCGCGGTCAGCCGGGGCTGATCGGCGCCGCGACGGTCAGTCAGGGCTGATCGTCGCGGCGATCGTGGCGCCGAGTTCCCAGCAGGCCGCCAGGTCGTCCTTGCCCGGCGTGCCCGTCACTGTCACCGGCGGGTGGGCGCGCTGCCAGCCGAGGCCGGTGGTGATCGACTCCACCGCGCGGACCGCGCCGGTCGTGTCGCTGTTGCCGTGCACGTACAGCGCGTACGGCAGGCGCCGGGTCTCCTCGAGGCAGGGGTAGTAGATGGTGTCGAAGAAGTGCTTGAGCGCTCCGCTCATGTAGCCGATGTTGACCGGCGTGCCGAGGATGACGCCGTCGGCCTCGAACACGTCGACGGCGGTGGCGCGCAGCGCGGCACGGGCGATCACCTCGACGCCTTCGACCTCGTCCGTGGTGGCGCCCTGCCGTACCGACTCGAAGAGCTCCTGCAGCGTCGGGGAGGCGGTGTGATGCACGATCAGCAGGCGGCGGACGGGTCCTGACACGGTGCGATCCTCTCATGGACGGACGCGCCGGCGCCTCCGCTTGCTGCGGTGGTGCGTGTGGCAGGGGGCGGCGGTGATCAGGGTCGGTTCCGCGCCACCAGCAGCCCGTTGAGCTCGCCGTAGTCGAAGGTGCCGTCCAGGGAGTCCAGGGTGCCCTTGCCGAGGAGTTCGAGGGTGACCTGCCGGGCCGTGGTGTAGGCGGCCTGGGCGACGGCCGAGCCGAGGCTGATCCTGCGGACGCCGGCCCCGGTGAGGGCGGCCACGTCGGGGCCGCCGGCCATGGCCATGGCGTTGACCGGGATGGGAGAGGCGTCGCAGAGGGTGCGTAGCGCGGCCAGGTCGAGCAGGCCGGGGACGAAGATGCTGTCGGCGCCGGCCTCCGCGTAGGCGAGCGTGCGGGCGATGGCCTGGTCCAGGTCGCCGAGGCCGAACAGGATGACGTCGGTTCGGGCGTTGAGGACCAATCCGGGCAGGCCCGCCTGGGTGGCGGCGGTGCGCGCCTGCCGGATGCGGGCCGACTGCTCCTCGATCGTGTAAAGCGGGCCGCCGGCGGCCTGGGAGTCCTCCAGGTTGACGCCGACCGCGCCGGCGGCGACCACGCCGGTGATGGTGGCCGTCAGGTCGTCGTAGCCGCCCTCGATGTCGGCGGTGACCGGGACGTCGACCGCGGCCGCGATGCGGGCGACGGCGTCGATCGCGTCGGCGCGGCTGAGCGCCTGGCCGTCCGGACGCCCCAGGCTCCAGGACAGGCCGGCGCTGGTGGTGGCGATCGCGGGGGCTCCGGCTGCGGCGATCACCGCGGCGCTGGCGGCGTCCCAGGCGTTGGGCAGGAGCAGCACCGAATCGGTCTGCAGCGAGCGGAGCAGGTCGGCCTTGGCGGTGGCGGTCATGGAAAGGGGTCTCCTCGGTGGGGTGGGCGTCGCCTTTCTACCAGATATAGTGCCGGGTCGGTCGCGATCTACAGCGGAATTCGGACATCACCATTCCCGCCGCCACGAAGCCCGCGCAAGTCCGTCCAGCGGTACGTGGAGCTTGTGCGGCGGGAAAGGCGCCAGGATTCCCCCTCCGGAAGTGGTGGCCGGCCGCTTTCGCGGGTCTGGGTGAGGTCAGCGGCGGCCGGCCGCTTTCGCGGGTCTGGGTGAGGTCAGCGGTAGCCGGTCGCGTCCGCGGGCCTGCCCGGGTCCTGGACCTCCACCAGGTAACGCCAGCAGTCGGGCTGTGAGCCGTCCACGTCCGTGAAGCCGTACTCGCGAGCGAGCTGTCCGCTGGACAGCGACTGCCCGCTCCAGCGCATCACGTCCGCGTCCGTGGCCAGGGCGGCGACCGCGCGGCCGACGTAACGGGGCGTCTCGGAGATCACGAAGTGCGGCTCGCGGGTGGTGGCGTCGCGCCAGTTCGCCTCGGTCACCCCGAAGTGCTCCAGCATCAGCTCGGATCTGAGCCAGCCGGGCGTCAGCGTCACGGCCGTGCACCCGTACTGCCGCAGCTCGCGCGCCTGGGCGAAGCCGAGCCTGATCACGGCGCTCTTGGCGTGGTCGTAGAAGAACGAGACGCGGTAGTTGTCGTCGTTGTACTCCTTGGTCCCGTCGGTCATCTCCACCACGAGGCCGCCCGGGCGCTTGATCAGCAGGGGCAGCGCGTAGTGGCTGGTGATGATGTGCGTGTCGATGGCGAGCCGGAGCAGGCGCAGCCCGGCGTCGAGGTCGTGCTCCCACAGCGGCGTCTCCCACTGGGCCAGCAGTTCCCCGCCCCAGATGTCGTTGACGAGCACGTCCAATCGGCCGTGGTCGCGCGCGATGCGGTCCACCAGGGCCTTGACCTGGTCCCGTTCCAGATGGTCGACCTGGACGGGGATGCCTTCGCCGCCCGCCTCGTCCACCAGCGCGGCCGTCTCCTCGATGGTCTCGGGACGGTTGTACTCGGATCTGCTCTCGCCGCTGGTGCGGCCGGTCACGTACACGGTGGCCCCGGCGGCGCCGAGTTCGACGGCGATGCCGCGGCCGGCGCCCCGCGTGCCCCCGGCCACCAGGGCGACCTTGCCCTTCAAGTCGTTGCTCATGCCGAAGACGCTAGAGCGAAAAGCCGACAGCATGTGTCATGTTTTCCTGGAGCCGCCTTGACCGGCCCATGGCCCTTGCGTACGTTCCGGAGGAGGAGGCGGCCATGACTGAGCAGCCCAGCAGCAAGGGGGCCTGGCCCGATCTGCCCCCGGGCCCGTACGGCACCCCCTCGCCCGACCTGGCCCGACGGCTCGCCGAGGCGCCGATGGAGCCGGCCACGATGCCGAGCGGCGACCGCATCTCCATGATCGTCCGGTACGCGGACGTACGCGGCCTGCTGGCCTCCCCCGCAGGCAGCCGGAACCTGCGCGAGCCCGGCCTGCCCAGGATGGTCAGCGGCAGGGCGCTGGACGACGACCCTGCGGCGCTGAACAACCAGGACCCGCCGGAGCACACCCGCTACCGCCGCATCATGCACGGCGCGTTCACCCCTAGACAGGCCGAGCGCTGGCGGCCGCGCGTCGCCGCCATCGCCGGCGAGTTGCTCGACGCGGCAGGCGAGGAGTTCGACCTGGCGGCGGACTTCGCGCTGCTGCTGCCCGCGCGGGTGATCTGTGAGCTGCTCGGCGTGCCGATGGACCGCTTCGACCAGGTACGCGGGTGGACCGACATGTTCCTGTCCACCTCGGACACGAGCGCCGAGGCCAGGGCCGAGGGGTACGCCGCGTTCATGGCCTACGCCGCCGAGCTGATCGCCCAGCATCGGGCCGAGCCGGGCGACGACCTGATCGACCTGCTCATCGCGGCGCGGGACGAGGGCGACAGGCTCAGCGAGGCCGAGCTGACCAACATGGTCTCCACGTTGATCCTGGCCGGGTACGAGACCACGGCCATGATGATCATCCGGGGAACCTTTCGGCTGCTGTGCCATCCCGACCAGTACGCCGAGCTCGTGGCGCACCCGGAGCTGGTGGAGCCGGCGGTCGAGGAGATCCTGCGGCACGAGGGGCCCGGCGCGCCCGGCATGCTGCGCAGGATCACCGAGAACGTCGAGGTCTCCGGCGGCGCCATCCCGGCGGGCACGGTCGTGCTGCCCAACCTGTCGGCCGCCAACCACGACCCGTCGGTGTTCGCGGACCCGATGCGGTTCGACGTGCGCAGGTTCGCCCGTGACGTGCCCAGTTCGCACCTGACCTTCGGCCACGGGCCGCATTTCTGCATCGGCGCGAACCTGGCCAGGATGGAGCTGCAGGAGGCGTTCCGCGCGCTGGTGACCCGGGTGCCGGGGCTGCGCGCGCGGGAGGACCTGGCGGCGGTGCGGTGGAACGACGACGCGTTCGCCTACCGGCCGTGGCGGCTGCTGGTCAAGGCGGGGTGAGCGGGCGGCGCTCATGCCAGTGGAGGCCGCCCGCGCGGTCCACGAGGCCCGGACGCCGTGAAGGCACGCCCCGTATCCCGGTGGTCAGCGGCTGAATCAGCCGAAAGTACTGCCGCAACCCTGCTCGCGGCTCATCCCGGCTGTGCGGCGGGTCCCAAGGATGGGTCCATGTCCCATCGACCCCGCATCGCCGCCCTCGACGTCCTGCGCGGCTTCGCGCTCTGCGGCATCCTCGTGGCCAACGTCAGACCGATCGCCAACGTGAACGCCGGGGTGCTGAACACCGCCGTGGGAGCCGACTGGCCGGGCTACCTGGTGGACCAGCGCTTCTTCCCGATCTTCTCGCTGCTCTTCGGCGTCGGCTTCTCCCTCATGCTGGAGACCACCGCGAACCGTACCGGCCGCCCCCGCGTGGTGCTGCTGCGCCGCCTCCTGGCGCTGCTGGCCATCGGCCTGCTGCACATGTTCCTCCTCTGGCGCGGCGACATCCTGACGATCTACGCCGTCGTCGGCCTGGTGGTGCTGCTGCCGTCCACGTGGTTGCCCCGCTGGGCGGTGGCCGTGTCGGCGGGGATCCTCCTGTCGGCGCCGCTGGTGCTCGGCAGCAACGGGGTCGTGCTGGTGCCCGGGCTGTTCCTGGTGGGCTCCCTGCTGACCAGGTACGGGGTGACGGAGCGGATGGAGCGGATCACCTGGTGGCCGGCGCTGCTGGTGTTCGCGGTGCTGGCGGTGCCGGCGGCGTGGGCGCAGAGCAACCAGGTGCACAGCGCGTTCGCCGTCGCGGGGCTGCTCACCGCGGGAGCGTACGTCTGCGGGATGCTGGCCCTGCTCAGGACGCCGCTCCGCCCCGTGCTGGAGGCGGTCTTCGCGCCCCTGGGCAGGATGGCGCTGACCAACTACCTGAGCGCGACCGTGCTCGTGCTGCTGGTCAGCCCGTTGCTCGGCGGCGCGCCCGCCACGTGGTCCGAGGCGACGGTGCTGCTGGTCGCCACGGGTATTCTCGCCGCCCAGCGCGTGCTGTCCGGCCTGTGGCTGCGGCGCTTCCGGTTCGGGCCGGTCGAGTGGCTGTGGCGCTACGCCACCTGGTTGCGGCGCCCGCCGAACACCTACAGCTCGCCCAGCTCGCCGAGGGGCTTGGTCCAGTAGTCGCGGTCGAAGGGCCTGCCCTCCGCGAGGGCGTCGGTGTCGGAGATGGCGCGGTGGGGGTTGGCGGCGATGTGCACGATGTCGTTGAAGGTCTTGAACGCCTGCTCGTCGCCGGGCTGCATCGCACAGGTGTGGATGCGGTCGTACCAGTACTTCTGCTCCTCCTCGATGCGTGGCAGGAGCTCGGCGCGGGTGAGGGTTCTGGCCTCCGCGATCGTCAGCCGTTCGAAGCTCGGCATGGAGCCATTCTGCCGCCCGCCGCCGGTGAGGTGAAGGGCGGAGCCAGAACCCCCTGCGGGGGCTCAGCCCCGTACGGCGCACAGCAGGCGGTTGTTGCCCCGCTGCCAGAGCGTGCCGATCTCGGTGAAGCCGGCCTCCCGCAGCGCCTCCACGTGGTGCGAGAGCAGGTGGGACTCCGAGCCGCGGTGGGCGGAGCCGGCCGTCGTCCTGGCCGCGTTGAGGGCGGCGAGGTCGGGGTCGGCCTCGATCGCGTCCCACCAGGAACGCCAGTCCTCCGGCGGGTTCTGGCCGAACACCCGCTCGGTCTCGAGCCGGTGCACCTCGTGCTCCAGGCGCGAGAGGGCGGGCGTGGTGTCCTCGGTGTCCATGTGGTCGCCGTTGAGCAGCAGCCCGCCGGGGCGCAGCACGGTGGCCAGCTCCGCGTACACGCCCTTCAGCTCGGGGCCCGAGATCCAGTGCAGCGCCGTCGTGCTGACGGCCGCGTCGACCGGCCGGCCGTCCAGGCCGAGCAGGCCGGTCCACCGGCTCGTCCGCAGGTCCGCCGAGACGAACGTGAGCTGCGGGTAGGCCGCCCGCCCCAGGCCCAGCAGCAGCGGGTCGGCGTCCACCGCGACCACCGTGGCTCCGGGCAGCCGCTCCAGCAGCCGCGCGGACAACGACCCGGGGCCGCAACCCAGGTCGACCACCACGGGATCGGGCCGTCCCAGCGCCTCCACCGCGTCGATCAGGGCCGTGAAGCGAGCCTCCCGGTCGGGCAGGTAACCCTCCTGCTGGCGGTCCCAGCGCGCGATCCACCCCTGCGCGGCATCGTGAGTAAGCATGAACGCCCCCTGTAACTGTCATCTAAGATTTGGACAGTCACAACGTAGAACATGAAGGTGTAACCGGTCAATTGGACTACAACAGTCACACGGACACCGTGGTCAGGGTGGCGGTGTCACTCGTCAACGAGCTGACCCCGGGTGAGCGGCGCGGGCGGCCCTTTCCCGAGCCGGTGGACGCCGGCGCCGCCGCCACCGCCGGCCTGCGTGCCGTCTACACCTCCTACCGCGAGGTGACCGAGGCCGAGGGGGCCGAGCTGGCGCGGGTCGCCGCCCGCCTGCGTACGGTCTTCGCCGCGGTCGCGGATGGCGACGTCGACAGCGCGGCGGCGGAGGTGAACGCGCTGCTGGAGGAGACGCACGCCAGGCCGCTGCTCGAACGGCACGACGGCGAGCCCTGGCACCTGCACTTCCACGGCCGCGGCGGCACCATGGCGGGCGACTGGGCGGCGAGTTGCGCCACGGGGCTGGCGATCGTGCTGGGCAGCGAGTTCAACGATCGCCTGGGGGTCTGCACGGCGCCGCACTGCGACCGCGTCTACGTGGACGTCTCGCGCAACGGCACCCGCCGGTTCTGCTCCACGGCCTGCCAGGGCCGGGTGAAGACGGCCGCGTTCCGGGCCAGGACCCGGTCGGAGTGAACAGGCCGAAGGGGCCAGGTCGCGGTGAACAGGCCGAAGGGCGCCGGGTCGCGGTGAAGAGGGCGAAGGGCGCCGGGTCGCGGTGAAGAGGGCGAAGGGCGCCGGGTCAGGGTGACAGGACGCGGATCGGGGTGCCGTCGATGAAGGCGTCGATGTCCTCGACGGCCTCGCGGAAGTACGTGCCGTAGTTCAGCTCCGTCACGTACCCGAGGTGCGGAGTGGCCAGCACGTTCGGCAGCGTACGGAACTCGTGCCCCTCGGGCAGCGGCTCCGGGTCGAACACGTCCAGCCCGGCCCCCGCGATCCGCCTCGCCCGCAGCGCCGCGGCCAGCGCGTCCTGGTCGACGATCGCCGCCCGCGCCGTGTTGATCAGGTAGGCCGTGGGCTTCATCAGCGCCAGCTCCCGCTTGCCGATGAGCCCCCGCGTCCGGTCGCCGAGCACGACGTGGATCGAGACGATGTCGGAGCCGGACAGCAGCGCGTCGAGGTCGGGGGCCAGGCGCGCGCCGCCGCCGGCGGCCCGCTCCTCGGTGAGGTTCGCGCTCCACGCCACGACGTCCATGCCGAACGCCCGCCCGACCGCCGCCACCCGCTCGCCGATCTTGCCCAGTCCGACGAGCCCGAGCGTGCGGCCGTGCAGGTCCGTGCCGATCGTGTGCTGCCAGGGCCCGCCGGCGCGCATGGCAGCCGACTCGGGCACCAGGTGGCGGATCAGGCCGAGGATGAGCGCCCAGGTCAGCTCGACCGGCGGCGTGGCGATGCTGCCCGTGCCGCAGACCGTGACGCCGTGCTCCCGCGCCGCCGCCAGGTCGATGGAGGCGTTGCGCATGCCGGTGGTGACGAGCAGGCGCAGGTTGGGCAGCCGGTCGAACAGCTCGGCGGGGAACGGCGTGCGCTCCCGCATGGCGACGACGATCTCGCAGTCGCGGATCGCGGCCACGAGGTCATCCTGGCGGCTGAAGTGCTCGCGGAAGCTCTCCACCCGCACCCGGGACCAGTCGGCCAGGGCGAGGGCCACGTCCTGATAGTCGTCCAGCACGGCGCATCGCAGCATGACTTCGGATCTTACGCTCAGCCTCGCGGGCGACTCGGCGTGAGGTGGCCCCCTGCTCCAGCTCCCCGGTGTGCACCGGGGAGCTGGAGCCCGTTCAGTCGGCGGCCAGCCGCTCCGCCTCTTCGTGCAGCGCCTGGATCAGGAGCAGCTCCAGCCGGAGCCGTTCGAGATCGGGCGCGACATCGTCCAGGACGTGCATGATCGGGCCTCCCTGAAAGTCTAGGACGCCCCAGGTGCCCCATAGGTTCACAACGTCTCAGGTCTCGCTCCTGAAACGCTCCCACGCGGACTGCCTCGTCATGCCGAGGGCGGCGCCGACCCGTTCCCAGCTGACGTCCCGGGAGCGGAGGTGCGCCACCCAGTCGCGCAGGTTGTCGTCCACCTGTGCCTGTACGGCGGCGATTTTCGGGAGATGTTCGAGTATTTGCTCGACGGTCATGGTTTCCCATGCGGGAAGTCGCGGTTCGGTAGAAGTGGCGAGCCGCTCCTGTTCGAGGATTTCCGTGCACAGCCCGACACATTCGTCACAAATGTGTACGCCCGGCCCGGCAATCAGTTTGTTCACGTCACCGCTCTTCTTATGACAGAAGGAACAATGGAGGTTCTCTTTCCAGTCGGGCATGACCTGACGGTAGCGCCGTCAGGCGACTCCTGACAACCCCTGGAGCCGATCCCGGTCCATCTGCGCCCGCAGGATCTCCTGCCGCTCCTCGTTGATCCTGCGGGACAACAACAGGTACGCGTTCAGCACCTGCCCGTACCTCTCGCGTGCCTGTTCGAGCTGGCTGCGCAGCAGGTACGTGCGCGCGCTGTCGCCGCGTCGTTCGGCCTCGGCCAGCAGCGTGCGAGCCTCGTCCACGATCTCTTCGGCCCGTGCCCTCGTGCGGCGCAGCACTGCGGAGCACTCGTGCAGCTCCGTCAGGCGCGCCGAGGAGACGATGAACTCAGCAGTGTGCACGGCCGAGCCGTCGGCCGTTTCGCTGCGGAGATCAGATCCCATTTCCCGCCACCTCCCGGTCAAGGTTGCCTAACTGTAGACGCGCAACTCTCGCCCCGGGATCACCGGAGGCTCGCGGTGGTGACGTAATGAACCCGGCGGAGATAAATCCTCTCCCGGGGAGGAAATCCTCCTCCCTGAAACTCATTCGGTGCCGGTTGAATGAGGTATTTGGCGGAGATCCCGCAGCTTATCGGTGGAATGCCGTGAATCTCCAATGGCGGCAAAGCAGTGAGAAGAAGACGTCGCGATCGGCCCCCACGGGCACCCGCACTCGTCACATACTGAGACGGGATGACGACGCGACGTGACTGTGGAGTGGTGGAGATGCACGGGGCAGGCGACGATGACGACGCGGTCGACGTCAGCGTCGTGATCCCCGTCCACAACTGCCGGGACTTCCTCGACCGATGCCTCACCTCCGCGCTCGTCCAGCGGGTGAAGAAGGAGATCGTCGTCGTGGACGACGGCTCCACCGACGGCAGCGGCGAGCTCCTCGACCTCTACGCCGCCTACCACCCGGGCACCGTCAAGGTCGTGCACATCGAGGCCAGCGGCGGCGCGGGCCGGCCGCGCAACGTCGGCATCGAGCACGCCACCGGCCGGTACGTCTTCTTCTGCGACGCCGACGACTACCTCGGCCCCGAGGCGCTCGAACGCATGGTCGCCGTGGCCGACCGCAACGACACCGACATCGTCCTCGGCAAGATCGTGGGCCACGGCAGGCGAGCGCCCGTGTCAATGTTCGCGCGCAGCGCCGACCGGGTGGGGCTCGGCGACAGCAACGTCTACAACAGCCTGAGCTGCTTCAAGCTGTTCAGGAGGGAACTGCTCGTCCGCCACCGCATCAGGTTCGGCGAGGGCATGCTGGTCGGGGAGGACATCCTCTTCACCGTGCACGCCTACTGCCACGCCCGGGCGGTCTCCGTGGTGGCCGACCACGACTGCTACCACCTCGTCTCCAGGCCCGACGGCAGCAGCATCATGCAGCAGCCCGGCAGCAGGGACCCGCTGGCCTGGCTGGCCATGATCCGCGAGCCCATCCGGCTGATGGCCCGGCACGTCGAGCCCGGCCCGCTCCGCGACCACCTGCTGCGCAGGCACTTCAGGCTGGACGTGTTCACCCAGCTCGGGGCCGTGTTCCTGGACAGCGACGATGTGCGGCGCAAGGACATCGCGCGCGAGGTCGCCGCCCTGTGTGAGGAGTGGTACACCCCTGGCGTCCACGAGCGGCTCAACACCGTGGACCGGCAGCGGGCCGGCGCCCTGGACGACCTCGACCGCCTCATGCGCCTGGCCCGCATCGAGAGCGCCACCGTACGGCGCCGGCTGACCGGGCTGCGCTGGGACGGCGAGCACCTGGTGGTGACGGGCGCCGCCAGGCTCGCCGGGATCACCAGGGACGACGGCCTGACCGTGGTGCTGCGCGCCAGGCACGACCCGGACAAGGAACTCGTGGTGCCGGCCGACAGGAAGGGCGGCGAGTTCACCGCCAGGGTGGACGTCGGCACGCTCGGCTCCGGCATCTGGGACCTGCGGATCGCGGTCGAGATCGAGGGCGTGATCCGGCTCGGCAGGCTCGGGGCCGACCGCGACAGCGGCATCGGCAGGCCGCAGCCCCGGATGGTCGGCGGCGTCGTGGCCCTGCCCTACTTCACCAGGGACAACGGGAACCTCAGCATCGACGTGGGCGGTCACGTGGTCGCGGTGCCCGGCACGGCGCGGCTGATCAGGATGCGCTGGTCGCTCGCGCACCGGCTGCTGATGGACGGCGAGGTCACCGTGGCCGGCACCACCCCGCCCACCTCGGCGGTCAAGCGGCTCGTGTGGCGGGAGAGGCGCACCGGGCGCGAGCGCGCCGAGCGCGTGATGGCGCTGCCCGGCGGCGGGTTCGCGGCCAGGCCGGCGGTGGGGAAGCTGGCGCCCGGCACCTGGGACGCCTACCTGGAGCTCGATCTGGGCGGGCCGCCCGCGCGGTTCAGGATCGAGACCGATACGGTGGCCGGGCCGCGCCGCGGGTGGGGGGCGGCCCTGTTCAGGAGCGTGCGGCCGTACGCGACCTCGGGGAAGGGGCGGCTGAGCGCGGTGGTGCGGCGGTTGACGGCGAAGAGCGTGGTCAAAAGAATTCTGCGGTAATTGCCATCTATGTGCAGGTGCAAGACGATGTCCTAAAGTAGGACCGTTTGTCCGTCCTCTTCTCGGATCCTCTTCCTGGAGGCAGCCGTGCACGTACCCGATGGCTTCTTCAACGCGGTGACATCCATCTCGGCCGGCGTCGTCGCGGCCGCCGGCGTCGCGGTCTGCCTGCGCGGGGCCCGGCGCGAGCTCGACGACCGCACCGCGCCCATGGCCGGGCTCGTCGCGGCGTTCATCTTCGCCGTGCAGATGCTCAACTTCCCCGTCGCCGCCGGCACCAGCGGCCACCTGCTGGGCGGCGCGCTGGCCGCGATACTCGTCGGGCCGTACACAGGGGTGCTGTGCATGGCCGTGGTCCTGCTGGTGCAGGGCGTGTTCTTCGCCGACGGCGGGCTGACGGCGCTCGGCGTCAACATCACGATCATGGGCCTCGTCACGGTGCTCGTCGGCTGGGGCGTCTTCCGGCTGGTCACGACCATGGCCAGGGGGAAGGTCGTGGTGGCGGCGTTCCTGGCCGCGCTGATCTCGGTGCCGGCCTCCGCACTGGTGTTCACGCTGCTGTTCTGGATCGGTGGCACCGCGCCGATCGAGGTCGGCACGGTGGCGGCCGCGATGGGCGGGGTGCACCTGCTGATCGGCATCGGCGAGGGCCTGATCACCGCGGTGACCGTCGGCGCCGTGCTGGCCGTGCGGCCCGACCTGGTGCACGGCGCCCGCGGCCTGGCCAGGCCGCTGGAGCTGCGCGGCGCCGGTGGCACGACCACCGTCGTGGACGAGGAGCGGCCGGTGGCCACCGGCGGCGGGCTCAAGCCGTTCCTGCTCGGTGGCGTCGGCGTGACGCTGGTGCTGGCCGGGGTCGTCTCCTTCTTCGCCTCCTCCTCGCCCGACGGGCTGGAGGCGGTGGCCGAGGACAAGGGCTTCATCGACCAGGCGGCCGACCACCTGTTCGGCGGGTGGGCGCTGGCCGACTACGGTGAGGTGGGCGGGATCCCCGTCGGCGTGGCCGGGATCGTCGGCGTCGGTCTGGTGTTGCTCATCACCGGGGCCGTGGCCTGGGCCGCGCGCGGCCGTAACAAGATCAAGGTGTGATTCGTGGGCGCTGGGCACCACCACCGGCTCTACCTGCCGGGCGAGTCGGTCGTGCACCGGCTGCCGCCGCAGTGCAAGCTGCTGGCGGTCTTCGCGTTCGCGCTCGTGGTGGTGGCCACGCGGCGCGAGCGGTTCTGGGCGTTCGCCGCGTACGCCGTCCTGCTGGGCGCGGTCGCGGTGGCAGCTCGGGTGCCGGGGACGTACGTGCTGCGGCGCATGGTGATCGAGGTGCCGTTCGTGCTGTTCGCGTTCCTCATCCCGGTCGTCGGGCTGGGGGAGCGGACCGAGGTCCTGGGGCTCTCGCTGAGCGTGCCCGGCCTCTGGGCGGCCTGGAACATCCTGGCCAAGGCCTCGCTGGGGGTGGTGGCGTCCATCCTGCTGGCGGCCACCACGGAGCCGCGGGCCATCCTGCTGGGGGCGCAGCGGCTGCGGCTGCCGAGCCTGCTGGTGCAGATCGCCATGTTCATGCTCAGGTACCTGGACGTGATCGTGGACGAGATGCGGCGGATGCGGGTGGCCAGGGAGTCGCGCGGGTTCGAAGCACGAAATCTCCGGCACGTTCCGGTGATCGCGCGGTCGGCCGGGGCGCTGTTCATCCGCTCGTACGAGCGGGGTGAACGCGTGCACCTCGCCATGCTCAGCCGCGGCTACTCGGGCCAGATGCCGGTCATCCAGGACCTGCCGGCGTCCGTCACGCACTGGGGTACCGCCCTCGCCCTGCCCGCCGTCGCCCTCGCCATCTGGGGACTAACGTGGTGAACTCTCTCGAAGTCCGGCAGCTCGCCTACGCCTATCCGGACGGCACCCAGGCGCTGTTCGGGGTGGACCTGACGATCGGCCGCGGCGAGCGCGTGGCCCTGCTCGGCCCGAACGGCGCCGGCAAGACGACGCTCGTGATGCATCTCAACGGCATTCTCACCGCCGGGCACGGCAGTGTCACCGTGGCCGGCACGCCGGTGCGCAAGGACACGCTCAAGGAGGTCAGGCAGCGCGTCGGCCTGGTCTTCCAGGACCCTGACGACCAGCTCTTCATGCCCACGGTCCGCGACGACGTGGCCTTCGGCCCCGCCAACGCGGGCCTGCGCGGCGAGGAGCTGGACCGGGTGGTCAAGGACGCGCTGGACCGGGTGGGCATGCTGGACGCCGCCGACCGGCCGCCGCACCACCTGTCGTTCGGGCAGCGGCGCCGGGTGGCGGTGGCGACGGTGCTGGCCATGGCGCCCGAGATCCTGGTGCTCGACGAGCCCTCCTCCAACCTCGACCCGGCCGCCCGCAGGGAGCTGGCCGAGATCCTGCGCTCCCTCGACGTGACGGTGCTCATGGTCACGCACGACCTGCCGTACGCGCTGGAGCTGTGCGAGCGCTCGCTCATCCTCTCCGGCGGCGTGATCGCCGCCGACGGGCCCACCCGCGAGCTGCTCGCCGACGCCGACCTGCTGGCCCGGCACCGCCTGGAGCTCCCGTACGGCTTCGCGATCCCCGCCGTTTGAGGCAACCTGGCCTCCCAGGTAAGGGCATCGGCGGCGAGATGGGTAGAAACCCGGAGCATGGTTCTTGACGGGGCATTTGGTACGCGTTTACGCCCGCCTTGTTCTCCTGCATCCGACTTTTCGTAGTTTGTGCATGCCCGGTATCCGGGGATGTCGAAGTACAGTGGCTCATCGAGGAGGGGCCCATGAAGCTGCGGCTTGCGCGACACGCCCTGGGCGACGCCGTGGTGGTGGCCGTCGAGGGAGAGCTTGACCTGTTCACCGCGCCGTTCCTGCGTGACGAGGTGCGTGACGCCATCAAGCAGGACAGCGCGCGGCTCGTGCTCGATCTGCAGCAACTGTCGTTCATGGACTCCAGCGGCCTGTCGGTGCTGATCGAGGCCTGGCGGCTGGCGACGGGGGAGGGCGGTGGCGTCTCCCTGGCGGCGCCGCAGGCGCCGGTGGCGCGCATCCTCCGCACGACCGGGCTGGACCGGCGGATCAAGGTGTACTCCGACGTGGACACCGCCGTGGGCGAGTTTTAACCGCCCCCGAGTAGAACTTCATTCGGTCTGCGGGTTAGGGTCCGGCTATGGACGTGAACGGATCTGCAGCAATCATCTCCGGCGGCGCCAGCGGCCTCGGTGAGGCCACCGCCCGCGAGCTGGCCCGCGCCGGCGCCACCGTGGTCGTCGCCGACCTCAACGAGGAGCGCGGCAAGGCTGTCGCCGACGAGATCGGCGGCGTCTTCGCCAAGACGGACGTCTCCGACGACCAGCAGGTGCAGGCGGCCGTGGACGCCGCCGTGGCCACCGGGAAGCCGCTGCGCGTGGTGGTCAACAGCGCCGGCATCGGCTGGGCCGAGCGCACGGTCAACCGTGACGGCAACCCGCACAACCCGGCCTCCTACCGCAAGGTCATCGAGGTCAACCTGATCGGCACGTTCAACCTCATGCGCATCGCCGCGGCCGCCATCGCCAAGACCGAGCCGGCCGACGCCGACGGGCAGCGCGGCGTGGTGATCAACACCGCGTCCGTGGCCGCGCTGGAGGGGCAGACGGGCCAGCTCGCCTACTCGGCCTCCAAGGGCGGCATCGTGGGCATGACCGTGCCCGCCGCCCGCGACCTGGCCGCCATCGGCGTACGGGTGAACACGATCTGCCCCGGCATCATCGACACCCCCATCTACGGCTTCTCGCCCAACTCCGAGGAGTTCAAGGCCAAGCTGGTGGCGCCGGTGGTCTTCCCCAAGCGCATGGGCCGGGCCGACGAGTTCGCCCACCTGGTCAGGTCGCTCGTCGAGAACGACTACATGAACGCCGAGGTCATCCGCTTCGACGGCGGCATCCGCTTCCAGCCCAAGTAAGGCAGGTCCCGTGTCTGACGAAGTGCTCGTCGAAGAGTCCGGCAATGTGGCGATCCTCACCATCAACCGTCCCAAGGCGCGCAACGCCATCAACGGGGCGGTGGCGAGGGGCGTCGCCGAGGCGCTGGACACGCTGGACGCCCGTCCCGACATTTCCGCTTACGTGCTGACCGGCGCCGGCGGCACGTTCTCCGCGGGCATGGACCTCAAGGGGTTCCTGTCCGGGGACTTCCCGGTGGTCAAGGGCCGCGGGTTCGGCGGGCTGACCGAGGCGCCGCCGAAGAAGCCGCTGGTGGCCGCCGTCGAGGGGTACGCCCTGGCGGGCGGGTTCGAGCTGGCGCTGGCCTGCGACGTCATCGTGGCCTCCTCGGAGTCGAAGTTCGGCCTGCCGGAGCCCAAGCGCGGGCTGGTGGCCGGCGCGGGCGGGATCATGCGGCTGCCGCGGCGGATCCCGTACCACGTGGCCATGGAGATGGCCCTGACCGGTGACCACTACGAGGCCGCCCGCCTGTACGAGCTCGGCCTGGTCAACCGGATCACCGAGCCCGGCGCGGCCCTGGAGGGCGCCCTGGAGCTGGCCAGGAAGATCGCCGCCAACGCCCCGCTGGCGCTCGCCGCGACCAAGAAGGTGGTCATCGAGTCGCAGGACTGGTCGCTGGAGGAGATGTTCGAGAAGCAGGGCGCGATCATCAACCCGGTCTTCGGCTCGAAGGACGCCATGGAGGGCGCCGCCGCTTTCGCCGAGAAGCGCGCGCCCCGGTGGAAGGGCGAATGACCGTCCCCCTCCCGTCCTCCTCAAGGAACGGGAGGGGTCTCCTTTAGCGCGCGCATAGCTCTGCCTGGATACGGTAAAGAGAGAGGAGACAAGTTACCGGGAGAGCGCATGAGCGACTATTCGGGTTCCAGGTTCGGGTCGGCCAGGCGCGGTGCCGGAGCGCTCCTCTCCGGCGCTCTCAGCGCGCTGATCATCGTGGTCGGCATGGTCGCGGTCATGTGGGTGGTCGAGGGCGTCGACTTCTTCGTCGGCGGTGCGCTCGACTACCAGTTCGGCATCGTCGGCTGGGATCCTGACGGCCTGGTGGGCATCCTCTTCGCGCCCTTCCTGCACGGCGGCTTCGGCCATCTGATGGCCAACTCCGTGCCGCTGCTGGTGCTGGGTTTCCTGGCCGGGCTGCGTGACGTGCGCAAGTTCCTCTGGGCCACCGTGCTGATCATCTTCATCGGTGGCCTGGGCACCTGGGTGACCAGCCCCGCCGTCCTCACGATCGGCGCGAGCGGGCTGGTTTTCGGCTACTTCGGTTACATCCTGGCGCGCGGCCTGTTCAACCGCAGCCTGCTCGACATCGTCATCGGCGTCGGCGTGGGCATCGCGTACTGGGGGATCCTGGCGGGCCTGCTGCCGAACCAGCAGGGCATCTCGTGGCAGGGGCACCTGTTCGGGCTCATCGGCGGCGTGGTGGCCGCCTGGGTGCTGCGCCGCAGGCCGCGGCGCGAGGTCGCGCCGGCCAACCCGTACTCGTTCTGATAAGAAATGTCCATCTTTCCCCCTACCTCGGGTCCTTAGCCCGAACGCGGGCAGGCGACGGTCAGAGCTGCTGAAGGAACGGGAGCGCTGACCATGTCGAACAAATGCCGCATTGCCCTTGCCCTGCTCGCCGGGTACTTCCTCGGCCGGCGACGTAAGCTGCGCATGGCCGCGGCGCTGGCCGCGGCGGGGCTGGCCGGTCGAGCACGCGGAGGCAAGGGCGGAGGCGGGGGCGGGGGCGCCGGTGGCCTGCTCGCGCAGGGGATCAAGGGCCTCACCTCCTCCGCGGACGTGGCGCCGATCGTCGACCGCCTGCGTGGCGATCTCCTGGAGGTCGGCAAGGCGGCGGCGGTGGCCGCGGCCGGCAGGCAGATCGACTCCCTGAGCGACAAGCTGCACGAGCGCGCCGAGACTCTGCGGTCGCAGGGGAAGAAGCCCGGCGATGAGGCGGATCAGGCGGATCAGGCGGAGAAGCCTCAGGAAGGGCCTCGGGAAGGGCCTGAGGAAAGGTCTGAGGAAGGGCCCAAGGACACCGCCGAGGACACCGCCGAGGACACCGCCGAGGACGAGGACGCCCGCGCGGAGCCGGAATCAGCGGCTCAGGAATCGGGGGAGCCCGAAAGGACCCAGCGGCGGCCCCGCATGCTGCGGCGGACCCGCCGGTCGGTGAGGGGGAACAGCCATGGCTGAGGCAGAGACGGGGCGAGCCAGGAGAGTGGCCCAGGCGGCGGGCCGGGCCGGGACGGGAGTGGTCAGGAAGGCCACCGGCGCAGGCAGGCGCCCGGCCGAGGCGGCGAAGGGCACGGCCGAGCAGACCACCCCCGCGGCGAACAGCACGGAGGAACCGGCGGCCCCTGAGGCGAAGGGCGCCGGCGGAGACGCGATCGGCGCGGTGAAGGGCGCCGGGGAAGGCGCGATCGGCACGGTGAAGGGCGCCGGCGAAGGCGCGATCGGCGGGGCGAAGGAGGCCGGTGGAGGCGCGGCCGGCGTGGCGACGGGAGCTGCTGGAGGGCTGGCCAGCGCCGCGAAGGGAACTACGCGAGCGGTGGCCGGCGCCGCGAAGGAGGCCGGGCAGGAGATCGTCAAGAACCTGCCCACGGACCGGCTCAAGCAGGAGGCGCAGAACCTGCTGCACGCCGCGGCCGGGCGGGCGCTCGCCCGCGCCGAGGACAAGCTCGAAGGGCTGACCGGCCGCCTGTCCGACTACGCCGGGGGCAAGGGGTCGAGCCTCCTCGGCGCGGTGACCGGCTCTGGTGGCGACGACCAGGGCGGGGGTGGCGGTCTGGTCGGCGGAGCCATCAAGGGCGGGCTCAAGGGCGGCCTCGCAGGCGGCCTGAAGGGCGGGCTCAAAGGCGGCCTCAAGAGCATCATGCAGAAGATCACCGGCAAGGGCGACAAGGGAAACCGGAAGATCACCAACATCATCGAGACGATCGATGTCGGTGCTCCCCGCCGCCTGGTCTACAACCAGTGGACCCAGTTCGAGGACTTCCCGTCGTTCATGAAGAAGGTCGAGAACGTCAAGCGGGAGTCGGACCAGGACTCGATGTGGAAGGCCCAGGTCTTCTGGTCCCACAGGCACTGGAAGGCGCGCATCATCGAGCAGATCCCCGACCAGCGGATCATCTGGAGGTCCGAGGGCCCGAAGGGGTTCGTCAACGGCGCGGTGACCTTCCACGAAGTCACCGACGACCTCACCCGCATCCTGGTGGTGCTGGAGTACCACCCGCAGGGGCTGTTCGAGCGTACCGGCAATCTGTGGCGTGCCCAGGGACGTCGTGCACGGCTGGAGCTCAAGCACTTCAGGCGGCATGTGATGGCGCACCTCCTCCTGCATCCCGACGACGTGGGCGACGGCTGGCGCGGCGAGATCCGCGACGGCGAGGTCGTCAAGGATCACGAGACGGCGATGGAGGAGGAGCGCGCCGCCGCGGAGGAGCCCGAGGAGGAAGAGGGCTTCGAGGAGGAAGAGCCCGAAGAGGAAGAGGAGCCCGAAGAGGGCGAAGAGGAAGAGGAGGAGGGCCAGGAGCCCGGAGAAGAGGAGGGCGAGTACGAGGAAGAGGGCGAGGAGCCCGAAGAGGAGGAGCCGGAGGAAGAAGGCGAGTACGAGGAAGAGGGCGAGGAGCCGGAGGAAGAGGGCGAGTACGAGGAAGAGGGCGAGGAGCCCGAAGAGGAGGAGCCGGAGGAAGAGGGCGAGTACGAGGAAGAGGAAGAGGAGGAGCCCGTCCCCGCTCGTGGCGGCCCCCGCCCCCGGACTCGTTAGAGGTGGGAGCGCGTGTGCTCGGCCGGTGACGTGGCCAGCAACCGGTCGATGTAGGCGAGGCCCACGGCCGACGCCACGAACGCCAGATGGATCAACGTCTGCCACATGATCTTGTCGTTGGGCGTGCTCTGCGCCCGGATGAACGTCTGCAGCAGGTGCACCGACGAGATCCCGATGATGGCCGTGGCCAGCTTGACCTTCAGCACGTTCGCGTTGACGTGGGAGAGCCACTCCGGCTCGTCGGGGTGGTCGTTGAGGTCGATGCGCGAGACGAACGTCTCGTAACCCCCGATGATCACCATGATCAGCAGGTTCGAGATCATCACCACGTCGATGAGGGCCAGCACCGTGAGCATGACCACGACCTCGGGCGAGGGTGCCCCGGTGACCGGGGCGTCACCGTGCAGGAACACGGTCTCGATGAGGTGCCACAGCTCCAGCGCGAACTGGTAGACGTACACGGCCTGGGCCACGATGAGCCCCAGGTAGAGCGGAACCTGGAGCCAGCGGCTGGCGAACATCAGGTAACCGAGGCTCTTCGGCCGGGCGGTTCCCTGGCCGAATGCGGGCTTAGCGGGCAAGAAGGTTCCTACTCGTCGAGCCGGAGGGGGTTGTGAGGGGGGCGACCCGGGATCCCCGGGACCGGCGAAGCGACGACGGCCGGCACCGACAGGCTGCCGGTACCGGCCAGGTTCGTGCGGAGCGTCGAGGAGGCGGACACGCCCGTCTCCCGGACGCGCCCGCCTCCTCGACGAGCCGGCCCGCAGGACGGGCCGCAGGACTGACTAGAGGCGCTCGACCACGTAGTCGACGCAGGTCGTCAGCGCCTCGATGTCGGCCGGGTCGATGGCCGGGAACATCGCGATGCGCAGCTGGTTGCGGCCCAGCTTGCGGTAGGGCTCGGTGTCGACGATGCCGTTGGCGCGCAGCACCTTGGCCACGGCGGCGGCGTCGACGGAGTCGGCGAAGTCGATGGTGCCGACCACCTGGGAGCGGAACTCGGGAGCGGCGAACGGCGTGGCGTAGGCCGACTTCTCCGCCCAGGTGTAGAGGCGCTGGCTGGACTCGCCGGTGCGGGCGGTGGTCCAGGCCAGGCCGCCGTTGCCGTTCATCCAGTCGAGCTGGTCGGCCAGCAGGAACAGCGTGGCCACCGCCGGGGTGTTGTAGGTCTGGTCCTTGGCGGAGTTGTCGATCGCGACTGGCAGGCTGAAGAACTCGGGCACGTACCGGCCGCTCGCGGCGATCTCCTCGACCCTGGCCAGGGCGCGCGGCGACATGATCGCGATCCACAGGCCGCCGTCGGAGGCGAAGCTCTTCTGCGGCGCGAAGTAGTAGACGTCGGTCTCGGCGAGGTCGACGGGCAGGCCGCCGGCGCCGGAGGTGGCGTCGACGAGCACCAGCGAGTCGTCGGAGCCGACGCGCTTGATCGGCATGGCCACGCCGGTCGAGGTCTCGTTGTGGGTGAGCGCGTAGGCGTCGACACCGTCCTCGGCGACGGGCTCGGGGTAGGTGCCCACCTCGGCCTTGATCACGCTCGGCTCGGCCAGCCAGGGCGCCTTCTTGGCGACCGTGGCGAACTTCGAGGAGAACTCGCCGAAGGACAGGTGCTGGGACTTCTCGCGGATCAGCCCGAAGGCGGCGATGTCCCAGAACGCGGTGGTGCCGCCGTTGCCCAGCACCACCTGGTAGCCCTCCGGCAGCGAGAACAGGTCGGCGAGACCGGAACGCACGCGGCCGACCAGGCCCTTGACCGGCTTCTGACGGTGCGAGGTGCCCATGAGGCTCGCGCCGGAGGCGGCGAGCGCGGCCAGTTGGTCGGTGCGAACCTTCGAGGGCCCGCAGCCGAAGCGGCCGTCAGCGGGCTTGATGTCAGCGGGAATAACGATGTCAGCCACGTAACGGAGCCTACCGACCTGCGTCGGATGGCTTGAACCCGGTCCGGGGTATGAGATCGGTGAAAGTTTCACCTTGCGCGCCAGGTCAGCGGCGCGCGCTGGTCGTCCTGCACGCCAGGTGCCGGATCGCCGCCGAGGTGGTGACGCAGGCGGTGATCGGCGCGGGGGCGGGCGCCGGCGGCCGTGCGCGGGCCTGTGACGTACGACGAGGAGATCCGGGGCATCCGGCTCACGGCGGTGCTCGTGGACCCCGCACCGGCGGACTGGGCGCTTCCCTGGCGCCTCGGGGCACGCGCGGTCGCCGTGCCGTCGGTCCCGCCCTCGAACCAGCCGCCGCTCCTGGGCCTCCAGCAGGAGACGTTCAAGGCTTTCGTCCCCGGGAACGCGAAACGGCTACCGCGGCGGCGACGGGGCCGCGCGGTAGCCGCAACACGGGATCAGTACTTGCCGACGACCTCGTCGGCGCCCTCGAGCTCGCTGAGTGGGCGCGAGGTGGGACCGGTGTAGGTGGCGCTCGGGCGGACCAGCCTGCCCGTGCGCTTCTGCTCCAGGATGTGCGCGGCCCAACCGGCCGTGCGGGCGCAGGTGAACATCGAGGTGAACATGTGGGAGGGCACCTCGGCGAAGTCCAGCACCACGGCGGCCCAGTACTCGACGTTCGTGGCCAGCACGCGGTCCGGCTTGCGGGCGTGCAGCTCCTCCAGCGCGGCCTGCTCCAGCGCCGCCGCGACCTCGTAGCGGGGCGCGTCGAGCTCCTTGGCCGTACGGCGCAGCACGCGGGCGCGCGGGTCCTCGGCGCGGTAGACGCGGTGGCCGAAGCCCATGAGACGGTTGCCCTTGTCGAGCTCGCTCTGGACGTACTTCTTGGCGTCGCCGAGCTGCTCGACACCCTCGATCATGTGCAGGACACGCGCCGGCGCGCCGCCGTGCAGCGGGCCGGACATGGCGCCGACGGCGCCGGAGAGCGCGGCGGCCACGTCGGCGCCGGTGGAGGCGATGACGCGGGCGGTGAACGTCGAGGCGTTCATGCCGTGCTCGGCCGCCGAGGTCCAGTAAGCGTCGATGGCCTTGACGTGCTTGGGATCAGGCTCACCGCGCCAGCGGATCATGAAGCGCTCAACGATGGTCTTGGCCTCGTCGACCTTGCTCTGCGGCACCATCGGCAGGCCGAGCCCGCGCGCGGACTGCGCCACGAACGACAGGGCCATGACGGAGGCGCGGGCGAGCTGGTCGCGGGCCTCCTCGTCGCTGATGTCGAGCAGGGGCTTGAAGCCGTAGGCAGGGGCCAGCATCGCCAGCGCGCTCTGCACGTCTACACGGATGTCACCGGAGTGGACAGGAATGGGGTACGGCTCCGCCGGGGGCAGGCCCGGCTGGAACTGATTGTCGACCAGCAGGCCCCAAACGTGCCCGAACGGGACACGGCCGACCAGCTCTTCGATGTCGACGCCCCGGTATCGAAGGGCGCCCCCTTCTTTGTCCGGTTCCGCGATCTCGGTCTCGAAAGCTACGACGCCTTCGAGCCCGGGTTTGAAGTCGGACATACTCGGCCGCCTCCCTTTCTTGCCATGTTTCGGCAACGCGATGCCTTGATGTCGAGATACCGGCGGGTCAATTTAACCCCCTCCCAGCTCATGCTCGGTCTCGGGACCCGCCGTTCAGGCAAACCCGCTGGTCGGGAGCGGTGCATGGGATCTACCACGCAAGCGCGCAAGAATATCGTCTCGTGGATGCCACCCCGCGCCCGCCCACGCTGGCGGGGCTTCGCCGTACGTACGAGGGCGAGCCGTTGCTCGAATCAGACCTCGCGTCCGACCCCATCGCGCAGTTCACCACCTGGTTCCAGGACGCGCTCGACGCCGGCCTGCCGGAACCCAACGCCATGATCCTGGCCACCGCCTCCGCCGGCGGCCGCCCGAGCGCCAGGACGGTCCTGCTCAAGGGCTACGACGAACGCGGATTCGTCTTCTACACCAACTACGAGTCGCGCAAGGGCCGCGACCTGGCCGAGAACCCGCGCGCCTCCCTGCTGTTCCCCTGGCACCCGGTACGCCGCCAGGTCCGCATCGAGGGCACTGTGACGAGGATCTCCCACGCGGAGTCGGCCGAGTACTTCGACTCGCGCCCGTACGGCTCGCGCATCGGCGCCTGGGCCTCGCGGCAGTCGGCGGTCGTGCGTTCCAGGGAGGAGCTGGACGCCCGGTACGAGGAGCTGGCGGCCCGCTGGCCGGAGGATCCGCCGGTGCCCGACTTCTGGGGCGGTTTCCGGGTCGCCCCGATCGAGATGGAGTTCTGGCAGGGACAGCTCGACCGGATGCACGATCGGCTCCGCTACCGGCGGACGCGACCCGGGTGGGTTCTGGAGAGACTTGCCCCTTAATGTTCGTTAAGTGGCATTCGGGGAGCTGGTCAAGCGTCATCTCGTAGACACCCGGCCGCTGGGCGTCCCCGCGTACCGGCGGATCTGGCTGGGCCAGGCCGTGTCACACGTCGGCGTCGGCGTGACCGTCGTCGCGGTCGGGCAGCAGGTCTACGAGATCACGCAGTCGTCGTTCTACGTCGGCCTGATCGGCATCGCCAACCTGATCCCGCTGATCGTCTTCGGCCTGTGGGGCGGCGCGGTCGCCGACGCCGTCGACCGGCGCAAGCTGCTCGTCGTCGGCTCGGTGGTCGCCTGGGCCGCCACGCTGTTCATCCTCGTCCAGGCGCTGCTCGGGCTGAACAACGTCTACCTGATCTTCCTCGCGGTCGCGCTGAACTCCACCGGCTTCGCCATCACCGGGCCGACCCGGGGCGCGATCATCCCCAGGATCCTCGACGCGGAGCTGGTGCCGGCGGCGAACGCGCTCAACTCGCTGGTGTACAGCATGGGCGCCGTCCTCGGGCCGATGATCGGCGGGGTCGCGATGACGTACGGCGACTACGCGTGGGCGTACGCGGTGGACGCCGTCCTGTTCACCGCCAACCTCTACGCGGCGCTCAGACTGCCCTCACTGCCTCCGCTGGGCGAGGTGACACGTCCGGGAGCCAGGGCCGTCCTGGACGGGCTCAGCTTCATCGTCAGGAGCCCGGTGCTGATGATGTCGTTCGTCGTGGACATCATCGCGATGGTGTTCGCCATGCCCCGGGCGCTCTTCCCGGAGCTGACCGCCGAGCGCTTCGGCGGGGACCTGCTCGCGCTGGGCTGGATGAACTCCGCCATGGCCATCGGCTCCGTGACCGGCGCGCTGTTCTCCGGGTGGGTGGGGCGCGTCAAGCGGCAGGGGGTGGCGCTGACGGTCGTCATCGCCGTCTGGGGGCTGGCCGTCGCCGCCGCCGGGCTCGTCCACGACCTGTGGCTGCTCGTGCTGTTCATGGCCGTCGGCGGGGTGGCGGACGTGATCTCCTCGGTGTGGCGGCAGTCGATCCTGCAGCTCTACGCGCCGGACGAGATGCGGGGGCGGTTGCAGGGGGCGTTCATGGTGGTCGTGGCGGGCGGGCCGCGCCTGGGCGACCTGCGGGCCGGCGCCACGGCCACCGCCTTCGGGCTGACGGGGGCGTGGGTCGGCGGCGGCCTCGCCTGCGCCGTCACCGTGCTGATCGTGGGGCTGTCGGTGGCCGGGTTCCGCAACTACCGGGCCGGCGCGCCCGCCGTGGTCCGGCCACGTCGATCGGCGGGGCCCGGCCCGTTGAGTGAGGAGCCCGCGGACTGACCCTCAGGCGGCCCGCGCCGCCGCCTGGAGGTCGGCCAGGAAGCCCGCGTAGGCCGCGTCCCTGTCGGGCGCGCGCAGCACGGCCGACGGGTGGATGGTCGCCACCGCGAGCGACTCGCCGAGCGGCACCGGCTCGCCGCGGTGCTGCGTCACCTTGAACGCGCGTCCCAGCAGCGACCGCGCGGCCGTCGCGCCGAGCACCACGACCACCTCCGGCCGCACCACGGCCAGCTCGGCGTTGAGCCACGGCTGGCAGGCGTCGATCTCGGCGGCTGTGGGCTTTTGATGAATCCGCCTTTTACCCCGTGGCGTGAAAGAGAAGTGCTTGACGGCGTTGGTGAGGTAGACGTCGTCCCGCTCGATCCCCGCCTCCTGCAACCCTTTGTCCAGAATGCGCCCCGCCGGGCCCACGAAAGGGTGCCCCTGCCGGTCCTCCTGGTCTCCCGGCTGCTCGCCGACCAGCATGAACCGCGCCTGCCGCGGCCCCTCGCCGAACACCGTCTGCGTGGCGTTCCTGTACAGGCCGCAGCCCTCGCAGCAGGCAGCGGCACTCCGGAGCGAATCAAGATCGAGACGGTCGGGAAGGAACTCGGCCGCCCCATTGTTGCCGTCCTTAACCATCGTCGGTCGTTCTCCCCATAGGGTTCCCTGTGACTCCTGTGCCCGCAGCGGACGGGCTCAGTCCCACGATCGGCGAAGTACCATTCACTTGGGAGGAGCCTTGACCGCACACGGCTTGATCGACACCACGGAGATGTATCTCCGTACCATCTACGAGCTCGAAGAAGAGGGCATCGTCCCGCTGCGGGCCCGCATCGCGGAGCGTCTTCAGCAGAGCGGCCCCACCGTCAGCCAGACTGTCGCGCGCATGGAACGTGACGGGCTCGTCCGCGTCGAGGGTGACCGCCACCTGTCGATGACGGAGCTGGGCCGCACGCTCGCCACGCGGGTGATGCGCAAGCACCGCCTCGCCGAGTGCCTGCTCACCCAGGTGATCGGCCTTCCCTGGGAAGAAGTGCACATCGAGGCGTGCCGCTGGGAGCACGTCATGTCGGAGTCGGTCGAGTCACGCCTGGTGACGCTGCTCGACAACCCGACGGTGTGCCCGCACGGCAACCCGATCCCCGGTCTGGCCGAGCTGGGCGCCAGGGAGCCGGTCGACAGCGGTGACGACGTGCTGACGACGATGTGCGACCTCGCCGGCACACGCGACACAGCGGTAGTCGTGCGTCGAATTAGCGAACAAGTGCAAAGCGATCCCGCTGTGATGCTTAAACTCAAGCAAGTTGGGATACAACCCGGACGCGAGGTGACGCTCGCGGCGAGCGACGACGGTGTACGGGTGACAGGTGACGGTGACGCGAAGGATACTCCCGCGGAGCTTCCGCGCGATGTGGCCGCGCACGTTTTTGTCTCCAAGCGCTGACGCGCGCCCAGCTACTTGGTTGAATCCCTCCTGGGAGGCCCTCCACTCTCCCCTGGCCAAGACTGTTGCAGGAGCGCCCGTGGTCCGCTTTGCATACACGCCACCCCGAGGAGTGGTCTCCGGATGAAGCGATGGGGGGATCTGTCACAAGAAGCGGCTGATCACCTTGCTGCCGGGTCCGTGCTCGACCACGCCGAAATGGCAGTGGTCGTCACCGACCGTTTCAGCAATCTCCTCTATTGGAATCCGTTCGCCGAGAAACTTTTCGGCCGGCAGGGTAAGGCGCCTTCGCGTGACTCGTCCGTCCTGTCCCTCGGGATCATGGAGAAGGACCACCCGATGGCGATCGAGCTCGCCAAGCACGTGCTCAAGGGCGGCGTGTGGGAGGGCACGTTCGACGTCAGGCGCGGCGACGGGACCATCGTCTACGTCCGCGCGCAGGCCGTGCCCCTGCGTCCCTCGTCGGGCGGGGTGACGGGGATCGTCATCATGGCCCGCGAGGCGCTGCGCAGCAACGAGCGGGAGAAGGACCGCTTCGGGCTGCTGGAGCGCATCGGCGAGCGGCTGGCGGGCTCCCTGTACGTCGAGGAGACGCTCAAGCGGGTCGCGGAGATGCTCGTCCCCCAGTTCGCCGACCACTGCTTCATCGAGCTGATGGAGGGCGACCGGCTCGTCCGCAGGGTCTCGCAGCACGTACAGGGGTGGACGCCACCGTCGGGAACATGGAAGCCGGTGGGCGCGGAGATCCGCTACCCCTCCGGCCACTACGCTGACACCGCCCTCCGCCGCCAGGAGACCATCCTGGTCGAGGACTTCGCCACCAACCGCAGCCCCGTCCCCCACGAGGGCAGCGCGCGCCTGTGCGGCGAGATCGGCATGACCTCCGCCATCGTGGCGCCGCTGCTGGTGCGGGGGGAGACGCTGGGGCTGATGTACCTCGGCCTGTCCAACCTCACCGACCGCCGCAGCCCCCACTACGACGCCTTCGACCGCGACTTCGTGGGTGCCATCGCCACCCGGGTCGCGCTGGCGATCGACAACGCGCTGCTGTTCGAGGAGGAGCGCCACACGGCGGAGTCGTTCCAGAAGTACCTGCTGCCCCGGGCGCTGCCGCAGCTCGACGGCCTGCAGATCGCCGTGCGCTACTACCCGGCCGCCCCGCTGGCCTCCCACGGGCAGGGCATCCAGACCCAGGTCGGCGGCGACTGGTACGACGTCATCCCGCTGTCCGCCGGCCGCGTCGGCATCGTGATCGGCGACGTCGAGGGCAGGGGTGCCAAGGCGGCGGCCATCATGGGCCAGCTCAGGGCGGCGCTGCGGGCCTTCGCCCAGGACGACAAGTCCCCGGCCGACATCCTGGCCAGGCTCGACGAGTGGACCCGCATCATCGCCACCCCCGAGCAGGACGACAACGGCGCCGACGTCAGCATCCCGCCCATCGTCACCTGCCAGTACCTCGTCTACGACGCCTGGTCCCGCCAGCTCTCCTTCGCCAACGCCGGGCACGCCCCGCCGCTGCTGCTGGTCGACGGGCAGTGCGTCGAGCTCGACATCGAGGAGGTCGGCCAGCCGCTCGGCGTGCGCGCCAAGGGCCTGCACGCCGACCTGGTCTACAAGGAGGAGACCCGTACGCTGCCGCCGGGCGCGGCGCTGCTCCTCTACACCGACGGCCTGGTCGACCGCCGCCCCGGCCGCGACGGCCGGATGCCGAGCGAGGCCGAGACGCTGGGCGTGCTCTGCGAGAAGCTCGCCAAGATGTCCGACGCCGAGGTCGAGCGCATCGCCGACGCCGCCACGGTCGCGGTGCCCGGCGAGATCGACGACGACATGGCCATCCTCGTGGTCCGCTCCAGCGACGTGGACCTCGACGTGGAGTCCCGCACGTTCCCCGCCCAGCCCATCATGGTCGGTGAGGCGCGCCGGATGGCCGCCGAGGCCTTCGCGAGCTGGAACGTGCCCGAGGAACGCGCCGAGCTGGCCTGCCTGCTCGTCTCCGAGGTCGTCACCAACGTGGTGCTGCACGCCGCCACCGCCGGGGTGCCGCGCAGGGAACTGGTCGTGGAAGGGCCGCCGCTGCCGTTCGAGGAGTCCTGGGACACGCCGGGCTTCGAGGACGAGGTGGTCGGTGACAAGGAGTTCACGCTGCGGCTGCGCAGGGGCGAGGAGGCGGTCTGGGTCGAGGTGTTCGACCAGGACCTGCGGCTGCCCCGCATCCGCAGCGCGGGCGAGAACGACGAGGGCGGGCGCGGCCTCTACCTCGTCGACCAGCTTGCCCGGCGTTGGGGGTCACGGCCCACCAGGGAAGGCAAAGCCGTCTGGTTCGAGATTCCCACGCGTGGTAGGTGAGTGATTCACTGGCGGCCATGGAGCTGGCCTTCGAACGCCGGGGCACCGGCGCGCCGCTGATCCTCGTCCACGGCATCGGCCACCACTGGCAGGGCTGGCTGCCGGTGCTCGACCGGCTCGCCGCCGCCCGCACGGTGTTCGCGGTGGACCTGCCCGGCTTCGGGGTCTCGCCCGAGCTGCCGCCGCGGATCCCGTACACCGCCGAGTCGCTGGCCGACGCGGTCGAGTCGTTCTGCGCCCGGCTCGGCATCCGCGAACCCGCCGTGGCGGGCAACTCCCTGGGTGGTTACATCGCGCTGGAGCTGGCCTCGCGCGGTGTCGTACGCTCGGCCGTCGCGATCTCCCCGGTCGGCTTCTGGTCCCGCGCGGAGCTGCTCTACTGCCAGGCGATGCTGCGCGCCATGCGCGCCTCGGCCCGCACCCTGACCCTGGAGCAGCTGGAGAACCGCCACCTGCGTACGGTGGCCGCCGGGCTGCTCGTCGCCCACCCCGCCAGGCTCGACCCGGCCGCCCTGATGGCCGCCACGCAGGCGCTGAGCAGCGCGCCCGGCTTCGACGAGACGCTGGAGTCGTTCGGCGGGCTGATGCCGCCCGCGCCGCCGAAGTCGCCGATCACGATCGCGTGGGGCGAGCAGGACCGGCTGCTGCCGCGCCGCCAGGCCGTACGCGCGGCGCGGTGGTCGGGGCAGCGGGTCAAGCTGCTGAAGGGGTGCGGTCACGTGCCGATGAGCGACGATCCGGAGCTGGTGGCCCGCGTCATCCTGGAGCCGGCGTGAGGGTCCCGCCATCGTACGCGGCACGTCCGGATCGCGCGGGGCTGGCGAGGATGAGAAGATCGTGACCCTCATACAGGTGAGGGGACCGCGAGTGCCTTCTGATCGGTACGTGCTCCTGGACAAGCTCGGCAGCGGGGGCATGGGCACCGTCTGGCGGGCCACCGATCAGCTCCTCGGCCGGACGGTCGCCGTCAAGGAGATGCATGTCCAGGCGACGGGCAAGGTCCGCGCGGACCGGGTCGCCCGCGCGCACAGGGAGGCGCACGCCCTCGCCCGGATCTCCCATCCGAACATCGTCAACGTCCACGACCTCGTGATCCAGGACGAGCGGCTGTGGCTGGTGATGGAGTACGTGGACGGGCCCTCGCTGAAGGACCATGTCGCCGCCACCGGCCCCATGAGCCCGTCCGACGTGGCCGGGATCGGCCTGCAACTGCTGTCCGCCCTGGAGGCCGTGCACGCGGCCGGCGCGCTGCACCGGGACGTCAAGCCGGCCAACGTCCTGCTGCGGCGCGACGGCAGGGTGGTCCTGTGCGACTTCGGCATCGCGGCGCTGACCGGAGCCGACTCGCTCACCGAGACCGACGCGGTCGTGGGATCGTTCGAGTACGTCGCCCCCGAGCGGCTGAACGGCGGGCCCGTGGGGCCGCCCAGCGACCTGTTCTCGCTCGGCGTCACCCTGTGCGTGCTGCTGTCCGGCCGTTCCCCGTTCGCCCGGCCGGAGGCCGTCGGCGTGCTGCACGCCATCGCCCAGGGGGAGCCGGAGCTGCCGCCCGCCGCGGGGCCGCTGCGTCCCGTGCTCGAAGCGCTGCTGCGCAAGGAGCCGGCCGCTCGCCCGTCCATCGCGGAGACGAGCGCGATGTTACGGCCTCTCACCGCGACGGCTCCGACCGCCTACGACCTCCCGAAGCGCCCGCCGGCTCCGCGCCGCCGCCTCGTCGGCCTGGTGGGGGCCGCGGCCGCCGTCCTGCTCGGCGTCGCGGCCACCACGGCCGTGCTGATGAACCGTCCGACGGACGGCGCCGGCGCCGCCGCCACCACCGCGACGGCGAGCTCCACGTCCCCGAGCTCCGTGACTCCCACGCGCCCGACCCGCATCGACGCCGTGATGCCGCTCCCGGACGACCCGGAGCCGAACGCGCCGAGCCACTACTGGATGTTCTCCGGCGACCGCTACATCCGGGTCAGCCTCTCGGCGTCGGGTTACCCGGTGAGCCGGCTCCTGCTGGCTTCCTCGCCGATCGGGACGTGGGGCGACACCTTCGGGAAGCTGCAGGGCTTCCAGAACGGCGTGGACGCGACGCTACGTGTCCCCGGCTCTCCCGACGAGTACTGGGTCTTCTCCGGCACCCAGTACATCCGCGTCCGGCTCACCGGCGCCGAGCAGGGGTACGACGACACGCTGGTGGCCGGCCCGCGGCCGCTCAGCGACTGGGCGGACGCCTTCGGCGAGCTCGCCGAGGACGGCATCGACGCCGTGGTGCGCACCCCGGACGACCCGAAGCAGTACTGGGTGTTCGCCGGCGACCGGTACGTGCGGACCACGCTCGACGGCGAAGGCCCTCGCGGCCAGGTCAGCTACGGCCCGGCACGGCTCGACGAATGGCCCGGCACCTTCGACAAGGTCGCCGCGTTCAGGCAGGGCATCGACGCGGTGATGCCCGTGCCGGGCGAGCGGAACGACTACTGGGTGTTCTCCGGCACGCAGTACATGAAGATCCGCATCACGGACGTCGCCTACGAGGACACGGTGCTCGAAGGGCCGGACACCCTCCGGAACTGGTCCGCCCTCCGCTGACCGAGCCGGCCGGGCGGCCAAGCGGCTGGGCGGGCGGGCAGTCACGTGGCCGGGTGGCCGGGCGGTCACGTGGCCGGGTGGCGGCCGGGCAGGTCAGCCGTCACCGGGGGGTGACGAACTCCTCGATCAGGACGGGGTACTGCTCTCCACCGTGCCCCGCCGCGATCGCGCGATCGGCTATCGCCTTGATCAGCTTCGGCAGTTCGGCGTTGACCCCGGCCGCCTCGCTCTCCTCGACCAGGTGCGCCATCGCCCGCACGTCCGTCTCCAGAGCCGACACCTCGGCGGGGAAGGAGCCGCTGTCGACCTGCTCGGCATATCCGGGCAGCCATCCGGCCACGCCGGTGGCGAGCTCCCGCGCGAACGGCGCGAAGGTCGCCGCGTCGATCCCCGCCGTCCTGAGCAGCGCGGTGCCCTGCAGCCAGGCGTTCAGGATGCTCCACATCATGGTCAGCCCGGCCGCGTCGTACAGGGACGCCAGCCCCGGGTCCGCGCCGAGGTAGGTGAGGGTGCCGAGCACTTGCAGCGTCTGCTCGTGCGCCTCGAAGTCCTCGCGCGGCCCGCTGTGCAGGATCACCGCCTCGGCGGTCCCGATCGCAGGCGGGACGGCCATGATGGCGCCGTCGAGGTAACGGGCACCGCGCCGGGCGGCCCACTGGGCGGCCTGCCTGGCCTGGGCCGAGGTGCCGGAGGTCAGGTTGATCAGCGTCGTGCCCTCCAGTGGGCTCTCGCCTTCTCCAAGAAGCTCGCGCACGGCCTCGTAGTCGGTGACACAGATGATCGTCAAGGGGCTCGCCTGGAGCGCGTCGCCGACCGTCGGCGCCAGTCGCGCGCCCCCGGCCACCAACTGGTCGGCCTTGGAGGCCGTACGGTTCCAGACGGTCGTGGGACGCCCCGCCTTCAGGAAGGCGCCGGCGAGGGCCTGGCCCATCAGCCCGAGCCCGATGACCGTCACGGGTGCAGCGGTTCTGTTGTTCATGGCAGCATCGTCAACGTTGAGACCGGTATGAAGGTCAAGTGGGGGTTCGATGCGAATCGGGGAACTGAGCCGTCGGACGGGCGTCCATGCCCACCAGTTGCGCTACTACGAGGCCCAGGGCCTGCTGGAGGCGGAGCGCGGCGCGAACGGCTACCGCGAGTACGACGAGAGCGCGGTGCTGCGGGTGAAGCAGATCCGGCACCTGCTCGGTGCCGGCCTGTCGTCGGAGGACATCGCGTACCTGCTGCCCTGCGCGGTCGGCGAGGCCCCGGAGCTGTTCGGATGTCCCGAACTGCTGGCGGCGATGCGATCACGGCTGCGGCGGCTCGACGATCAGATGGTGCGGCTCGCCCAGTCCCGCAGCGCTCTGGCCGACTACATCGACGCGGCCGAGCGTACGGGCCGCGAGAGCTACCCGCCCTTCGACCACGCCGACCTGGAGCCCGTCCCCGGCTGAGCGACCGGGGCGGACAGTCCGGCGGCGTCCTAGCCCTTCGAGTCCGGCTCGTAGTCCTGGACGAGCAGCCCGAGCAGCACCTCGTCCAGGAACTCGCCCATCACCCACGCCGAGGAGCGCAGCACGCCCTCGCGCACGAACCCGTTCCTCTCGGCGGAGCGCAGCATCGCGGTGTTGTCCGCCAGCGTCTCGATCTGCAGCCGGTGCAGGCCGCGCACGACGAAACCGTAGTGGCACATCACCGCCACCACGTCGGTGCCGTAACCCCTGCCGCGGGCGGACGGCCGCAGCCCCAGCCCGATGTGCGCCGACCGGTTGTGGGTGTCGATGCCCCACAGCGTCGCGGTGCCGACCAGCGTGCCGCCGTCCAGCTCCACCACGGAGAAGACGACGTGCCCCTGCTCCTTGTCGTCCACCACCACCAGCGATTCCTTGGAGCCGGGCGTGATCGGGCGCCATGGGCTGGCCTGGGCCCGCGAGTGGGTGACCACGTCGTCGTAGAGCTCGGCCTGCAGGATCGGGATGTCGTCCTCGTGCCGGGCCCTGAGCCCGACCTTGCTGCCCTTCAGCATGCGAGATTCCTAGCCGACTGGGCCGACCGTCGGCAAACCCATATACTCAGCCGCTGATCCATGTCCTCGGCGTCGGAGGGGCCACCCTCTGCTCCTGGGCGTCACTGGAGCGTGCCGGAAGAGGGAGATGTCGAGATGCCGGCCATGATCCCAGGTCAGTCGACGTGGGAGTGCCGTCCCTCGAGGTAGTCGTTGAGCTGCCGCCACTGCGTGGGATGAATGTCGAGAGAGTGCAGCTCGCCCGGCTCGACCCACCGCACGTCGCTCGCCTCGTCGTTCGCCTCAGGACGACCGCCGACCGGACGAGCGATCAGCATGACCTCGTACTCCTGGCGGATCTCCCCGTCCGTGTAGGCCACGATGTGGCCGGGGTCGGAGTAGATCCCGAGGATAGCCACCGGCTCGACCCGGATGCCGGTCTCTTCCTCGGTCTCCCGCACGGCGCACTGAGACGGCGTCTCGCCGATCTCCATCTTGCCCATCGGCAGAGCCCACTGGCCGGTGTCACGTCGGAGCTGCATGAGGATGCGACCGGCGTCGTCCACGGTGACCGTCCCGCAGGCCGGCACCAGGCTGTTCGCCTTCGGGGCTTCCGGATCGTTCCAGTACTCGACTCGTCCCATGAGGTGCCTCTCAGATCTCCGCGCCGGACCACGGAACGGCGCCGGCCCAGACACGTTCGAACGACGACATGTAGTGCTCGGCCATCGTCCCGCCATCGAGGCGGCGAAAGTGGAAGGTCGGGTTGGCCGAGGCCGGCTCGCCGTACGCGTGCGGGTTGACCAGGATGTCATCGTCGTAGCGGAACAGCGAGGCGTACAACGTCGTCGCGTGCAGCCGCATCTCACAGCCGTCCAGCTCGGGCAGCGTCCGGTAGTAGGTCAGGGATGAGCGGATCTTGGCGGCCAGCGTGCCGCCGAGGCCCTCTTCACGGTCGCGCGTCTCGACGGACTGAGCGGTGGGATCACCGAAGCACAGCCTGATCGTGACACCGCGCCCCGCCGTCTTGGTCAGCAACTGGGCGATCTTGGGCTGTGTCTGAGCGAAGAACGTCCCCGAGAAGACCAGTACGTCCACGCTGGCTTGCGCGTCACTGAGGAGCCGCAGCCACAGCTCGCGAGGAACGCTGGCGCGGTCGGGGAAGACCTCCACCAGCTCGGACCGGTTCGCCCGGCCACGGCGCGACTGGCTGGCTTCCAGAACGTCAGGCCACAGATGCGTCTCGTCGGCGGTCAGCAGTTTCGCCGCCGCCCACCGGTGCCGACGATGCGGCACCCGTCCGGTATTGATCCACCGTTCGACAGTTTTGGGCTCGACACCGCACGTCTCGGCCAGGTCCTCCAGGGACAGGCCGTGGCGGAGCATCGCTGTGCGTAGGCGCTCGTTCACACTCCCAGTGGACGTGAACGTCCCAGGACGTTTCAAGGCCGTGGCGGGACGTTTCTCAGTGACTTGACACGTCCCAACGACGGGCTGCCGCGCAGTTCAAAGGTCCCCGCCTACCTGGCTTCACTTGGACTCATCGGAGTCGCAACGTCTGAGAGGTGGGTGGATGAGTCCCTGCCAAGCATTGCCCGGCCCTGTACTCGGGGTGCCGTCGCTCGATGCGGCTGAGCAACTGAAACGAGAGCTACACCTCTTCGGCATCCCCAGCGACGTCCATGACGGGTACGGGCTCGCGCTGGTGTCCGTGTGCGTCGGCCTCGTCGTGTGGTGCGACTGTGAGAGATTCTGGTGGCGTACGGGCTGGGACGTCCTCCGGAAGCGGGCCATCTACGCCTGGCATCCCATCCAGGAGCCTGCGAGAGCCGCTGGCCGGCTTTCCCGCCGTTACGTGGACGTGCGCGCGTCCCATCCGGTCGCCGGAGTATGGCGGTGCGAGTGACCGCGGCACAGGTGATCAGCGCGTTTCCGGGGTGGCAGATCTACGACCTGGCAGGTGGTTGGGCGGCCATCCGCACGAACTTGTTGCCCAGGACCAGCGGACTCTCCAACGTACGCTGCGGAGAGACCTTGGAAGAGCTCGTCAGGCATCTCGAATCCGAGACCCGGCAGCGAGCCTAGCCGGGCACGTTCCTCGCGGCGCGGACGCCCTTCACACCACCGGCCCGGCCGAGGGACCCGGGAACAGCCTGGACGAGACCGGCGAGCGTGAGCACGGACGTCGGGGCATCCATGGGCGAGGCTCCACGGTGCTAGATCTTGGTCTGGCCCCAGAGCAGCAGCATGACCAGGACGAACACGATCACCACACCGGCATAGCCGATCGGCCCCAGGCGGATCGCCCGGCGCACGCGGTTGAGCAGCCAGGCGAACAGCAAGGCCAGGAAAATCAGGAGGATCAGGCCGCCGTCCATATCGTCCAGTATGCGGCCCGATCCGGCCTGCCGCGTGGTGACGATTCAGAACCCGTCAGAAACCGAACGACCTGCCGATGATCTCCTTCATGATCTCGGTGGTGCCGCCGTAGATCGTCTGGACCCGGCTGTCGAGCCACGCCTTGGCCACGGGGTACTCGGTCATGTAGCCGTACCCGCCGTGGAGCTGCAGGCAGCGGTCGATCACCTTGGTCTGCAGCTCGGTCGTCCACCACTTCGCCTTGGCCGCGTCCACGGCGGTGAGCCGGCCGGCGTTGAGGGCGAGGATGCACTTGTCGACGTAGTGGCGGGCGATGTCGGTCTCGGTGGACAGCTCCGCGAGGACGAAGCGGGTGTTCTGGAACGAGCCGATGTTGCGGCCGAAGGCCTGGCGGGTCTTGCAGTACTCGATGGTCTGCTCCAGCACCGCCTCCGCCGCGGCCACCGCCGCCACGGCGATCGACAGGCGCTCCTGCGGCAGGTTGTGCATGAGCTGGAAGAAGCCCTCGCCGTCCTTGGGGCCGAGGCGGTTGGCGACGGGCACGCGTACGTTGTCGAAGAACAGCTCGGCCGTGTCCTGCGCCTTCATGCCGACCTTGTCCAGGTTCCGCCCGCGGACGAAGCCTTCCATGCCGCGCTCCACCATGACCAGCGTCGTGCCCCTGGCGCCCGCCTCCGGGTCGGTCTTGGCCACGACGACCACGAGGTCGGCGTTGATGCCGTTCGTGATGAAGGTCTTCTGGCCGTTGACGACATAGTGGTCGCCTTCGAGGGTCGCGGTGGTCCTGATGCCCTGCAGGTCGCTCCCGGCGCCGGGCTCGCTCATGGCGATCGCCGTGATCAGCTCGCCGGACGCGAAGCCGGGCAGCCAGCGTTGCTTCTGCTCGTCGTTGGTGAGGTCCACGACGTACGGGGCCATGACGTCGTTGTGCAGCGAGAAGCCGAGGCCGGTGGCGCCGTTCCTGATGAGCTCCTCGACGATCACGGCGTTGAAGCGGAAGTCCTTGACGCCCGCGCCGCCGTACTCCTCGGGCACCGAGAAACCGAACATGCCCAGCTCGCCGGCCTTCTTCCAGACCTCGCGCGGGACGATTCCGTCCTTCTCCCACTGGGGGTGGTGCGGGACGACCTCGCGGGCCATGAAGTCGCGCACGGTCTCCTGGAAGAGGAGGTGCTCGTCGTCGAAGAGGTCTCGCTGCATCAGTCGCCTCCGCCTGCAGAATAGGATTCTGTTACCGGAAGGTATACCCGGCGCGGGGGGCTGGGGACACGGGTTCATCACAAGTGCCGGAAGAAGCGTTTTTCGGCATGTGTTGCCGGTGTTTCGACCCTAAGATCTACCCTCGGTCTGGTATGTGGGGGATCGGAGTCTCCGTGAGACGGTGGCACAAGGCGTTATTCGCTGCATCCTTGGGCGTGGCGGCATCTGCTGGGTTGGTCGTGACAGCGCCGACCCCCAGCCAGGCGGTCGAAACCTCGCTGCTGGCGTACTACCACTGCACGGGCGGAATCGCGGATGCGGGCGTGGACCTGAAGGTCCGTATCACGCCTCAGGTCACCACCGCCGGCACTCTGAACGTCCGGTGGGACATGTGGTACGAGGGGCAGGCGCGCCTCGGGTCGCCGGGCTACTTCGCCGCCGGCTCCAGGCTGGACCTCGACGGTGCTGTGGACATCAGGGGCGACTGGGGGAACCAGCTCCAGATCGTCGGCGGCAAGGACCAGCCCAAGCTGGAGCCGGGCAACTACCTGGAGCTTCCCACGGGCCTCTCCCGTGGCGCGACCATCGAAGAGCCAGGGACGATCGAGCTCAAGCCGGGCGCCTTGAAGATCAGGTTCACGCCGGCCGCCGGTGAGTGGATGGTCAACGACGGCAACCCGGCTGTTCAATACACCGGGTCCTGGACTCCGGAGCAGTCCCCTGAGGAGCTGGACGACTACCGCCACGACGTGCACAAGGCCACGACCAAGGATGCGATCGCGAGGCTGACCTTCAAGGGCACGAAGGTGGCCTACGTCGGCAGGCGCGCGCCCGGGCTCGGGCCGGTTCGCGTCCTTCTTGACGGCAAGGTCGTCACCACGTTGCCCGCTCAGCCGGGCACCGACCCCGACACGACGTTGCCTCCGACCGGGACCGAGACTCAAGTGGTCCTCTGGGAGTCTCCTGCCGACCTCAAGTACGAGCCGCACACCGTCGAAATCGTCAACGTCGAGGACAAGCCCGCTTATCTCGACGCGTTCAAGGTGACCATCGGCAGCATCGCCGAGCCGCCGGTCCACGACGAGGCTACCTGCAGCCTGACGAAGGACCCGGGAGTCGTCGAGGTCAACATCCCCGGCATCAGCCAGACCCCGACCGACGACCCCGACACCGACCCGCCCACCGACGACCCGAACGACCCGGACCCGAACGACCCCGACGACCCGAACGACCCGGACCCGGACCCGAACGGCAACGAGCACGACTCCGACGCCACCATCGGCGGTGACTTCGTCCAGGTGGTCACGCCGACCGGCACCAGCACCACCACGGCAACCGTCACGCCGAAGAGCACCGGCCCCACCGCGACCAAGTACTACCGCGCCCAGGTCGCCAACACCCCGAGCGGCGGCGTGGACACCGGAGTGGCCCCCGATGAGGAGAGGCCCCCGCTCGGGCTCATGGCCGGCGGCATGGCTCTGGTGATGGGAACCGCCGGCGGCGGGCTGCTGCTGCGACGGCGTAGGGCCGAGCACGCGGGAGGAGCGCTCTGATGGAGGAGCAGCAGCAGAAGAAGCCGATGCAGCGGGCGCTGCCCGGGCTGCTCATCGCCGGCTCGCTCGGCGGCATCGGCCTGGTCATGGTGAGCCTGCTCTCGCTGGCACCCCCGGTGGACGACGGCTCGGGCTCAGGTGAGCCGCTCGCCGCGCCCCAGGGCGCGCCGTCCACGGTCGAGATGTCGAACGCGGGCGCGTTCATCCTCCCGCCGACGGTCGGCCCTGGCGGCAAGAACGTCCCCCTGACCCCGGCTCGCCTGGACGCGCCGCCCCCGCTGGCGGCAGCCCCCGTGGTGCCGGCGATCCCCAAGGCCAAGCCCAAGGTCGGCAAGGCCGCACCCAAGCCGATCCGTATCAAGATCCCCAAGATCAAGGTGAACGCGCCGATCGGCTCGGTCTCGGTGAACAAGAAGGGCGTGCTCGGCACGCCCCCGCTGAGCAAGCCCAACCAGACGGGCTGGTACAAGGGCTCGCCGGTGCCCGGGGAGACCGGCCCGGCCATCATCAACGGCCACGTGAGCACCCGCTCGGGGCCCGCCGTCTTCGATCGGCTGCGGGAGCTGGCCAAGGGCGACCAGATCTACGTGTATCGGTCGGACGGGAAGGTCACCCGGTTCACGGTGAGCGGGATCGAGCAGGCGAGCAAGAACTCGTTCCCGACCAAGCGGGTGTACGGCAACACCAGCAACTCCCAGCTCAGGCTCATCACTTGCGGTGGGGTCTATAACAAGGCGACCCATCACTACACGGACAACATCGTTGTGTACGCAACGTTGTCGAAGAAGAAGGGATGAGGGGGAAAGTTGGGGTGGATTTGGCGGTTTACGGGAAGTTGACAGGGACAGTTCGTAGGATCTCTACCTAACCGTGACCAACGGCTGGAAGTCTGGCACGACTGTTGACAACGCTTTGAAACGGAGAAGGACCCGTGCTTATGTCCCAGGTGAGGCGACGCCTCGCCCAAACGACATCCGCGTTGGGATTGATGAGCGCGCTCGTCATCTCCGTCTGCTCCGTCTTCATCATGGCGACGCCGACGCCGGCGTCCGCCGCAGTGACGAAGTCATATACGTACACGTGTAGTGGCGGACCCTTCACGAATACGTCGATCACCGTGGGGCTCAGCGCTCCTGACACTGTGACGGCGGGTCAGTCCTTCACCTTGACCGTCAACATTCCGGCGCTGACGCTGCAGACCGCCCCGACCGCAACTACCACCGTGCAGGCGAATCTGTCGCTGACGCCGACCGGCGGCACCATTTCCGACACCACTGCGAAATCTGGAGCGGCGGTCACCGCCAACCAGACCGCGGTACCGGCCGGAAACGTGACCTATCAGGTCGCGGTGGCCGCTGCCACGACGACCAGCGTCATCGTTAGGCCTGCTGCGCTGACGTTGGCTCTCACCAGCGCGCCGACCCCGACCACGTCGTGCACCACGACCTCCACCGATGTTCTGACCGTCCCGATCGGCACGGGCGGTGGCAACGGAAGTGGCACCGACATCGTCCAGTACGAGTGCATCGGCCCCGCGGCCACCGACATCCAGGACGTCGAGATCAAGGTCGAGCTGACCATGCCTGCCAACGCCAAGGTAGGCGAGCAGTTCACTATCAAGTGGAAGGGCACCTACACCCAGGGCAAGGAGCTGAAGGCGCCCGCCACAGGGCAGATGATCGCAGCGAAGGTCTTCGCTTATGCGTCCCTCACAGGCATCACCGGACTGACGTCCGCGACGGGTGAAGGCACCACCGGTACCGTCACGGCCGGTCAGATCATCACGCTTCCGACCACACAGATCGATCTCAAGACCACCACGCAGACAGCGGGCACGGCCACAGTGAAGCCGGCGGCCGTCAACTTCGGCTCGAACGCCACGACAGGCAACGACCCGTCGATCGAGTGTGAGGTCGTGAACGCGACCTCGCTCAAGTCGTACACCCTGACGGTGGGTTCCGCCTCGACCAGCTCCAGCCCAAGCCCCACCACGACCAGCCCCACCCCCACGAACACCAGCCCCCGCCCCACCACCACCCGCACCTCCACGGTGACGATCACCCCCAGCAGCAGCACCACCAGGAAGTCCCAGACCCCCAAGGCGGGCGCGGACACGGGTGCGGGTGGGACGATGGGCCCTGACGGCCGGCTGTTCATTCTGACCGGCACAGCCCTGGTAGGAGCAGCCGCGGTCGGCGGGCTGATCATGCGACGCCGTTCGATCAGGGGCTGACGAGACGTGTCGGGCTACTATCCGTACGGCGGCGGCCAAACCCCCACGCCTCCGCCACCCCAGGACAAGGGCAGCACCGCCCTCAGAGCGGTCCTGATCACGGCCGCGATCGCCGGGGTGGTGACGGTCGTGGCAGGCCTGCTGATCGTGCTCAGGTCCCCCGAGGAGTACGGCCTCCAGAGCAGCAGGGACACCCTGAACCTCCAGGCCCAGCCGAAGCAGACCGCCCAGCCCGAGCAGGCGTGGTTCCAGGCTCCGGCGAACGTGCCGCCGCCGCTGCCGCAGATCACCCCGGCGCCCGCCATGCTGCCCTCCACCCCGATCAGGCTCGTGATCAAGCGTCTGGGCATCAACGCCCCGATCCAGTCGGTCGGTCTGAAGAGGGACGGCACGATCCAGGTGCCCCCGTCGGAGAACCACAACCTGGTCGGCTGGTACCGGAACATGTCCACCCCGGGCGAGGTGGGCCCCGCCGTGCTGCTCGGCCACAAGGACACCCGGACGCGTCCCGCCGTCTTCGCCCGCTTGCCGGAGCTCAAGAACGGCGACACCATCGAGGTCAAGCGCCAGGACAAGACGACCGCGGTGTTCACCGTCGGCGGGGTGGAGCAGGCGGACAAGAAGACCTTCCCGACCCAGCGCGTGTACGGGGAGCAGCAGAACGCCCAACTGCACCTCATCACCTGCGGTGGCACCTACGATCGGACCACCGGGCACTACACGGACAACGTCATCGTGTACGCCACGATGACGAGCTCTTACAGAAGCTGAGCGCGGAGGCGGGCATGGGCTGGATGGCGAAGCGGAGACTGCGTACTGGCCCCACGGCGGCACTGCCCGCCAGACCGGACCCCGGCGAGCTGCTGCGTCTCGTCCAGCTCGCCGATCCGAACGCCAGGCGCGACGGCGACGACATCATGGCGGTGGACGTCCGCGTGCACGCCCCGGTCGAGGCGGACAAGGACCTGACCGGCGGCGAGCTGGAGCAGGCGTGGGCCGTCAGGGTGGCCGCCGAAGGGCCGCTGCCGCTGGACTTCTTCGACCGCTACCTGGCCGAGGGCCTGGCGTTCCGGCTGGGCGGGCTCGCGGTGTGCCGGGGCGAGGTGAGCGATCCGGCCGACGACAGCGCCGAGAGCGGTCCTGCGGTGATCCTCCCGGTACGTCCCACCGCCGAGGAGCTGGCGCCCCTGCTGCAGCAGGACGAGGACGACGCGTTCATGTTCACGGCCGGCGAGGTCAAGGCCGCGCTGGTGCCGCAGAAGGGGCAGCCTCCGGCCGTACAGGAGCTGCTGCCCTTCGCCACCGAGCTGACCGCGATCGAGCTGCGCGGCGACGACCCGGTGAAGCTGGGCGCGCTCGCTCTGGAGCTGTCGGAGGCGCTGAACGGCATCCCCGTGGACCGCTGGCGCTTCCGGATCGACGCGCCGGAGGACCTCGCACCCGCCGCGCAGGACGCACCGGAAGACGCGCCGGAGGACGCCGTACCCCCCACGGCCCCTGCATCCGAATGACGTTCTGTTGTACCCTGCCCCTAGTAACCGAATAATGCTCGGTTTCCAGGAGGCACTGTGGCAGAGGCGTACATCGTCGGGGCGGTCCGCACCCCGGTCGGCAAGAAGAAGGGCGGCCTTTCCACCGTCCACCCCACTGACCTGGCCGCTCACACGCTGAAGGCGCTGATCGACCGCACCGGCGTCGACCCCGAGGCGGTCGAGGACGTCATCATGGGGTGCGTCATGCAGTTCGGCCCCCAGAGCATGGACATCGCGAGAAATGCCTGGTTGTCGGCCGGTCTGCCCGAGACCACGGCCGGCGTCACGATCGACCGGCAGTGCGGCTCCTCGCAGCAGTCGATCCACTTCGCCGCCCAGGGCGTCCTGTCCGGCACGCAGGACCTCGTGGTCGCCGCCGGCGTCGAGTCGATGAGCATCGTGCCCATGGGCTCCTCGATCACGGCCGCCCTGGAGAAGGGCATGCCCTTCCCGTTCGGCGAGAAGTGGGTGGAGCGGTACGGCAAGCAGGAGATCTCGCAGTTCCGCGGCGCGGAGCTGATGTGCGAGAAGTGGGGCTACACGCGGGAGGTGCTGGAGCAGTTCGCGTTCGAGTCCCACCAGCGCGCCGCCAAGGCCATCGCGAACGGCTACTTCAAGGACCAGATCGAGCCCATCAACGGCGTCGAGGACGACGAGGGCCCCCGGGCCGACACGACGCTGGAGAAGATGGCCGGCCTGAAGACCCTGAAGGAGGGCGGCCAGATCACCGCCGCCACCTCCTCGCAGATCTCCGACGGCTCCGGCGCCGTGCTGATCGCCTCGGAGCAGGCCGTACGCGACCACGGCCTGACCCCGCGGGCCCGCATCCACCAGCTCGCGCTGATGGGCGACGACCCCGTCTACATGCTGACCGCGCCGATCCCCGCCACGCAGCGGGCGCTGAAGAAGGCCGGCATGTCGATCGGCGACATCGACGTGGTCGAGATCAACGAGGCGTTCGCGCCGGTGCCGCTGGCCTGGATGCACGAGCTGGGCGCCGACCCGGCCAAGGTCAACCCGAACGGCGGCGCCATCGCCCTCGGCCACCCGCTGGGCGGCACGGGCGCGATCCTGATGACCAAGCTGCTGCACGAGCTGGAGCGCACCGGCGGCCGGTACGGCCTGCAGACGATGTGCGAGGGCGGCGGCCAGGCCAACGTCACCATCATCGAGAGGCTGTAGGAAAGGCGCGAGCGCCGCCCCGGGCGTAACGAGGGGGGCGGCGCTCGCCTAACTACCATCCCGGTAGTTGCTTCATCTGCCCTTGGAAGGGATGCGGCGCGGCGGCGCGATGGGCCGCTGCGGCATCTTGGGCATCGGCCGCACGACCGGCAGGGCGGGGCGGCTCTTCTTGTTGCTTGCACGGATGAACATACAAAGCTCCTCTACGTAATTCGGGGACGCGGCTGCCTACGAAAGGGCCGCTCTGCGAGCTCAGCTGCGTGCCGCGTCACATGGCTGGACGGGGGACAGGGCTTGCGTGCGAATTACAGGTAAAGGCGCATGTCCAAGAGGCTAGGGGGGCGCCGGGTGCCCGTGCAACCGAATTAACGACCGGCCCCGCCGCCACGGCTGGTGCGGCGACCAGCCGGGTCCACGCCTGCCGGTCGTCATCTGGAGGGGTGGCGGATCGGGCAAGGATGCGAGACGTGCCGGTTGGGGCAGCAGATCACGCCGATCGTGATGAATCGCCCGCCCTGCAGCCATTCGCCCCACTGCACGTCCACGCCCCGAGCCAGCAGATCGACGGCGGTCTCCGAGCGCTCCTCCAGCGGCAGCAGCTCGGGCAGCAACAGCGCGCCGTGCACCTTGGCGTACTCGGCGGCCATCCACCCGGCCGCCTGGCCGGGCTCGTCGAAGGTACGGGCGATCCGCGCCGGCGGCTTGGCCAGCCAGTCCCCGGTTCGCATCGGAGGCACCGGCGACGAGGAGAAGTCGGGTGAGGCCGGTCGGCGTTCGGCCTCGTTGCCGCGGTCGGCTCCGGCGCCGGTCCACTGGTAGGCGTGCCAATGCATGCTCGGGCGCTCCCGTAGAGTGCGAGGGGACGGCGGGCCCTGCTTGCTGTGATCAGGCAGGGACCGCCGTCCTTCGGGGTGACGCTCAGATGGTGGCGAGTCCGGCGGCGCGAAGCTCGTCACCGGTGAAGCGGAGGGTCCCGGCGTCCGGGTTCTTCGAGTCACGCAGGGCGTAGGCGTCCTCCACGCCGGGGATCGGGGCGATCAGGACACAACTCTCCCCGTCCTCGTTCTGCTGGTTGCCGCCACACAGCCTGGTGAACGGCACCTCGCCGAGGCTGTTGCCGTACAGGTCCGTCATTCTGTTCCTCCTTGTACGTTGCGAACGCTTCCAACCGTACTGCCATATTGAAATCGCAGCAAGGTATACGGGATCTCGGACCTTACTGGCGTACTAGTAAGGTGATGAAGTAGGACGAGTCGTCTGAGGGGATGGGACGTGCGACCGTCAGGTTGGAGCAACACCTCGGCTCCCTATATCCGGCCTCGCCGCGATGGGGAGCCCGACGCGTGGACCGAGGAAGCCGCCCAGCGGGGACATGCAGGGACGAACGAACTGCGCGAGGTCGGCGAGATCCCAGCTCCGCCGGACATCGCCCGTGACCTGGACCTCCAGGGTGAGCAGAACGTCGTGGTCCGGCGACGCATCGTGCTGCTCGACGGCGCGCCGATCGAACTCGCCGACTCCTACTACCCGGCCTCCATCGCACGCGACACGCCCCTCGCACATCCGGGCAAGATCCGTGGTGGCGCGGTGAGGCTGCTCGCCGAGCTGGGCCATCGCGCGCGCAAAGTTGAGGAGACGGTGAGCGCCCGGCCGGCCACTGCGACCGAGCGGGGCCTGCTCAAGCTCGATGCGACCGACTGGGTCCTGGTGCTTCGCCGCGTCACCCGGGACAGCGCCGGAACTCCCTTCGAGAGCACGGTGATGACGATGGTCGCCAGCGGCCGTGAGCTGCGATACGAACACGAGGAAGGCTGAACATGGCAAGACGGGTCGACAGCCGGCCTCGGCATCAGCAGGTGGCCGCGGACCTGCGGGCCCAGATCATGTCCGGGGCTCTTCCCGCAGGTGCGCAACTGCCGTCCACACCCCAACTCGCGCAGCAGTACGGGTGCGCGCCCGCCACCATCCAGGGGGCGATGAAACTCCTGAAAGACGAGCGCTTCCTGGAGGGACAACCCGGCAAGGGCGTCTTCGTACGGCAGCGGCAGCCCTTCACCGTCACTGCTACGGCCTACAAGACCCCCGCATCGGGCGGCTACGGCTACGACCTCCTGCACGTGCACGAGGTGGAGCCGCCGGCCGACATCGCGCAGGCGCTCGATCTCGACGAAGGCGAGCGCTGCGTGGAGCGGCACCGCATCCTGCTGCACGCCGGAGATCCCATCGAACTCTCGTGGTCGTACTACCCGCTCGCCATCGTTGCGGGATCAGCTCTCGCCGGGCGAGCGAAGATCAAGGGTGGAGCTCCCAAAGCGCTTGCTGACCTGGGCTTTCCTCAGCGGACGTTCGAAGATCGGATCTCGGTGCGGCAGCCGCGCACGGAAGAGGTCGTGCTGCTCGACCTGCCGGCGGACGTACCGGTCATCCGGCAGTTCCGGGTGATCCGCAGTGATGACGAGCGGCCCGTCGAAGCTTCGATTCTGATCAAGGGCGGCCACTTGTTCGAGGTGCTGTACCAACAGCCGGCTCAGCCTCAGTGACGACCGCCAACTGTGTGAGTGGCTGGTGGGGAAGGCCCGGTGACCTGTTCCCGGCTCACCCGCGTGCGGCCGAGATGACCAGGTCCAGGGCCTGGCGTGACTCCCGGAGGTCGCGCATCGCCTGGTCGATGCGGTCGCGTTCCGCGCGCAGCTGCCCCACCACGTCCGGGCACGTGGGCGCCAGGCGCTCGCCACGAGCCTCCAGGCACGGCAGCACGGTGGCGATGGTCGAGGTGCTCAGGCCGGCCGCGAGCAGGCAGCGGATGCGGCGCACGGTCTCCACGTGGGCCTCGGTGTACTCGCGGTAGCCGCTGGGCAGGCGCGACGGGTTCAGCAGGCCCTGCTCCTCGTAGTAGCGCAGGAGCCGCTCGCTGACGCCGGTGCGCCGGACGAGCTCGCCGATCCGCATCCCCACCTCCACGACTTGACTCTCACATACATGTGAGACTTTAGCGTGCCCGCATGAAGAAGAGTCTGCTGGTGCCGGCCGTGCTCATGGTGAGCGTGTTCGTGGTCGGCACGTCCGAGTATCTGATCGCGGGGCTGCTGCCTCAGGTGGCCGCCGACCTCGACGTTTCGGTGTCCACGGCAGGGCAGGCCGTGACGGCGTACGCGCTGGGGGTGGTGGTCGGCGGGCCGCTGGTGACGATCGCGACGGTGCGGCTGCCGCGCAAGGGGCTGGCGCTGGGGTTGCTGCTGCTGTTCGCCGCCGGGAACGCGGTGTGCGCGGCGGCCGGGTCGTACGAGGTGCTGATCGCCGGCAGGGTGGTCGCCTCGCTGAGCCACGCGGCCTTCCTGACCCTGGCGCTGATGGTGACGACGCGGGTGGTGGAGCCGCAGCGGGTCGGGACGGCCATCGCCGCCGTCGGGTCGGGCTTCTCGGTGGCGACGCTGCTGGGCGTGCCCCTGGGGGTGTTGCTGGGGGAGGACGCGGGGTGGCGGACGCCGTTCGCCGTGCTGGCGGTGCTGGCGCTGGCCGTGACCGGGTTGCTGGCCGCCGTGCTGCCCCGCCAGGACGCCCCGGCCACCAGCGTGCGGGACGAGATCGCCACCGTGCTGGGCCGGCGGGTGCTGGTGGTGATCGCGACGACGGCCGTCGGGCTGGCGGCGACCTCGACCGTGTTCACCTACCTCGCGCCGGCGCTCACCGAGATCACCGGGTTCGGGGCGGCGGCGGTGTCGACGCTGCTGCTCGTGTACGGGGCCGGCAGCCTGGCCGGAGGGCTGGTGGCGGGGCGGCTGGCGGACCGGTCGCTGGGTGCCACCGTGCGCGGCACGTTCATCGGGCTGAGCGTGGTGATGGCCGTCTTCCCGTTCGCGGTGCCGTGGGCCGGCTCCGCCGTGGTGGCGGTGCTGGTGCTGGGGCTGCTGACCTCGGCCACCACGCCGGCGCTGCAGAGCCTGGTGCTGCGGCACGCCGGGCGGGCGCCCACGCTGGCGGTGTCGGTGAACGTGTGCGCGTTCAACATCGGCATCGCGGCCGGGTCGGCGCTCGGCGGCGGGCTGGTGGCGGTGGACGGGCTGCGGTGGCTCGGGCTGGCCGCCGCCGTGCTGAGCCTGGCCGCCCTCGCCGTCAGCTACGCCGCCATCCCGCGCCGGGAACCGTTGACGAGTTCCGCGGCCTGAAATCATCCGTCCGGGGCCGGTGACGTGCCCCGGACGGATGACCGTCACAGGGGGATCACGCCGCCCGTCAGCCGAGCTGCGTCGGGTCGTGCTCCGGGACGCACGGCTTGACGGAGCCCTCGATCACCATCGCATTGAGCTGGGACTTGACCGGCCCCTCCGGGTTCTCGGTGAACTCCAGCACCACCGTCTGCCCCTTCCCGACCTGGCGGGGATCGATGACGAACCCCTTCGCCCCCGGCCTGGCGACCTTGTAGTGCACGGACTCGCGCCACTCCTCCGGAGTGTCGTACCCGCCGCCGACGAGCGCGCCCCGGTCGTTCTGGCACTTGGTGTAGGGCTTGAGGTACGTGACGTCGGCGGGCACGCCAAGCTTCCCGAGGTCCTGCTCCAGCTGGTCGGCGTCCCTGAACTCCTTGAGCTCCACCGTGATGGTGCCGTTGGCGTTCTTGCTCACCGCGTACGCCGGCTCGGGCCCGGTCAGCAGCGGCACCGCCACCGCCGCCACGGCCGCCAGCCCGGCCACCGCCGCCCCCGCGAGCAGGCGGCGGCCGACACGGCGGCTACGTTCGTTCCGCGCGGTCATCTCGGTCTTGAGGTCCATCAGCAACTGCTCCTCGAATCTCATCGTGGATTTCCTTCCATGACGAAGGGCAGGTCGCGAAGTGCCTTGCGGGCGCGGTGCAGCCGCACCATGGCGGTCCCCGGCCGGATACCCAGTGCCATCGCCGCCTCCGACGGCGTGAGCTGCTCCAGAACCACCAGCTCCAGGACGGCGCGCTCCCCGTCGGGTAATCCGGCCATGGCCTCGAAGGCCGCCCTGGCGGGCCGTTCCGCGTCTATCTGCTCCTCCAGCCGGGACACGTCGTCGCCGTCGAGCGGACGTCGCCCGCTCACGCGGTTCGTGAGCTGGGACTCCCGCAGCGCCCGCCGCCGCTCGGACGACAGCGTGTTGCGCGCGACGCCGTACAGCCACGCGATCTCGCTGCCCTTGCCCGGGCGGTACGTGTGCGCCGAGTCGAGCACCGCGAGGAACACGTCGGCCGCCAGGTCGGCGACCGTGTGCGGGTCGTCGACCCGGCGTGACAGGAAACGCGTGACAGCGTCGATGTGCCGCCGGTAGAAGGCTTCGAACGCCACGGGGTCGGTGGCGAGCTTCCCCCGTTTGAGACGCACCGGCCTTGCTCCCTTCGTCGATCTACACCAGTACTTGGTGAGAACCGGCTGGAGGCTTACAAAGCAGAAGAGCGGTTATACAGTGCACGAATCCGGCTGGCCGTCACCGCCAGGCCCGCGAGCGCCGTGACCAGCACCATCACCGACAAGGGCGCGGGGAAGTAGGTGAGCTGCGCCCAGGTGACCGTCCGCCCGTTCACCAGGACGGACACGAGGTCCGGATACGCGGCCAGCACCGCCACCGGGACGAGCGCGGGCACCAGCCGCAGCCCGATCCGCCACCACGGCCGTCCCGACCTGCGAGCGGCCCAGCGCCCCGCCCGCGCCACGCCCAGCACACCCAGCCCGGCCGCGACCAGCGCGAACGCCCCCAGCACCGCCTCGAAGAGCTGCCGGTCGTTGCCCGGCCCTTCCGGCGCCCTGCCCTCGCTCATCGCCGTGAGCCCGAGCATGATGTCGTACGTCGGGTCGTACAGCGTCGCGTTGTTGGTCATCACCGCGAACCCGTAGCCGGTCTTGGGCGAGACGGCCTCGACGGCGTTGTAGGTGAACAGGTTCCCCGAGTGCACGAGCTGCCCGTTGTCCTCGATGCCCCACCCCATCCCGTACGGGCGCAGCTTCGTGGGCCGGTGCATGGCCTCCAGGCTCTGCCGCTTGACCAGCGGGCGGCCGTCGCCCGCCTGCGCGATCAGCCACTTTCCCATGTCGGCGGCGGTGGTGATGACCCCGCCCGCCCCGCTGTCGTCGTGGAACCCGGCCAGCTCCGGCCGGGGCAGCCAGAGGCCGAAGAGGGAGTTGTAGCCGTCCGCGACCGGCACGACCTTGTCGGAGACCGCGCTGGACGCCATGCCCAGCGGCCCGAACACCCGATCGCGCAGGTAGTCGCCGAACCGCCGCCCGCTCGCCACCTCCACCAGCCGCGCGGCCAGGTCGTAGTTGACGTTGCAGTACTCGTAGCGGGTGCCGGGGTCGGCGGCGAGCCGGGAGCCGGCCAGGCGGGCGGTGTAGTCGGCCAGCGAGGTGGCCTCCTCCGTGGCGGCGATGTCCACGGTGCGGTCCGAGAGGCCGGAGGTCTGGTTGAGGAGCTGCCGTACGGTGATCCGCGCCGCCCGGGGGTCGGCCATCGTGAAGCCGGGCAGTTGCGCGGCCACCGGCTCGTCCAGCTTGATCTTCCCGCGCTCCACGAGCGTCATGACGGCCATGGCGGTGAACGACTTGCTCACCGAGGCCACCCGCATCGGCGTGCCGGCGCTCATCGGCCGCCCATCGGAGTCGTGCCCGTACCCGGCCGCGTGCACGACCTCGTCGCCGTGTGTCACGACCACGGACAGGCCCGGCACCCCGGTGGACTCCATCGCCTCCTGGAGGTAGGCGTCGATGGCGGCGGGCGTCAGCTCCGGTGCGGGGGCCGGGGTGAGGGTCAGGGCGAGGGCCAGAAGGAGTTTCACGGGGAAGAACCTAGGAACGCGGGGCACCCTCCCGTATCCGCCGACCGTCCAGAACCACCCTTGACGAAAGTCAGGTGTCCTCCAGCCGCGTCGGCACCGCCTTCTGCACCTGCTGGAACACCACCGACGTGCGGAACCCGACGATCTCCTTGCGCTTGCTCAGCCGGTCGAGCAGGAACCCGTGCAGGTGGTCGAGGTCCCGCACCCCCACGTGCAGCAGGAAGTCGTCCCCGCCGGCCAGCACGAACACGCTCAGCACCTCCGGCATCTCGGCCGCCGACGCCTTGAACGCGTTGATCACCGCCCGGCTCAGCGGCCGCACCTGCACGGAGATCATCGCCTGCACGCCGCGGTTGAGCGCGGCCGGGTCGATGTCGGCGTGGTAGCCGCGGATCACGCCGCGCCGGGTCAGCGACCTGACCCGCTCCAGGCAGGTGGAGGGCGCGATGCCGAGCTGCCTGGCCAGCTCGCGGTTGGACTGCCGAGCATCCGTTTGCAGCAGCCGTATGATCGCCGAATCAAGTTCGTCCATGCGGTCAGGTTCCCATGCCATTTCGGCCGAACGTTCGCCTAGCACGGAATCAGGCCGAATGTTCGGACTACTTTCAGCGACATGAATGGACATATGGGGGCATGGCACGGCACGGCGCTTCTGGTGGGCGCGGTGCTGGGGCCCGGCATGCTGGTGCTGCCGCACCTGGCCGCCGCCGCAGCCGGGCCCGCGTCGGTGCTGGCCTGGGCGGGGATGCTCGCGCTGAGCGTGCCCGTCGCGCTGACCTTCGCCGCGCTCGGCGCGCGCTACCCCGGTGGCGGGGGCGTGGCCGCCGTCGTCGGCCTCGCGTTCGGCCGCCACGCCGCCGCGGTGACCGGCTGGTGGTTCTACGGCGCCGTGCCGATCGGGACGGTCGCCGGCGCGCTGGTCGGCGGCCAGTACGTCGAGGCGTGCCTGGGCCTGGACGCCACCCTGGCCGCGTGCCTCATCCTGGCCGCCGCGTTCGCCGCCAACGCCGCCGGGCTGCGCACGTCGGGACGGTTGCAGATCGGCTTCGTCGCCCTCCTCGTCGCGCTGCTGGCCGCGGCCGTGATCACCGCGGCCCCGCACGCCGACCCGGCCAACTTCACCCCCTTCGCCCCGTACGGCCTGGCGGGCGTGGCCGGCGCGGCCGGGGTGCTCATGTTCGCCTTCGTGGGCTGGGAGGCGGCCAGCCACCTGTCGGGCGAGTTCGCCCGCAAGGAGGGTCTGGTGCGCGCCACCGTGGTCACGCTCGTCGTGATCGGCCTGCTGTACGCGGGCGTCTCCGTCACCTCCGTCGGCGTGCTCGGCGCGGACATGTCGGCCGTGCCGCTCACCGGGATGCTGGAGCTCGGCCTCGGCCCCGTCGCCCGCCCGGTGACCGGGGTGGTGGCGGTGCTGCTGACGTTCGGCGCGGTCAACACCTACCTCGCCGGGGCGGCCAGGCTCGGCGCGGCGCTGGCGGCGGACGGGGCGCTGCCGCGCTGGTTCGCCAGGGGCGGGGCGCCGGGGCAGACGCCGTACCGCAGTCTCGGGCTGGTGCTGGTGCTCAGCGTGCCCGTCCTGGTGTGGGCGGTGGACCTGGACATGCTGATGCGGGCCACCTCGGCGTGCCTGGCCGCGGTCACGTCCGCGGGGGTGGCGGCGGCGGTGCGGATGTTGCCGCGAGGCCGGCACCGCATCGTGGCGATCGTGGGGACCGGGATGTCGCTGCTGGGGCTGGCGTTCTGCGGGGCGTACCTGCTGGTGCCGGCCGTGCTGGGCGCGGTGGCGTTCGCCGCGCTGAGCATCAACCCTCGCCGTTCCTACAAAATCGGGCTATAAACGGGCGACAGGGCGCCGTCAGGCGGGCAGTACACATGAGCATCAGACGGCGCACGTCGGGAGGTGCCATGACCCAGCACGCCAAGTACGCGGAGTCCAGGCAGGTGGGCGAGCAGGCGCGGGAGAAGGAGTGGGCGCGCCCGAGCTTCGCCAAGCAGCTCTTCCTCGGTGACTTCCGGATGGACCTGGTGCATCCGGCACCCACGCCGCCCGACGAGGCGACCAAGAAGGGGGAGGAGTTCGTCAGGGCGGTGCGCCGCTTCCTCGACGCGCGCGTCGATCCGGCGCTCGTCGAGCGGACCGCCCAGGTGCCCGACGACGTGGTGAAGGGGCTGGCGGAGCTCGGCGCGTTCGGGATCACGATCAAGGAGGAGTACGGCGGGCTGGGCCTGCCGTACCTGTACTACTGCCGCGCCCTCACGCTCGTCGGCTCCTACTGCCCGGCGCTGGCCACGCTGCTGTCGGCGCACCAGTCGATCGGGGTGCCGCAGCCGCTCAAGCTGTTCGGCACCGAGGAGCAGAAGCGCGAGTTCCTGCCCCGGTGCGCGGCGGGGGAGATCTCGGCGTTCCTGCTGACCGAGCCCGACGTCGGCTCCGACCCCGCGCGGCTGGCCACCACCGCCGTGCGCGACGGCGACGACTACGTGCTCGACGGCGTCAAGCTGTGGACCACGAACGGCGTCATCGCCGACCTGCTGGTGGTCATGGCCAGGACCGGCAAGAAGATCAGCGCGTTCGTGGTCGAGGCCGACACGCCCGGCATCACGGTCAAGCGACGCAACACGTTCATGGGACTGCGCGGCATCGAGAACGGCGTGACCGAGTTCTCCCAGGTCAGGGTGCCCGCCCGGAACCTCATCGGCAAGGAGGGCGAAGGGCTGCGGATCGCGCTCACCACGCTCAACACCGGCCGCCTGTCGCTGCCCGCCACCTGCGCCGGGAACGCCAAGTGGGCCGTCAAGATCGCCCGCGAGTGGGGCAACGAGCGCGTGCAGTGGGGGCGCAAGATCGGCCTGCACGAGGCCGTGGCCACCAAGGTCGCCTTCATCGTGGCCACCGCGTACGCCGTCGAGGCCGTCTGCGAGCTGACCGCCCGCCTGGCCGACGACAGGCGCAACGACATCAGGATCGAGGCCGCGCTGGCCAAGCTCTTCGCCTCGGAGCTGTCGTACCAGGTGCTGGACGAGCTGGTCCAGATACGCGGCGGGCGCGGCTACGAGACCGCCGAGTCGCTGGCCGCCAGGGGCGAGCGCGGGGTGCCCGCCGAGCAGATGCTGCGCGACTCCCGCATCAACCGCATCTTCGAGGGCTCCTCCGAGATCATGCGCCTGGCGATCACCCGGGAGGCGGTGGACGCGCACCTGTCCGCCGCCGGTGAGCTGATCAACCCCGAGGCCGGCCGCCAGGAGCGGGCCCAGGCCCTGCGCCGGGCCAGCCGCTTCTACGCCAAGTGGCTGCCCACGCTGGTGGCCGGCACCGGCAACCTGCCCACCGCCTACGCCGGCTTCGGCCCGCTGGCCGCGCACCTGCGCTTCGTGGAGCGGATCAGCAGGAAACTGGCCAGGTCCACCTTCTACGGCATGTCCCGCTGGCAGGGCAGGCTGGAGCACAAGCAGTCGTTCCTGGGCAGGATCGTGGACATCGGCGCCGAGCTGTACGCGATGACCGCCGTCTGCCTCAAGGCCGAGGAGGACGCCAAGGACCTCGGGCGCCGGCCGTACGAGCTGGCCGACACCTTCTGCCGGCAGTCCAGGCTCCGGGTGGACGCGCTGTTCGACCGCCTGTGGGACAACAGCGACAGCCACGACGTACGCGTGGCCGGCTACGTGCTCGACGGCCGCTACACCTTCGTCGAGGAAGGCATCCTCGACCCGTCGATCGAGGGCCCGTGGATCGGCGCCCCCGAGGGCGGGGAGAACGTCCGCCGCAAGATCCTCTGACATCCGGTCTAGACCAGAGGTGCGCTCATGGCCGCCTGAGTGTTGCCAAACCGAGACAGGCCGGTATAGACCGGCTGCTTAACTCCGGCTTACGCTTGCGCAAACGCGGCCACGCGCGCTGGCTCGCGTGCTCATCCCCCTGGGCGGGTTCGACTGTCTGGTACGGACCAGTAGGGCCCGTCTGACGAGAAGGCGGTATCTCCAGTGAACATCAAGCTTGTGGGCGGCGCCGCTCTCGGCCTTGCCACCATGCTGGTCCTGTCCAGTTGCGGATCCGGGGGCTCGGGCGGCGGGGGTGACACCCAGGCGTCCAGCGGCGGCCAGGTCACGCTGAAGATGGTCGCCGCCGACTACGGCGACGGCCCCGGCAAGCCCAACTCCGGCGAGACGTTCTGGAAGGGCGTCACCGACGAGTTCACCAAGGCCAACCCGAACATCAAGGTCGAGGTCCAGGTCATCAACTGGAACGACATCGACAAGCAAGTCGCCACCATGGTGCAGAACGGGCAGATCCCCGACATCCTGCAGACCGGCGACTACTCCGGCTTCGTCGAGGACGGCCTGCTGTACAAGGTGGACGAGGTCCTGTCCCCGAACGTCTCCGGCGACATGCTGCAGAAGTTCGCCGAGTTCGGCAAGGTCGACGGCGCCGCGTACGGCATCCCGTTCGTCTCCTCCGCCCGCGCCCTGTTCTACAACAAGGACCTGTTCGAGCAGGCCGGCATCGCCGAGCCGCCGAAGACGTGGGACGAGCTCAAGGCCGCCGCCGAGAAGCTGAAGGCCAAGGGCGTGACCCAGCCGTTCGGCCTGCCGCTCGGCCAGGAGGAGGCCCAGGCCGAGTCGTTCCTGTGGATGCTCGGCAACGGCGGCGGCTACAAGGACGCCTCCGGCAAGTGGGCGATCAACTCGCCGCAGAACGTCGAGACCTTCACGTACATGAAGGGCCTGGTCGACGCCGGCCTGACCACCCCGAACCCGGGCACCAAGGACCGCAAGACGGTCTGGGAGGACTTCGGCGCGGGCAAGGTCGGCATGGTCAACGGCGGCCCCATGTCCATCCCGATCTTCGACGCGGCCGGGCTGAAGAACTACGGCGTCGCGCCCATTCCCGGCAAGGCCGGCCCGCTCGACACCACGCTCGGCGTCATGGACTGGATCATGGCGTTCAACAAGAACGGCCACGCCGCCGAGATCAAGAAGTTCTTCGACTTCTTCTACACCGGCACCGCCGCCCAGAAGATCTCCGACACCTACAAGCTGCTGCCCGTCACCAACGGCGGCATCCAGAAACTGTCCGGCGACGAGAAGCTCAAGCCGTTCCTCGACGCCCTGCCCAACGCCAGCTTCTACCCCTTCCAGGACCCCAAGTGGGCCACCCTGAACCCGGCGATCAAGCAGACCATCGGCGGGGCCGTCAAGGACGACCCGGCCAAGGTCCTCGGCGAGCTGCAGAAGACCGCGGAAGCGGCCGGCTGATCCAGCAGGACCACGGTACGGCCGGCTCGCCGGCCGTACCGTCCTTGCGAAAGGTGCTTGAGTGACAACGCTGGACGTGAAGAAGCCGCGCGCGGCACGGCGGGGCCTGCGCGCCCTCGAACCCCTGGCCTGGGTCGGGCCCGCCATCGTGCTGATCGCCCTGGTCGTGCTCTGGCCGGTGGTCGAGATGATCAGGTCGTCGTTCCTGGAGATCAGCCGGCTGGGCGTGGTGCGCGGGTCGGCCGGGTTCGCGAACTACGAGAAGCTCTTCGCCGAGAAGGACTTCGCCGACGTCATGGTCCGCAGCGTGATCTGGGTGGTCGCGGTCGTCGTGCTCACCGTGCTGGTCTCGCTGGCCCTGGCCCAGCTCTTCAACCAGCGCTTCCCACTGCGCAAGCTGGCCCGCTGGGCGCTCATCGCGCCGTGGGCCGCGTCGGTGCTGATGACGGCGATCATCTTCAAGTGGATGCTCGACCCCGAGGTCGGCGTGATCAACCAGATCCGCCTCAAGCTCGGGCTGATCGACGCGATGGGCGGCGCCGCCGCCGACCAGCTCGGTGACGCCTCCACCGCCATGCCGTGGCTGGTGTTCGTCGCGGTGTTCGTGTCGGTGCCGTTCACCACGTACGCGCTGCTCGCCGGGCTCGCCACGATCCCCGCCGACGTGTACGAGGCCGCCAGGATGGACGGAGCCGGACGCCTGCGGACGTACTGGTCGATCACGCTGCCGCTGCTGCGCCCCGCGCTCACCGTGGCGGCCCTGATCAACGTCATGAACGTCTTCAACAGCTTCCCCATCATCTGGGCCATGACGCACGGGCAGCCGGGCTACTCGACGGCCACCTCGACCATCCTCATGTACATCCTCAAGGGCTCCGACATCGGCGAATCGGCCGCCATGTCCGTCGTCAACTTCGGCATGGTGATCGTGCTCACGGTGATCTTCCTCAGGGTGTCGCGGTGGAACAAGGAGGTGGCCTGATGGCCGTCAAGACCATGCCTGCGCAGGCCCAGCCCCATCACCACCACGCGCGCACCGGCCGGAGCGCCGCGCGCCGCGCGATGCCCAAGCTCAAGACCGTGCTCATCGCCGCCACCGCGTACGTCGTGGCGTTCCTGTTCCTGTTCCCGTACGTGGTCATGCTGCTGACCTCGCTGCGCTCGCAGGAATCGCTGCGCGACGTGACGTTCTGGCCCGAGGAGTGGGTGTGGTCCAACCTCACCGACTTCTGGAGCAGCGGCCTGGCCGGGAACCTGTGGGTGACGATCAAGGTGGCGGCCGGCTCGACCCTGCTCGTGCTGCTGGTCGCGCTGCCCGCCGCGTACTACTCGGCCCGGCACAACTTCCGCGGCCGCACCGCGTTCCTGATCCTCGTGCTGATCACACAGATGTTCCAGCCCACCGCCATGGTGGTCGGCATCTACCGCGAGTTCTTCCAGTTCGGGCTGGTGGACTCGATCTGGGCGCTGATCCTCGTCAACGGCGGCTTCAACCTGGCCTTCGCCGTGTGGATCCTGAACGCGTACTTCTCCTCCATCCCGCGCGAGCTGGAGGAGGCCGCCTTCATCGACGGGAACGGGCGCTTCGGCGCGCTGTTCAGGATCACGCTGCCGCTGGCCATGCCCGGCGTCATCACCGCGCTGATCTTCACGTTCATCGCCGCGTGGAACGAGTTCGTGGTCGCGCTGACCCTCACCACGACGACCGAGAACCAGCCGCTCCCCGTGGCGCTCAACTCGTTCATCGGGCAGTACCAGGTGGACTGGCAGAACCTGTTCGCCGGCTCGGTGATCGCCACCATCCCGGTGATCATCCTGTTCGCCCTGATCGAGCGGAAGGTGGTCGGCGGTCTGACCGCCGGCTCCATCAAGTAGCCCGTCCGGCCGCGCCCCTGAGATCCTCGGGCGCGGCCGGGCGCGTTACCGCCCCGGGGCGTTGCCGCTCCCGGGGCCTTGTCGCCTCTGAGGCGTTGTCGCTTCTGCGGTGTTACCGCTTCTGGGGTGTTATCGCTTCTGGGGGACGCGCGCCACGCAGAACACGGTCTGGCCGAACGGCGGCGTGACGAACCGCTCGATGAGCCTGGTCAGCGGCACCACCGTACGGTCGTAGATCTTGACCAGGCGCGGGTCCGGGTAACCCACGCCGCCCCGGCGCACGGCCGCCCACCAGGCGATGCCGCCCAGGAAGTTGATCGGCTTGAGCACCTCGATGTCGAGCCCCGCCCTGGCGACCGTCGTGCTCAGCGTCTTCGGCGTGTACCGCTGGACGTGCCCCACCTTGCGGTCGAAGTCCCCGTAGAGCTGCATGTAGCCGGGCACCCAGATGATGATCCGCCCGCCCGGCAGCGTCACCCGCGCCAGCGAGCGCAGCGCCTCCGCGTCGTCCTCGATGTGCTCCAGCACGTTCATCATGACGACCGTGTCGACCTTGTCCTCGAGCGGGATGTCGGTCGGCAGCCCGAACTGCAGGACGCTGATGTCGTCGCGGTCGGCGAAGCGCTTCTCCAGCTGCTCGACGCAGTAGGGGTCGAAGTCGCTCACCACGAGCCGGTCGAGGCGAGGCAGGAACTGCTCGGCGAAGTGACCCAGCCCCGAGCCGATCTCCAGCATCGAGCGGCCGACATGCGGGGCGACCATGTCGAACTCGTACTGCCGATAGTTCTTGGCCTCGTCCCCACCCAGGTGGTTCTCCAGGGCCTCGTCACCGGCCGCCGGTTGCACTACACGGTCATACCCAGAAGACATAATCCCGTTCCTTCGAGGGGCTCATGGATTGCCCGAGTCTAATGCCCTGGACAGTCACCAGGATGACACGATCTGCGGATCGCCCTTCCGCCCGTGACCTGTTTGCGGTGGAATCTGACTCGCCATGGACGACGACGAGGCGATCGCCCGCTCGCTCGAAGGTGATCTGGCGGCCTACGAGGTGCTGGTCGCCCGCTACAGCGCGCTCGCCCACCGTACCGCCTTCATGCTCGGCGCCGGTGACGAGGCGGAGGACGTGGTGCAGGAGGCGTTCGTCAAGGCGTTCCGCCACCTGTCCGGCTTCCGCGCGGACGCGCCCTTCCGGCCGTGGCTGCTGCGCATCGTCGCCAACGAGACCCACAACCTGACCCGCTCGCGCGGGCGCCGCTCCTCGCTCGAACTGCGGCTGGCGGGCAACGCCGACACGCGGGTGCCCGACGACCCGGAGGGCGCCGCCGTCGCCACCGACCGGCGTTCGCGGCTGCTGGCCGCCGTACGGGGGCTGCCCGAGCGGGAACGTCAGGCGGTCGTGTGCCGGTACTTCTTACAACTGAGCGAGGCGGAGACCGCTCAGGTGCTCGGCTGGCCCGTCGGCACCGTCAAGTCCAGCACTCATCGGGGGTTGGCCCGGCTGAGGGGGGAGGTGGGGGATGAACTCGCATGAGCCTTTCGAGGAGCCTGTCGACGAGCCTTTGGACGGGACTTCGGACGGGCCTTTGGACGGGCCCTTCGACGAGCTCGAGGCCGAGCTGACGGCACTCGGCAACCTCCTCGACGTCCCCGGCCCGCCGCCCCCGTCCGACATGGCCGCCGCCGTCCGCGCCCGCCTCGAACAAGTCACCCCACCCCACGACGCCCGCCCCACCACACGCGACACCCACGTACCGGGCACCTCCGCGCCCGACACCTCCGCGCCCGATGCCGAGGCGCCCCGGACTTCCGCGCCTGGCACCTCCGCGCCTGGCACCTCCGCGCCTGGCACCTCCGCGCCCGACGCCGAGGCGCCCGGCGTCGAGGCGCCCGGTGGCTCGGGCGCCGGCGGGCCCGATCCGGCGCACGGGCCGATCACCGGCCCCGTGCGGCCGCACACCCGCAGGGACTCCCGGGCGCCAGGCCGGCGGGACGGTGGGCGGCGGAGTCCGGCGCGACGTGGCCGGCGGGCGAGGTGGGCGATCGTGGCCGCCGTGGTCGTCGCCGTGATCACCGTCACGGCCGCCACCCCCCAGGGCCGCGCCGCCGTGACGCAGATCCTGCGCTTCGCCGGCATCGAGATCGAGATCGGCGAGACGACACCCCCACCCGTCACCACCACGGCCACCCTCCCGGGCGAGCACCAGGTCCCCCGTACGGACGTCCCCGGCCAGGCCAGGTTCCAGGTGAGAACCCCGGCGGCGCTCGGCGACCCGCAACGCGTCACGGTGGCCGACGACGGCAGGATGGTGTCGATGTTCTGGCCCGGCGGCCTCAGGCTCGACCAGTTCGACGGCACCGTGTCCCCGTTCTTCTTCAAGAAGCTGGGCCCGCCCGCCCCCGAGTACACCAGGGTGAACGGCCGCGAAGCCTGGTGGATCCCCGGCGAGCACCCCCTCGGCTACATCCTTCGCCAGGACGGCACCCAGGTCCCGCTCCGCCAGGCCGCCGCCACGCTCATCTGGCAGCAGGACAGCCTCAACTTCCGGCTGGAGGGAGCGAAGAGCAAGGCGGAGGCCGTCCGCATCGCGTCGTCACTCGGGTGAGAGCGACTGGGTGAGCCAGTCGTCCACACCCTTCAGCAGCTCCTTGCGCACCGACTCGGGCGCGGTGGACGACCGTACGGACTGCCGCGCCAGCTCCGCCACCTCCGCGTCGCTGAACCCGTACACGTCCCTGGCCAGCTCGTACTGCCGCAACAGCCGCGCACCGAACAACAACGGGTCATCGGACCCGAGCGCGATCGGCACCCCGGCGTCGAACAGGCGCCGCACCGGCACGTCCGCCGGCTCCTCGGCCACCCCCAGGCCCACGTTCGAGGTGGGGCAGACCTCGCAGCAGATCTGCCGGTCGGCCAGCCGCTGCATCAGCCAGTCGTCCTCGGCCGCCCGCACCCCGTGCCCGACCCGGTCGGCGTGCAGGTCGTCCACGCACTGCGCCACGCTGCGCGGACCCAGCAGCTCGCCCCCGTGCGGCACCGCCAGCAGCCCGCCCCGCTTGGCGATCCTGAACGCCCGCTCGAAGTCCCTGGCCGCGCCGCGCCGCTCGTCGTTGGACAGGCCGAAGCCGACCACCCCCTTGCCGACGTACTGGGTGGCCAGCCGGGCCAGGGTGTTCGCGTCGAGCGGGTGGCGGGTGCGGTTGGCCGCGACGATCACCGCCATCCCGACGCCCGCGTGCCGCGCGGCCTGCTCCACCGCGTCCAGCATCAGCTCCAGCGTGGCCGTCAGGCCGCCGAAGCGCTGCGCGTACCCCGACGGGTCCACCTGGATCTCCAGCCACCGGGATCCGGCCGCCACCTCGTCCTCCGCGGTCTCCCGCATCAGCCGGTAGACGTATTCCGGACGGGTCAGCACGGACCGGGCGATGTCGTACAGCCGCTGGAACCTGAACCAGCCCCGCTCGTCCGTCGCCCGCAGCTTGGGCGGCCAGTCCTGCTCCAGCGCGTCAGGGAGGGTGAGCCCCTGCTCCCTGGCCAGCTCGATCAGCGTCGAGTGCCGCATGGAGCCGGTGAAGTGCAGGTGGAGATGGGCCTTGGGAAGCGCGTGCAGGGGCCGGAGCATCTGCATATCTTGCCACTCAACCTTCGGCCGGGTTCGCGCGTTGGGGAGGGCGAAAGGGGACCCTCGCTGATGCTCGCGAGAGGCGTCCGCGAGGCCGGCTGAAACGCACGGTACGGACGGGACCCGGAGGGGGATCAAGACAGCATGATCCCGGAGGGGCACCAGATCGGCCAGGGATGGCGCGCGGCCCTCGCGGCGCTGGCGTTCGCGGTCACGGCCCTCGTCATCTACGCCCTGTTCTCCTCGGGCTTCGGACGCCTGCCACGCGCCGCCGCACCGACCCCCGAGCCCGCCCCCCGCCAGGTCGAGCCCGCACCCCGTCAGACGGAGCCCGCACCTCGCCAGGTCGAGCCCGCGCCTCGCGCGCAGCCCGATCGGCCGGCCGCCGCCGTGGCCGCGCGGCCCAGCCCCGTCCGTGCCTCGGGTCGCGATGCGCTCTGGGTCGTCTCCGACGGCTTCTGGCTCACGTACCTGCCGGAAGGGCTCGCGCGCAGCGGCGGCAAGGTCACCGCGTCGGCCGCCCGCGCCACGTTCGGCTCGGCGGGCAGGGTCGTCGAGGTCCAGGTGGAGCACGGTACGGTAGCCACCGACTGGGGCGCCTACCGCAAGCGGATCACCGTGCTGGACGCCCGCGCCACCACCGTGCGCGGCAAGCCCGCCGTGGCCGGCAGGCACCCGGGCGGCGGCCGCGTGATCGCCTGGCTCGAACGCCCGGGAACCGGCGCGTGGATCCGCGTCAGCGACTCCCTGAGCAGCGAACTCGCCGCTATTGCCGCCTCGGTCAAGGCTCCTGTAGGAGACTAGGAGCCTTTTCCCTGGTTCCACTCACTCTCATGGGGGGTCGATGCGGCGGTTGGCGGCGGTTCTCCTCATGCTCACGCTCGCGGCGTGCGGCGCGGGCGGCGCGGGCGGCAGCGGGCGCGGCGGTGGCGACGAGGCGCAGGAGCCCTGGAGCACCCCGCCGCAGCCCAAGCCGGCCATCACCGGCAGCGGCACGATCGCGCTGTCCTGCGACGACACCGGCGTGCGGGTGCCGGCCTCGCCCGCGGGCCTCACCCCGGCCGGCACGTTCGCCCGCCTGGATTCGCTCGCCCGCCCGCTCAAGGTCGAGGGCCGCATCTGGAGCGAGAACGACGAGCGCATGTACGTCGGCGTGGTGTGCGGGGTACGGACGGCCGAGCAGTTCGCCACGCTGGTCGCCAGGTCGACGCTGACGGTCTACCAGGGCAAGCCCGCGCTGCGCTGGACCACCCGGACGGGCGTGCGGAGCTTCATGTGGCTGGAGCGGCCGGGCACCGCCGTCTACATCGGGGCGACGCCCGGCCTCGCCGACGACATCAAGCCGATCGCCGCCGACATCACCTTCACCGCCTAGCTGTTCTGTCCTGCGAGGTTGGGTACGCGGCTAGCGTGCCTCTGCGAGCAGCTTGCCCATCCGGCTGACGCCCTCGGCCAGATCGTCGTCACCCAGGGCGTAGGACAGCCTGAAGTAGCCAGGGGTCCCGAAGGCCTCGCCCGGCACCACGGCGACCTCGGCCTCCTCCAGGATCAGCTCCGCCAGCTCGCTGGACGACTGCGGCCGCCTGCCCCGCAGCTCCTTGCCGATCAGCCCCTTGACCGACGGGTACGCGTAGAACGCCCCCTTCGGTTCCGGGCAGAAGACGCCGGGGATCTCGTTGAGCATCCGGACCATCGCCTGCCGGCGCCGGTCGAAGGCGGTCCGCATCTCCGCCACCGCCGACAGGTCGCCCGACACCGCGGCCAGCGCCGCCATCTGGGCGACGTTGGAGACGTTGGAGGTGGCGTGCGACTGCAGGTTCGTCGCGGCCTTGACCACGTCGGACGGGCCGATCAGCCAGCCCACGCGCCAGCCCGTCATCGCGTACGTCTTGGCCACGCCGTTGAGGATGACGACCCGGTCGCCCAGCTCGGGGACGGCCGTGGCGATGCTGGTGAACTCGGCGCCGCCGTACACGAGGTGCTCGTAGATCTCGTCGGTGACGACCCACAGGCCGTGCTCGGCCGCCCAGCGGCCGATCGCCACCGTCTCCTCGCGCGAGTGGACGGCGCCCGTCGGGTTGGACGGCGAGACGAACAGCAGCACCTTCGTCCGCTCGGTGCGCGCGGCCTCGAGCCGGTCCACGCTCGCGAGGTAGCCGGTTGACTCGTCGGTCACGACGTCCACCTGCACGCCCCCGGCCAGCTTGATCGCCTCGGGGTAGGTCGTCCAGTACGGGGCGACGACCAGCACCTCGTCGCCCGGGTCGAGCAGCGTCGCGAACGCCTCGTACACCGCCTGCTTGCCGCCGTTGGTGACCAGCACCTGCGAGGCCTCGGCGGCGTAGCCGGAGTCGCGCAGGGTCTTGGCGGCGATCGCCTTCTTCAGCTCCGGGAGGCCACCCGCGGGGGTGTACTTGTGGAAGCGCGGGTCGCGGGCCGCCTCGATCGCCGCCTCGACGATGTACCCGGGCGTCGGGAAGTCGGGCTCGCCCGCGCCGAAGCCGATGACGGGGCGCCCTGCCGCCTTCATCGCCTTCGCCTTGGCGTCCACGGCGAGCGTGGCGGACTCGGAAATCGCGGAAATTCTCGCGGAGATGCGGGATCGGGTGGACATGCCTCCATGCTCCCATGGGCTCGTGACCTGGGCGATCAGGTTTTGGTTCGACGTGGCGGGCAATCACCCGTATGCTTTCGCCTGGTCCTTCCGCCGCATGTCGGCGAGCGGTTCGGTCCAGGCAGTGAGTCGATCAGGGTAGTGTGGTTGACGACATAGGGCACTGGCGCAATTGGTAGCGCACCGGTCTCCAAAACCGGCGGTTGGGGGTTCGAGTCCCTCGTGCCCTGCGAGTGCGGTCCGCGCAACAATAGGCGTGTAAGCGCGCCGCAAAACTGCGTTGGATACGACGGATCAGGTGAGGACTGTGGCGATCGACACGCGCGGCGAGACCGCAGACAAGCCTAGTGGCGAGAAGAAGACCCGCACTTCTCCTGCCCTCTTCTACCGGCAGGTCGTCAACGAGCTTCGTAAGGTCATCTGGCCGACACGCAAGGATCTCATCACCTACACCACGGTCGTTCTGATATTCGTTCTGATCATGGTTGCGATCGTGTACGGGCTCGACAGCGCCCTGGGATGGGCGGTCCTCCGCATCTTCGGCGGATCCTGACCGAGACACCGCCGGGTGGGTCGCCTGACGGAGTCGCCATTCGAAACCACGAAAGAGGAAGAGTCACCGTGTCCGAGTCTTCATTTCCGGCGGACGAGTCCCGCGACGAGTGGGGCGACGAGCTGGAAGAGGCCACTGAGGAGTCCGCCGAGGCGGCTCTGGAAGAGGCTGAGGCCGAGTCCGAGCTCGAGGAGAGCGACGAGGCTGCCGAGGACGAGGCGGCCACCGTCGAGGACGATTCGGTGCTTCCTGACGTCGACCCCGTCGAGGAGTTCAAGAGCTCGCTGCGCGGCCTTCCCGGCGAGTGGTACGTCATCCACTCCTACGCCGGTTACGAGAACCGCGTGAAGTCCAACATCGAGAGCCGCAACGTGTCGCTCAACATGGAGGACTACATCTACCAGGTCGAGGTGCCGACGCACACCGTCCAGGAGTTCAAGAGCGGCAAGAAGGTGCCGGTCAAGGAGCGCGTGCTGCCCGGCTACGTGCTGGTGCGCATGGAGCTGACCGACGAGTCCTGGGCCGCCGTGCGTAACACGCCCGGCGTGACCGGCTTCGTGGGCCTGTCCAACAAGCCGAGCCCGCTCAGCCTCGACGAGGTCGCCAAGCTGCTGGCGCCCGAGCCGACCGAAGAGGCCAAGAAGACCACGACGAAGGCCGCCAGCGGTCCTACGGTCGAGTTCGAGATCGGCGAGTCGGTCACGGTCATGGACGGCCCGTTCGCCACGCTGCCCGCCTCGGTGAGCGAGATCAGCCCCGAGTCGCAGAAGCTCAAGGTGCTCGTGTCGATCTTCGGTCGGGAGACCCCGGTTGAGCTCTCGTTCAACCAGGTCTCGAAGATCTAGGACGATCACATACACTTAGACGTTCGGCTGGCCGCCTCATCGCGAGGGCGGCCTCCGACATGTCCGGGCCCGTAATCCTACGGGCCGGGCGCAACGCAATCAGGACCCGGAGAAGGACAAATGCCTCCGAAGAAGAAAATTGCCGCACTCGTCAAGGTGCAGCTCCCGGCCGGCCAGGCCACGCCGGCTCCGCCGGTGGGTACCGCCCTCGGTCCCCATGGCGTCAACATCATGGACTTCGTCAAGCAGTACAACGCTGCGACGGAGGCCCAGCGGGGCAACATCATCCCCGTTGAGATCACCATTTTCGAAGACCGCAGCTTCACCTTCGTCACGAAGACGCCGCCGGCGCCTGAGCTGATCAAGAAGGCCCTGGGTCTCGACAAGGGCAGCGCGGTCCCGCACCGCGACAAGGTGGGCAAGCTCAGCCGCGAGCAGCTGCGCAGCATCGCCGAGACGAAGATGCCCGACCTCAACGCCAACGACATCGAGGCGGCCGAGAAGATCATCGCCGGCACCGCCCGGTCGATGGGCATCACCGTCGCCGAGTAAGACCTTTCCCAGCAGTTCGTGGGAGGGCCGCCCCAGACGCGGCCCGGACACCACTAGGAGTCAAGAATGCAGCGCAGCAAGGCGCACAAAGACGCGACCGCCAAGGTCGACCGCGACAAGCTCTACTCGCCGGTAGAGGCCGCGAAGCTGGCCAAGGAGACGTCGACCACCAAGTTCGACGCGACCGTGGAGGTCGCCCTCCGGCTGGGCGTCGACCCTCGCAAGGCCGACCAGATCGTGCGCGGCACGGTCAACCTCCCGCACGGCACCGGCAAGACCGCCCGGGTCCTGGTCTTCGCGACCGGTGACCGTGCCGAGGCGGCCCGCGAGGCGGGCGCCGACATCGTCGGCGCCGACGAGCTGATCGACGAGATCGCCAAGGGCAACCGGCTCAACGAGTTCGACGCCGTCGTGGCCACGCCCGACCTCATGGGCAAGGTCGGCCGCCTGGGCCGCGTGCTCGGTCCGCGCGGTCTCATGCCCAACCCGAAGACCGGCACGGTGACGCCCGACGTCGCCAAGGCCGTGACGGAGATCAAGGGCGGCAAGATCGAGTTCCGTACCGACCGGCAGGCGAACCTGCACTTCATCATCGGCAAGACGTCGTTCGACGAGCGCCAGCTCATCGAGAACTACGCCGCCGCGCTGGACGAGGTGCTGCGTCTCAAGCCGTCGGCGGCCAAGGGCCGTTACCTGAAGAAGGTCACCTTCTCGACGACGATGGGGCCGGGCGTTCCGGTCGACCCCAACCTCACGCGTGGGCTGACGGCCGAGCTGGAGGCCTGAGCCTCAGGCTTGGCGGTTCTTCACGCCCCTGCCCGATTCGTTCGGGCGGGGGCGTTTTCGCGTTCAGGGGTGCGTCTGTGCCCGCGTCGGGAGGCGTCCCGTGTGCCTGTGCGCGCGTCGGGACGCGTCCCGTACGCCTGCGCCCGCGATGTGGCCGGCGTGGCATCGACCGCGCACTGAGAGAGCACAGGCGCACCGTTCAAGGCCTGGCCGGGCGCCGGGGCCCGGCACGGGTGCGGGGCGGCGCAGGGCCGTGCACAGCGCGTCGCTCAAGGCGCGGGCGCGGGCGCACGAGCGGATTGTGTGGGAGATGTGCAGAGAGGGTGAGGGTTAACCCTGGGTTTTCCCCGAATTGTGCGGGGAAGGCGCCATGACCCGGAAACTTAAACGTAGGGTAAAAAGCATGCTGAAGCGCACGATAAGTATGACCGCGGCTGGCGCCGCGCTAGTCGTGGCCGCGGTCGCCGGTTGTGGATCGAACGCCCAGCCCATCCAGGTCAACCTGGCCGCTTCGGAGGTGCTCGCGCAGGCCGCGCAGAAGACCGCCGAGGTCACCAGCTACACGGTCGATGCCGTGGTGAACGTCTCGCACCCCCAGGAAGGCACCGGCAAGGTGCAGGGCCGCATGCTCTACCAGAGCAAGCCGCAGCTCGCCGCCGACCTGACCCTCGACACCGTCGACATGGGGGGCCGCAGCGTTCCCGGCGGGGTGCGGGCGGTGCTCCAGGGCGACACCGTCTACGTGAAGGTCCAGGCGCTCAACGACTTCCTGGGCAACGCCAAGCCGTGGATCAAGGTCTCGCTGAACGAGACGGGTCACGCCGGTGAGGTGAACCAGTACCTCGGCCAGATCCAGCAGTTCGACCTCGCCAACATGACGAAGCTGGTCACGGCGTCGCAGGACGTGAAGTCGGTCGGGACCGAGAGCGTCAACGGCGAGGACGCCACGCACTACAGCGGCACCTTCCCGGTGGAGGTCGCCGTGCAGCAGCTGCCCGCCGACAAGCAGGAGCAGGCCCGGAAGGGTCTGGCCGAGCTGAAGGACGTGAAGTTCGACATGTGGGTGGCGGCCGACGGCCTGCCGCGCAAGCTCGCGCTGAACGGCGCCAAGGAGGGCGCCACGCTCGACGCGACCCTGTTCTTCAAGGGCTACAACGAGACCGTCAGCATCCAGGCCCCGCCCGCCGACCAGGTCGGCGAGCTGCCCAAGGGCACGACCAACTGAGAACGATTTGGAAACTCGGCGGCCAGCACGTACTCTGGTCGTTGCCGAAGACCGCCGGTCGTCGTCGGGTGCTCTGAGCCTGACGACCGAAGGATCCACGTCATGTGGGCGACCTGCGCAGGTGTGATGCGAGTTTCCCACATGGTTGATTCCGTGTGCGTGAGCCCCGTGCGCCCTGCGCCGGGGCTGTTCTCATTTCTAGGGCCTTCTCCGGCGGCACATTCTGGAAGGAGGCCCATGGCGAGGGCGGATAAGGCGACAGCGGTTGCCGAGCTCAAGAGTGAGTTCGAAGGCAGCCAGGCCGCCGTTCTGACCGAGTACCGCGGTCTCACCGTCGCGCAGCTCAAGCAGCTGCGCATCTCTCTCGGTGAGAATGCGAAGTTCGCCGTGGCGAAGAACACCCTGACCAAGATCGCGGCCAACGAGGCCGGTCTGACGGGCCTCGACGGCCTGCTCACCGGTCCGACCGCGATCGCCTTCGTCAACGGTGACGTTGTCGAGGCGGCCAAGGGTCTGCGTGACTTCGCCAAGGCCAATCCCCTTCTGGTGATCAAGGGCGGCGTCCTCGACGGCAAGACGCTCGACGCTACCGAGATCACCAAGCTCGCCGACCTCGAGTCCCGCGAGGTCCTCCTCGCGAAGCTTGCCGGTGCCCTCAAGGCCAAGCAGAGCGCCGCGGCCGCGATGTTCGCCGCTCTGCCCACGCAGATGGCCCAGCTTGCTGAGGCCCTGCGCGCCAAGCGCGACGAGGCTGGCGAGTAACACGGGGGTTGCCGCACGTACCGCGGTCCCGTTCCAAGTTTTCAGCAAGACCTAACGTAAGGAATCAATCATGGCGAAGCTCAGCACCGACGAGCTGCTCGACGCGTTCAAGGAGATGACCCTCCTCGAGCTCTCCGAGTTCGTGAAGGTCTTCGAGGAGACCTTCGACGTCAAGGCCGCCGCCCCCGTCGCGGTTGCCGCCGCCCCCGCCGCCACCGGTGGTGGCGAGGCCGCCGCCGTCGAGGAGCAGGACGAGTTCGACGTCATCCTCGAGGCCGCCGGCGACAAGAAGATCCAGGTCATCAAGGAGATCCGCGCCCTGACGTCCCTGGGCCTCAAGGAGGCCAAGGACCTGGTCGACGGCGCTCCGAAGGCGGTCTTCGACGGCAAGGTCAACAAGGAGCAGGCGGAGAAGGCCAAGGCTGCCCTCGAGGGCGCCGGCGCCACCGTCACCGTGAAGTAACTTCCCCTTCGCTTCACGCAAGAGCTCTTCGGAAAGAGGCGGATACACCCTGGTGCCGGGTGTGCCCGCCTCTTTTCGTATTTCCGGCCTCGCGCCCGCCCCGCTGCCGCGCCGGTCCCGTGCCGGCTCAGGAGATTCTCATGCACGTCTCATCGCCCGGGCCAACCGGCTCGTGACCGGGCTGATCTTCAGCCTGATGCAGGGGATCCTCCGCGCCTACTACAGCGTGGCGCTGGCACCGGCCGTCGCCGCGCTGGTCGGTATGAGCACGGCGGTGCTGTGGGAGCGCGGCGCACGCCGGGTGCTCGCCGTGGTGGCGGCGCTCAGGGACGTGGCGGCATGGGACGCATGGGCGGTGGCGGCCTGCGGTGGGCGGGTTCAACGGCACGGATCCGGCGTCGACGCTGGAGCAGTTCAAGCGGTACGGCGCCGAGAAGAAGATCCACTACTTCATCGGCGCCGGCATGGGCGGCAGCGACGACGCGGCGCGGATCGCGGAGTGGGTCGGGAGACATTCACCGCGCACGATCGAGCCTGCCCGCGCTTACTGGACGAGAAGTCTCATAACTGCCCGGTAACAAGCTGCGAGATCCGGTTCCCGCTCGCCCGAACGCGGTTACGGTGAGGGCATCGACCGAGCAAGGTGTGCGTCTGGCTACTCCCTGAGATCCGGGAAGGTGACCGTGGGCGTGGAAGTCGTGATCGACGGGTTGACCAAGTCGTTCGGCCGGCAGGTCATCTGGGAGGACGTCTCGCTCACGCTGCCCGCCGGCGAGATCTCGGTGCTGCTCGGCCCCTCGGGCACCGGCAAGTCGGTCTTCCTCAAGACCATGGTCGGCCTGCTGCGGCCCGACAGGGGGCACATCTGGATCGACGGCTTCGACCTGGCCGACTGCGCCGAGGCGAAGCTGTACGAGCTGCGCCGCCTGTTCGGCGTGCTGTTCCAGGACGGCGCCCTGTTCGGCTCGCTCAACCTCTACGACAACATCGCCTTCCCGCTGCGCGAGCACACCAGGAAGAGCGAGGCCCAGGTCCGCCAGATCGTCATGGAGAAGGTGGAGCTGGTCGGCCTGCTGGGCGCCGAGACCAAGCTGCCGGGGGAGATCTCCGGCGGCATGCGCAAGCGGGCCGGGCTGGCCAGGGCGCTGGTGCTGGATCCGGAGATCATCCTGTTCGACGAGCCCGACTCGGGGCTCGACCCGGTCCGCACCGCGATACTCAACCAGCTCATCGTGGACATCAACGCCGAGATCGAGGCCACGTTCCTGATCGTGACGCACGACATCAACACCGCCCGCACGGTGCCCGACAACATCGGGTTGATGTTCCGGCGGGAGCTGGTGATGTTCGGCTCGCGGGAGATGTTGCTGTCGAGCGACGAGCCGGTGGTGCGGCAGTTCCTGAACGCCAGGAAGCACGGCCCCATCGGCATGTCCGAGGAGAAGGACCTGTCGGAGCTGGAGGCCGAGGCGCAGATGGGGCACGACCCCGGGCCGCTGCCGCCGATCCCGCCGCAGCTCATGCCGTCCGGCAACAAGATCCGCCGCACCCAGCGGCCGCCCGGCACCTGGCTGGCGGCCAACGGGGTGATCCCGCCGCAGGGGTCGTTCGTGGACGAGCGCGGGCGGAACTGGCTGGAGGAGTACCCTCGGCTGATCAACGCCCACCTGCACGGGATCGCCTGAGGCTGCTCGCCGGGCCCGAGGGCGCGCTCCCGAGACCGTCGCGGCTCTGAGCATGTCCTTGGAGGGGAAGGCCGTGCTGGGCGCTCAGCGGGCCTCTGAGGGCCATCTGAGGGCATTTGCGGAGATCTTTCGCCTCTGACCGATTCCCGTGGCGAGATCTCTCGTGCGCGCGCCCCTTCCGGACCCGGAGCACGAGGGACGCCCCCCGCGCCACCCGCCCAACCGGCTGCGTTGGTCAGCGGGCTTCCGGAGTGGATGTCGCGTTATGATCCGGCAGCGGCCGGCCGGAAAGGGGTGAGCAGACGTGGCGGGACTTGCTGTTCGGCCCGCTCGCATCCTGATCGCGGCCCTCAGCGGAGTGCTGGCGGTGCTCGTCGGCGGCGGCGTGTGGATCGCGGCCCAGGCGCGCGACGAACAGGGCAGGGCAGGCGACAAGCAGGCCGCGCTCCAGGCCGCGGGCACCCATGCCAAGAACCTCGTCTCGCTCGACTACAAGAGCGTGGACACCGACATGCGGCGCATCCTCGACACCTCCACCGGCACCGCCAGGGCGGAGTACGAGGCCAACGCCGGCAAGCTCAGGTCCACCACGGTCGAGAACAAGGTCGTCCAGCACGGCGTGCTGCGCGCGACCGGCCTGGTCTCGATCACCGGCACCACGGCCAGGGTGCTGGTCGTGGCCGACGTGGAGATCCGCTGGGACGGCTCCGACAGCCCGCCGCAGGAGCGCTTCTACCGCTGGCAGATGGACCTGAGCAAGGTCGGCGGGGTCTGGCTGGCCTCGAAGGTGGTGCAGGTCCGGTGAGGATCTTCATGATCGTGCTGCTCGGCGCCCTCGTGGCCGTGGGCGGGGTGCTGGTACCGACCATGTGGTTCGACCTGCGTGAGCTGCGCGACAGCGACGCGGCGGGAGCGGAGGCCGTGGCCGCGGCCAGGAAGGTCGCGCCCGATCTGCTCTCCTACGACTACCGGACGGTGGAGGAGGACCTGGCCCGGGCGGGCACGTTCACCACGGGCGAGCTGGCCGGGCACTACAAGGAGCTGGCAAAGACCCTGGTGCCCAAGGCCAAGGAGCAGAAGATCGTCCAGAACGTGGCCGTGGCGGGCGCCGGGGTGGAGCGGGCGGAGCCCGACCGGGTAGAGGTTCTGCTCTTCGTGAACACTGGTACGGTCAAGGAGATCCCCGGTAAAGAAGGGGTCCAGCAAGAGTTCACCCAGAACCGCGCCAGGTTCGTCATGGTGCGGCAAGACTCTCGCTGGCTGGTGGCGGGCCTGTCCACCCTCCTGGGGACGGCCTGAGGCTCCAGGTGATCGCGGGCGCGTCGCTTCCTTCAATTGTTACCAAAAAACTGGTTTAGCGCAGCCTTTGATAGGGGTACCCCAGTCACTGCAACACCGGTTGTCGGCATGGGTTCGGCCCCCGGTGTGACGGAGCGTTAACCGCCCCCGTTCGCGGGTATCGTCTTGGGCCTGGCGGTAGGCGATCAGTCACACAGGGGAGAAAACCCAGCGTCCAGGCCCTGAGTCGGCTAAAAGTCGCGCTCCCGGGCTTGACGTTTCCGCCTGAACGGGCGATGCTGCGACCAACGTGGAGCATGCAGCGAGGGCGAAGTGGACAGGCGTGTGCCGTTCGGCTACACTGCCCCTTTGCGCTGCCCTTTGACGACCCGCGATGCTTGCTCACGTTGCGAGGTTGTCTGGCGTGCGTGTAGTCAGTCCGCCGCGAGCCCTCGGAAGGACATCTGTTGGCAGCCTCGCGCAACGCCTCCGCCGTACCCGCTGGTCCCCGTCGCGTCTCTTTCGCGCGTATCCAGGAGCCTCTCGAAGTTCCTGACCTTCTCGCTCTGCAGACCGAGTCGTTCGACTGGCTGCTCGGAAACGAGAAGTGGAAGGGCCGGGTCGAGGCGGCTCGCCAGGCCGGGCGCAGGGACGTCCCGACCCAGTCGGGCCTCGAAGAGATCTTCGAAGAGATCAGTCCGATCGAGGACTTCTCGGGGACCATGTCCCTGTCGTTCCGCGACCACCGGTTCGAGCCGCCGAAGTACTCCGTAGATGAGTGCAAAGAGAAGGACATGACCTTCTCCGCCCCGATGTTCGTCACGGCGGAGTTCATCAATAACACCACCGGTGAGATCAAGAGCCAGACGGTGTTCATGGGCGACTTCCCGCTCATGACGCCGAAGGGCACTTTCATCATCAACGGCACCGAACGTGTCGTGGTCTCCCAGCTGGTCCGATCGCCCGGCGTCTACTTCGAACGCAATGTCGACAAGACGTCCGACAAGGATCTGTACGGCTGCAAGGTCATCCCGTCGAGGGGTGCCTGGCTGGAGTTCGAGATCGACAAGCGCGACAGCGTCGGTGTGCGCATCGACCGCAAGCGCAAGCAGGCCGTCACCGTGCTTCTCAAGGCACTGGGGTGGACCAGCGAGCAGATCCTCGAGCGTTTCGGCCAGTACGAGTCGATGCGGGCCACCCTGGAGAAGGACCACACCGCCGGCCAGGATGACGCCCTGCTCGACATCTACCGCAAGCTGCGGCCGGGTGAGCCGCCGACCAAGGAGTCGGCGCAGACCCTGCTGGAGAACCTCTACTTCAACTCCAAGCGCTACGACCTCGCCAAGGTGGGTCGCTACAAGATCAACAAGAAGCTGGGCGTCGACGCGGAGATCACCCAGGGCACCCTCACCGAAGAGGACATCGTCGCCACCATCGAGTACATCGTCCGCCTGCACGCGGGCGAGGAGTCGATGCCGGGCGCCAATGACCGTGAGGTCATCGTCGAGATCGACGACATCGACCACTTCGGCAACCGCCGCCTGCGCAGCGTCGGCGAGCTCATCCAGAACCAGGTCCGCCTGGGCCTGGCCCGTATGGAGCGCGTCGTGCGCGAGCGCATGACCACGCAGGACGTCGAGGCGATCACGCCGCAGACCCTGATCAACATCCGCCCGGTCGTGGCGTCGATCAAGGAGTTCTTCGGCACCTCGCAGCTGTCGCAGTTCATGGACCAGACCAACCCGCTGGCCGGCCTGACGCACAAGCGTCGTCTGTCCGCGCTGGGTCCCGGTGGTCTGTCCCGTGAGCGGGCCGGCTTCGAGGTTCGAGACGTGCACCCGTCCCACTATGGCCGGATGTGCCCGATCGAGACCCCTGAAGGCCCGAACATCGGTCTGATCGGTTCGCTGGCCTCCTACGGCCGGATCAACGCCTTCGGCTTCGTCGAGACGCCGTACCGCAAGGTCGTCGACGGCAAGGTGACCGACCAGATCGACTACCTGACCGCCGACGAGGAAGACCGCTACGTCAAGGCGCAGGCCAACACGGCGCTCAACCCCGACGGCTCGTTCGCCGAGGCCCGCGTCCTGGTCCGCACCAAGGGCGGTGAGACCGAGCTCGCCCGTGCCGAGGAGGTCGACTACATCGACGTGTCGCCGCGCCAGATGGTGTCGGTGGCCACCGCGATGATCCCCTTCCTGGAGCACGACGACGCCAACCGCGCGCTCATGGGCTCCAACATGCAGAGGCAGTCCGTGCCGCTGCTGAAGAGCGAGGCGCCGCTGGTCGGCACCGGCATGGAGTACCGTGCCGCGACCGACGCCGGCGACGTGATCAGCGCCGAGAAGGCCGGTGTGGTGGAGGAGGTCTCGGCCGACTACATCACGGTCATGAACGACGACGGCACCCGGACGACGTA
>NZ_JBFALF010000047.1:0-81220 GCF_040656115.1 Nonomuraea sp. NPDC050202 | reverse complement strand
AGATCCTCGGCTGGCGCACCCCCGCCGAGGTGTTCGACGAGCAGCTACGCTCGATCCAACAAACCGGTGTTGCAACGACAGGTTGAACCCAAGCAATATCTGTCCCTCCGCTACACCGACCGGCTCGCCGACGCCGGCGCGGTCAGCTCGGTTGGCTCGCGCGGGGACAGCCGTCGCCGACAACCTGCAGACCCTGTACCTGGATGGCGCGGTTGTCGGCGCGCTCACCCAGACCATCATCGGCACCGAGAACCGGTACACCACCACGATTGGCGGGATCGCCGGCTTGGTGGACGAGGTCGCCATCTACGACCGGCCGCTGACCGCGCACGAGGTGCAACGGCACTTTGCCGCCCGCGCCACCGCGCCGCACAAGCTCACCAAGGTCACCCTGCCGTCCGGGCGGGTCTGGGCGGCCAACGTGTACGAGCCGACCACGGACCGGCTCAAGAGCCACACCGACCGGCACGGCGGCACCTGGCAGATCAGCGACCAGGCGATCAACCGCAGCACCGGCCATGCCACCGTCACGGTGACCGACCCGAACAACGGCGTGATCACCACTGTCTACGACTCCTGGCGCGGCTACCGGCCGATCTCCTCCACCGACCAGGTGCAGAACGCCAAACCGGCGGGCGAAACCAAGAAGCCGACCACCTACAGCTACGACACCGGCGGCTACCTCAGCAAGGTCACCGATCCGAACGGCAACACCGCCGAGTTCACCAACGACAAACGCGGCAACCCGCTCACCCAGCGGACCTGCCGCGCGTCCGGCAACTGCCAGACCGTCCGCGCCGATTACTACGTCAACGGTAGCGACCAGTTCGACGCGCGCAACGACCGCGTGACTAAGGTCCGCGACGCCCGCTCGGCCAGCGCCACCGACAATACCTACCTCACCGCCTACGAGTACAACAGCTACGGCGAGCAGACCAAGCAGACCACCCCGGCCACCCCCGACTTCCCCAACGGCCGCTCGCTCATGCTCACCTACACCGACGGGACCGAGTCCGCCGTCGGCGGGGGCACCACGCCCGCCGGGCTGGTCGAGACGCACGTCGACGCCGAGCAGAACACCACCACGTTCGGCTACAACGCAGCCGGAGATCTGGCCGAACAGGCCGACCCGACTGGACTTGTCACGCAGTACGAGCACGACGCGCTCGGCCGGGTGATCGCAGAAACGCAGGTCTCCGACGCCCATCCCGGCGGAGTGAGGACCACCATCACCTACGACGCTGCGGGACGGCCCGCGACGCATACCGCGCCCGGTGTGAAGAACGAGATCACCGGTGTCACGCACACCGCGCAGACCAGTTACACCTACGACGAGGACGGCAGGACCCTCACCGCGACGATCAAGGACCTCACCGGCGGTGATGCGGAGCGGACGACCAGCTCCACCTATGACACTTACGGCCACCAGGAGACGGTCACCGATCCCGAAGGCGGTGTCGTCCGTACCACGTGGAACACGCGCGGCCTCCAGGACACCGTCACCGACCAGTTGGGCTCGGTGTTCGGGTACACCTACACCAAGCGCGGCGACCTGGCCAGCAAGACGCTGAAGAACTGGACCGGCAGCCCGGTCAACCCCCAGCCGGCCGCGGAGATGGTGCTGGAGCAGTACTCCTACGACGATGGTGGGCGCCTGTCCGCCAAGGTCGATGCGATGCTCCGCAAGACGTCCTACAAGTACTTCGGCGACAATCTGCTGTCACGGGTGATCGGTGAAAACGTCAAGCTCAACGCACCTGTCGAGCCCGCTAAGAACGTGGTGCTGGAGCAGAACACCTACGACGCTGCGGGCAATCTGACCCGCAAGGACAGCGGCGGCGTTCTCAACTCGGATGGCACCGTCTCCGGCATCGTCACCACGAGCAGTTCCGTCTACGATGCCGCCGGTCGGCTCACCTCCACTGCGCTCGATCCGAACGGGCTCAACCGCAAGACGGTCTTCGCCTACGACGCCAACGGTCGGATCGCGAAGAAAACCCGCACCGGGACGGGCAGCAGCCGCCAGGAGAGCACCAGCTACACCTTCAACGCCGCTGGCATCAATACCAGCCAGACAATCGAGAACGGCGACCAGGACATCACCATCACGCGGACGGTCGATGACCGCGGTCTGACTACCGCGATCACGGACCCTCGCGGTAACGCCGACGGCGCAACCGCTGCGGAGTTCACTACCACCTACACCTACGATGCGCTCGGCCAGCTCATCGAGACCAAGGCCCCCAGTGTGCAGGTAGACAAGGTGGGCGCGGAGCCAGCCGCCAGCCGGCCGACGATTCGGGCTGGCTACGACACCTTCGGCAACCAGACGCAAACCGTCGACGCCAACGGCAACACCGTCACCACGGCCTACGACAAGGCGGGCAGGGCGGTGAAGCTCACCATGCCCACCTACACCCCGCCCGGCGGCACGGCGGTCACCCCCAGCGTTACGCACGGCTATGACGCGACTGGTCGCCGCACCAGCGTCACTGACCCGCACGGCAACATCACCAGGACCGACTACGACGCGCTCGGCCGGCCTGTCCGCACGGTGGATCCCGGTCCGACCGGCCCGGGCGGCGTCTGGATCGCCGAGTACGACCTGGTCGGTGAGCAGTTGGCCAGTGTGGACCCGAACGGTGCCCGAACCGAGGCGACCTACGACGACCTTGGCCGTAAGGTCACCGAAACGGTGATCGAACGCAAGCCCAGCATCGCAGCCCACACGACGAAGCTCGCCTACAACGCTGCAGGCATGCTCACCTCGACGGTCGATCCGCGCGGCAACGCCACTACGTACGTGCCGAACGCGGCCGGTGAGGTCACCAGCACTACCGACCCCGCGCAGAACAAGACCACCGCGACCTATGACCTGGCCGGTCGCCCGCTACGTGTCACCGACGCCACGACCAACGCCACCGAGACCAGCTACGACCTGGCCGGTCGCCCGATCGAGGTCAAGGATCTCAACGGCTCCGGCACCGCCCTTCGCTCCACGACCTACGGCTACGACCTGGCCAGCAACCCGATCAGTCAGACCTCGGCCGAACAGCACATCACAAGCAGAGCTTCGATGCCCTGAACCGGCCTGTCAGTCTCATCGAGCCCGTCTCCGCGAGCGAGGAGATCGTCACCCGGTTCGGCTACGACGCCAGCGGCGCCCGCACCAAGCTGACCGACGGCCGTGGCAACACCACCTGGACCACCTACAACAGCCTCGGGCTGGTCGAAAAGGTCATCGAACCGGCCACCACCCAGCACCCCAACGAGGCTGACCGCACCTGGACCTACGCCTACGACAGGGCCGGTAACAACACTGCCATCCTCCAGCCCGGCGGCGTGCAGATCACCCGCGCCTACGACCACCTCAACCGCCTGAAGCAGGAGGACGGCGGCGGCGGCGCGGCCACCGCCCAGCGCACCTTCGGCTACGACCCGGCCGGACAACTCACCACCGCTGGCGACTACACCCTCGAATACAACGACCGCGGCCTGCTCACCAAGCTTGCTCAGCCCACCGGCCAGCCCACCACCATGGCCTACGACGAGGGTGGCAACCTTACCCAGCGCATCGACGCCGCTGGCACGGCCAACTTCACCTGGGACAACGCCAACCGCCTCGGTACCGCCACCGACCCGGTCACCGGCCGCACCCTCACCTACGGCTACGACAAGGCCAACCGCGTCACCAGCCTCACCGCCGCTAACCCAGCCAGCACCCAGACCATCGGCTACGACGACCTCGGCCGCGCCACCTCCCAGGTCCTAAAGAGCAGCACTGGCACCGAGCTGGCAAAGATCACCTACGGGTGGGACCTCGACGACAACCTCACCACCAAAACCACCACCGGCCTGGCTGGAGCCGGCACCAACACCTACACCTACGACCACGCCAACCGGCTCACCTCCTGGACCGCACCCGGCGGCGCCACCACCGCCTACGAGTGGGACGCCGCGGGCAACCGCACCAAAGCCGGCGACAAAACCTACACCTACGACGAACGCAACCGGCTGACCAGCGGTGACGACACCACCTACACCTACACGCCGCGTGGCACCCTCGCCACCCAGACCAAGAACGGCACCACCACCCAGCTCACCTTCGACGCCTTCGACCGGCTCATCGCCGACGGTGACAGCCTCTACGCCTACGACGCCTTCGACCGCGTCACCTCCCGCATCAGCGGCACCACCAAACAAACCCACCACTACTCCGGCCCCGGTAACGACCTGGCCGCCATCAGCGCCGGCGGCAGTGTCCAGGCCACATACGCCCGCGACCCCTTCGGCGCCCTCCTCGGCCTCCGCGAAGGCACCGACCCTGCAACCGCCACGCTGAGCGACTTTCACGGCGACCTCGTCGCCACGCACAGCGCTACCGCGATCACGAGCTCCACCGCCTACGACCCGTTCGGCGCGGTCACTGCTCAGACCGGCGCCAAGGGCAGCTTGGGCTACCAGGGCGAATACACCGACCCGGACACCGGCAAGGTCAACATGCACGCCCGCTGGTACCAACCAGGCACCGGCACCTTCACCAGCCGCGACACCGCGACCCTTGCGCCCAATCCGTCGGTGCAGGCCAACCGCTACACATACGCCAACGCCTCACCCCTCACCGGCACCGACCCCACCGGTCACTACACGGTCATTGGAAGCGGCGCCATAGCGGGCCCTGGCAATTCGTACACACCAGGAACCGACAACCAGACAGCCGCAGGCGTCTATGCCGAATACGGGATCCTCGCAGGAAGCAGCAGTGGCAACAGTGGAGGCACTTGCATCGGAAGCTGCTACGGCGGCGGCAGTGCCGTCGACGACACATGCGTCCGCATGGGCTTCTGCGGCATGCCGGTAGAGGTCATCGATCCGAACTGGCTGAACCAGGTTGAATGGAACCCAGGGTTCTCCGAAGAAGAAGCTCGTCGAGTAAACGTCGTCGCCGAAGGGTTGGGCGCCGGACGTGATACCCCGGACGACGATTTCTGGGCGAGTAACTCCGAAGCAGCCCAAGAAGCTCGGCGTATCTTCAGTGAAATCTATGACCCAATGGACCCGGATCAGGACGAGAAGTCTCTTTGGCAGGCGGCCAAGGATGCTGCTGGGGTTCAGGAGGAGGAGGCACTTTGGCAGGGAATCGTGAATACTTCTGCCGTCGGAGCCTGCCGATGCCACGCCGCCGCCATCCCTCTCCTTCTGCCGCTCGTCGCGATCAGCCTCGAGGGTCTAATTACTGCCGTGGTCGGCGCCACGATCGTGGTCGCAGCAGCGATTCTGGCGTATGAGTGCCACATAACCAAGTGCATTGCCGAAATGGCGTCCGGGAAAACTGTTACGGTGCCATTTCCGAAGAAGGATTCAGTCACGGCAAAGAAGCATGCAAACTCTAAATATATCGTCTACGAAATCAAAAGCCCGTATGGCGGCACCTATAAGTATGGGATCAGCCGGCAAGCCGGACTCACGAGAGCCAACCGTCAGGTCACCGGCTGCTCACGCTACTATAATTCCCTAGGAATCCCTGGCAGATGCTCAGTGGTGACGCTCCACAGGAATGTGACCGGATATTACGCCGCTCGGACGCTGGAGGCATCGCTCATTTGGGCATACGTTCTGAAATGGGGAGAATGTCCTGACGGTCAGTACGAGAGCTGCAGTTAGGCAGATAGGAAAAGGAGTGCTGCGGACTATGGAATAGCCAACTATCCAGTGCGGCTGCAGGAGAGAGACTTGAAGTAACCGCTCCTGCGGCCGCGCTGCGCTGCACCGTTTGAATTCTGTCCCAGAATTACATGTTTGATCGGCGCAAACGCGATGCCGGACCGCTCTCGTATACTTGACAGAACACGGCGATCTGTGTGCAATACAGGGAGGGTGTATCACGTATGCCATCGCTCAACGACAACGACCTCTGGACTCTCGCTCGAGACAAGAGAGTCAAGCAGCGCGTGATCGCGGCCCAGACCATCGACGCGCCCGAGGCCGTTCTCGCACATCTGGTAAATGATTCCTCTCCGGCCGTAAGACGTGTCCTCGCCGCTCGTGACGATCTTCGTACGCGAGCTACGTTGCAACTGCTTGCGCACGACTCGGACTTGAAGACTCGCCAAGCCCTGGTCGCTAATCCAGCCTGTCCTGCAGAAATACTCCTCAAGTTGGTGAATGATCCACACTGGTCAGTCCGGTGGTCACTGCCGTCCCACCCCGAGGTGAACTCGGTTGTCCGTCAAGCAATATGCCAATCATCGGATGACGACCTGCGGCGACTCCAGGCGGAGCAGGCAGATCTGGACCACGAAACGGCTCTAGTGCTGCTGTCCGACACCTCGGCCACGGTGCGTGCGGCCTTGGCGGCGCATACAACATATCCAGATATCCTGGGTGTGCTGCTGCAGGAGCAGAGCGAGGAAGTTCGAGCCGGGGCCGCTCAAAACAGGCTCACCACAAGCGAACAGCGGCATGTTCTTGCCCGCGACCGATCAGCCCTGGTCCGGGCAAATTTGCTCAAGTTTGTTGAACTCGAGGAAGAAGATCTCCGCTTGTTGGCGGTCGACCGCTCCGTCAATGTTCGATGGTGGCTCGCGACGTGGCCGGACACCCCGACATCCATCCTCCATATCCTGGCTCAGGATTCGAACGCCGAAGTAGCGAGCCAGGCAGTCGCGGCACTGCAAGCGCGCTGAACGCTTGGCAGATCAGGACCGGAATCCCTCTCGGTGTATTTGCGTTCGCTGTTGCGCTGCGATGTCACGGACTCGAATTGGTTGAGTGCCCCACATCCATCTACGCCTCGGCGCAGATCGTCTCGCTTTGCTGAGCCCTCTCGCTTGGTCCGCAATTAAAGATCAACTATTGGCTTGTAGTGCTCCGAGCGGTCGCGCATGCAAAGAGAAGAAGTGGGAGATCGAGTACTATGTCATAGTTGTCGAGTTCCTTGGGAACGGAAGGAGGCCAACAATGTATATGGAGTGCATATTCAGCGATTCTCGCTGGAATGGCGTTGTTCCTGGCCGGGCGACCTTTATCGGGTGCACCTCTCAGCCTGGACCCACGGGCCGAATCTGATGCGAATCCATTGAAATAAGGAGAGGTGCCCTCCGACCTGGGATGATGGGAGTTCTTCGCGCTTCCAGCAGCCAGCCCGAGAGGACACCTCGCACGTGCAAGTTTCTCATGCTGTCGGCAAGACTCATGCGATCTTCGATGATGAGCATGTGATCGCGTACGGCGGGCTGACCTGGGCGATGCGGCTGGCCGAGCGCTGCGCCCCGGGCGGGCTGGTCGGCGAGCACGTCGGAATCTCGGCTGCGGACGGGGTGAACGCGCCAGCAAGGTCACCTCGATCGTGGCCGGCATGATGTGCGGCGCCGATAGCATCGACGACTTGGACGCGCTGCGGCACGGCGGCATGGACAAACTCTTCGACGGCATCCGCGCACCGTCCACCCTTGGCTCCTTCCTGCGCGCTTTCATCTGGGACCGTCCGCCAGCTGGAGAAGACGGCCCGGCAACTGCTTGCCCGGCTGGCCGTTCACACGCCGCTGCTGCCCGGCGCGGACGTCCTGGCCTTCCTGGATATCGACTCCGTGCAGCGGCGCACCTACGGCTACGCCAAGCAGGGATCGGGGTTCGGCCACACCAAGATCGGTGGCAAGAGCGTCATGGTGTGCGGGCTGAACGTGCTGGTCGCCACGATCTCCACGCCGCTGGCCGCCCCGCTCATCTGCGGCACCCGGCTGCGCGGCGGCAAGGCCAACTCCGCCCGCGGCGCCGCCTCCTTCGTGCGCGAAAGCATCGGCACCGCCCGGCAGATCGGCGCCGGAGCCACCCTGGTGATGCGCGGCGACTCGGCTTTCTATAGCGCCGGCGTCATCGCGCCTGCCGCCAGGATGACGTGCGGTTCTCCGTCACCGCGAAGATGGACCCCAAGATCAAGGCAGCGATCGCGGTCATCGATGAGGCCGCATGGACGCCGATCAAGTACCCGAACGCCGTCTTCGACGACCAAGTGGGCGGGTGAATCTCCGATGCGGAGATCGCCGAGGTCGGCTACACCGCGTTCACCAGCAAGAAGAGCCAAGCCGTCACCGCCCGGCTGATCGTGCGCGGGGTTAAGCGGCTCAACGGCCAAGCCGGGCGCGGCCAGGACGAACTGTTCGCCACCTACCGCTACCATGCGATCTTCACCGACAGCCCCTACAGGCTGATGTAGGCCGAAGAACACCATCGTGATCACGCGATGATGGAGCAGGTCAACGCCGATTTGATCGACGGGCCGCTCGCGCATCTGCCTTCCGCGGTCTTCACCGCCAACGCCGCCTGGCTCACCTGCGCGGCCATCATGTACAACCTGCTATGCGCCTTCGGCTGCCTGGCCAGTGCCTTCCACGCCCGGGCGCGCGGTGCCACGCTGCGCCGTCAACTCATCACCGTGCCCGCCCGCCTCGCCGGCACGGCCGCGGCCACCTCACCATGCACCTGCGCGACATTGGCGCTGGCAACACGCGTGGATGACCGCCTTCGACACCGTCCACGACCCGCCGCCCGCCCAGCCGGCCTGACCTGGCCCGAATCCCTGGTCACCGCCCCTCAAGGCCGACGACCGCGACAGTCGCCACGCGCCTGCGGCGCACACCCCCGCCCCAACCCGCGTCACCCGGACAAGCCGTTACCCGGGTACGGCAAGCCTCCCATGCCCGAAAACATGGCCTCAACCTGTGGAAAACAGTCCTCGTGGAGGAATGGGACCCAAGAATGATCACAAGAATTCACGCCGTGGATCCAGGCTCAGAATGTCTACATCAGTAACGTCACCTTTATAGACTTCTAGGCCCCTTCAGGGCGCGGCGCGTGTGGGAAAATCCGACCGGGCCGCTCGCCGACGTCGGTGAATCATGGCGCAGCTGTGGCCGAATTGTAGCTTGATGCTGGGAGCCGTCTTGCGGGGCTGCGCGTTGTCGCCACGAGCACGAGGGGCCGATTCGCCTTCTTCCCCATGGCTCCTGCGGGCGGCCCGCCGAACCGAGGCCGCCGCCGTGAGGCACGTGGAAGTTGGTCGGAGGCGGCTTGACCACTGTTTGGACGGGTCTGCGGTCAAGCCGGGCGTGTCCTGGCCGCCATCTCTTCCGCCAAGCCCTTCTGTTGGATGTCGCTCAGGTCTGGCTTTACGATCCGGTCTCAGGCGCCCGATGCCTGGCAGCGCAAACCGGCTCATTTCGACTTCGCTGTCGGCCCGCCGATGTGCCGAAGAGCATGTGACGAGCACGAACTCAGCCGTCCGCGCCTCGCGGAAGGCGGCCGAGAATCGAGAAAGCGCAGGTCAGATAGGGTGTGGAGTGGTAGGGCGCCCGGGGCTCGAACCCGGAACCTACGGATTAAAAGTCCGCAGCTCTGCCAATTGAGCTAACGCCCCTCGCACCAGCAAGGGTACAGAGATTACCGCCCTGTCCGCGACGCCTCCATCACCGGTAAGCCGCCATCCCCGTGAGCGCCTCCCCCAGCACCAGCGTGTGGATCTCCTGCGTCCCCTCGTACGTCAGGACGCTCTCCAGGTTGTTCATGTGCCTGATCACAGGGTACTCCAGCGTGATCCCGTTCCCGCCCAAGATGGTGCGAGCCTGGCGGGCGATGTCCAGGGCGGCCCGCACGTTGGCCAGCTTGCCGAAGCTGATCTGCCGGGGCTCCAGCCGTCCCGCGTCCTTCAGCTCGCCGAGGTGCAGGGCCGTGAGGCCGGCCTGGGCCGTGCCGACGTACATCCAGGCGAGCTTCTCCTGCGTGAGCTGGTACGCGCCGATCGGCTTGTCGAACTGGACGCGGGTCTTGGCGTACTCGACGGCCGCCTCCAGGCAGGCGCGGGCGGCGCCGACGACGCCCCAGACGATGCCGAAGCGGGCCTCGGAGAGGCAGGAGAGGGGGCCGCGCAGGCCGGTGACGCCGGGGAGGGCGGCGGAGGCGGGCAGGCGGACGTCGTCGAAGTACAGGGAGGAGGTGACCGACGCCCTCAGGGAGAGCTTCTTGTGGATCTCAGGGGCGGAGAAGCCGGGGGTGGAGGTGGGGACGACGAAGCCGCGGATGCCGTCGTCGGTCTGCGCCCAGACGACGGCGACGTCGGCGATCGAGCCGTTGGTGATCCACATCTTGGAGCCGTTCAGGATCCAGTCGGAGCCGTCCTTCTTGGCGTACGTCCGCATGCCCGCGGGGTCCGAGCCGTGGTCGGGCTCGGTGAGGCCGAAGCAGCCGATGGCCTCGCCGGCGGCCATCCGGGGCAGCCATTCCGCCTTCTGCTCGTCGGAGCCGTACTTCCAGATGGGGAACATGGCCAGCGAGCCCTGCACGGACACGAAGGAGCGCAGGCCCGAATCGCCGGCCTCCAGCTCGCGGCAGGCCACCCCGTACGACACCGCGTCCGTGCCGGCGCAGCCGTACCCCTGCAGGTGCATCCCCAGCAGGCCGAGGGAGCCGAGCTCGGGCGCGAGCTCGCGGGCGGGGAAGACCGCCTGTTCGAACCAGTCCCCTACGTGGGGGAGGACGCGGTCGGCGACGAAGGACCTGACCGTGTCGCGGATGAGCCGCTGGTCAGGGTTGAGCTTGTCGTCCAGGCGCAGCAGGTCGTCCATGGCGGGTCCTCTCGTGCAAGGGGGACTACCAGGGTTCTACCAGGGGCAATCCTGATGTGCGAACACCGGGCCGCCGGGCAGTCTTGAGGCATGAGCGAATACAACGTCAAGAAGCTGCGTCGGACGCACAAGGGCCGGATCATCGCGGGTGTCTGCTCGGGTGTCGGCGCGTACGTGGGGATCGACGCCAACCTGGTCCGAATCGCGCTGGCGATTGCGACGCTGTTCGGCGGGGCCGGTGTCGCGCTGTACGCGATCGGCTGGCTCCTCATGCCGGACGAGGAGCACGAGACCTCGATCGTCCAGGACCTCATCAACAAGCAGCAGAACAAGGCCACCTCGACCGACTGGAGCGGCGAGCACAAGCCGCAGCAGTGATCAGGCGGTGGCCTCGGCACGCACCCGGGCGGTCTTGTCGCGGGACTCGGTCCAGACCAGGGCCAGCACGGCCGCGCTGATCACCCCGGCGATCCCCGCCAGCGCGACCACCGGCTCGGGGCCGAGTCTCTCCGCCGCGAACCCGCCTACCAGGATGCCGATGCCCTGGACGGCCATCAGCCCCGACTGCACGAGGCCGAACGCCTGCGCGCGACGTTCGGCCGGTACGTACTGGACGAAGGCGGCGTTGGCCGCGAGCTGGTACGCCCCGCCGATCCCCGACAGCACCCACGCCGCCAGCACCACGGCCAGCGGCGGGCGCACCGCGGTGACGATCAGGGGCGCGCAGCTCAGCATGGCCATCCACCCCATGAGCCGCAGCCGCCGCGGCGGCGAGACGAACCTGCTGAACAGGAACGCCCCCACGACCGTCCCGGCGGGCATGGCCGCCATCAGCAGCCCGGTGATCACGGGTACGGGCAGCGTGCCGTCGGCGAGCCTGGCCGCGTACGGGGCCGCGATGCCCTCGGGCAGGATGTAGAACCCGCACAGCCAGGCGAACAGCACCAGCGTGCGCAGCTTCGGCGAGCCGAACACGAGCCGGGCGCCGCTCGCGGTCATCGACCACATGGACGGCTTCGACGCGCCCGCGCCGGCGGGCCGACGGCGTACGCCCGAGGCCAGGATCAGCGCCGACCCCAGGAACGTGGCGGCGTCGAGGGCGAGCGCGCGGTACGGGCCCATGGTCGCGATGAGCGCTCCGCCGGTGGCGAAACCGAGCATCTGCACGGCCTGGTTGGTCATGTTCTGCAGCGCCGAGCCGATGACGTACGCGTCGCCTTCGAGCACCTCGGGCAGCAGCGCCGCCCGCGCGGCCGAGAACGGCGCGCTGAGCAGCACGACGAAGAAGACGAGCGCGCACAGCGCCCAGAACGGCACGCCCGGCACCGCCATCACGCCCACCAGCGCGGCCCGGAGCAGGTCGCAGGCCAGCATGACGCCCCTGCGCGCGAACCGGTCGGCCAGCCCGGCCAGCAGCGGCCCGCCGACGATGGAGGGCAGGTACGTCAGCGCGTACACCGCGGCCGTGGCCAGCGGCGAGCCCGTGCGGTCGTAGACGAGCACGGCGAGCGCCACCTGGGCGAGCTGGTCGCCGAGGAGCGACAGGCCCTGGCCGTACCAGAGTGCCCGGAACTCCTTGACGGCGATGACTTCCCGATATGTGACTTGTCGTGCTTCTCCGGCACGGCGATGCCGTCCCGGCGGCCGTCGCGCCCGCATGGCCCCCACTGGACTCCGCTGTGCCTGACTCAGGGTGCTCGCTATGTGACCTAAGGTGCCCGACCGGTGGGGCTGACCGCAACCGAAAGCAGCCAACCCAAAGCAAAGGGTTACCAGCCCAATTCGTGAAGTCGGGCGTCGTCGATGCCGAAGTGATGCCCGACCTCATGCACGACCGTGATGCGGACCTCGTCGATCACGTCTTCCTCGGTATCGCAAATTTCGCATATGGGATTGCGGTAGATCTCGATCCGGTCGGGCAGAACTGCTGAGTACCAGTCGCCACGTTCGGTGAGGGGGACACCGGTGTACAGGCCGAGCAGGTGGGGCTCCGGCGGGTCATCGACGACTGTGACGACGACATTACTCATGGCACGCGTGAGGTCCGGCGGAATCGTGTCCAAAGCCTCGGCCACGAGCTCCTCGAACTTCTCCCGCGAAACCTCGATCACACCTGCCATTCTGCCTCGCCCGACAGGTAAGCAAGAAACCGTATGAAGTTCGCGCACAGGTCAAAGGCAGTTCTCCGATCACGCGGCGCGAGGATCGCGGCTGTGCTCCTCGTGGCCGCCGTGGGTGCCTGGCTGGGCATCTTCCTCAGCGGCACCGTACGCGCCCAGGTGGGCCCGGTGGAGACAGGGATGTCACTCCGCCCGGCCTGGGACGGCGAGACGGTCGTGGACGCCAGCCCGCTCGGCACCCTCACCTTCCAGACCCACAGCGCCCCGCTCAGGCTGCGCATCACGCTCGAGAACATCGACCAGGAACGCGCCAAGTCCCTCCTGGAGGACCCGCGCATCGCCGACCGCCTGCCGGGCGTGATCGAGCAGGATCTCCTGGACGGCGTGCGCGCCCTCGTCATCCGCTCACTGCTCTGTGCGGGCGCCGGAGCCCTCATCGCGGTCCTCATGGTCTTCCGCCGCCCGAGAACGGCTCTCGTGGGCCTTCTGGCGGCCTCCGTGGCCCTCGCCGCCACCGGGGCCCTGGCGGCCCTCACGTTCCGTCCCAGCTCGCTCGTGGAGCCGCGCTACTCGGGCCTGGTCGCCGCCGCGCCGTCGCTCGTGGGCAGCGCGGAGTCGATCGTGACGCGGTTCGAGTCGTACCGCTCCCAGCTCACCAAGCTCGTGACGAACGTCTCGAAGCTGTACGACACGGTCTCGACCCTGCCGCTCTACGAGGCCAACCCCAAGACCATCCGCGTCCTGCACATCTCCGACATCCACCTCAACCCCATCGCCTGGAACGTCATCCGCTCACTCAAGGACCAGTTCGCCGTGGACCTGATCGTCGACACGGGCGACATCTCCGACCACGGCACGAAGGCGGAGAACAAGTTCGTCGACGAGATCCGCACCCTCCAGGTCCCGTACGTGTTCGTGCGCGGCAACCACGACTCGATGACCACCCAGAAGGCCGTCGAGAAGCAGAAGAACGCCGTCGTCCTGGACGACACCTCCCAGCAGGTCGCGGGCCTGACCATCTACGGCCTCGGCGACCCCCGCTTCACCCCGGACAAGTCCGTGACCGTCGACTCCGACCCGGCGGCGCTGGCCGAGTTCGGCCGCGCCCACCGGGCCAAGGTCGGCAAGGCGGACCTGATCGCGGTGCACGACGGGGAGGTCGGGAACGGCTTCTCCGGCGCGGCCCCCATGATCCTGGCCGGCCACACCCACGAGCGCCGCACGACCGTGTTCCCGACGGGCACCCGCATGCTCATCCAGGGCTCGACGGGCGGCGCGGGCCTGCGCGCCCTCGAACACGCCCAGCCCACGCCGGTGCAGGCCTCGGTCCTGTACTTCGACAGGGAGACCAGGCGCCTGCAGGCGTGGGACGACATCACGCTGGGCGGCCTGGGGGAGCAGTCGGTCTACATCCAGCGTCACGTGGAGCCCGACCCACAACGTATGATTTCCCCGGAGCCAACGACCGCCCCGTCGCCAACGGGAACGGCCACTGGCACCCCCGCCTCGCCGGCCGCCGGTCCGCCACTTTGGCATCAAGGGCAATCGTCCCCTATGCTTCAGAGGTCCCCGACGGAAGGCGACAGGGAAACCTAAGCCCCCATCGTCTAGCGGCCTAGGACACCGCCCTTTCAAGGCGGCGGCACGGGTTCGAATCCCGTTGGGGGCACCGCGAGCGCCTAGCGCACCCGCAAAACGGATGGTCGAAGGCCACCGAAGAGCTGGTAAGCTAAGCGAGCGCAAACAGAACGAAACGCAAGACACAAGGTCCTGTAGAGCAGTTTGGAGTGCTCGCCACCCTGTCAAGGTGGAGGTCGCGGGTTCAAGTCCCGTCAGGACCGCTCTGGGTCAGGTAGCTCAGTTGGTACGAGCGTCCGCCTGAAAAGCGGAAGGTCGGCAGTTCGACCCTGCCCCTGACCACCAGCATTGACTTACAAGAACGCCCCGGACGGATCATCGTTCGGGGCTTTTTGATCTCCGCTGACAGCAACAGTGACAGCAACGTCATGATGCAGGGGTGAGGATCGAGTCCGTGGATTCCAGTCGGCCGAAGTTCTTGCTGATCGATGGAGATGGACAGGTGCTGGGGGCTTGCCTCGATGCCGAGGGCGTCTTCGCCGAGCCGGCCGAGAGCGATGAGCCTGTGACGGTGGAAATCCTGGGCGTGCGCCTTCTGGGGGATTCCGGAAGGTGACGCCCCGGCGCGCTTCGACATCATCCGGACGATCCTCGAAGAACATCATGTGACTGTCGTGTTGAGGTGAGTGCCGGCCTGGGCGCTCCAACGGATCGGCCCTTCCTCCTGCCCACGCGGAGCATCCGGGCGACGTACGTCCGTAGGATCCGTGCATGACGGACGAGAACGAGCGTGCCGTGCAAGCAGCCGTCGACGGTGAGTTGCGGCTGCTCGATCCTGAGGTGCGTGCTTCCCCGGCCCTTGTCCGGGAGCTGCTGGATCCCGAGTTCACCGAAATCGGGGCCTCGGGACGCTGGTGGGACGCGGAGTCGATCCTGACGGTGATGAGTGCGGGAGAGGTGTCTCCCGAGTCGCCGGTCAAGGTCAGCGAGATGTCCGGGGTCGTGCTGGCTCCGGGGATCGTTCACCTGACGTACTTTGCTGACAACCAGGGGCGCCGGGCATGGCGGAGCTCTCTGTGGCGCCTCACGGAGACGGGCTGGCGCGTCTACTTTCACCAGGGCACACTGGCCGGCGACCTGAGCGAGATCAGCTGAGGGGAAGGCTCGGGCATACTTCCCTGATGAGGATGGATGACCCGACGTTACTGGGGTCGATCACGTGCCCGTCCGGGCGGCTGGTGGTCGCCGACACCAGCTTTCTGAACTGGTGGTCGGGGGACGCGCCTCCGGTGGTGGACGAGGCCATGCTCTCCCCGGTGGACGACCCGGCGTTGCGTGAGAGCATTCGCGCGTCGGCTGACCTGGCCGTGGCAGGCCCTGATGCCGAGCCTGCCGCCCGGTCCTTCGACCGCCAGCCGGGTACGTGGCTCTACGACATTCCCGGACATGGGGTCGAGCAACTGACCGGCATGTTCGCCGAGCACTGCCGGGCGCACGGCTTCGATGCCTGGCTGGAGCGTCTGGAGCCTCGGGTGGCCCATCGCGAGCGGGTCGAACGCGCGGTGCGGGCCGGCGGTTCGGACTTCATCATGAACGGGGTTCCCGTCGTGGCGGTCGGTGGTCTGCCCACCGATCGGGAGATCGCCGTGACGGCGACCTCCCGGGACTACGGGCGCATCGGCGTGCGATGGGAGTCGATCACGTTGAGAGTGGGCCAGGCGCGGCCCGCATCGACCAGGCTGCTGGGCCATGTCGGGGTGGACGCGAGCCGGCTCAGCCTTGTCGATGCCGACGGGTTGGCATCGTGGCGACATGAGGAGCCGATCGATGGCATGGCCGACGTCGCGTTCTGGGGACGGTCGGCGCGGGAGGCCGCTGCCGGCTTCGGCGCCCCGCTCCTGGCGAATGCCGGGGAGGAGGGCGTCTACGGCTGGGCGGACCTGCCTGCCGGCGAGGCGGCCGATCGTGCCGTCGCTCTGCAGGAATGGAAGCAGGCCGGCGCGGAACGGATGATCGCGGTCGACTTCCGGCCGCACTCCCACCACTGGCAGATCATGGCCAAGGTCAGAGCCGCGAAGCACGAGGCAGGGACGATCGAGGTCGGTGGCACCCGGACGATGTGCTTCATGACGAGCTGGGGCGATGGGCTGTACCCCGTCGCCGCCGACCACGACGCCGGCGGACACCTGGTGCAGATCCGGATCACGCTCGGCGACCCGGAGCGTCAAGCCAGGCTTGAGGCGATGTACGACCGGTTCGATCTGGACTGATCGCTGTCACGCGCGGTGCGGCCGGGGTGGAGCGCGGTGTGCCGGGCCGGCGTTCCCGTCGTGATGCCCCGCCGGTCGGGGAGCCGCCGCACCGCGCCGCGTTCCCCGGTGCCGAGCCGTTCGGTGAAGGCGGGGTCTCGGCGGTGACATGACGATGTGGCCGGCCGCGTCGAAGTACGGGGGCGAGGGATTTGAAAGAGGTGGAGCGGTGCCGGGGTGGGTAGGGGTGGCGGGCGTAGGGGATGCCTGCCTCGAGGAGGCCCGCATGGCCGGTACGGTCGCCGTCGTCACCGGAGCGGCGCGCGGGATCGGGCGTGGGATCGCCCTGGTGCTCGGCGAGGCCGGGGCGACCGTCTACGTCACCGACCGCGAGAGCCGCGAGCAGCGCCACTCCGAGCTGCCCGGCACGGTGGAGGACACCGCCGAGCAGGTGGGCGAGCGCGGCGGCACGGGCGTGCCCGTCCGGGTGGACCACGCCGACGACCGGGCGGTGGAGGCGCTGTTCGCCCGGGTGCGCGCCGAGCACGGCGGGCTGGACCTGCTGGTCGCGAACGCCTGCGCCGGCAACGCCCTGCCCTTTCGCGGCGGCCCGTTCTGGACGCTCCCGCTCGACCACTGGCACAACATGATCGACATCGGGGTACGCAGCCATCTCGTGTCAGCGTGGTACGGCGCGCCGCTGCTGATCGAGCGGGGCGGCCTGATCGTGCTCACCGGTTACGCCGACCCGGACGCCGAGGTGATCGCCGGGCACCTCTTCTACGACCTCGCCATGACGGGCGTCAGCCGCCTGGCCCGCTCGCTGGCCCACGACCTGCGCCCGCACGGGGTCACGGCGCTGGCCGTCTCGCCGGGGTTCACGCGTACGGAGGCGATCCTGGCGGAGCTCGGCGGGGACGTCACGGAGGGCGACAGCGTGGAGTTCCCCGGGCGGGCGGTGCGTGCCCTGCTGGAGGATCCCGAGGTGGGGCGGCACGCGGGGCGTACGCTGCCCGTCGCCGCGCTGGCCGAGGAGTACGGCTTCCCGAGGTGAGTGTCCATCCACCGTTCGGTGGATTCGCGGGTCAGCATCATCCCCCGCCGGTTGTGGCTGACAGGTCGATTCGGCGAGAGGGGCCTGAACAGCATGCTTGAGCCATGGCAATCATCGAGGTCACGGACCTGCGCAAGGCGTACGCGGGCCAGACGGTTCTGGACGGGGTGTCGTTCTCCGTGGAGGAGGGCGAGATCTTCGGCATCCTCGGCCCGAACGGCACCGGCAAGACCACCACCGTGGAGTGCGTGGAGGGCCTGCGCCGCCTCGACAGCGGGACGATCGAGGTGCTCGGCCTCGACCCGATCAGGGACGCGCGCGAGGTGCACGAGCTGATCGGGGTGCAGCTCCAGCAGACCCAGTTGCCAGAGAACCTGAAGGTGTGGGAGGCGCTCGACCTGTACGCCTCCTTCTACGCCCGGCCCCGTGACTGGCGGGAGCTGCTGGAGGAATGGGGGCTGGCGGACAAGCGGAACGCCAGGTTCGGCAAGCTGTCCGGCGGTCAGAAGCAGCGGCTGTTCATCGCGCTGGCGCTCGTGGGCAACCCGAGGGTGGCGTTCCTGGACGAGCTGACCACGGGGCTGGATCCGCAGGCCCGCCGGACGACCTGGGAGCTGATCAAGCGGATCAGGGCGAACGGGGTGACGGTGGTGCTGGTCAGCCACTTCATGGACGAGGTGGAGGAGCTGTGCGACCGCGTCGCGGTGCTCGACCGCGGCAGGGTCGTGGCGATGGACACGCCGTCGGGGCTGGTCGGCGGCGAGCACCAGATGCGGTTCACGGCGCAGGCGCAGGACCTGGGCGACCTGGCGGGGCTGCCAGGGGTGACCGGGGTGTCCAGGACGGGCAACCGCGTGATCGTCACGGGCAGGGGGGACTTCGCCACGGCCGTCACGGCGCACCTGGCCCGCCACCACGTGCTGGTCAGCGACCTGCGCATCGACAAACGCACGCTGGAAGACGCGTTCACCGCCCTGACCGGCCAGTCCTTCTGAGGAGATCGATCATGCTGAAGCTCGCCCTGGTGGAGACCAAGCTGCTCACCCGCGAACCGGGGGCGCTGTTCTCGCTGCTCATCCCGCTGTTCATCCTGGTGGTGTTCGGCAGCTCGATCCAGCCCGGAGACACCGTGCTGCTGCCGATGGCGCTGGCCATCGCCGTGGGGCTGGTGGGCCTGTACCTGCTTCCCACCACCCTGGCCACCTACCGCGAACGGGGCATCCTGCGCAGGCTGTCCATCACGCCGGTGCATCCGGGAAGCCTGCTGGTGGTGCAGTTGCTGCTCCAGCTCGTGCTGGTGGTGGCCGCGTGCGGGCTGCTGATGGCCGTCGCGGGCACGGTTCTGGGCGCGCACCTGCCCGCCCTGGTGTTCTCCGGCGTGCTGGCCTTCCTGCTCGGTACGGCGAGCATGTTCGCGATCGGCTCGCTGGTGGCGGCCCTGGCGCCGAACGGCAGGGCCGCCAACGGGTTCGGCGTCCTGTTGTACTTCCCGATGGCCTACCTCGCCGGGCTCATGCAGCCCGTGGATCAGATGCCGGATATGGTGGCGCTCGTAGGGACATTCACCCCTCTGGGTGCTTTCGTGGAGAGCCTCCGGGACGTCTGGGCGGGTAGTGCTCCCAGCCTCGTGACGCTGGGCGTGATGGCCGCCTACACCCTGGTCATCAGCCTCGCGGCAACCAAGTTCTTCCGCTGGGAGTGAAGGATGGTCGGTCGCCTCGACCGATGGGAGCGGCTGCTGGAGCGGCAGCTCGCGGCTGCGCCGTACGTGCTGCTGGTGATCTCCACGATCCTCTGCCTGCTCACCGGAGGCCGGCCGTGGCTCACGGCCGGCCTGGCCGTGCTCGCCGCCGCGTGGCTGTGGCTGGTGCCGCGGGGCGCGGTCTACGTGGCGGGGCTGGTCGTACTGATCGGCGCGCTCTGTACGCAGAGCGTGTGGTTCGCCAGCTTCTTCGGCTTCACCGGATACCTCCACTCCTGGCAGTACCTGAAGGGCAAGTGGCGGTTCGCCGGAGTGACCGGCACGGCGGCGATCAGCAGCGCGGCCTACAGCGGCGGCCTGCCGGAGCCCACGCCGTTCTCGATCCTCACCTTCCTGTTCTTCACCGGCGCCATCGTGGCGGGGGTCGGGCTGTTCAGCTTCGTCGGCGAGATCACGGCCGAGCGCAGCGCCGAGCGCAAGCGCATGGTGACCCGGCTGGAGCAGACCATGCGGGAGAACGCGGGCCTGCACGCCCAGCTCCTGGTCCAGGCCCGCGAGGCAGGCGTGCTCGACGAACGGCAGCGCATGGCGGCCGAGATCCACGACACCCTCGCCCAGGGACTGACGGGCATCATCACCCAGCTGCAGGCGGCGAAGCAGGGCCAGGACTGGCGTCACGTGGACCTCGCCGTACGGCTGGCGCGCGAGAGCCTGGCCGAGGCCCGGCGCTCCGTGAACGCGGTGGGCCCCGGCCAGCTGGAGGCGGCGCCACTGCCCGAGGCGCTCAAGGAGGTCGTCGACCGGTGGAACGAGCTCCACGGGACACCGGCCGAGTTCACCGTCACTGGTACGGTCCGACCCATGCATCCGGAGGTCGAGGAGACGCTGCTGCGCACCGCGCAGGAGGCGCTGGCCAACGTCGCCAAGCACGCGAACGCCTCCAGGGTCGGGCTGACCCTGTCGTACATGGAGGACCTGGTCACTCTCGACGTACGCGACGACGGCATCGGCTTCGACCCCAAGCTGACGGCGTTCGGCCTGACCGCGATGCGCAAGCGAGTGGACCGGCTGGCGGGCACGCTGGAGATCGAGTCCGAGGCCGGCGCGGGCACCGCGATCTCGGCGAGCCTCCCGGCGGTGGCCCGTGGCTGAGCCCCGGATCCGGCTGCTCATCGCCGACGACCATCCCATCGTCCGCGACGGCCTGCGCGGCATGTTCGCCGGTGACCCGGGCTTCGAGGTGCTCGGCGAGGCCGCCGACGGCGCGCAGGCCGTCGCGCTCGCGCAGGCGCTGCACCCCGACGTGATCCTCATGGACCTGCGCATGCCGGGCATGGACGGCGTCGCGGCCATCAAGGAGCTCGCCAGGCTGGGCAGCGCGGCCCGCGTGCTCGTCCTGACCACCTACGACACCGACCGCGACGTCATGCCCGCCATCGAGGCCGGCGCCACCGGCTACCTCCTCAAGGACACCGGCAGGGACGAGCTCGTCCGCGCCGTCCGCACGGCCGCGCGGGGCGAGGCCGTGCTCTCCCCGTCCGTCGCCACCCGCCTGCTCGGCCAGGTCCGCACCCCCGCCGACCCGCTGAGCGCCCGGGAGCTGGAGATCCTCCGGCTCATCGCCGACGGCGCGACCAACCGCGAGGCCGCCGCGCGGCTGTTCATCAGCGAGGCCACCGTCAAGAGTCACGTGCTGCACATCTACACCAAGCTGGGGGTCAACGACCGTGCGGCCGCCGTCGCCACGGCCTTCCGGCGCGGGCTGCTCACCGTGGAGAACGACTGACGGTGCGCCGTCATGGCGGGGGAGCGAGGCGGCGGCCGGCCCGGAGCACGCGGCGAAGCTTGTCCGCGTGCTCCGGAAGGTGCAAGGTCACCGAGTGGTGCAAACCGTGCCGTTCAGGGTGAAGACCGACGGCAGCACGTTGGGGCCGCTGTAGTTCCCCACGAACCCGACAGTGGTCGTGGCCCCCGTGGCGAGCGACGGGTTGGCGGCCTCGTTGACGGCCTTGACGTCCGAGCCGGACTGCGTCCAGACGGCGCTCCACCCGCTCCCGAAGCTCTGCCACGACCGGGGCCAGCTGAACGACAGGGTCCAGCCGTTGAGCGGCGCCCCGTGGTTGGTGATGTCGATGGAGCCGACGTAGCCGCTGGCCCAGTCCGTCTGGACGGTCAGCTTGACGGAGCAGGAGCTGGCGGCGGGGGTGCCGGTGGTGAAGGTGAGCGGGGGAGAGGGGTCGGAGGCGGCACCGCCGGAGTCCCTGGCGATCACGTTGATGGTGTAGCGGGTGCCGGGCTTGAGGTTGCGGACCGTGAACGTGGTGCCGGTGGCCTCGCCGAGCTGCTCGGTGATGGCGCCGTTCTGGCGGTGGAGCTCGTACTTGGCGATCGAGCGGGCGCCGGGCTCGGCGGCGGGCCAGGTGATCGTGGCGGTCCGGTCCGTGACGCCGGTGACGGCCGGCTGGCCGGGGGCGCCGGGGCGGCCCGGCTGCACGGCGGACGGCTTGAGCACGACGGTGGTCAGGGAGAGGGGCGGCAACGTCTGGGTGGTGGCGGTGCCGGACGACGACGTGGTGATGCCGGTGGCGCCGTTCGTGTGGGACAGGACGGTGGGCGCGCCGGCGGCGGGGGTGAAGCCGGAGTAGCCGAGCTCGACCGGGTACGCAGTGTCGGACGAGGTGTTGATCATCAGGACGGCCAGGTCGCCGTTCGGGCGGCGGGCCGCGTGCGCGGTGACCTTCGGCTGGTCCGTCGCGGCGCGGATGAAGCGGTCACCGGGGCGGGCGAACCTGCTCATCATCTGCAGCGCGTAGTACGGCGCGAAGGGGGTGTTCAGCGCCGGTTCGCAGACGCTGCCGTCGGAGGTGCACGCGCCGCTCGACAGCAGGCCGAAGTCGCCGTAGTCGGTGTGCCCCTCGACCTGGGTGACGGCGCCGATGCCGTTGTGCACGTTCCACCAGTCCACCGTGAACACGCCGTTGGCCAGCAGCGTCGCGTACGCGTCGGCGGCGGCCAGCGCGCCCGGCTGGGTGTTGGTGCCGTTGCTGCTGGAGCCGGTGTTGAACTCGGTCATCGCGATGCCGATCCGCTCCGAGCCCGGCCCGGCGTACCTGGCGATCTGCTCGCGGGTGAGCTGGATCATGTCGGGGATGTGGCCGGTCCTGTCGAGGGCCCCGGGGTACCAGTGCAGGATGACGAAGTCGATCTTCGATCCGGCGGCGGAGAGCACGACCTGGTTCCAGGAGCCGCTGTCGCCCTCGGCCACGATGGCGTCGGGCCAGTTCGCGGGCGTGGTCAGCACGGCACCGATCTTGATGGTGGGATCGACGGCCTTCATCGCGTCGGCGTAGGCGACGACGTGGCGGGCGTACTCGTTCGGGCTCTTGTCGGCGTGGTCGTCCGCCTCCCAGGCCGTGCCGTAGTGGCCGTTGCCGTAGTTCTCGTTGCCGATCTCCCAGTACTTGACGCCGTACCCCTTGGTGATGTTGGCGTGGCGCACCCAGGCGGCGGCCTCCTCGGCGGTGCCGGTGCCGTAGTTGGCGGTGACCATCGGCTGCGCCCCGGTACGGCGTACGCCGCGCATGAACGTGTCGAAGTCGGTGTTCGGGGCCACGTAACCGCCGGGGGCGGTGTGGTCGGCCCAGTGGTAGATGTCGGAGTAGGAGCCGCCGGGGTAGCGCAGCAGCTTCATGCCCGCGTCCTTGAGCAGGTCGGCGGTCTCGTTCGTGCCCAGGTTGGTGTCCCAGATCGCGTGGTTGGTGCCGAGGCCCGTCTCGGGGACGGTGGCGAGTGCGGCGCGGGCGTTCACCGTCACCTCGACGGCGTCGGGTTCGTCCGCGTACGCGGCGGGAGCGTTCAGGGCGGTCAGCGTCAGCAGGGCCGCCAACGCGGCTCGCAGGGGGACTTTCGGCATCGGCGCACCTCGTGCTGGATTGCGGGTATTCAGCTCGACGCCTCCTCCTGACCAGGAAGCACCATGATCATGGGCGGTGGCCGCACGGGCGTCAATCGACGCTGAAACTTTCACGCCGGGAGGCGGGAGGACGTCGCGCCCGCGGCACTCTTGATCGCTAGTGTCCGTGGGGGAGGTCATGAATGACGTTCGACCACAACGACCACTACCACCCCCGGCTCCTGCGCCTGGTGCCGGAGGGCGCCAGGTCGGCGCTGGACGTGGGCTGCGGCACCGGCAGGTTCGCGCGGCGGCTGGCTGGGCTGGGCCTCCAGGTGGACGCCGTGGACCCGGCCGCCGAGGCGATCGAGGCCGCGCCGCCCGCGCCCGGCGTGCGCTACCACCACGCCGACATCACCGGGATGGACCTGCCCGAGGGCCGCTACGACTACATCTCCTGCCTGGCGAGCATCCACCACGTGCCGTTCGGCACCGTCGCCAGGCTGCGGGACGCGCTGGCCCCCGGCGGCGTCCTGGCCATCCTCGGCTGCTACCCCGAGGTGAGCCGCACCGACTACGCCTGGAGCCTGGCCGCCGTCCCGGTCAACGCCGTCGCCAGGCTCGCGATGGCCGGCCGCGGCACGCCGAGCCCGGCCCCGGTCAAGCGTCCGGAGATGTCGCTGGCGGAGATCCGGCGGGAGGCGGCCGCCCTGCTGCCCGGGGCCACGATCCGCCGCCTGCTCTTCTGGCGCTACCTGCTCGCCTACCGGCGGAGGTGACGATGGAGCTGCTGCTGGCGCGGCTGCGCGCGGCGGGGTTCGAGGCCGAGTCCGTACGGGTCGCGCCCGGCGGCGTGGTGGCCTCGGCGGGCCTGGCGCGGCTGCGCGACGGGTCCCAGGTGTTCGCCAAGACGCTGCGTACCGCCGCCTCCGACCTGTTCGAGATCGAGGCGGCGGGGCTGCGCGCGCTGCGCGAGCTGGGCGGCGTCACGACCCCCGAGGTGCTGGCCGTGACGCCCGACCTGCTCGTGCTGGAGCCGCTGCCGCCGCGCCGCGACGACGACGAGCGGTTCTGGGAGGAGCTGGCGCTCGCGCTCGCCGGCCTGCACGCCGCCACGGCGGGCGAGCGGTTCGGCTGGCACCGGGACGGCTGGCTGGGCCGCCTGCGCCAGGACAACACCTGGGACGGCGATGGGCACGCCTGGTTCGCCCAGCGCCGGATCCTGCGCTGGCTGCCGGAGCCGCTGGTGGAGGCGGCGCTGGACCGCGAGGAGCGCCTGGCGCTCGAACGCCTCTGCGCGGCCCTGCCCGACCTGCTGCCGCCCGCGCCACCGGTGCTCACGCACGGCGACCTGTGGCGCGAGAACGTCCTCTCCGGCCCCGCCGGCGGCCCGGCGCTGATCGACCCGGCCGTCTCCTACAGCTGGGCGGAGGCGGACCTCAGCATGTTGTGGTGCTCGCCGCGCCCGCCGGCCGCCCGGCGTTTCTTCGAGGTGTACGCGGCCACCGCGTCCCTGCCGGCCGGCTGGCAGGAGCGCATGCGCTTCTACCACCTGCGGGAGCTGCTGAGCAGCATCGCCCACGACGACAACGCCAGGGAGTGCGCCGAGGAGGTGCGGGAGATCGTCGCTCCCTTCTAGTTGTACCGATACAGCCTCGTGGCCTTGCGCCGGCCGTGGTCGAACACCGAGGCCCGGTACATGCTGATGGACAGGTCGCCGTGCTCGGCCTTGCCGCAGGTGCCGACGCCGGCGAGCTGGTGGATCTCGTAGCGGGTGGTCGGGTCTCCGGCCACGAAGTACTCGGCGCGGGCCTGGTACTCGTCGGCGGCGGTGTCGCAGGCGTAGACGAACGTGCTGCGCTCGGCGAAGCAGATGGTCGCGGCGGCCTTCGTCGAGGTGCATGTCCTGGACTTGGCGCGGGCGCCGGCGGGGGTGGTGCGGGTGTCCCGCTTGACCGGATATTTCGCGATATTTTGGACGGTCTTCCAGCGGCCGTACTTGACCCGCCGGCCGCCCACGTACACGGCGGCGCGGAACGTCACGACCTTGCCGATCTCGCGGCTGCCGCGCACCTCGCCCTTGCGGCCCAGGTTGTGGATGACGTACTTGGTGCCGAGGTAGCCGTTCAGGTAGTACTCGACCGCGGGATGGCGGTGGTCGTCGGCCGTGTCCTCGATCGTGATGCCGGGGCGGTCGCTCCCGTCGGGGCCGACGCACGCCTCCGCGCCCTTGAGCCGTACGCACACCGGCTCGGCGGCGGCCGTGGACGTGGCGGCCGGTCCGGCCGCCGCCCGGGCCGGCTCCGCGGTGGCCACCGTCTGGGGTTTCTGGATCGCCGGGCGGGGCGGCGAGACCGTGGCCGCCGCCCCGTCGGTGCTGAACGCGGTGGCCACCATCACGGCCGCCGCGATGACTGTGCGACGTAATGCCACAACCTCACCAGCCTCACCTGTCACAGTGCTTTTGCCTGGGTGAGACGCGAGGAAGGCGATAAAGGTTCCGGATCGTTCAGCGGACGTTCAGAAAAGGCCCGGTGCCGGCGCGCCCCCGAGCGAGGACACCGGCACCGGGAAGCGCAGGGGTCAGGCCTGCCGCCTCTTCGGCGTGAGGCTGGCCAGCAGCAGGAGCAGCGCGCTCTGGGCGAGCATGCCGGGGGCGAGCGGCGGCGCCATCCCGACCGACTTCGTCAGGGCGTTCCACCACTGGGTGAGCGGCGAGTACGAGTCCCACTGCGGATCCATCGCCCCCATGCCGTGGTTGACCGACACGTGCATGAAGACGCCGTACACCGAGGCGAGCAGGACGATCGCCGCGAGCACGCGCACGACGGTGACCACCGGCCCCGCGTCGCGCAGGAGGAGCAGCACCAGCGCGACCACCTGCAAGGCCAGGGCCACCCAGGGGATGAGCTGCGCGGGGCTTCCCCAGTGGCGTTCGAAGGCGAGCTCCAGCGCGGCGCCCACGATGCCGATCGCGACCAGCGCCAGCAGGCCGAGCCTGAGCAGCGGGGTGCCCGGGGCGGCGAGCCGGCGCGAATGCCGCGCGGTCGTCTGAGGGGGAGTTGAGGTCATGTGCGGGACCACCGTCCGATGCGAGGGTCTCTTCCGAAGTCGCCTCAAACGTCTCCAGGCATCCTCAGAGGAATCTGGGCGAATTCTGAAGATCTGGTGAGAAGTCAGGCGCAGCGGCATCGCGAGGGGACGGCTGCATGACATCTGCACGACATCCGCACACGGGCCTGGTGGAGTGCGGGGGCCGCGCGCGGTGTGCTCGGAGGCAGACGTGCCACGAGGAGGGTGCCGCCGGTGGAGAACTGGATCGACCAGCCGATCACCGACCCGGCCGTTCCCCGGCGGGACGCGCGGCGTCTGACCGTCGCGCTGGCGCTCCTGCTCGGGCGGACCGATCCCGAGCCGCCGCGCTGGGTGCGGCGCATGTTCGGCTTCGGCGGCCTCTGCGCCGCCGTGTCGGGGGCCGCGCTCGGCCTGACGGCGGTCGAGGCCGGGCGCGGGAGCACGGGCCTGATCGCCATGATGGCCTTCCTCGCCGGGGTCCTGTTCGTCGGCGTCTCCCTGCCGAACCCGGCAGAGCGCCTGGCCCGCCAGTACGCCGGCCGGTACGTCATCCCCGCCGAGCTGGACGAACCCGCCCTCGACCTGCTGGCCAGGGCCAGGAGAGCGGTCCTGGACGTGACCGGCTCCCGCGTGCACCGCCGGGGCCTGCTCGACGCCATCGCCAACGACGTCGTGCTGCCCGAGCGCCTGTGGGAGATCGCCCGCCTGGTCCGCATCCACGCCGACCTGCGCGCCGAGCAGGCCCTGGCGCTGACCGAGGTGATCACCCCCGAGCTGACCGCCGTGCTCGGGCCCCAGCAGGAGGCGCTGCGCCGCTCGGTCGCGGCGGTCACGGAGCGGGTGTGGGAGCTGGAGGCGTACGCCTCCCGCGTCCGCTCGGCCGACTCCGCGTTACGGGCGAGCGAGCTGCAGCAGAGCAACGGCACGTACCTGGACCTGCTGGCGCAGACGGGCGACACGGAGGGCATGCGCGCCCTGAACGCCCAGGCGGACGCCCTGACCGGCATCCTGCGCGAGGCCGTCGCCGCCGGCCGGACCCTGTGATCGGTACGACCAGGCCTACGCCCACGGGGCCGTACCGATCAACGTCGAAACCCCTTCACATGTTGATCATGTGACCCGCGAGCCCGTGGACGGCCTCCTTGACGGCCTCCCCGAGCGTCGGGTGCGCGTGCACGTTGCGGGCCACCTCGTGCACCGTCAGGTCCCACTGCTGGGCCAGCGTCAGCTCGGGCAGCAGCTCGGTCACCTCGGGACCGATCAGGTGCGCGCCGAGCAGCTCGCCGTGCGTGTTGTCGCTGATGATCTTCACGAACCCGGCGGAGTCGCCGAGGCCGTGGGCCTTGCCGTTGGCCGTGAACGGGAACTTCGCCACCTTCACGTCATAGCCCAGGTCACGGGCCTGCGCCTCGGTGTAGCCGAAGCTGGCGACCTGCGGCTGGCAGTACGTGGCCCGCGGGATCATCACGAAGTCGAGCTCCATGGTCTCCGCGCCCGCGATCGTCTCGGCGGCGATGATGCCCATGGACTCGGCGGCGTGCGCCAGCATGAGCTTGGCCGTGACGTCGCCGATGGCGTAGATGTGCGGCACGTTCGTGCGCCCGCGCCCGTCGACCGCGATCGCGCCCCGCTCGGTCAGCGCCACGCCGGTCTTCTCCAGCCCGTAGCCGTCCACGCGCGGCTGGAACCCGATGGCCTGCAGCACCTTGTCGGCCTCCAGCACCTGCGTCTGGTCGCCGCGCGTGACGGTGACCTTGACGGCGGAGCCGGTGTCCTCGATGGAGTCGACGCGGGTGGAGGTCAGCACCTCGATGCCGAGCCGCTTGTACCGCTTGGCCAGCTCGGCCGACACCTCCTCGTCCTCCAGCGGCACGACCCGGTCGAGGAACTCGACGATGGTCACCTTGACGCCGTAGTTGTGCAGCACGTACGCGAACTCCACGCCGATCGCGCCGGCGCCCGCGATGATGATGCTGCCCGGCAGCTCCTCGGTGAGGATCTGCTCCTCGTACGTCACCACGCGCTCCGACAGCTGCGTGCCGGGGATCAGCCTGGTGGTCGCGCCGGCCGCGATGATGCAGTGGGAGAACGTGATCGTCTCGCCGTTCACCTGGAGCGTGTTGGCGTCGAGGAACGTGCCGCGCCCGTCGTACTCCGTGATGGCGTTCTTCTTCATCAGGTAATGAACGCCCTTGACCCGCCCGTCGGCCACCTTGCGGCTGCGCTGGAAGGCCGCGCCGTAGTCGAAGGTGACCTCGCCGCTGATGCCGAAGGTCTTGGCCTCGTTGTGGAAGATGTGGGCCAGCTCCGCGTTGCGCAGCAGCGCCTTGGACGGGATGCAGCCCACGTTCAGGCAGACGCCACCCCAGTACTTCTCCTCGACGACCGCGGTGCGCAGTCCGAGCTGGGCGGCGCGGACCGCGGCCGTGTAACCTCCAGGACCCGCGCCGAGAACGACGACGTCATAGTGAGTGCTCATGAGTCGGACCATACCGCTCGCCTGACTCTGCCCCTGACCTCAGACCTCCACCTTGTACGACAGAGTGAGCTCATCTGCGGGAACACCGCGGATTCCCCAGTTCGTCCTGGGCATCTCGATGATCGTGATCTCCACGTCTTCAGGGTCGAATCCCGACTTCTCGTAGATCTCCCGGATCAGTGCCCGCTTGGCGTCGTCGGTACGGCCCGTGAAGCACACCACCTCGATGATGAGATACCGCTCACTCCGCTGCGGGCAGATGAAGTCGTCCGCGTCGAGCAGCAGGAAACGGTGGAACCGCTTCTCCTCGGGCAATCCCCACGCGCTCACGAGGCACGACTGGAGGAGATCGGAGACCTCCCGCTGCCGCCCCGCCCACACGTCCCTGCGCCCGTAGACCTTCACCTGTGCCATGCAGGCCACTATAGAGGGCGTGATCCGCATACTCCTGGCCGACGACGAGGCCATGATCAGGGCAGGGGTCCGGGCGATCCTGCAGTCCGATCCCGAGCTGGAGGTCGTGGCCGAGGCCGGCGACGGCAGGCAGGCCGTCGATCTGGCCATCAGCCACCACCCCGACGTCGCGCTCCTCGACATCCGCATGCCACGGCTCGACGGGCTCGCCGCCGCGGCGGAGATGCGCAGGGCCGCGCCGGGCACGGCCGTGGTGATGCTGACCACGTTCGGCGAGGACGACTACATCGCCAAGGCCCTCGACGTCGGGGCCAGCGGCTTCCTGCTCAAGTCCGGCGACCCGCGCGAGCTCATCGCCGGGATCCACGCCGTCGCCGGCGGGGCCGCCTACCTGTCTCCGAAGGTCGCCCAGCGCGTCATCGCGCAGCTCGCCGGCGGCAGGATGGCCAGGGGCGCGCTGGCCCGCGACCGCATCGGGGCGCTCACCGACCGCGAGCGCGAGGTGCTCGCCCTGCTGGGGGCGGGCCTGTCCAACGCCGAGATCGCCCGCGAGCTGCACATCGTGGAGGGCACGGTGAAGGCGTACGTGAGCGCCATCCTCACCCGGCTCGACGTGCGCAACCGCGTACAGGCCGCGATCATCGCCCACGAGGCCGGCTTGGTAGCCTGACCCGTGATGTATCGCCTCGTGTTCTCGCAGGTCTTGCAGCGTCTCGACGCCGAGGCCGTGCACCGTTTCACTGTGAGCGCCCTCGCGCTCCTCGCCCGGCTGCCGCTGGTCAAGCGGCTGCTGCACCGGGCGCTCGCGCCGCACGACCCGGCCCTGCGCGTGACCGCCTTCGGCGTGCACTTCCCCGGGCCGCTCGGGCTGGCCGCCGGCTTCGACAAGGACGCCGCCTGCGCCGAGGCCGTCGCCGCGCTCGGCTTCGGCCACGTCGAGGTCGGCACCATCACCGCCCACGGCCAGCCCGGCAACCCGCGCCCCCGCCTGTTCCGGCTGGTGCGGCAGCACGCGGTGATCAACCGGATGGGCTTCAACAACGCCGGCGCCGTGGCCGCCGCCCGGAGGCTGCGCCGCACGCGCGGCGTGCCGGTCGTGATCGGGGTGAACATCGGCAAGACCAAGGTCGTCCCGGAGGCCGAGGCCACGGCCGACTACGTGGCCAGCGCCAGGCAGCTCGCCCCGCTGGCCGACTACCTCGTGGTCAACGTCAGCTCGCCCAACACGCCGGGGCTGCGCAACCTCCAGGCCGTCTCGCTCCTGCGGCCCCTGCTCACCGCCGTCAAGCAGGTGGCCGACGCCACGCCGCGCCGTACGCCGCTGCTCGTCAAGATCGCCCCCGACCTGGCGGACGAGGACGTCGACGCGGTCGCCGAGCTGGCCCTGGAGCTGGGGCTCGACGGCATCATCGCGACCAACACCACGATCAAGCACGGCGGCGAGACCGGCGGCCTGTCGGGCCGCCCGCTCAAGGCCCGCTCCCTGGAGGTGCTGCGCCGCCTGCGCGCCAAGGTCGGCGACCGCATCACCCTGGTGTCGGCGGGCGGCGTGGAGGACGTGGACGACGTCTGGGAGCGCATCCTGGCCGGCGCCACCCTGGTCCAGGGCTACACGGGCTGGATCTACGGCGGCCCCCTGTGGGCCGCGCACATCCACCGGCAGCTCCTGCGCCGCGTACGCCGCCACGGCCTCAAGTCGGTCACGGAGGCCATCGGCCGCACCGCATGAAGCCCCTATCGTAGGGACGGTGATCGAACCAGTTTCCCTCGCCGACGACGTCGTGCTCCGCCTCGCGACCGAGCGGGACGCCGAGGCCCTGAAGTCCGCCTACGTCCGCAACCGCGACCACCTGGCGCCCTGGGAGCCGCGCAGGCCGGACGAGTTCTTCACCGTGGAGGGCCAGGCCACGCGCCTGAAGGCCCTGCTGGAGCAGCAGGCCAGGGGCCAGGCGGTGGCGTGGGTGCTGGCCGACGGCGATCGCGTCGTGGGCCGCATGACGCTGAACGACATCGTCCGCGGCCCGTTCCTCAACGCCCACCTCGGCTACTGGATCGACTCCGAGTACCTGGGCCGCGGGCTGACCACGAAGGCCGTGCGCGAGGTGTGCGGGATGGCCGACCAGGAGATCGGCCTGCACAGGGTCGCGGCGGCCACGCTGCTGCACAACGAGGCGTCGCAGAGCGTGCTGCGCAAGTGCGGGTTCGAGCTGGTCGGCACCGCCCCGCGCTACCTGGAGATCGACGGCCGGTGGCAGGACCACCGGCTGTTCCAGCTCATCCTCAACGACCGCCCGGCCTTCTAGACGCCCGGCTAGATGCTCGGCCGCGTCGACTCCGCGTGGTGGGTCATGGCGTCGATGCGGGCCATCACCTCGGTGACGCGTACGCCGCTGGGCCGGTGCGGGCGGCGCCGCTGCCACGGGTGCGGCCCGTCCAGCGGGCGGTACTCGACCCCGAGCGCGTCCAGCCGCCCCAGGTGCTCGGCCAGGCGCCCGTCGAAGTCCGCTGAGGCCTCGCCCGACCAGGCCACCTCCGCCAGCGCGCAGGCGCGCGGCCACAGCCGGTAGTCCACCGTGCGGGCATCGGGCACCCGCTCGGTCCACAGCTGTGCCTGCACCCCCAGGACGCGCTCCCGCTCCTGCTGCGACCACTCGGTGGGCGCCGGCGCGAACGCCGCCACGTCCGCCACCGTGATCGCGTCGCCGATGGCCATCGGCTCGTCGGGGGAGGAGGCCTCGGCGTAGTCGAAGTACAGCGGGAACACCGGCGTCGCCACCACGTCGTGCCCGGCGGCGGCCGCCCGGCGGCCCACGTTCATGCCGCGCCACGGCATGACGATCGTGTCCTGCCGCAGCCCGCCGCTGACGAACGCCTCGTCCCACACCACGGCTCGCGCGCCGCGCTCGGCCAGCGCGTCGGCCAGCCGCCGCAGGAACCACGCCTGCAGGTCGTTGGCGGTCTCCAGCCCCAGCGACTCGCGGTAGGCGACGATCTCCGCCGACTGCGTCCAGTGGTCGAGCACGACCTCGTCGCCGCCGATGTGCACGTACGGGGTCTCGCCCAGCGCCCCCAGCAGCTCGTCGAAGATCGTGGTCAGGAACTCCACGGTCGGCGGCAGCGGCGACAGGATCGCGGGGGAGATGCCCCAGCGGTCGAGCACGTCGTGCCGCTCCCTGGTGGCCCCGAACTCCGGGTAGGCCGCCAGGATCGCCGACGCGTGCCCGGGCACGTCGATCTCGGGCACGATCGTGACGCAGCGCGAGCGGGCGTAGGCGGCCATCTCGGCCAGGTCGTCGAGCGTGTAGTAGCCGCCGTGCGGCAGGTCGTCGTAGGTCTCCGGCTCCCGGTAGTAGTTGGTCGCCGTGCGCGGCCGGTGCGAGGCGACCTCGTGCAGCAGCGGGTAGGCCCGGCTCTCCACCCGCCAGCCCTGGTCGTCCACCAGGTGCAGGTGCAGCCGGTTCAGCTTGTGCGCCGCCATCAGGTCGATCAGGCGCAGGACCTCCCGCTTGGGGAAGAAGTGCCGCGCCACGTCGAGGTGCAGCCCCCGCCACGTGAAATGCGGCGCGTCCTCGATCCGCACGCCCGGGACGGGCCACGAGCCGCCGCCGGAGAACCGGTAGGAGGCGTCGGGCAGCAACTGGTGCAGCGACTGCGCCGCGTAGAACGCGCCCGCCCGGCCGCCCGCCGCGATCTCCACGCCCCGGGAGCCGACCGTCAGCCGGTAGGCCTCCTCGCCCAGCTCCGGATCCCGCCGCACGTCGATCTCACCGGAGTCGCCAGGCAGCGGGTCGAGCCGGGCCAGCGCCGTGCGTACGGCGTCCACCAGGTCGCCGGACACCGTGGCGCCCGAGGTCAGCGTGTAGGAGGCGGAAAGATCACGAAGCAGCCGAGGACGAGGAATCATGCTTCCAGATAGTGCTGCAACCCGTTCGCGAGCGCCAGGGCGATCTTCTGCCGGAACTTCGGATCCTCGAACTTCGCCGCCTCGCCCGGATTGCGCATGTTGCCGCTCTCGAACAGGACCTTCGGCACCGTGGAGAGGTTGAGCCCCCCGATGTCATTGCGGTAGTCGAGCGCGTTCTTGCCGATGTAGTTGGAGTAGGGGATGCCCGTGCCCTTCCTGTACGCGTCGCGCACGGCGATCCCCAGCTTGCTGGAGGCGCCCACGACCTTGTCCACCGGCCCGTTGATCTTCTCGGGCATGATGACGTGGAAGCCACGGTGACGCGTGTTGTCGGAGCCGTCGGCGTGCACGGAGATCGCGGCGTCCGCCCTGGCCTTGTTGCCGATGGCGGCTCGCTCGGTGATGCAGGGCCCGACGCCGTTGTTGCTGGTCCTGGTCAGCTTCACGGTGGCGCCGCGGCGTTCGAGGATCTTCGTCATCCGCTGCGAGACGTCCCAGGTGAAGGCCGCCTCGCTGTAACCGCTGTTCGTGGCGGTGCCGGTGGTGTCGCATTCCTTCCACTTGGTCAGCACGTTGACCTTGCGGTTGATCTCGGCGGGATGGCGGTAGTTGGCGCCGTTGTGGCCGGGGTCGATGACGATGACCTTGCCTTCGAGCGGCTTGGCGTCCGGCGGCGCCTGCTTCGCGGGAGCGGAGGAGGGAGGGGACTGCGCCGCCGTGGTCGCGGGGGCGGCCTGACCTGCCGCGGCGCCACCGGATCCGGTGCCGCCACACGCGGAGGCGATCAGGCCGCAAACGGCGAGGACGGTGGCTGGTAGAGCACGCATGCCGTCCAACTTACGGCAGAGCGGGAGCTGCAGCCCGCCTTATGCCAAGCGTGGCGAGTCCCTACGAAGTCACCAGAAGCGCTGTCACCAGACGCGCTCGCCGACCTCCTGCCGTTCGAGCAGGGCGGCCAGCTCCCGCGCGTCCTCGGCGTCGAGCCCGAGGACGACGCGGGGGCGGCCCCACGGATGGTCCAGTGAGTGGGCGACGTAGCTGGCGACGGACTCCGCGCCGCCGTCGGCGCCCCGCCCCCTGCCCGCCCGCCACTGTCCCCAGGCGCGCTCGAGCTCCGCCGCCGCGCGCTGGGCACAGGACACCAGTTCCGGATCACGCATGACTGTTCCCCCGGATCAGACCGTGGCCGGACCGAATCCGGCCACACTTAGCATGACCCTGACGAGTAAACCGCCGTGTGGCCGCGCCGCCACACGGCTTGACCCAGCCTTGGGGCTTCCTTAGGCAGGTCCCGTGCTCCGTCGCACGATCAGCTCGGGGCGGACCTCGCGCAGGCGCGCGACCTTGGCGGGATCCCCGATCCGGTCGCTCAGCAGCGCCGCCGCCGACCTGCCCATGCTGCGGCGGGCCTGGTCGATCGAGGTCAGCGAGATGTGGTGGGAGGCCGACAGGTGCGTGTTGTCGTAGCCGACCACCGAGAGGTCCTGGGGCACGCGCAGGCCCAGCTCGCTCGCGGCGGAGAGCACGCCGAGCGCGACCACGTCGTTGGCGGCGAAGATCGCCGTGGGCCTGGGGTCGCGGGTCAGCAGCGCCGTCGCCGCCTGCCTGCCGCCCTCTTCGGTCGAGTCGGCGGCCTCGACCATGATGTACGGCGCCAGCGAGTGCCTGCGCATCGCCACGAGGTAGCCCTCGCAGCGCGACGATCGCCGGCCCTCGATGTGCGCGATTCTCTTGTGGCCGAGCTCGACCAGATGGTCGATGGCCAGGCGGGCGCCGAGCTGATCGTCGTCGACCACGATGTCGACGCCGTCGAGCTCGATGTCACGTTCCCCCACGACGACCGTGGGCGTGTACGCGGTGGCCTCGATCAGCGTCTCGCTGGTCGGCGGGATGCCGAGCAGGACCAGCCCGTCGACCCGCAGCTCGAGGAAGGCCTCCACGGCCTCGTCCTCGAACGCCGGGTCCCACTGGCTGTTCCCGATCAGCATGCGCAGCCCGTCGCCGTGCAGGCTCTCCTGCAGGCCGTCGAGGAACTCCGCGTAGAACGGGTTGTGCAGGTCGGCGACGAGCGCGCCCACCAGGTGGGTGCGGCCTTCGACCAGGCTCCGCGCCACCGCGTTCGGCCGGTAGCCGAGCTCGCGGGCGGCCTGCAGCACGGCCTGGCGCCGGTGCTCGCTCACGTGCGGGGATCCGCGCAGCACGAGTGAGACCAGCGATTTCGACACGCCGGCTCGTTCGGCGACGTTACGGATGGTAGGTCTGGGCCGAGGCAGTGCGTCTACCTCTCTTAGCTCAGGGATGGTTGAAGTGTTGACGGGCGGTCCTGACATGTGTCTCCCCCGCGATGCGGATATGGGCACCTGTCTGACCAAACGATCGAGTTAGCCGCAGGGTACGGCCTTCGTTACGGATTGGCTCAACCTCAGTGGCGAAAGCCGGATATTGACCGAAAGCTTCCACGTCAGCTATTGGGTACGGCGTCGGATACCGTACAGATGTGACACCCGGGAAGTCAGCCGAGACGGCACGGCCGGCGCGGCGCAGGCTCAGCGTGGACCGGCGTCGGGAAGAGCTCATGGCGGCGGCGCTGGAGTTGTTCAGCACCCGCGACGCGGAGGACGTCTCGATCGACGACGTGGCGTCGGCGGCGGGGGCTTCGCGGGCCCTGGTCTACCACTACTTCGGCGGCAAGCAGGAGCTCTACGTGGCCGCGCTGAGGAGCGCGGCGGAGCAGCTGGAGTCCCGGCTGCGGCCCCAGGGGGGCGGCAGGCCGCTCGACGAGCTGGCCTCCGGGCTGGAACGGTACTTCGACTTCGTCGAGGAGCACGCGGCGGGCTTCGCCGCGCTGCTGCGGGGCGGCCCCGCGAACAGGACCGGCGAGGTCGGCGAGATCGTCGACGGGGTGCGCAGGCGGCTCTTCCGCCTGATCCAGAAGCAGATGGGCGTCGAGGAGCCGAGCCCGGTGCTGCGCACGACGCTGCGGTCGTGGATCGCCTCCGTCGAGACGGCCGGCCTCGACTGGCTGGAGCATCGCGACCTCGAACGGCCGATGCTGGAGAAAATGCTGGTGGAGCACATGGTCGCGCTGCTCGGGGTCGCCGCCGTCCATGACGGCGACGTCGCCAGGCTGCTGGAGCGGCTGGCGTAAGGAGAAGCGAGGGCAGGGCGGCCGGGAAGAGTGGCGCCGGCGCGGGCGGCGCCAACCTCCCATCGTCACAGCGGTGGACCGGGCCAAGTGGTGACCTGGTCCACCCCCTTCAAACCCCCCTGAGGTCGTTACCGACCTCCCGCTACTCGGAGCGCTGCTGCGGAATCCCCGCGAGCAGCGCGCGAACCTCGGTCTCCCGGTAACGCCGATGACCGCCGAGGGTACGAATCGACGTCAACTTGCCCGCCTTGGCCCACCGCGTAACGGTCTTGGGGTCGACCCTGAACATGGTCGCGACCTCAGCGGGCGTGAGCAGTGGCTCGGCCTCGGGTGTACGAGCTGACATTTGTGCGGCCTCTCCTCCGTGTGGACCGGCGTAGCGATCCTGTGACTGCCTTTGCGCGTGTCACGGATGTCCCCCTATGGCGCAGAGCGTGCGGCTTTTCTGAGCCATATGCGGCATCACCCGATGTGACCATACCGCCACGCAGAGCGATTGGCGAGCCCTTCTTTGACCCAACTGCCCGCCCCCGTGGCCATGTCACGCTCGGTGATTCTAGCGACACGGTTCGTGGTATCGCAGTGAAAACGGCAAACTACTCAGTTCGCAGAAGAGAGCAGCCGCGAGACGTGACCTACTCATGCAGGTCAGACGGCCGTATTGGGGCTCAGTTGGCAGATTCCAGCAGTTGCATTGACTTCCACCGCAGGATGACCCTCTGGTACATGGCGTAGGCAAGTTCTTCTTGACCCGTGTCCAGGCCCGTCAGAGCTGCGGAAAGCTCCGCGACGGACTGGTCCGCCTGCAGCGCGTCGTCGTCCATGAGGTGGACGAGCCCGCCGTAGTCGAGCTCCACCAGCGAGTGGGGGTGGAACTCCTCCAGCCACCGCGCGACGTCCTCCACGTCGAAGTTGGCCGCGACGTCGCCCAGGTGCCTGCGCAGCACGCTGAGCGCCCGTGCCGTGCGCCTCCTGGCCTGGGCCATGGAGGTGACGTAGATCAGGTTACGCCCCGTAGTGGTGGTCACGTCCTGTCCCGGGTTGGCGGAGCCGAGCACCAGCCAGCGCTCGTTCCCATCAAACGGCACGAACCACGATGGCGGCACGTGCCACGCCGTGGTGCGGATGTGCGTGCGCAACGCGTCGGAGCCGGCCTGCCGCTTGTAGCGGTCGAAGTCGTCGGCCGTCTGCTCGGCGATCGCCTTGGGCACGAGATGATCCATCAGTTTCACGGGAGTGGTGCCACGAAGCCGTGAGAACGCCAGCCACGAGCGCAAACGGGTTTGCCAGGGACAGACATAGAGCCGGTCCTCAACGCGCCGGAGATAGGCGTTGGGGCTCTCCTGGGCGGGAACGGGTTGAGGGGGCATGCCGAGCAGGCGCATGACGGACTCGCCGTGCTCCGCATTGAGCGCGTTCGCGCGTCGCGGGCGGTCACGTGAGTCGGCATAGTCGGCCCACACCTTGCGCTCGGACTCGGCGAACGCGGTCAGTGGCTCATAGACACGGAGGTAGGCGGCATAGGGCAGCACGGAGGCATCGTGTCACGAAGCGAACCTGCGTGCACCGTCGAGGCTTACTACTCTGTGAAGCGATCTCCGCCGCGACGGTGCGGCGGACCGGACAGGGAGTCACTACCGTGACCGACGTCTTCGGAGCGTCTCACAAAGACGTTCACGAGCAGGTCGTCTTCTGCGCCGACGAGCAGAGCGGCCTGCGTGCCATCATCGCCATCCACAACACGGCGCTGGGCCCGGCCCTGGGTGGCACGAGGTTCTATCCCTACGAGAGCGAGTCCGCGGCCCTGGCCGACGTGCTCAACCTGGCCAAGGGCATGGCGTACAAGAACGCGCTGGCCGGCCTCGACCTGGGCGGGGGCAAGGCCGTGATCATCGGCGACCCGGCCCGCGACAAGAGCGAGGCGCTGCTTCGCGCGTACGGCAGGTTCGTCCAGTCGCTCGGCGGCCGCTACATCACCGCCTGCGACGTGGGCACCTACAGCGAGGACATGGACATCGTGGCCCGCGAGTCCCGCTTCGTGACCGGCCGCACGCGGGCCCACGGCGGGGCGGGCGACTCCTCGATCCTCACGGCGTTCGGCGTGTTCCAGGGCATGCGGGCCTCGGCCGAGCGGGTCTACGGCACGCCGTCCCTGCACGGCAGGCGGGTGGGCGTCGAGGGGGTCGGCAAGGTGGGCCACCGCCTGGTCGAGCTCCTGCGCGAGGACGGCGCCGAGGTCGTGGTCTGCGACGTCGACCCCAAGGCGGTCGAGCGGGTGCGGGTGCGTCACCCGGAGGTGGACGTGGTGGCCGACGCGCGCACGCTGATGACCGCCGACATCGACGTCTTCGCCCCGTGCGCGCTGGGCGGTGCGCTCGACGACGACACGGTGGCTACGCTGCGCGCGAAAATCGTCTGCGGCGCGGCCAACAACCAGCTCGCCCACCCCGGCGTGGAGAAGCAACTCGCCGAGCGCGGCATCCTGTACGCGCCCGACTACGTGGTCAATTCCGGCGGGGTGATCCAGGTCGCCGACGAGATCGAGGGCTTCGACATGGAACGGGCCAGGTCGAAGGCTGCCCAGATCTACGACACGACTCTGAAGATCTTCGGAATCGCGGCCGATGAGGGCGTTCCACCCGCGGTCGCAGCGGATAGGCTGGCCGAGCGCAGAATGTCGGAAGTCGGGCGTATTCGGGCCATTTGGCTAGGCCACTGACGCCCCGCGCCCATACGGCGTACCGAGCTGGGCACAAAACAGGTACGGTAATAGGCGAACGATAGGCTGACGCCCGTAGTCAGGCGGCGTCAGTGTGTGGTGCGTTAGCGACGAGGGGTCGGGGACGACCCCACACGAGGGGGTCGAGCCAATGGGGCGCGGCCGAGCAAAGGCCAAGCAGGTCAAGGTTGCTCGCCAGCTGAAGTACAACAGCGGTGGCACGGATCTTGACCGTCTTCGCGACGAACTCGGGGTCGGAGACCCCAGCCGCAATGACGACGCCGACGACCTCAACGATGAGCTGGCGGATCGCTATGCCGATTACGCCGATGACTATGGCGCCGGAGACGACGACGATGGCCGTACGTCCGGCCGTCGGTAGCCGTTCTCCTGAGTGATGTGGCCGAGGCCCGGCGGCGCAGGTGCCGGGATCCTCGCTCACGTTCGTCGGGCCCCACGGGCAACCGTGGGGCTTCGTCACGTGTGTCGGAAAAGCAGCAACAGGACGCACCACGATCGCCTCTGTGATGCGTCCTGTTCCGCGTGTGCCGGGTCAGGCGGTTCCTGAGCCTTCCGCGTGCGCGGGCTCGGGCGTCCGCGGGTTGCCCGCGTGCGCCGGGCCGGCGCTCGTGCGCCCGGCCCGGCGTCCGCCGTCGCGTCAGCGGTAGCGGGCCTGCCCGCTGCCCGGCACGACCTCGCCCATCACCCAGGCGTCCAGGCCGCGACCGGCCAGCAGCCGGATGGCCGCGTCCGCCGCGTCCGCGGGCAGCACGGCCGCCATGCCGACGCCGAGGTTGAACGTGCGGTCCATGGCGCTCTGCTCGATCTTCCCGTAGGACGCGAGCACGCCGAAGATCGCCGGCGGCGTCCACGACGAGCGGTCCAGCAGCGCGTCGAGCTGCGCCGGCAGCGAACGCGAGAGGTTGCTCTCGATCCCCCCGCCGGTGATGTGCGCGTAGGCGTGCACCTGGACCGTCCTGGCCAGCTCCAGGCAGTGCAGCGAGTAGATGCGGGTGGGCTCCAGCAGCTCCTCGCCCAGCGGCCGGCCCAGCTCGGGCAGCACGGTGTCGAGCGACAGGGAGTTTTCCCGCAGCACGTGGCGGACCAGCGAGTAGCCGTTGGAGTGCACCCCCGAGGAGGCGATCCCCAGCACCACGTCACCGGCCACCACCCGCTCGGGCCCGAGCATGGCGGACGCCTCCACCACGCCGGTGCCCGCCCCGGCCAGGTCGTACTCGTCGGGGCCCATCGCGCCGGGGTGCTCGGCCGTCTCGCCGCCCACCAGCGCGGCCCCGGCCAGGCGGCAACCCTCGGCCACGCCGCCGACGATCTCGGCGATGCGCTCCGGCACCACCTTCCCGCAGGCGACGTAGTCGGTCATGAACAGCGGCTCGGCCCCGCAGACCACCAGGTCGTCGAGGACCATGCCGACCAGGTCGATGCCGATCGTGTCGTGCTTGCCGTACTGCTGGGCGATCATGACCTTGGTGCCCACGCCGTCGGTGGAGGTCGCCAGCAGCGGGCGCCGGTACTTCAGCAGGGCCGAGGCGTCGAACAGGCCGGCGAAGCCGCTGGCGTCGTCGACGACCTCGGGCCGGCGCGAGCGCGCCACCTTGTCCTTCATCAGCTCGACGGCACGCTCGCCCGCCTCGATGTCCACACCGGCGGCCTCATACGTACTCACACGGCCTCCTTCGTCGGCAGTGCGAGCACCGTACTGCTGCGTCTGATGGTTCGTTCGCCGCGCTCTGTCACGCCTTGCTCTCCAACACGAACTTGCCCACGTTGTCCTGGTCGATCGGGATCGGGTACTCGCCCGTGAAGCACGCCCGGCAGAGCCGGTCGGCCGGGATGGTGGTGGCCTCGGTCAGGCCCTCCAGGGAGATGTAACCGAGCGTGTCGGCGCCGAGCGAGGCGCGGATCTCCTCGACCGACAGCGAGCCCGCGATCAGCTCCGCCCTGGTGGCGAAGTCGATGCCGTAGAAGCACGGCCACTTCACGGGCGGGGACGAGATGCGGACGTGCACCTCGCGCGCCCCCGCCTCGCGCAACATCTTGACGATGGCCCGCTGGGTGTTGCCGCGCACGATCGAGTCGTCCACGACCACCAGGCGCTTGCCCTCCACGACCTCGCGCAGCGGGTTGAGCTTGAGCCGGATGCCGAGCTGGCGGATGGTCTGCGAGGGCTGGATGAACGTGCGGCCCACGTAGGAGTTCTTCACCAGGCCCTGGCCGTACGGGATCCCGCTCTCCTGGGCGTAACCCACGGCGGCGGGCGTGCCCGACTCCGGCGTGGGGATGACCAGGTCGGCCTCCACCGGGTGCTCGCGGGCCAGCACGCGGCCGACCTCGACCCGGGTGACCTGGACGCCGCGCCCGGCGATGGTGGTGTCGGGGCGGGCGAGGTAGACGTACTCGAACAGGCAGCCCTTCGGCTCCGGCAGCGCGAAGCGGCGGGACCTGACGCCCTGCTCGTCGATGGTGAGCAGCTCGCCCGGCTCGACCTCGCGGACGAACGTGGCGCCCACGATGTCGAGCGCCGCCGTCTCCGAGGCCACCACCCAGCCGCGCTCCAGCCGGCCTAGGACCAGCGGGCGGATGCCCTGCGGGTCGCGGGCCGCATACAGCGTCTTCTCGTCCATGAAGACCAGCGTGTAGGCGCCCTTGACCTGCGGCAGCAGCTCGGCGGCCGCGTCCTCGACCGAGCGGCTGCGGTCCTGCGCGAGCAGCGTGGTCAGGACCTCGGTGTCGGTGGTCGCGCGGATGGAGCCGGGCGCCAGCCGCTGGGCCAGCTCCGGGGTGTTGATGAGGTTGCCGTTGTGGGCCAGCGCCAGGCCGCCCACCTCGGTGGAGCTCAGCGTGGGCTGCGCGTTCTCCCACACGCTGGACCCGGTCGTGGAGTAGCGGCAGTGGCCGATGGCCAGGTGGCCGCGCAGGGTGCTGAGCACCGACTCGTCGAAGACCTGGGCGACCAGCCCCATGTCCTTGTAGACGAGAATGCGGCTGCCTTCGCTGACCGCGATGCCCGCGGACTCCTGGCCGCGGTGCTGCAACGCGTACAGCCCGTAGTAGGTGAGTTTGGAAACTTCCTCGCCCGGAGCCCAGACGCCGAAGACACCGCAGGCGTCTTTAGGTGCGCGGTCGTTGGGGTCCAGGTCATGGCCGAGCCGGCCGTCGCCCTTCAGCACATGCCTCAGTTTAGGTTGGCCGCTTCCGTGCTCGCACACCCGGGTGCGAGATCAGATGGCGTGGGCTGACCTGCCCGCATTCGAACCGTCTCGGATGATCTCTCCCGTGAGGTTGTGGTTGGCCGCCGAGCCGAGGAAGACGATCAGCGCCGCCATGTCCTCGGCGGTGGAGAGCCTGCGGCTGGGCGTGCGGGCCGCGAGCCGGTCGAGGACGTCCTGCGGGAACGGGCGCACGCCGGTGACCGTGAGGCCCGCGACGGCCACGTTCACCAGGATGCCGTCCCTGCCCGCCTCCCAGGCCAGGGCCCTGGCCATGCCGTGCAGGGCCATCTTCGCGGTGCCGTACGGGCCGGGGCCCGGCACGCCCTCCTCGCCGATGCCGGACGAGACGAGCACGATCCGGCCCCACCGCCTGCGCCGCATCCCGGGCAGCACCTCCTGGACGAGCAGGGCGTTGCCGACCACGTTGGCGTGCATGGCGGCGGACCACTCGGCGGCGGGCACGTCCTCGAACGCCATGCTGCCCGGCTGGATGTTCCCCCAGCGGACGGCGTTCGCGACGAGCGCGTCCACGGTGTCGATCGCGCCCGCCCGCGCGACGGCGGGCGCGATGGTGGCGTGGTCCTCCAGGTCGAGGTGGACGGCCGCGCCCCGGACGCCGGCCTCCTTGATGCGCTTGACGACCTCGGCTGCCCGCTCCTCGCCCTGGTTGTAGGTGATCGTGACGTCCGCGCCCGTTCTGGCGTACGCGAGCGCGGTGGCGGCGCCGATGCCGGACGAGCCGCCGGTGATGAGTACGTGCATGGGTAGCTCCTTGAATTAGCCGACTAATTAGCCAGCTAAGTGCACGCCGCCCCGACGTACAAGGGCGTTTCGCTAGCAGTGAAAGTCGGGCGTGGCGCGCAGGAACCTGGCGAGCAGCTCGCGCTCCTCGGCCGTGAAGCCGCGCTGGAGGTCCTCGTCCAACTGCTTCCAGATGCCCTCCACCGGCTCGCGCAGGGCCTTCCCCGTGTCGGTGAGGTACACGCGGCCGATCCGGGGGCGATCGGGGTCGGGGGCGCGGTAGACGATGCCCGCGCGCTCCAGGCGCTGGAGGGTCTTGGTGACGGTCGGCGGCTCGACGCCCAGCCTGGCGATCAGCTCGCCCTGCGTCAGGCCGTCCTCCCGCCACAGCTGGTTGAGCAGCAGCTCCTGGCCCACGTGCAGGCCGAGCGGGACCAGCGCGGCGGCGAGCTGGTTGCGGTGGGCCTTCATGAGCTTGATGAGCGCGTACGTCAGGGTCTCGTCCAGCATGCACTCATCTTGCCTCCCGCCTGCTGCTTTGGCGCATGGTGACCCAAGGATGAGCCGCCTCTTACCGTGTCGCATGGTTTAGCCGACGGCTTCCGCGAAAGGGTGAAGTATCCGGCATGCAGACCCTCGGGAGACGCAGACGTGACCACACCTGAGGACCCGAACGAGCCCCGCGAGGGGCAGCGCCCGCGCGAGGACCGCCCGAGGGAGGGCCGGCCAGAGAGCGCGCCTGCCCAGCACGAGCCCGAGTGGTGGAGCGAGGGCGCGCTGCCGGAGGACGAGCGGCCGCCCGAGCAGGGCCCGGCTCCAGGCGCCACGCCCGAGCGGGAGCCGGAGGGTGTGCCCGGGCACGGGCCGGGGGAGGAGGAGCCGATCTCGCCGGTTCCGCCCGTGGTGCCCCGTCCCGACGTGCCGCCGACGCACGAGCCCAGGCCGGCCGGCGAGCCGTCCCATCCCGACCTGCCCACCGCGCCCGAGACTCCGGAGCCCGCGGGCGGCGACGCCGAGGCGACCCAGGTGTACCCGATCCCCGGCGCCACCCCGTCCTATCCGGGCTGGGGCGGAGCGCCGCAGGAGGAGCGGCCCGCCAGGCAGGAGCCCTCGCGCTACGAGCAGGACGACCAGCCGCAGCAGCCGCACTTCGCGCCGCCCGAGGCAGGCGCCCCGTCAGGGGAGAGCGCCTCCCCCTGGCAGGGCACCCCGTCAGGGGAGGGGCCGGAGCCTTGGGAGAGCACGCCGCCCGGAGGGATCCCGGTCTCCGGGGGCGGGGCGCAGGCCCAGGGCGGTCAGGCGGGGACGCAGCCCGAGGGCGGCGCGCCGGACCAGGGTCACACCGTCCCGCCCGCGCACGACCAGGACCCGACGGTGCCGGGCACGTCGCCCTCCAGCCCGTACGGCGGCCCGCCCGGCTACCCTCCGCCCCCGCCTCCGGGAGCCCCCTACGGCTCCCCGGCCGGCCAGTACGGCCAGTACGGCCAGCCCGGTCAATACGGTCAGTACGGCCAGCCCGGCCAGCCCGGCCAGCCCGGCCAATACGGTCCGTACGGGCAGTACGAGCAGTCCAGGCCGGGCAGCGGCCTGGCCACGGCCTCGCTCGTCCTCGGCGTGGCCAGCCCCTTCCTGGTGTTCGTCTGCTTCACCGGCCTGATCACCGCGATCCTGTCGATCGTCTTCGGCTGGGTGGCGCTGGTGAAGCGCGCGGGCAAGGGCCGGGCCATCGCCGGCATCGTGATCAGCGTCCTGTCGCTGATCCTGTTCGCGATCGTGGCCATCTGGTTCTGGAACGTGGTCCAGGAGTGCGCCCATCTGCCGGGCCAGCTCGCCGACCGGTGCTTCGAGGACAAGTTCCCCTGGATGAGCGGCACCCGCTAAAGCGGCAAATATCCGGACAGGTCGGCTCGGGAGCCGCTGGCCGTCACCGCGCCTTCTGCCATGGCCTCGTCCCAGGTCAGCCGCCCGAGCGCGAGCTCGATCCAGGTCCGCCCGTCCATCTCCACCACGTTCGGCGGCGTGCCCCGGGTGTGCCGGGGCCCCTCGATGGCCTGGACGGCGGCGTACGGCGGCACGCGCACCTCGACGGTCCGGCCGGGCGCCGTGCTCGCCAGCCTGTCGAGCAGGTGGCGCACCGCCATCCTGGCCGCGTCGCGCTCCGGCTGGAGCCCGCGGTCGTAGGCGGCCAGCACGGCGGCCACGAGCGCGTCGGGCAGCGCGGACGCGGGCCCGTCGTACGCGGGCTCGTCGAGCGCGACGAGCTGGCCGTCGAGGGCCGCTCTCAGCTTTTCCTGGTCCATCTTGCGTGGTGGCACCCTGCCATTGTCTCCCGGGAAGCGTTCATCGAGACGGAGGTCATCGTTCACCTCCGGTTTCGACGGTGAACGTAGCCTCCCGGCGGTACAACCGCGCACATATATGGAGGACCTGTGGCGAACCCCAACGCGGGGCCGCGGCTACTGCCGCTGCTTTCCACCCCGCACAAAGGTGGCCGTTCCGCGTTGACCTGTCAGTTCCGCTGCGGCAACGCGTGCGCGCATGACGTGGCAAACACCGCCGACAACGCCTACTTCGGCGACGTGGTGAAGGACGCGCTGTCCCGGCGCGGCGTGCTGCGGGCGGGCGCGCTCGGCGCGATCGTGGTGGGCACGGGCGTGGCGGGCGCGGTGCCGGCCCTGGCCGACGAGCCCGAGGCGGCCGCCGCCGGGCACGGCTGGAACGGTGGCGGCGGCAGCGACATCCGCTTCACCGCCGTGCAGCCGAACACGGATGACGCGCTGACCATCCCGGACGGCTACCAGTCCTCCGTGGTCGTGCGCTGGGGCGACCCGGTGCTGCCCGACGCGCCGGAGTTCGACTTCGAGAACCAGACCGCCGACGCCCAGAACAAGCAGTTCGGCTACAACTGCGACTTCGTGACGGTCTTCCCGATGGGCCGCGACCGCGCGCTGATGTGGGTCAACCACGAGTACTCCGACGAGAGCCTGATGTTCCGCGGTTACACCGGCGGCGCGGCGGCGACCGAGGAGCAGATCAGGATCGGGCTGGCCGCGCACGGCGGCTCGGTCGTGGAGATCGAGCGGGCCGGCAACACCGGCGAGTGGAAGCTGGTCACCAGGGGCCGCCGCCGCTACAACCGCCGCATCACCGCGCAGACGAAGATGCGGTTCAGCGGCCCCGCCGCCGGCAGCGACCTGCTCAAGACGGCCGCCGACCCGAAGGGCACCACGCCCATCGGCATGCTGAACAACTGCGCGGGCGGCACCACCCCGTGGGGGACGGTGCTGACCGCCGAGGAGAACTTCAACCAGTACTTCGTCAACGGCGACAAGGTGCCCGAGGCGCAGAAGCCCTACATCACCCGCTACTCGATCACCACCGGCACCCCCTCCTCCAGCCGCCGGTTCGACCGCGTCGAGGAGCGCTTCGACCTGGCCAAGCACCCGAACGAGGTCAACAGGTTCGGGTGGATCGTGGAGATCGACCCGTTCGACCCCGACTCGACGCCGATCAAGCGCACCGCGCTCGGCCGCTTCGCCCACGAGGCCGCCACCACGACGCTGGCCCGCGACGGCCGCCTGGTCGTCTACATGGGTGACGACTCGCGCTTCGAGTACATCTACAAGTTCGTCTCCAAGGACCGCTACATCCCCGGCTTCGACCGCCACAACCGGGCGCTGCTGGACGAGGGCACCCTGTACGTGGCCAAGTTCACCGGCGACAGCCCGGCCGCCGAGCTCGACGGCTCCGGCAAGCTGCCCTCCGACGGCCAGTTCGACGGCTACGGCGAGTGGCTCCCGCTGGTCTCGGGCGACAGGTCGTTCGTGAAGGGCATGACCGCCCAGGAAGTCCTGGTCTACACCCGTTCGGCCGCCGACAAGGTGGACGGCGGCGCGACGAAGATGGACCGCCCCGAGGACGTGGAGCGCAACCCGGTCACCGGCGGCGTCTACGTGGCCCTGACCAACAACAGCAACCGCACCGCGGCCCAGGTGGACGAGGCCAACCCGCGCCCGTCGAACAAGCACGGCCACGTCCTGGAGATCGTGGAGCGGCGCAACGACGCGGGCGAGAAGACGTTCGCCTGGTCGCTGCCGCTGGTCTGCGGCGACCCGAACGACCCCGCCACCTACTTCGCCGGCTTCGACAAGTCCAAGGTCTCGCCGATCTCCTGCCCGGACAACGTGACGTTCGACAAGGACGGCAACCTGTGGATCTCCACGGACGGCAACGCCCTGGAGAAGAACGACGGCCTGTTCGTGATGCCGGTCAGGGGCAAGGAGCGCGGCTACGTGCGCCAGTTCCTCACCGTGCCGGTCGGCGCCGAGACCTGCGGCCCGCTCGTCTCCGACGACCAGCGCAGCGTCTTCGTGGCGGTGCAGCACCCGGGTGAGACGGACGACGCCAGCCCGGAGACCCCGAGCAGCCACTGGCCCGACGGCGGCAGCAGCCAGCCCCGCCCGTCGGTGGCCGTGGTCTGGCACGCCAGGGGCAAGAAGATCGGGGCTTGACCTCAACTTAACTTGAGGCCATAGCGTCCATGCCATGAGCATGGAAGTGACCGCCTGGCACCAGCTTTACTCGATGAACAACCGGCCCGAGCGTCGCTCTGTATCCAGGGCGACGCTCAGGCGTATCGGCGCCTTCGCACGCCCGCACCGTCGCAGGCTGGCGCTGTTCCTGCTGCTCAGCGTGGTGATGGCGGGCCTGGCGGTGGGGGCGCCGCTGCTGGCGGGGCGGGTGGTGGACGCCATCTTCACCGGCGAGCCGGTCGGCGTGGTCGTCACGGTGGCGCTGGCGATCGCGGGCCTGGCGATCGCGGAGGCGGGGCTGGGCCTGGTGAACCGGTGGCTGTCGGCGGGCCTGGGCGAGGACCTGATCCTCGACCTGCGTACGGCCGTCTTCGACCACGTCCAGCGCATGCCGATCGCGTTCTTCATGCGGACCCGCACCGGCGCGCTGGTCAGCCGGCTGAACAACGACGTGATCGGCGCCCAGCGCGCCTTCACCGACACGCTGTCCGGCGTGGTCGGCAACATCGTGACGCTCATGCTGACGCTCGTGGCGATGATCGGCATCTCCTGGCAGATCACGCTGCTGGCGCTGCTGCTCCTGCCCGTGTTCGTGCTGCCGGCCCGGCGGATGGGCACCAGGATCGCCCGGCTGCGGCGGGAGGCGGCCGACCACAACGCGGCCATGGGCACCCAGATGACCGAGCGGTTCTCCGCGCCGGGCGCGACGCTGGTCAAGCTGTTCGGCCGGCCCGCCCACGAGTCGGCCGAGTTCGCCCGCAGGGCCCGCCGCGTGCGCGACATCGGGGTGCGCTCGGCCATGACCCAGTCGGCCTTCGTCACCGCGCTGACGCTGGTCTCGGCGCTGGCGCTGGCCCTGGTGTACGGCCTCGGCGGCTTCTACGCCCTGGCCGGGCAGCTCGCCCCCGGCGCGCTGGTGTCGATGGCCATGCTGCTGACCCGCCTGTACGCGCCCCTGACGGCCCTGGCCAGCGCCCGCGTGGACGTGATGAGCGCGGTCGTCAGCTTCGAGCGCGTCTTCGAGGTGCTCGACCTGGAGCCGCTCATCCAGGACAAGCCGGACGCCCGGGAGGTGCCGGAAGGCCCGGTCTCGGTGGAGTTCGACGACGTGCGCTTCGCCTACCCCGCGGCCGACAAGGTCTCGCTGGCCTCGCTGGAGGAGGTCGCCACGCTCGACACGCGCGGCGGCGTCGAGGTGCTGCACGGCGTCTCGTTCCGGGCCGAGCCCGGGCAGATGGTGGCGCTGGTCGGCTCGTCCGGCGCGGGCAAGTCCACGATCGCGCAGCTCCTGCCCCGGCTGTACGACGTCGACTCCGGCGCCGTCCGGCTCGGCGGCGTGGACGTGCGTGACCTGACCGCCGACTCGATCCGCGACACGCTCGGCATGGTCACCCAGGACGGTCACCTCTTCCACGACACGATCCGCGCCAACCTGCTGCTGGCCAGGCCGGAGGCGGGCGAGGAGGAGATCTGGGACGCGCTCACCCGTGCCCGCCTGGCCACGCTCATCCGGTCGCTGCCGGACGGGCTCGACACGGTCGTGGGCGAGCGCGGCTACCGGCTGTCGGGCGGGGAGCGCCAGCGGCTGACGATCGCCCGCCTCCTGCTGGCCAGGCCCCGGGTGGTGATCCTGGACGAGGCCACCGCGGCGCTCGACTCCACCTCCGAGGCGGCGGTGCAGGCGGCGCTGGGCGAGGCCCTGGAAGGCAGGACCGCCGTGGTGATCGCGCACCGGCTCTCCACCGTCCGCGCGGCCGACCTGATCCTGGTGATCGAGGACGGCCAGGTGGCCGAGCGCGGCACGCACGCCGAACTGCTGGCCGCCGGGGGCCGCTACGAGGAGCTGTACCGCACTCAGTTCGAGGACCCGACGGTCTCCGGGGTCGCGGCGGCCTGAGGCTCGTCGGGCGGAGCCGGCTGGGGGCGCAGCGAGTAGAGCGCGACCGGGATGGACGCCAGCACCACGACCGCGGCGACGACCAGCGTGAACCGGTAGCCGTCGAGGAAGGCGGGCAGCGGCGGCAGGCCGCTCGCGTTCTGCCTGGCGGTCAGCAGCGCCCCCAGCACGGTGATGCCGAGCAGGCCGAAGACCTCGCGGGAGACGTTGAGCACGCCCGAGGCGACGCCTGAGCGCTCCCTGGGCATGCCGTTCAGGACGGCGGAGGTCAGGGGGACGAGCAGGCCGCCGCCGAGGCCGTACAGGATGAACCAGGGCGCCACGTCGGTGAAGTCGCCGTCGGCGCCGACGCGGGAGATGAGGTAGATCGCGGTCCCCATGAGCGCCATCCCGAGCGCGACCGTGTGCCCGATACCGAGCCGCGCGCTGACCTGCTGCGAAAGGATCGCCGTCACGCCCATGACCAGCGCCATCGGCACGAAGGAGGCGCCTGCCTGGGTGGGGGTGAAGCCGAGCACGTTCTGCAGCCACAGGGCGCTGAAGAAGTAGATGCCGAACACGCCGAACGACCAGATGCCGCTGGTCAGCATCCCGCCGGTGAAGACGCGCGACCTGAACAGCGAGATCGCGATCATCGGCTCCGACGCCCGTGCCTCCACCGCGACGAACCCCGCGACCGCCGCCGCGAACACGCCGAACGCGGCCAGGATCGGCGCCGAGGCCCAGCCGAGGCTCTCGCCCTCGATGAGCGCGAACGTCAGCGCGAACAGGGCCAGCGCCGACAGGGCCAGGCCCGGCAGGTCGAGGCTGTGGCGCACCCGCGTGAAGGCGGGCCGCACGGCCCAGAGCGCGAGCCCGCCCGTGACCACGCCGATCGGCACGTTGATCAGGTAGATCCAGCCCCAGTGCAGGTTCTCGCTGATGAGCCCGCCCAGGGTGGGCCCGAGGGCCATGGACAGCGCGCCCGAGGCGCTCCAGATGCCCACCGCCCGGCCGCGCTCCGCGGGGTCGGGGAAGATCTGGCTGATCAGCGCCAGCGTGGTCGGCGTCAGCAGCGCGGCGCCGACACCCTGTACGGCCCGCGCGGCGATCAGCATCCCGCCGGAGGTGGCCAGCCCGGCCACGAGCGAGGCCAGCGTGAAGACGGCCAGCCCGCCGAGGAAGACCCTGCGGGCGCCCAGCACGTCCGCGAGCCGGCCGCCGGCCAGCATGAGGCCGGCGAAGACCAGGATGTAGGAGCTCACGATCCACTCCAGCCCGGAGATCGTCAGCCCCAGCTCCCGCTGGATCGTCGGCAACGCGACATTTCCCACGTTGTTATCCAGATACGTCATGAACGTGCCCAGGGTCACGGCGACCAATGCCCACCATCGCATGGCGGCTCCTCTTCCTATACAGCGTACTTGTACGCCGTATAGTGGAACTTGTACGACGTATAGTTGTCAACCGTGATGGGAAAACTGACCGCGCAGGTGATCGCGGAGCGGGCTCTGGAGATCGGCGACACCGAGGGCATCGACGCCGTGACCATCCGCCGCCTGGCCACGGATCTCGGCGTGACCCCGATGGCGCTCTACTGGCACTACAAGAACAAGGAACAGCTGCTCGTCGGCATGGCCGACCACCTGATCGGTGGCTTCGCGCCCGGGCCCGCCGACGAGCGCCCCTGGCAGGCCCAGCTCCGCGAGCTGACCGAGGGCCTGATCAGGACGCTGCGCGCCCACCCCTGCGCCAAGGACGTGCTGGAGCAGATCGACCCGGTCGCGGTGCCGAACTTCCTGGCCGTCTGGGACCAGGCGCTCGGGCTGGCCCGCACCGCCGGGTTCGGCGTGGACGAGAGCTGCCTGATCACCAAGTACCTGCTGCAGAGCGCCATCGCCATCGCCGACGCGCCCGTCCACGGGCAGGCCGAGCCCGATCGCGAGGAGCGCGCCAGGGCCAAGCTCTTCGGGCTGCAGTCGCTGCCCGTGGACAGGTATCCGCACCTGGTGGAGATGGCCCGCCCGCTGGTGGCAGGCACGGACCCGATCCTGTACGACACCTTCGGCGTCGACCTCGTGCTGGGCGGCATCGAGGCGCTGGCGGCCAGACGTTAGAGTCCAGATCATGCCCTTCGAGCTGATCTGCGAGATCGAACCGCCCACCAAGCCCGATCTGAAGCACGTACGGCACCAGATCGGCACCCTGAGCAAGATCGCTCACGCGTTCCTCATCCCCGACAACCACATCGGCCGCGCGACCGTCTCCAGCGTGGCCGTGGCGCACGAGGTCGAGGCGATGGGCGGGCGCGGCATCGCCTGCCTCAACTCGCGCGACCGCAACCTGCTCGGCTTCCGCCGCGACCTGCTGACGGCGGCGGCGTACGGGGTGGACCAGTTCCTGTTCGTCTACGGCGACAAGCCCACGAGCGGCAACCGGACGAGCGACCTGAACGTGCGCTCGATGATCGAGGAGGCGCGCAGGTTCTCGCCGGACCTCCGCGTGGGGGCCGCCGCCGGGCTGCGCCCGCTGCCCGCGTGGAAGCGTACGGCCGACTTCCTGTTCTCGCAGGTCAGCTTCTCGGTGGAGGACCAGCTCCGGTGGCGTGAGCAGCACCCGGTCGACGTGCCCGTCTACGCCGGCGTCATGGTCCTGGCCAGCGAGCGGCACGCGCGCACCCTGGCCGCCGCGATCCCGGACATCGCCCTGCCGGAGGAGCTGATCGCGAAGGTGGCCGCCGACCGCACGGCCGGCGTGGAGGCCGCCTGCGAGCAGGTCCTCGCCCTGCGCGACACGGGCGCCTTCGCCGGCGTGCACCTCGTCCCGGTGAACCGCTACCGCGACGTCGAGGCGCGCCTGGCCGCCGAGCTCTGAGGCGCCTTCGGGGAGCGGGCCAGGGCCGCCAGCAGCGCGCCCAGCAGCGCGACCCCGAACAGCACCGCGTACGCCCGCTGGAACCCGTCCATGAGCTGCCCCACCGCCACCGGCGACAGGGTGGACAGGGTTCCGGCGTACACCTGGGCCCGCACGCCAGGCCCCACGGAGGCGGTCAGCACGCTGAGCGACAGGCCGACGCTGATCACGATGCCGACGTTCATCACCATCACGCGGAACCCGTTGACCACCCCCAGGCTGCCGGCCGGCAGCGCCCGCATGACCTGCGTGGTGTTGCCCGTGAGGAACGTTCCGCTGCCGCAGCCCGCCACGAACAGGCCGATCCCGATCACCCAGTACGGCGTCGCCGGATCGGCCGTCAGCATCAGCGTGCCGAGCCCGGCCGCGCTCAGCACCGCGCCGCCGATCGACAGCGCGTACGGCGACACCCGCCGCCCGAGCATGCCCACGATCGGCGAGGCCAGCCCGATCCCGACCGGCACGGGCAGCACGCTCAGCCCCGCCGTGAACGCGTCCACGCCCCGGGCGGCCTGGAAGTACAGCGCCACCACCAGGATCAGCGCCGAGCGGGCCAGCGCGTTGCAGAACGAGGCCAGGTTCGCGTAGGTCAGCAGCCGCCCGCCGAACAGCCGCAGGTCCAGCACCGGGTTCGGGGCACGCCGCTCGGCCAGCACGATCAGCGGCAGCAGCACCACGAACGTGCCCGCCCCCGCCAGCACCACGGGGCTGGACAGCCCGCTCGACCCCGCCGTGGACAGCGCCAGCAGCAGCGCCGACAGCGCCGCGAACACCAGCACGTTGCCCAGCGCGTCCACCGGCTCCTTCGGCTGCCTGGGCATCTTGCGTAAGATCGCCGCGCCCACGCCGAGCGCCAGGAGCCCGGCGGGCACGTTCACCCAGAAGATCCACTGCCAGCCGGCGGCCTCGGCGATCAGGCCGCCGAGCGTGGGACCGGCGAGCTGGGCCACCGACAGCGTGCCGATGTAGACGCCCATGCCCTGGCTGAGCCGGTCGGGCGGGAAGGCATCGGTGATGATCACGGTGCCGTTCGCGAGGATCATCGCGGCGCCGATCGCCTGAAGGACGCGCATCGCGATCAGGAACCACACGTCCGGCGACAGCCCGGCCAGCAGCGAGGCCACCGTGAACAGCGCGAACCCCGCGAGATACACCTCACGCCTGCCGAGCAGGTCGGCCACCCGGCCGAACAGCACCAGGCTCGCCGTGTTGACCAGCAGGAACGACAGCAGGATCCAGCCCGACTCCAGCGCGTCGGCGCGGAAGTGCCGCACGACCGTCGGCAGCGCCACGTTCAGCGTGCTGCCGGCGATGCCGATGAGCACGAGGCCCAGGCTGGTGACCGCGCACACCCGCCAGGCGTAGCGCAGGCGGGCGTCGTCTTGGGGGGTGACCGCGACCATGCCCTCCACTATGACGTACGACGTACGTCCCTTTTGTCCGGGGGCGCTGTGTCCCAGGGGTCACCTGGCGCGCTAGCGCAACGGGGTCACCTGGCGCGCTTGCGCAACCCCTCCAGGTCGTGGATCACCACGCGCCGCCTGCCCGTCTCGATCAGGCCCCGGTCGCGCAGCGTGCGCAGCGCCTTGCTGACGGCCTCGCGGGAGGCGCCGGTCCATCCGGCCAGCTCGTCCTGCGACAGGGGCAGCGCCACGCGTACGCCGCCGTTGGTCTTCTCGCCGTACCGCTCGGCCAGCTCCAGCAGCCGCGTCGCCACCCTCCCCGTGGTGTCGAACGCGCCGTACTCGATGCGCTTGCGGTCGGAGTCGCGCAGCTTCCCGCTGACGAGCCGCATGAGCTGCACGGCGATGCGCCCGTGGCTCTCCAGGAAGCCGGTGAAGTCACGCACCACGAGGCCGGCGATCGGCTCCAGCGCGGTCACGGTGGTCGAGCGGGGTGAGCCGTCGATGGCCGACAGCTCGCCGAGCAGCGCACCGGGCCCGCGTACGGCCAGCACCACCTCGGTGCCGCCGCTCGTGTGGGAGGAGCACTTGACCCTGCCCTCCATCAGCACGAGCACCCAGTCGGACGTGTCGCCCTCGGTCATGATGGTCGTGCCCCGGTCCCAGCGCCGCACCCGGCCGGCCGAGCGCAGGGCCTCGACCTCCTCGGCGGTCAGCATGGTGAGGAACTCTCCGGGCTCTGAATCCATGCGCCTGATTATGTCGGTACCTGCACCGCCCTACTATGTCATTTCCGTCAGAACGTAGGCCGTGACGAGTTCCTCCTTGCCCTTGAGGTTGAGCGGCCCCAGCGGGCTCACCCTCGCGCCGTCGCCCAGCTGCCTGTACGTCGTCTCGCCGATCACCACCGTGCCCGGCTCGGCCAGGGTCTGGAGCCGGGCGGCCACGTTCACGGCGTCGCCCATGGCGTTGAAGCCGCGCAGCTCCGGGCTGCCGATGTTGCCGACCAGGGCCGGCCCGGTGTTGACGCCCACCCGGAACGTCGGCCACTCGACCGTGTCGACCTTCCAGGCCATCTCCTCGGCGATCTCGGCGGCGGCCTGCTGCATCTGCAGCGCCGCCTTGCAGGCCTGCCGCGCGTGCCCGTCCTGCGTCGCGGGGGCGTTGAACAGGGCCAGCAGCGCGTCGCCGACGAACTGCACGATCGTGCCGCCGTTGTTCAGGATGCAGGGGACGGCGGCCGTGTGGTAGCGGTTCAGCATCTCGACGATCTCGCCGGGCGTGACCTTCTCCGAGAACGTGGTGAAGCCCTTGAGGTCGGCGAAGAGCGCGGTCAGCTCCTTGAGCTGGCCGCCCAGCTCCGCCTGCGCGGGGTCGGCGAGCAGCGCGTGCGCCACGTCCGGCGACATGTACTGGTGGAAGAGCGTGTGCAGCTCCTGGTAGAGCCGGGCGTTCTCCAGCGAGATCGACAGCTGCCCGGCCAGCGTCGCGGCCAGCGCCTCGTCCTGGCTGGTGCGCCCTACCGGCACCTCCAGCACGCCCGCCAGGTTGCCCTTGACGGTCAGCGGGAAGGCCAGGAGCTGGTCGCGCCTGATCGGGTTGCCGTCGGTGAAGGCGTAGTCGCGCGAGCCGATCTGCGTCCTGCCCTCCGAGATCAGGGCGATCTTGACGTCCCCGTACGCCTGCCGCACCCGCTCCAGCGACACCGTCAGCAGCTCGTTCTCCGGCAGCCCGACCTTGGTCTGCGCGCTCACCGCCACCAGCGCGGCCAGCCGCTCCGACAGCTCCCGCTCGTTGGCCAGCGCCTCGCCCGCCCGGTCGAGCACCGCGGCCTGGCCCTCGTTGAGCCGGAACTTGCCCGACAGCCGGGTCGCGGCCAGCGGCTCGCCCCGGCGTACGTGCTCGACCAGCTCCTCCAGCGCCTCGTCGTAGTCGCGCTGGATGCGCCGCACGGTGGCCGCCAGCGCCACCGAGTCGAACAGGCCCGCGCTCGACCCCTCGCGCCTGAACTGCAGGTAGGCGCTGTAGGCGACGAAGACGAAGGCCAGGGTGAGCAGGATGTGCCACTCCCACCAGGACAGGTGCCAGTTGAGCTGCGACATGCCCGCGATCATCGACTCGGCCAGCAGCGCGTACGCGGTGATCAGGCTGATCAGCATGGCCGCCGGCCGCCGCCGGTGCAGCAGGAACATCATCACGCTCGCCGCCACGTACAGCAGCAGCCCGGGGACCGACGCCCACGCCAGCCAGCCCATCGGCGAGACCATGGGTGGCTCGCTGAGCGGCGTCAGGCCCGGGACCAGCGACATGACACCCCAGAGGACCATGAACCCGGCCAGCGCTCCGCGGATGAAGTGCTGCGACCCGAGCACGGCCTTGGCGGCCTTCTCCCGCAGCGGCAGCGCGGAGGCGAACGCGAACGCCGAGGCGAGCGTGAGCCCCACCTGCTGGCCGAGGTCGAACCCGATGGAGCCGGTGGGCAGGATGACCTTCGGCGTGGCCAGCCCGTGCAGGAAGAAGAACCCCGCGCTGCTCAGGAAGACCATGGAGACCAGGAACAGCCGCGCGTCCTGCCGGCGCCTGGAGGCCTCGCTGATGAGCGCGCCGAGCGCGACGTTGACGCCGGCGACCAGGATGATCAGCCAGAAGTGGCTGGCGTTGTGCTGCCAGAAGATGTTGATGTGCGGCTGGGCCAGCAGGAGCCAGAGGCCGAGCAGGGGCAGGATCAGGTGGATGGACCAGACCACGCCGCGTACGGGCTGGGTGGCCGGGGGAAGGTAGGGCGTGGGACCGCGCGTTGGCACAGACCCGATTATCCACGGGCGATCGGTGTCTCCAATGCGTCCTTTTACTCACCCGAGTCGGAGACAATCCGTCAATCCGGTCAGTAACACTCTGTTTCGTGATAGATACGTTATGTAGTTAGCGTCATCCCTTGGAACGTTCGAAGCGTGAATCTCATGCACAACATGAGCATCACTCGTTCCGTTGGGAAGGAAAGCCGTGGCCATCAAGGTTCGAGGCGGGCGCACGATCACGCTCGCCGCTGTCGGGGCGCTGGCAGCCTCGCTCCTCACCGTGGGTGGCGTCGCCACCGCCTCGTCCGCCGCAGCCGCGGAGGTGCACGCCTGCGTGCACAAGAAGACGCGCTACGCCCGCATCGTCAACCCGGCGACGAAGTGCAGGAAGACGGAGGAGCGGATCCTGATCGGCGGCTCCTCCACCTCGACGACCACCGTCCAGCAGGGCGAGCAGGGCCGCCGGGGCGAGCCCGGCCCGGCCGGCCCGCAGGGCAAGCAGGGTGTCCAGGGGCCCAAGGGCGAGACCGGGCCTGTCGGGCCGCAGGGCAAGCAGGGCGTCGCGGGCCCGCAGGGCCCCAAGGGCGAGCAGGGCTCGAAGGGTGAGCAGGGCGAGCCCGGCAAGACGGGCGCCACCGGCCCTCAGGGGCCGCAGGGGCTGAAGGGCGACGACGGCAAGAACGGCCTGCCGGGCAAGGACGGCGCGACCGGCCCCCGCGGCCCCCAGGGCCCGAAGGGCGACACCGGCCCGCGTGGCCCGCAGGGTCCGAAGGGTGACCCCGGCACCGGCGCCACCTACACGACCTACGTCAACAAGGAGTTCGTCAACGGGACCGGCACCGAGACCGTGAGCTGCGGCAGCGGCGTGGTGACGGGCGGCGGCTTCTCGTTCAGCACGTTCAAGAACGCGATCGTCACCAGCAGCGCGCCCTCGGGCGCCTCCAGCTGGACGGTCACCGTCGTCAAGGACGACAACGGCGGCGGCAACGACTACGACAAGCAGGCCGCAGCAGCCCCGACGGCCACGCCCACGAACGCCCCGGCCGAGAAGGACGCGCAGACCTACGGCCACGGTGGCGGCAACAACGGCGCCAGCGTCAGCGGCAGCATCTACGTCGTCTGCCTGAAGAAGGCGTAACGCCAGGAGGGCCGGCACGGAACCCCGTACCGGCCCTCCCGGAAGACCTCAGCCGAACAGCGCGGGAAGCGCGGCCGAGTGCGTTTCCCGCAGCTCCTCCACGGAGACCTCGAACACGTCCTTGACGACCAGCGACGCCCCGCCGGTCATCCCGAGCCCGTAGCAGGGCACGTCGTGCCGCCCGCACAGAGAGGCGAACTCGTCGTAGGCCTCGGGACGCACCACGACCAGCGCCCGCGCCGCCGACTCGCTGAACAGGTCGGTGAACGGGTCGCCCGTCAGCTCGACCTCCGCCCCGACGCCCCGCGCCAGGCACGACTCGGCCAGCGCGACGGCCAGCCCGCCGTCCGACAGGTCGTGCGAGCCTTCCAGCAGCCCCCGCCGGGCCGCCTCCACCAGCACGGTGCCCAGCGCCCGCTCGGCCTCCAGGTCCGCGTGCGGCGGCAGCCCGCCCAGGTGGCGGTGCTCGACGTGGGCCCACTCCGAGCCGCCGAACTCCGCGCCGGTGTCGCCGAGCAGCACGACCCGCAGCCCCTCGGCGGTGAACCCGGACGGCACCCGCTTGGCGACGTCCTCGATGACACCGAGCACGCCCACGACGGGCGTCGGGTGGATGGCCGTCGAGCCGGTCTGGTTGTAGAAGGAGACGTTGCCGCCGGTGACCGGCACGCCGAGCGCCCTGCAGGCGTCGGCCAGCCCGCGGGTGGCCTCGGCGAACTGCCACATCACCTCGGGGTCCTCGGGGGAGCCGAAGTTGAGGCAGTTGGTGACGGCCAGCGGCTGGGCGCCGGTCACGGCCACGTTCCGGTACGCCTCGGCGAGCGCGAGCTGCGCCCCCGCGTACGGGTCGAGCTTGGCGTAGCGCCCGTTGCCGTCGGTGGACAGCGCGATCCCGCGGGTGGTCGGCTCCGCGCCCTCGATCGCCTCCGAGATGCGCAGCATGCCCGCGTCGGCCGGCTGGGCCAGCACGGTGTTGGAGCGCACGTACCGGTCGTACTGGTCGGTCACCCATGCCTTGGAGGCCAGGTTGGGCGAGCCGAGCAGCTTGAGCAGGGTCGCCCGCAGGTCGGCGGGCCGCTCCAGCCGGTCGGGCGTGTCGCCGTTGAGCGCGGCCTGCCCGGCCGGCTCGTGGAAGGGCCGCTCGTAGACGGGGCCCTCGTCGGCGGCGGTGCCCGGCGGGATGTCCACGATGATCTCGCCGTCCCAGGTCATGACGAGGCGGCCGGTGTCGGTGACCTCGCCGATGACGGTGGCGGGCACGTCCCACTTCTCGCAGATCGCCATGAACGCGGGGATGTCGTCGGGCCGGACGACGGCCATCATGCGCTCCTGCGACTCGCTCATGAGGATCTCCTCGGGCCTGAGCGAGGGGTCGCGCAGCGGGACCAGGTTGAGGTCCACCTTCATGCCGCCGGTGCCCTTGGCGGCCAGCTCGGTGGTGGCGCAGGAGACGCCGGCCGCGCCGAGGTCCTGGATGCCGACGACCACGTCGGCCGCGTACAGCTCCAGGCAGCACTCGATGAGCAGCTTCTCCATGAACGGGTCGCCCACCTGCACGGCGGGCCGCTTGGCCTGCGACTCGTCCTCGAACGTGGCGCTGGCCAGCACGGACGCGCCGCCGATGCCGTCAGGGCCGGTGGACGCGCCGAACAGGACCACCTTGTTGCCCGGGCCTGGCGCGGTGGCCAGCTTGATCTGGTCCTTGCGCAGCAGGCCCACGCACAGCGCGTTGACCAGCGGGTTGCCGATGTAGCAGGGGTCGAAGACGACCTCGCCGCCGATGTTCGGCAGGCCCAGGCAGTTGCCGTAGCTGCTGATGCCCTCCACCACGCCGGGCAGCACGCGGCGGGTGTCCACGGCGTCGGCGGCGCCGAAGCGCAGCGCGTCCATGACCGCGATCGGGCGCGCGCCCATCGACATGATGTCGCGCACGATCCCGCCGACGCCGGTGGCGGCGCCCTGGTGCGGCTCGACGTACGACGGGTGGTTGTGGGATTCGATCTTGAACGTGGCGGCCCAGCCGTCGCCGATGTCGACCACGCCGGCGTTCTCGCCCATGCCCACGAGCAGCGCCTCGGACTTGGGCGCCTTGGTGGCGAACTGCTTCAGGTGCACCTTGGACGACTTGTACGAGCAGTGCTCGGACCACATGACGCTGTAGATGGCCAGCTCGGAGCCGGTGGGACGGCGGCCCAGGATCTCCTTGACCCGGTCGTACTCGTCCTGCTTCATCCCCAGCTCGGCGAAGGGCATCGGCTCGTCGGGAGTCTCCGCCGCCCGCTTCACACTGTCTGTCATGCGTTCACCAGGTTCTTCAGGATGGAGGTGAAGACGCCGAGGCCGTCGGTGCTCGGGGCGCCGACCAGGTCCTCGACGGCGTGCTCGGGGTGCGGCATGAGGCCGACCACGTTGCCCGCCTCGTTGCGGATGCCCGCGATGTCGTTGAGCGAGCCGTTGGGGTTGCCGACGTAGCGGAACACCACGTGGCCGCCCGCCTCCAGCGCGGCCAGCGTGTCGTCGGAGGCCACGTAGCGGCCCTCGCCGTGCTTGATCGGCAGCACGATCTCCTGGCCGGGCGTGAACGAGTTCGTCCACGCGGTCGCCGTCTGCTCGACCTTGAGCCGCTGGTCGCGGCAGACGTAGTGCAGCGAGGCGTTACGGGTCAGCGCGCCGGGCAGCAGGTGCGCCTCGCACAGGATCTGGAACCCGTTGCAGGTGCCGATCACGGGCAGCCCCGCCCTGGCGGCGGGGACCAGCTCCTCCATGAGCGGCGCGAACCGCGAGATGGCGCCGCAGCGCAGGTAGTCGCCGTAGGAGAAGCCGCCGGGCAGGAAGACGGCGTCGACCCCCTTCAGGTCGTGGTCGGCGTGCCACAACGGGACCGCCTCCGCGCCCACGAGGCGCACGGCTCTGGCGGCGTCCTGGTCGTCGAGAGTTCCTGGAAACGTGACTACGCCCACACGGGCAGCGCTCATGACTGTCGTCCCCTCCGGAGGAATGCGCGCGCGCACCACCGTCCCTTCGGGGCGGACGGCGGTGTAATCAGGTTATCGGGTGCTCCCAGGTGGTCCGCATCGACTCGGGCGTGGAGCGAAGGCGCAGGTCAGACCGCGGCGAGCTCGCGGGGACGGGCATCGGCGCCGTCGTCCCAGGCGAGGTGCTTGCGCAGGTGGACCGTGGTGCCCCGGCCGGGGGTGACGCCGAAGGAGATCTCGTCGACGACCGAGCGCATGATCAGCAGGCCGCGGCCGTTCTCGGTGTCGGGAGGCGGAAAGGAGTGAGGCATCGTCGGGACGCCGTCACCGTTGTCGGCCACGCGAACGTCGCACTGGCCGGCGCCGATGGCCGCCGTCACCTCGTAGCGGTTGGCCGGCCCTCCGTGCCGGACCGCGTTGGAGCACGCCTCGGACACGGCGAGCAGCATGTCGGCGATGCACGTCTCGCTCACGTTGAGTGAACGCATGGCGTCGCCAAGCACTCGCCTGACCATCGGTATGCCGATCGCATCCCGAGGCAGTGCCAACGAGAACTCAATATCCACCGGACTCCTCCGGGCGCCGGAATCTCACCTGGAGTAGGTTTCCCTGAGAAAACGGGGCTAACCGCAAAATCACGTTGTTGTTATTCAGTGTTGGCACGCCCGTGGCATTGTGGCACGTCGCAACCGGGCTTTAACCGCCCCAGGGGAAATCGGGGCGGCAAATGTGCCTTAGCCCTCGACGCGGACGCTGTAGTCCTCGATGACCGTGTTGGCGAGCAACGTTTCCGCCATCTTGCGCACCTCGTCGAGCGCCGCCTCGTCGGCCGGGCCGTCGAGTTCGACCTCGAAGCGCTTGCCCTGGCGCACGGCTGAGACGCCGGAGAAGCCGAGCCTGGGCAGCGCCCTGGCGATGGCCTGGCCCTGCGGATCGAGGATCTCGGGCTTCAACATGACGTCCACGATGACGCGGGCCACTGCGTTCCTCCTGGGAGCGGTGGGTGGATGGGAAGCACAGCCTACCGGCGCGTGTGGCTGCCACTACAACGGGAACGGGGAGGACATGGGGCTTGCGCACAGGGCTGTGACGTCTGCCACGATGGCCCCGAACGCGTACGAACCACCACCTACCGGTTCGTCGTTAGGTAAGGCTGGCCTAAGGTGGCAACCCCATCCATAGTCCGGCCCCTGACCAGCAGGAGTGGCGCATGACCATAGACGCCTCGGGAGCATCTCCTGAGCTCGTCCAGCTGCTCACCCCCGAGGGCGAGCGGGTCGAGCATCCCGACTACGACATCGATCTGACCCCGGAGGAGGTCCGGTCGCTCTACCGCGACCTCGTGCTCGTCCGGCGCATCGACCTGGAGGCGGTGGCGCTGCAACGCCAGGGCGAGCTGGGCATCTGGGCCTCGCTGCTGGGCCAGGAGGCGGCCCAGATCGGCTCCGGCCGCGCGCTGACCGACACCGACATGGCCTTCCCCACCTACCGCGAGCACGGCGTGGCGTGGTGCCGCGACGTCGACCCGGTCAAGCTGCTGGGCCTGTTCAGGGGCGTCAACCACGGGGGATGGGACCCCAAGGAGCACAACTTCCACCTGTACACGATCGTGATCGGCAGCCAGACCCTGCACGCGGTCGGCTACGCGATGGGCATCCAGCGCGACGACGCGAGCGCCGCCACCATCGTCTACTTCGGCGACGGCGCCACCTCCCAGGGCGACGTGAACGAGTCGTTCATCTGGGCCAGCGTGTTCAACGCGCCGATCGTGTTCTTCTGCCAGAACAACCAGTGGGCCATCTCCGAGCCGCTGGAGAAGCAGACCCGCATCCCCCTCTACCGGCGGGCCTCCGGGTTCGGCTTCCCCGGCATCAGGGTCGACGGCAACGACGTGTTCGCCTGCCTCGCGGTGACCCGCAAGGCGCTCGAAGCCGCCCGTACCGGGCAGGGGCCGACGCTCATCGAGGCGTTCACGTACCGGATGGGCGCCCACACCACCACCGACGACCCCACGCGCTACCGCGTGGCCAGCGAGCTGGAGGCGTGGAAGCTCAAGGACCCGATCGAGCGGGTCAAGGCGTACCTGTTCAGGAACGAGCACGCCGACCAGGCCTTCTTCGACTCCATCGACGCCGAGGCGGACCAGCTCGGCGCGGACCTGCGCAGGCGCTGCCTGGCCATGCCGGACCCCGAGCCGCTCGACATCTTCGACCACGTCTACCGCGAGCCCCACGCCCTGATCGACCGGGAGCGCGCCCAGTTCGCCGCGTACTTGGAGGGGTTCGAGAAGTGACTGTGCTGAGCTTGTCCAAGGCCCTGAACGAGGGCATGCGCAAGGCCATGGAGGACGACCCCAAGGTCCTCATCATGGGTGAGGACGTCGGCAAGCTGGGCGGCGTGTTCCGCGTCACCGACGGGCTGCAGAAGGACTTCGGCGAGGACCGCGTGATCGACACGCCGCTGGCCGAGTCGGGCATCATCGGCACCGCGATCGGGCTGGCGCTGCGCGGGTACCGGCCGGTGTGCGAGATCCAGTTCGACGGGTTCGTCTTCCCGGCCGCCGACCAGATCATCACGCAGCTCGCCAAGATGCCGATGCGCTCGCTGGGCGCGATCAAGCTGCCGGTCGTCGTCCGCATCCCCTGCGGCGGCGGCATCGGCGCGGTCGAGCACCACAGCGAGTCGCCGGAGGCGTACTTCACCCACACGGCCGGCCTGCGCGTCGTCGCCTGCTCCAACCCGGCCGACGCGTACACCATGATCCAGCAGGCCATCCGCAGCGACGACCCGGTGCTCTTCTTCGAGCCCAAGCGCCGCTACTGGGAGAAGGCCGACATCGACACCTCCTCCACCGACTGGTGGCCCCCACTGCACGCCGCCAAGGTCGTCCGCCCCGGGTCCGACGTCACGCTGCTGGCCTACGGTCCCATGGTCAAGACGTGCCTGGAGGCCGCCACGGCGGCCGAGGACGACGGCCGCTCGCTGGAGGTCATCGACCTGCGCTCGCTCAACCCGCTGGACGAGCCCGTCGTGATGGACTCCGCACGCCGCACCGGGCGGGTCGTGGTCGTCCACGAGGCCCCCGTCAACAGCGGCTTCGGCGCCGAGCTCGCCGCCCGGATCACCGAGCAGTGCTTCTACCACCTGGAGTCGCCCGTCCTGCGTGCCGGCGGCTTCTCCACCCCCTACCCCCCGTCCAAGCTGGAGGAGCACTACCTGCCGGACCTGGACCGGGTGCTCGACGCCGTCGACCGGACCTTCGGGTACTGAGGGGGTTGCGCGATGCGACGCGAGTTCAAGCTTCCTGACGTCGGTGAGGGGCTGACGGAGGCCGAGATCGTCCGCTGGCACGTCAAGGCGGGTGACGCGGTCAAGGTCAACCAGATCGTGGTGGAGATCGAGACGGCCAAGTCGATCGTCGAGCTGCCCATCCCGTGGGACGGGGTGGTGGCCGGCCTGATGGCCGAGGAGGGCGACACGATCGACGTCGGCGTCCCCATCATCGCCGTCGACACCGCCGAGGAGGGCGGCGCGCCTGCCCCTGCCGGCGCCACCGGCACGGGGGTGCCTTCCGGAGCCGCGACACCGGCCCAGGCCTCGGGCGACCTCGCCGCCCTGGCCGACGACATGGTCCCGAAGCCGCCGGCGGAGGGCGCGGTGGAACCCGGTGCCCACGGCAGCCCGGCCCCCAAGGAGGAACGCCAGGCGGTCCTGGTCGGCTACGGCGTCAAGACCGGCGCCACCAAGCGCCGCCCCCGCAAGCAGCAGTCCCCGGGCATCGCCGCCAACCCGGTGGCCAACCCGTCCCGCGTGGAGGTGGACGGACCACCCTCCACGGCCCCGTCCCCGGTGGCCCCGTCCCCGGCGGCCCCTGGTACGCCGGAGCCCGGCGCGACGCCTGCGACGCCCAGCCGGATAGCCGTCCTGGCCAAGCCCCCGGTCCGCAAGCTGGCCAAGGACCTGGGCGTGGACCTGGCGTCCCTCACGGGCACGGGCCCCCAGGGCTCGATCACCCGCGACGACGTGCACGCGGCGGCCCAGGCCCCGGCCGAGGAACCGGCGCCCGCGGCGGCCCCGGTCCTCCGTGAGGAGCGCATCCCCGTCAAGGGCGTACGCAAGGCGACCGCCCAGGCCATGGTCACCAGCGCCTTCACCGCCCCGCACGTCACCGAGTTCCTCCAGGTGGACATGACGGGCACCATGGAGGCGGTGCGGCGCCTGCGCACCATGGCCGACTTCGCGCAGGTCAAGGTCTCTCCGCTGCTCCTGGTGACCAAGGCGGTCCTGACGGCGGTCAAACGCCACCCCCTGATCAACTCGGCGTGGGACGAGCAGGCCGGGGAGATCGTGATCAAGCACTACGTGAACCTCGGGATCGCCGCCGCCACCCCGCGCGGCCTCATGGTCCCCAACATCAAGGACGCCCAGGACCTGTCGCTCCCCGCCCTGGCCACCGCCCTGGCCCAGCTCACGGAGACGGCCAGAGCGGGACGCACCCAACCGGCGGAGATGTCCGGCGGCACCATCACCATCTCCAACGTCGGCGTCTTCGGGGTGGACACCGGCACGCCGATACTCAACCCCGGTGAGGCCGCCATCCTCGCCGTGGGCCAGATCAGGGACATGCCGTGGGTCGTGGACGGCGAGCTGGCGGTGCGCAAGGTGACGACCCTGTCGCTCTCCTTCGACCACCGCATCATCGACGGCGAGCTGGGCTCGCTCTTCCTCGCGGACGTCGGCGCGATGCTGGAGGACCCTCTCCGCATGCTCGCCTGGAGCTAGGCCCGATGGAGTACGGCGACCGCCGGGAGGACCCCTCTCCCGGCGATCGCCGTACGGCGGGGGACGCCCGCACCCACTGAGGTCAGAGCGACCAGGGCCTCATCAGATACCTCGATAAGGTGGCGAATATGATTCGCCACATCGTGCTGTTCACCTGGACCGAGACCGCGACCGCCGAGCAGAAGGCCGCCGTCACGGCTGAGCTGCGCAAACTCCCCGGCCTCATCCCGCAGCTGCGCTCCTACACGGTCGGCGCGGACGCGGGCCTCAACCAGGGCAACCACGAGTACGCCGTGGTGGCGGACTTCGACGACGTGGACGGCTACCTGACCTACCGCGACCACCCTGACCACCAGAAGGTGATCGCCGACTACATCAAGCCGATCCTCGCGACCCGCGCCGCCGTACAGCTCAGCCTCTAGCCCGTCGCTGATCGGCCTTCCGTGGCCTGATCGGCCTTCCGTGGCCTGATCGGCCTGGAGCTCGATCTGACCAGCTCCAGGAGGCGGCCCATCCAGTTGCGGCCCCGGCTCCCCGCGGTCGTCCAGTAGTCCGAGGCCGCCCCGCTGTAGTGGAGGCGCGCGGTGCCCGTACCGAGCAGGATCTCCGCGAGCCGCGGATGCTGGGCGAACTTGGCGCGCAGCAGCCGCGCCATGACGGCGGCCCGCACGTTCGCCCAGTTCTCGACGCGGGCCGTCTCCCTGGCGAGGCTCTCCGCGTCGTACGGCCGCGCGGCCGCGGCGATCCGCTCCCGTGCCGCCGGATCGGCGGTGGACAGCGCCCAGTAGGCGTGGACGACCGTCGGGTACCGCACGCCCCCCACCTCGATCTCCGCCGGGTACTCGTTGCGCAGCGCCGCCACGCCGGGATCCTCCGGCCGCCCCCGGGGATGGACGGCCTCGTAGAGGGTGATCGCGCCTGCTTCGACCGGCTCGAGGTCATCGGCTCGCCAGGGTGGTCGTGGCTCGCTCCGATGGCTCAGCACCTCCTCGAAGTAGGCGATCGCCTCCTCCCGGTCCTCCTCGGTCACGGTCGAGGGGTCGCCGGGCCCCTGCGGCATCGCTTCGCCCGGCTCTGCCATCAGGTCCACGAGCGGAAGGTCCTTGCTGCCCATGTCGCCCAGGACGTACTGCCGTTCGAGCTCCGGAACGGCCAGGTAGGCCTCCCGCAGCGCGCGCAGGTCGTCCTCGGACCTGGTCTCCATGTAGCGTTCGATCGCCAGCCAGCACCGTTCGGAGGAGTCGGGGCGGCCGTTGAGCTCATCGATGGCGTCGGCCACCTCCCCCAGGAGGCCCTCGGCCGTCATGTGCATCGACGTCCTGGCCATCCGCCACGACGCCAGGTGGTCGGCCGAGGCCTGCGCCCCGCGCGGTATCGACGTGGCGACCCACCCCGTCTCCAGGTGGCGGCGCAGCTCCTCCAGGTCGGTCAGGGTCGGTTCAGCACGGCTGAAGCCTGGACGCCCGGCCGCTCAGAGATCAGGCGGGTTGTTCTCGCGGTGCATCAGCCTGTTGTCGGAGGTCTGGCCCCGGCGAGGGGCCAGCACGATGCTCAGCACCACGCCCACGCCGCCGACGATCATGAAGATGAGGCCGATGACGTCCATGCGGACGCTCTGCCCGAACACGTCAGGGTCGATCGCGAACCTCAGGATGGCGCCAAGCGTGAGGAAGAAGATGCTTACCCCGACACCCATGACGACCTCCAGGCAAACGGCGAGTACAGCCTCGGTCATACCCGGCTATCGCGGATCACACCCGTCGCATCTCACGCCAAGCACGACAGGGGCCGGCCGCCGTTGTAGGTGATCATGTCGAGTACGGGGGCGACCAGGTCGATCGGCGCGCCCAGGGGCTGCCCGTCGAGCTCGGCGTAGGCGCGGTGCAGGTTGCCCACGATGCGCTCCGCGTCGAGCAGCCCCGCCCACTCGCCGAGGTCGGTCTCCCTGGCGGCCTCCAGCGGCGTCAGGCCCGCCTCCTTGCCCCGCCTGGCGGTCTCCTGGACGAAGCGCAGGTAACCCTCGACCGGCTCGTACGCCTCGGGCCCGCACACCTCGCCGTGCCCGGGCACGATGGTCCGCGCGCCGAGCTCCCGCAACTGCTCGATGGCCTGCAGCGCCCCGGCCACCGAGCCCATCAGCACGAACGGGGTGCCGCCGTTGAAGACCAGGTCGCCGGCGAACAGCAGCCGCCGCTCCGGGATCCACACGTAGGAGTCGTTGGTGGTGTGGGCGGCGTGCCCGACGTGCCGTACCTCGCAGCGCAGCTCGTCGGAGTGCAGGGTGATCCGGTCGGTGAAGGTGAGGAACGGCGGGGTCGGCTCCATCTTGCCCCACTCCACCTCGGGCGACCAGGCGGCGCGGTAGGCGGGCACGCCGTCGGCGATGATCTGCTCGCGCACGCCCTCGTGCCCGACGATCGTGGCCTCGGGGAACAGCCAGTTGCCGAAGGTGTGGTCACCGTGGTGGTGGGTGTTGACCAGCGTGGTGATCGGCCGGCCGGTGACCTTGCCGATGGCCTCGCGGAAGGCGCGCGTGCGGCGCTCGGTCGAGCAGGCGTCGATGACGACGACGCCGCGCCGCCCTGCCAGGAACCCGGTGTTGTTGATCCACCAGCTCCCGTCCGGCTGCAGGTAGGCGTAGACGCCGTCGGACACCTCTTCGACGCGCGGCGGCGGCAGGGGATGATCATGCGCGGAGGAGCTCATGCCAAGGAACGTACACAAGACGACCGAGCGGCTCAGGACAGGGCGCCGCACAGGACGGCCGAGCGGCTGACGCCGAGGGACGCGCACAGAACGGCAGGGCGCCCGCACGCGGTCGGGCGCCCTGCCGGTGTGACTGCCGCGGGTGGCGGCGAGGTGTGGCTCAGAAGGCCTCTTCGGGCAGCTCCATCAGCTCCAGGTCGGTGGCGGCGAGCACGCGCCGCTCGGCGGCCAGCCGGGGCAGCACGGTCTTGGCGAAGAACGAGGCGGCTCCCACCTTGCCCTGGTAGAACGGGTCCTCACCCTCGGCCAGCCTGGCCAGGGCCACCTCGGCCTGGCGCAGCAGCAGCCAGCCGATGATCAGGTCGCCGAGCGCGAGCAGGAGCCTGGTGGTGTTCAGCCCGACCTTGTAGACCTCCTCGGGCGCCTCCAGCGAGCCGAGCGCCCAGCCCGCCATGGTGTCGCCCATGGCCTTGACCTCGGCCGCGGCCTCGGCGAGCAGCTTGCGCTCCTCCTTGAGCCGCCCGTTGCCCGCCTCGGACCCGGCGAACTCGTTGATCTCGGCCAGCAGCGCGCCGATCGCGGCGCCCTGGTTGCGCAGGATCTTCCTGAAGAACAGGTCCTGGCCCTGGATGGCGGTCGTGCCCTCGTACAGGGAGTCGATCTTCGCGTCGCGGATGTACTGCTCGATCGGGTACTCCTGCAGGTAGCCGGAGCCGCCGAGGGTCTGCAGGGAGCGGGAGAGCAGCTCGTACGACCGCTCGGAGCCGACGCCCTTGACGATGGGCAGCAGCAGGTCGTTCATGGCGGCGGCGTGCCGGTCGTCCGGGTCGATGAGCAGGGTGTCCTGGAACGTGGCCGTGTAGAGCACCAGCGCCCGCATGCCCTCGGCGTACGCCTTCTGCAGCATGAGCTCGCGCCGCACGTCGGGGTGGTGGGTGATGGTCACCCGGGGCGAGGCCTTGTCGGCCATCTTCGCCAGGTCGGCGCCCTGGACGCGGGCCTTGGCGTACTCAAGGGCGTTCAGGTAGCCGGTGGAGAGCGTGGCGATGGCCTTGGTGCCGACCATCATGCGGGCGTGCTCGATCACCATGAACATCTGCTTGATGCCCTCGTGCACCTCGCCGACCAGCCAGCCGATCGCGGGGTGCTTGTCGCCGAAGGTCAGCTCGCAGGTCGTGGAGACCTTCAGGCCCATCTTCTTCTCGACGTTGGTGACGTAGACGCCGTTGCGCTCGCCGAGCTCGCCGGTCTCCAGGTCCACGTGGAACTTCGGCACCAGGAACATCGACAGGCCCTTGGTGCCGGGGCCGTGGCCTTCGGGGCGGGCCAGCACGAGGTGGAAGATGTTGTCGGACATGTCGTGCTCGGCGCTGGTGATGAAGCGTTTGACGCCCTCGATGTGCCAGGTCCCGTCGGGCTGGCGGACCGCCTTCGTGCGCCCGGCGCCCACGTCGGAGCCCGCGTCGGGTTCGGTGAGCACCATGGTGGCGCCCCAGCTGTGCTCGATGGCCAGCTCGGCGAAGCGCTTCTGCTCCGGCGTGCCCAGCTTCCACAGGGTGTAGGCGAAGTTGGGGCCGGCCGCGTACATGTAGAGGGCGGGGTTCGCGCCCAGCACCATCTCGGCGGTGGCCCAGGCCAGGGTGCGCGGGATGCCGGGGCCGCCCAGGTCGGCGGGCAGGTCGAGGTGCGCCCAGCCGCCGTCGACCAGCGCCTTGTACGACTTCTTGAAGCCTTCGGGCATCTTGACGGTCGAGGTGGCCGCGTCGAACACCGGCGGGTTCCTGTCGCCCTCCTCGAAGGAGTCGGCGAGCACTCCGGTGGCGAGCCGGTTCATCTCGTCGAGCACGCTGCGCGCGACGTCCTCGTCCACTTCCGAGAAGGGCCCGGTGCCGAGGATCTCGCCTCTCCCGAAGACCTCGAAGAGGTTGAATTCCAGGTCACGCACGTTGCTCTGGTAGTGGCCCATGGGCGTCGATCTCCTTGAACCGAGGCATTTCTACTGGTGAGTAACCTTACTCTGAAATGCTACCCGCGGGTAACCCGTCATATGCGTGGCATGCTCGTCTCCATGGACGCCGCAGAACTCGCCGCCCGGTGGCGGGAGCGCCTGGAGTCGTGGGCGATTCCGGACGAGATCCTGGCCAAGGCCCCCGCGGATCCGTGGAGTCATTCGCCCGAGAGGTTCGGCACCCGTACCGACAGGGCGCTGGCCGAGCCCGACGACGGCCCGACCATGACCCGCCTGTCCGAGGCGCTGCCCGAGAAGGGCACGCTGCTCGACGTCGGCTCGGGTCCCGGCGCGGCCTCCCTGCCGCTGCACGCCCGCATCGGCCACCTCTACGCGGTCGACACCTCCGCCTCCATGCTGGAAGGGCTGACGGCCAGGGCGGAGAAGCTGGGCGTGCCGGTCACCACGGTCGAGGGCCGCTGGCCCGACGTCTGCGACCAGGTGCCGATGGCCGACGCGGCCGTGGCGGCGCACGTCGTCTACAACGTGCCCGACCTGGCCGACTTCCTGCTCGCGCTGGACGCCCGCACGCAGGGGCGGGTGGTCCTGGAGCTGCCGCACCGCCACCCGATGAGCTGGATGGCGCCGCTGTGGCAGCACTTCCACGGCGTCGACCGGCCGGTGCGGCCCATCGCGGAGGACTGCGTGGCGCTGGCGGCGGCGCTCGGCTTCACCGTGCGGGTGGAGGAGAGGGAAGCCCCGCTGGAACGATTCACGTCGCTGGAGGAGCTGGCCGCCAGCGCGGTGCGCAGGGTGTGTCTCGACCCCTCGCGGGCGGAGGAGGTGGCGCGGACGGCGGCGGAGTTCGGCATGTGGCCGGTGCCGCGCGACCGCTGGGTCACGATCTGGTGGGAATGACCGGCCTGTCCTGCGCGTTCACCCTCATGAGCGGTTGAGCTCCCGGACGAGACGCGCCGTACCCGGTACGCCAAGACGACGCACTCCAAGTCAGTCTCGTCTCTCAGGGAGTGCATCTCGTGGCGTGGATCGTCCTTGTTCTGGCCGGCCTCTTCGAGGTCGCCATGGCCCTGTCGCTCAAGCTCAGCAGCGGCTTCTCGCACCTGGGATGGACGCTGTCGTTCCTGGTCACGGCCGTGCTCAGCTTCGGCCTGCTCTCGTACGCGCTCAAGACGCTGGAGGTCGGCACCGCGTACGCCGTCTGGACCGGCGTCGGCGCGGCCGGCACCGCGCTGCTCGGCATGATCGCCATGGGTGACGAGGTGTCGCCGGCGCGGCTCGTCTCCATCGCCCTGATCCTGGCCGGGGTCATCGGGCTCAAGACACTGGCTTAACAGCTTTGGCGGTGTCTATTGTGTGATTCATGATCGAGATTCATGCCGTCACCATCGACGCCGCCGACCCGTACGCCATCGCGAGCTGGTGGAGCGAGGCCACCGGACTGCCCCTGGGCGAAGGAGACAAACCGGGCGACGACGAGGTCATGCTCCGCACCCACCAGGACCCGTTCCTGCTGTTCATCCGCGTCCCCGAGGGCAAGACCGTCAAGAACCGGGTGCACCTCGACGTCAACGGCACCGAGGGCAGGACCCGTGACCAGGAGGTCGAGCGGCTCGTCGGGCTCGGCGCGACCATCTACGACGATCTGCGCAAGCCCGACGGCTCCGGCTGGGTCACCATGCGCGACCCCGAGGGCAACGAGTTCTGCGTGTGCAGGAGTACTGCGGAGCGGGAGGCCCAGTAGGGTCACCGGCCGGACCGCGCTCGTCCCTGCATCGTGAGCGTCAGCACGCCGGCGATCAGGTAGACGAGCGCGCCGCGCCACAGCGCGTCGAAGGCCGAGCCGAACACCCCTTCGCCGTCGAGGACGAGCTGCACCGGGTAGTTCAGCACGGCCACGATGCCGGCCGGCAGCAGCGCGAACTTGAACGGGTGCTTGAGCGACCAGATCCGCGCCTGGCGGGTCACCCGGTCGCCCTCCTCCGGCTTGGACACCGCGCCGATCGCGGCGACCAGCGCGAACAGGCTGATGCCCAGGCCCAGCGACCAGACCAGGCCGGCGCCGCCGGTGAGCCAGCCCACGCCGTAGGTGACGGCGGCCGCGACGGCGCCGCTGATGGCAGCGGTCTTCCAAGGGGCGCCGCGCAGCGCGGCGCCGGACAGCGATACCTCATCGCGTCGACTGATTTCGTTGCTCATGTCTTCATGCTGCCTTTTGTCCTCCCCTGGGGGCATCGGGGTCCGACCCTGAGCTGTCCCTGGGAAACTGGCATGATTCGGGCATGCGGGATATGGAGATAGTGCACCTCGGTCCGGGCGAAGGCGAGCGGCTGCGGGAGGTGCGGCTGCGCGCGTTGCAGGACGCGCCGGACGCGTTCGGCTCCTCCTACGCCCGTGAGATCGAGTTCCCGCCGCAGAAGTGGGCGGAGCGGCTGGCGGACCAGGACGCGCGCTGGTGGGTGGCCACGCGCGACGGCGCGGACCTGGGGCTGGTGTGCGTGCGCCTGGAGGAAGGCGCGGCCCACCTGCTGTCCATGTGGGTGGCGCCCGAGGCCAGGAAGGACGGCGTCGGCTCCCGGCTGGTGGACGCGGCCGTCGAGTGGGCCAGGACCACGGGAGCCGAGGAGATCGGCCTGTGGGCGGTGGACCGGAACCACGCCGCCCGCGCGCTCTACGCCCGTAAGGGCTTCACGCCCAGCGGCAAGGTGATGGCGCTGCCGTCCAACCCGGCCCTGATGGAGTCCCACTACGTGCTCTCCCTGCTCTTCAGGCAGGCGCGCAGGCAGGACGTGCCGGCCATCGTGGCGATGCTGGCCGACGACCCGCTCGGCGCCAAGAGGGAAGGGGACCCGAACGACGAGCGTTACCTGGCGGCGTTCGACCGGATCGACGCCGACCCCCACGACGAGCTGATCGTGGCCGAGCGTGACGGCAAGGTGGTGGGCACGATGCAGCTCACGTACCTGGCGGGGCTGTCACGGCTGGGCGCCGAGCGGTGCCAGATCGAGGCCGTCAGGGTCGCCGCCTCCACCCGCGGCCAGGGCCTGGGCCGCAAGATGATCGCCTGGGCGATCGACAGGGCGCGGACGCGCGGGTGCGCGATGGTGCAGCTCACCTCCGACAAGTCGCGTACGGACGCACACCGCTTCTACGACGGCCTCGGCTTCACCGCCTCCCACGTCGGCTACAAGCTCAAACTGGACTGATCTCCACGAAGTTGTCGTGGAAGCCGGGCCCCCTGCCCATGTCGGCGTCCCGCTCGGCCACGACGGCGTTCGGGTTGGCGCCGCCGGGGCTGAGCTTGGGCCAGCGGCCCTTCGGCGTGGCCACCACCCCGGCCGCCACCCGGTCGCTGATCTCCACGTTCGCCAGGAACTCGCCGCCGTCGTTGTGCACGCGTACCCGGCGGCCGTCCTCCAGCCCGCGCGCCGCCGCGTCGGCCGGGTTGACCAGCACCGTCGGCTCCTTGGCGCGCCGCAGCAGCTCGGGGTTGTTGCCGAACGTCGTGTTGAGGAACGTGTGCGAGGCGGGCGTGACGAGCGTCAGCGGGTACGGCGAACTCCCGGCGGAGGAAGCCGTGTACGACGGCACGTACGCCTTGCCCGCCGGCGGGAAGCGCAGCCGCCCGGAAGGCGTCGGGAAGCCCTCGGCGAACGGCGTGAAGGGGCGCGGGTAGTTCATCCGCACCCAGCCCTCCTTGCGCAGCCTGTCCAGCGTGACGCCCTCCAGCGACGGATGCCCGCTCGTCAGCAGCTGCTCGGCCAGCTCCAGGTCCGAGTCGTACAGCGATGGCTCGGTCATCCCCATGTGCGCGGCCAGCCGCCGGAACGTCTCCGTCGTGGACAGGCACTCGCCGGGCGGCTCCACGGCCTGCTCGTTCCACAGCAGGTACAGGTGCCCGTAGCCGGCGTGCAGGTCGTGGTGCTCGGTCTGCATGGTCGCGGGCAGCACGATGTCGGCGTAGTCCACGGTGTCGGTCGGGAAGTGCTCCATGACCACCGTGAACAGGTCCTCGCGCAGGAGCTGCCGCCTGATGGCGTTGGAGTCGGGGGAGGAGCCGACGGGGTTGGCCGCGTACACCCAGAAGCACTTGACCGATTCGAGCTGCGAGGCCGCCTTGGTCATGGTCAGCGTGCGCACCGGCGCCGCGAGCAGGTCGTCGCGGCGGTCCACGTTCAGGTGGACGTGGTCGCTGGTGGAGAAGGCGAGGCCGCCGCCGGGGTGGCGCCAGTCGCCGGTGACGCCGGGGATGGCGGCGATCACGCGCAGGGCGGCGCCGCCGCCCGCGTGCCGCTGCAGGCCGTGCGTGGCGCGCAGCGCGGTCGGGCGGGTGTGCGCCAGCCGCATCCCCAGCCTGTGGACGGCCTCGGCCGGGATTCCGGTGATCTCGGCCACTCGTTCCACCGGGTGGCGCAGGATCTCCTCGCGGAAGTCGTCCCAGCCCTCGGTGTGCTCGGCCAGGAACTCCTCGTCCTGGGCGTTCTCGGCCAGCACGACGTTGAGCAGCCCCAGCGCGAGCGCCCCGTCCGTGCCCGGCCTGATCGCCAGGTGCTCGTCGGCCTGGTCGGCCGTCCTGGTGCGGACGGGGTCGATGGCGACGACGTACGCGCCGTCCGCGCGGGCGTCCTGGATGAACTTCCACAGGTGGTGGCCGCTGGTCAGCGTGTTGGTGCCCCAGAGCAGGATCAGCTTGGACAGCGCGAAGTTCTCCGGGTCCATGCCGGCCGCGGTGCCGAGCGTGCGCCGCAGCCCGGCGTTGCCCGCCGCGGAGCAGATGTTGAGCCAGTGCCTGGAGGCGCCCAGCAGGTTCCAGAACCGCCGGCCCGCCACGCCCTCGCAGCCTTGCAGGTAGCCGAGGGTGCCGGTGCCCAGGTACGGCCAGATGGCCTCGCCGCCGTGCTCCTCGACGATGCCGCGCAGCCGTACGGAGATCTCGTCGAGCGCCTCGTCCCAGGTGATCCGCTCGAACTGGCCGGAGCCCTTCGGCCCGGTGCGGCGCAGCGGGTACAGGATGCGGTCCCGGGCCTGGGTGTGCTCCAGGTAACGGTTGACCTTCACGCAGAGCGCGCCCCGGGTGTAGGGCTGGTCGGGGTTGCCGCGCATCTTGACGGCCCTGCCGTTCTCGACGGTCACCACCCAGGAGCAGGTATCCGGGCAGTCCAGCGGACATGCCCCCAAAACCCTCAATTCACCCGACATGGGACACAGCCTACGTCCACCCGCTCCCAGGAATTCAGAGGTGAACAGTGGGAAGTGCAGCGTGTAGCCTGCCCCGTGCGACACTGCGGGGACGATTGAGCACACTGGAAGTCAGAGATCGTATGGTCCGGCACGGGAAGGTGCGGAATCGCTGTCGGTGGCCGATATCAGGGAACGAGATGACACGGAGGGCCTCGCGGAAGGGGAGCCGGCCGTGGCCGAGTCGCGCGCGGAGAACGACGTCTACGTCGTGGAGCCGCTGCTGCCCCAGCGCCTGCGCCGCCCCTCCGACCTGCTGCGCTTCTTCGCCACGCTCATCGTGCTCGGCGCGGTCATCCTGCTCGCCCTGGTAGCCAAGCAGACCCTCATCGGGCTCGAGGCCGACGTCAAGGAGGGCGCCGAGCTCGTGCCGCTGCTGAGCAGGATCGCCACCTTCCTCGGTGGCGCGGCCGTGCTCATCGTGCCCACGGCCTTCGCGGTCGAGCGCGTCTTCCACCGCGACGGGCTGCGCGTCGCGGAAGGGCTCATCGCCGCCATCGTCGGCATGGCCGGGTCGTTCCTGCTCGGCCAGTGGCTCGTCGGCGGCAACATCGACGACCTGCGTGTGCTGCTCACCGGCGACCGCACCATCGAGCCGCTCAACACGCTGCTCACCTCGGTCATCGCCTACTCCACCGCCGTCCGCATCTCCCGCCGCCCCACCTGGCGGATGCTGATGTGGACCACCATCGCGCTCTACATCCTGGCCCTCTTCTCCGGCCGCCAGATCACCATCCCCAGCGCCATCGTCACCGTCCTGGTCGGCATGGCCATCGGCTACGCCACCCTGTACGGCGTCGGCAGCCCCAACACCCGCCCCCCGGGCAACGCCGTGGTCGCCGCCCTGCGCAAGCTGTCGTTCGTGCCCGTCTCCGCCCGCCGCGTCGAGGACGACCACCAGGGCAGCCGCCGCTACGCCATCGGCCTCAAGGACGGCTCCAGCCTCGACGTCACCGTGCTCGACCGCGACCGGCAGGTGGCCGGCCTGCCGTACCGGCTGTGGCGGCGCATCAGGCTCAACTCCGAGACCAGGCGGCGCGCCATCAGGTCGCTGCGCGCCGAGCTCGAACGCGAGGCCCTCATGGCGTACGCGGCCCAGGCGGCGGGCGCCAGCACCCCGCGCCTGCTCGGCACCAGCGAGATCGGCACCGAGGCCGCGCTGCTCGCCTACGAGCACATCGAGACCCGGCCCCTCGACGAGGTGCCCGACGCCGAGATCGACGACGAGCTGCTCGCCCAGATCTGGGAGCAGGTCGAGCTGCTGCAGATCCAGCGCCTGGCGCACCGGCGGCTCACCGGCGACAGCATCCACCTCGACCGCGACGGCCGCGTCGTGCTCACCGACGCGCGCAGCGGCGAGGTCGCCGCCGGAGACCTGCTCCTGCGGCTCGACGTCGCCCAGCTCCTCACCTACCTGTCGCTGCGCGTCGGCCCCGAGCGCTCGGTCCGCGCCGCCGCCAACGTCATGGGCCCCGACGCGCTGGCCGCCGCCATGCCGCTGCTCCAGCAGATCGCCCTCACCAGGGAGACCCGCGCCGCGCTGGCCAAGGCCAAGAACGTGCTGCCCGGCATCCGCGAGCACATCGTCGCGCTCAAGCCGCAGAACAAGGTCGAAGAGGTACGCCTCGAACGCTTCCGCCCCCGCACCCTGATCACCATCATCGCCAGCACGCTCGCCGCGTACATCGTGCTCTACCAGCTCAGCCAGGTGGACGTCTACCACGTCATCACCACGGCCAACTGGGCCTGGTCGGGGCTGGCGCTGGTGGCCTCGTTCGCCAGCTACGTGGCCGCCGCGTTCATGCTGCGCGGCTTCGTGCCCGAGCACCTGCCGCTCTGGCGTACGGTGCTGGCGCAGTTCGCGGGCTCGTTCGTCAAGCTCGTCGCGCCCGCCGCCGTGGGCGGCGTCGCGATCAACACCCGCTACCTGCAAAAACGCGGGATCCACCCGGGCAGCGCGGTCGCCAGCGTCGGCGCCTCCCAGCTCATCATGCTGGTCTTCCACATCCTGCTGCTGGCGCTGTTCGCCTACATCACCGGCTCGACCACCCCCACCTCGTTCACCCCGTCGCGCACCCTCGTCCTCGTGCTGCTCGGAGTGGCGGTGCTGGTCGTCGCCGTGCTCGGCGTGCCGCCGCTGCGCCGGCTGGTCACCTCACGGCTGCGCAAGCTCTTCTCGAACGTGCTGCCGCGCCTGCTCGACGTGCTCCAGTCGCCGCGCAAGATGATCGAGGCCAGCTTCGGCACCCTCTCGATCACCCTCGCGTTCATCGTCTGCCTCGACGCGTGCGTGGCCGCGTTCGGCGGCACGCTCAGCTTCACCGCCGTCGCGGTCGTCTTCCTCACGGCCAACGCGATCGGCTCCGCCGCGCCCACACCCGGTGGTCTGGGCGCGGTCGAAGTCGCGCTCGTGGGCGGCCTGACGGTCGCGGGCGTGCGACCCGAGCTGGCCACCTCGGCGGTGCTGCTGTACCGGCTGCTCACGTTCTGGCTGCCGGTACTGCCCGGCTGGGCGGCCTTCACCTACCTCCAGCGGAACGACGCTCTGTGATCTTGTCGATGGCCTGCAGCTCGTCCTCCGTGAAGGCCGGGCCGTCCACGCACGCCACGTTGTCCTCCAGCTGCTTGACGCTGCTGGCGCCGATCAGCACGCTCGTCACCCTCGGGTCCCGCATCGCCCACGACAGCGCCATCTGAGCCAGCGTCTGCCCGCGCGTCCGCGCGATCTCGTCGAGGTCGCGCGCCAGGTCCCGATCGATCCGGTCGCTGCTCAGGAACCGGCTGGTGGCGGCCCGCGAGTCGTCCGGCACGCCCTCCAGGTAGCGGTCCGTCAGCAGCCCCTGCGCCAGCGGCGAGAACACGATGCAGCCCATCCCCGCCTCCTCCAGCGTGTCCAGCAGCCCGTCCTCGATCCAGCGGTTGATCATCGAGTAGGACGGCTGGTGGATGAGCAGCGGCGTGCCCAGCTCGCGCATGATCCGCGCGGCCTGGGCGGTCTGCTCCGGCGAGTAGTTGGAGATGCCCGCGTACAGCGCCTTGCCCGAGCGCACCGCCCGGTCCAGCGCGCCCATCGTCTCCTCCAGCGGCGTCTCCGGGTCGGGGCGGTGGCTGTAGAAGATGTCCACGTACTCCAGCCCCATGCGCCGCAGCGACTGGTCGAGGCTGGCCAGCACGTACTTGCGCGACCCCCACTCGCCGTACGGGCCCGGCCACATGTCGTACCCGGCCTTGGTGGAGATGACCAGCTCGTCGCGGTAGGCGGCGAAGTCCTCGCGCAGGATCCGGCCGAAGTTCAGCTCCGCCGAGCCGTACGGCACGCCGTAGTTGTTGGCCAGGTCGAAGTGGGTCACCCCGAGGTCGAAGGCGCGGCGCAGGATCGCCCGGGAGTTCTCGATCGGCCGGTTGTCGCCGAAGTTGTGCCACAGGCCCAGCGAGACCGCCGGCAGCTTCAGCCCGCTGCGCCCGCTCCGGTTGTACGGCTGACGCTCGTAGCGCCGCTCGTCGGCCTGGTAGGTCATGACGTGCCCCTCTCGATGATCCACGACAGCGCGAAGGCCTCCTCGCGCCACGCGTCGTAACGCCCGCTGCGGCCGCCGTGCCCCGCGCCCATCTCCGTCTTCAGCAGGAACGGCCCGCCCTTCGCGGTCGCGCGCAGCTTCGCGATCCACTTCGCCGGCTCGTGGTAGAGCACGCGCGTGTCGTTGAGGCTGGTGATCGCCAGGATCGGCGGGTACGGCCTGCCGTCCACGTTCTCGTACGGCGAGTACCCCTTCATGTACGCGTACACATCGGCGTTGTGCAGCGGGTCGCCCCACTCGTCCCACTCGATCACGGTCAGCGGCAGCGACGGGTCGAGGATGGTGTTCAACGCGTCCACGAACGGCACCTCGGCCACCACGCCCGCGAACACCTCCGGCGCCAGGTTCGCCACCGCGCCCATCAGCAGGCCGCCCGCGGAGCCGCCCCTGGCGATGACCCGGTCGCTCCAGCCCGACTCCTTCAGGTGCCTGGCCACGGCCACGAAGTCGGTGAACGTGTTGCGCTTCCTGGTCAGCTTGCCGTCCTCGTACCAGCGGCGGCCCATCTCACCGCCGCCGCGCACGTGCGCGACCGCGAAGACGAACCCCCGGTCGAGCAGCGACAGCCGCGGGACCGAGAAGCCGGGGTCGATGGAGGTCTCGTAGCTGCCGTACCCGTACAGCACGGTCGGGGCGGGCCTGGCCGCGTCCTTGCGCTTGACGATGGACACGGGGATCTTCGTGCCGTCCTCGGCCGTGGCCCAGCCGCGGAACTGCTCGTAGTCGGCCCGGTCGTAGCCGCCGAGCACCGGGCGCTGCTTGAGCAGGATCAGCTCGTGGGAGTCGAGCTCGTAGTCGTACACGCTGGGCGGGGTGACCATGCTCGTGTACGCCAGCCGCAGCCGCGTGGTCGTGAACTCGGGGTTGCCGGCGGGGCCGACGTCGTACAGGGGCTCGGGGAAGTCGATCTCGTACGCGTTCCGCTCGGACGCCTCCACCCGCTCGCGCCAGGTGTCACCCGCGCCGCTGTACGGGAGCACGCGCAGGCCGGTCAGGCCCTCGCGGCGGAAGTGCACCACGGCATGGTCGGAGAACGCGTCGATCTCCAGGAGCCGGGTGTCCTCGCGGTGGGCGATCAGCGGCGTCCACGTGCCGGGGTCGTCAAGGGGAGCGGTGGCCAGCTCGAAGTTCTCGGCGTTCTCGTTGTGGAGGACGTAGAAGAAGTCGCCCGCGTGCTCGATGCCGTACTCGACGCCGGTCTTCCTGGGCCGCACGACCTGGAACTCGCCGGCGGGGTCGGCGGCGTCGAGGATGCGCACCTCACTGGTGATCTTGCTGCCGGCGGCGAGTACGAGGTACTTCTCGCTGCGGGTCAGCCCGATGCCCACCCAGTACCGCTCGTCGCTCTCCTCGTAGACCAGCACGTCCTCCTGGGTGCCCAGGGTGTGCCGGTAGACCTGGTACGGGCGCCAGGCGTCGTCCACGCGCGTGTAGAAGAACGCCGAGCCGTCGGCCGACCAGGCGCCGCCGTAGAAGATGTCGGTGATCTCGTCGGGGAGCAGCTCGCCGGTCTCGAGGTTCTTGAACCTCAGCGTGAAGCGCTCGTCACCCTTGTAGTCGGTCGAGAACGCCAGCATCGTGCCGTCGGGGGTGACGGAGCTGGCGCCGACCGAGAAGAAGGGGCTGTCGCCGGCGAGCTCGTTGCCGTCGAGGATCACCTGCTCGCGGTCCAGCCTGATGCCCGGGGTGATCACCGGGGGAGCGTCGCTGTCGGCGGGGACCCGGCAGGAGACGGCGTACTGCTTGCCCTCCTCGGTACGGGTGAAGTACCACCACCGGCCCTTGCGGCTGGGCACGGACAGGTCGGTCTCCTGCGTGCGGCCCTTGATCTCCTGGAACACCTGCTCCTGGAGGTCGGCCAGATGGGCGGTCTGCTGCTTGAGAAAGTCGTTCTCCGCCTCCAGATACGCGGTCGTGTCTGGATCTTCCTTGTTGCTCAGCCATGCGTACTCGTCGATGACGGTGTCGCCGTGATGGGTGCGCTTCGTGGGGACCTTCTTCGCCACTGGCGGCGTGTTGCTGCTCACGTGGGGAGTCTATGTTCGGTCGTGATCGTTCTGTTGCCGGAGAAGCGAGCGAACCGTCCCGAGCTGTCGAGAGGCGCTGCTAATCTTTAGGAGCCGACGCGGTGCGGCGCAACCCTCCTCCTTCACTCCGGTGACTTTGGTGTGTTGTGCCTCTCTTGTCGGCAATCCCCTGTGGCGCGCCGCTTCGGAGATCGATTCGCAGATCGGTCGAAGGGCTGGTAAGTTAGAGGGGTTGTCTCCGAAAGGGGGCAGGGATTAATTTCCGCAGATCGAGCAAGTCGGGTCAATTTGACAGAGACTTGAACGGCTGGAAGAATTAAGACCACAACGACGAAATGAACGCCTCCGAGCGGGGGCCGCGAGA
>NZ_JBFALF010000046.1:0-84801 GCF_040656115.1 Nonomuraea sp. NPDC050202 | reverse complement strand
CGCTACGACAAACTGGCCGTGCGCTACGAAGCGACCGTCCACATCGCCGTGATCGACACCTGGCTATGAGCCCACCACTTCTGAAACGCGCCCTAGCGCCCGCGGGAACCTCTCGTAAGCCTTGCATTATCCCCGCCGCGGCGGCTCCGAAAGTGGGTCGCCGTCCCGTGAACGGCAAAACAATGATTACGCATGAATTCTGGCGGGCTCGGGAATTTCTCCGCAGAATGGATCGGGTGGGGCAGGGTTGCATGTCTGACGCAACGAGATTCGACGTCATTGTCGTCGGTTCGGGCGCGGCCGGGGGAATGGCGGCCCACGAACTGTGCAAGAAGGGCCTTCGCGTCCTGATGCTGGAGGCGGGCCGGGACTATGATCCCGGAACCGAGACGCCGATGTTCCAGACACAGGAGATCGCCCCGCTGCGGTCCGTCCTGACTCCGGACAAGCCGAACGGGTTCTACGACGCGACCATTGACGGGGGCCCGGAGATCGACGGCGAGCCCTACACCAACGCGCCCGAGACCGACAAGGATCTCGAATTCTACTGGTGGCGGCCGAGGATGCTGGGAGGCCGTACCAATCATTGGGGCCGAATCGCCCTGCGCTACGGTCCTTATGACTTCAAACCGAAGACGCGAGACGGGCTCGGTTTCGACTGGCCCATCGAATACACCGATCTGGCACCCTGGTACGACCACGTCGAGCGCCTCATCGGCGTGACCGGGCTACCGCACGGGATCGAGAACGTCCCCGACTCGCCGCCGGGGGTCCATCTCCAGCCTCCGCCGCCGCGCGTGCACGAGATCGCCCTCACGCGAGCGTTCGAACGGGTGGGCATGAAGGTGGCGGCGATACGCTCGGCCGTTCTCGCTTCGGGGCCGGTTTCCTCGAACTTGACGACGCCATGCGGCGGAAGATCGTCGATGTCATCGCGTCCCCTGACGACGCGACCGACAACCGGGCCTTCTTCGTCAGGATCCGCTATCTGGTGGTCGGCGGCTATTTCACCTCCGACATCGGATTCCAGGCCATCGGCTATATCGGCAACGTGCCGCTCCAGGCCTTTCCGGGCGTCTCGCCCGAAGCCAAATCGATCGTCGAGGAAGAACTCAGGAAGCTCGGGTTGTGACATGAAGCAAGCGATGACGGGAACTCCCCGGGTGAAGGCGCTCAGGGAGTACGTCGAGGCGCGCATCCTCTGCCTGGATGATCTCAAGGGCGCGTTGCAGCTCGCGATGCAGCTGGAGTTCGCCACCATTCCGCCTTACCTGTGCGCGCAATGGTCGGTCAAGCGTGATCCCGACCGTACCGAGGGCGTCGTGCACAAGGTGGTCAGCCAGGAGATGTACCACTTCGCGCTGGCGGGGAACCTGCTGACGGCGATCGGCGGTACGCCGTCGGTGACCTACCCGGGCTTTCTCCCCGACTACCCGGTGCACGAACTCCCCGGCGGCATCCCCCAGCCGATGGCGGTCGACCTGAAACCACTGGTCAAGGATCAGCTCGCGGTGTTCATGCAGATTGAGCACCCGGATTTCCCCCCGGTCGACCGCATGGAAAGGCCGCCGCCGCCCACGATCGGCGCCTTCTACGACACGATCATCGAGACGTTCCGGGAGACCTGTCCCGACATCTATCCGGACGCCCACGCGGTGAGCGTCCCCTTCGCGCCGCCGATCCGGACCGTCGCCGACGCGATCGAAACGATCGACCGGATCAAGAGCGAGGGGGAAGGCGTACCCGACTCGCCCGACTCGCCCACCGGTGAGAGAACGAGCCACGCCCACTACTACCTGTTCAAAGAGCTGTACGTGGGCAAGCGGCTGATCAAGGTCGATGGTCGCTGGAGTTTCGACGGCGCGCCCGTCACCTTGCCCGAGGTCTTCCACTTCCAGCACTCGACGGCGGAGCCGGGCCTCTCTCTGAAGTTCCGGAAGATTCTGACCCGGCTGCTGACCGACCTGGAGTCCTGCTGGACGTCGGGGGTGGAGCCGAACGTGCCGGCCATGTTCGAGCTGAAGATCGCCGGTCAGGATCTCCTCAAGCGTGGCATTTGCCCGGAGTTCGCCTGGGCAGAGACGCAGGGTTGACGCGGCCGGTCGGTTGCGGAGCCGAGGGCGACCTTGGAGGCGTTTCCCGCAGCGCGTGCCGCAGCCGGGCGAAGGCGACATTGCCGTCTGCGGTCACGTCGTCTGCGGTCACCGGGAGAAATCCGCTGGGAAGATCACCGTTCGGATGAGCGCCGGCCCTGGGCAGCGGCCGGGCCGGTGAGAGCGCGCGGCTACGGAAGGGCGGGCTCGGCCCGCGTCTCGGCCCGCGTCTCGGCCCGCGTCTCGGCCCGCGTCTCAGCCCGCGTCTCGGGCAGGGCGATGTCCTGGCAGGCGCGGGCGATGCCGGACCAGGTGGTGGTCGGCCTCAAGGTCGTCGGCGTAGGCGACGCTGTCGCGCCATCAGCGCTCGGTCAACCGCGCGCACGCTCGCACCCGCACCCGCGGGGAACGCGCCGTCGCCACCTTGAAGACCTGGAAGGTCCTGACCCACCTGCGCTGCTGCCCCCACCGTGCCACCACGATCGTGCAGACCATCCTCGTCCTGCACCTCATCGAAGAAGGCCGCTACTCAGGATGAAAGTGTTCAGTGATCCGGGCGGCGCATTCCCAACCCAGGCGAAGCCTCGAACCGGCGGCGGACCACGCCACCGGATGGGGAAACAGCCGGCGCCGCGATACGGCCGACCGGCCGGAAACCGGAGGCCTGCCGTGCCACGACCTTGGTGCTACCGGGCCTGTATGTCGGGACGGAACGTGCTGGAGAAGGTTTCGGCACCCTCCATCACAGCCGGGGCCTCAACGGGCGTTCTCGGCGGGACGGTGGACTTCTTCGGCGCCTTGCAGTCACCGAAGTTGAATACGTCTTCCGCGATCAGAAGGCCGAGCGGTACGCCGCCCGTATATTTGCCGCCGGTCTTTTCTTTGATCGCCGAGACTGTGTCTTTGAGAAACGCGTCGAACACCCAGTGCACACCCAGGAACACGCGGCTGATGCCGTTCTCGAGGATCATCTGCCACAGACCGTCGGGAAAGTTACGGCGATGGCGCGGCCGGACGGTGCCGTGGACGTCGACGCTGATGCCGTTGAGCTCGTCGGAGACGAAATCGAGACCGTTGAAGAGCGTGTCCTTCTTCAGAAGGTTGCTGCCAGTGCCCTCGAGCGTCCCGCCCTGACCGTAGAAGAGACGGGTGACATGGAATGCCGCGGCGCCGAACGTCGCATGGCCGGACGGGTACGCCGGGAAGTTCGGCGTGAAATCCTTCGAACCCATCCGGTTCGTGTTCTGAGCACCGAGCGGCCGCCACTGCGGGTCAGCGTCATTGCTGATGTCATTGCCGGCCTGAGGCGCCGCAGGCCCGAAGAACGCATCGTGCTCCCGGACGCCGACCACCGGCCGCCAGAAATTGTGTATGTACTTCTGGTCCCACGCGAGGATACCCGCGTCCGCCATGGCGACGTTCACGAACGCGAAGAGCCGGGCATTGGCGGCGGGCGTGTTGTTCTGCGCGACCGCAACTTTACGGACGATCTGATTGTAGAGGCGCGGCGGCGTCCCGATCTCCAACGCGCCGTCATAGCCCCAGTAGATCCCGACGACCGTCTCGTCAGGCGTGCGCTTGTCGAGATGTCCGGGAAGCGTCCCGGCGAGTTCGGGGGCGATGCCCTTCCCTCGGACTTCCTTGACCGCGTCGAGGTAGGCATTGTTTTCGAAGGGCGGAGCCGCGAGCTCGTGGCGCGCTGTGATGCCGAAGCCTTTCGACGCTGCCCCGTAGTGGGGCGCGTAGAAGCCTTGTCCCGCGTTGTCGGGGTCGGGGCGGTGCTTGCCCGGCAGTGGTGAAGGCTTGTAGTCGCCGCCGGCGCCGGGGTCCATCTCGCGGTCGGCGAGAATCGCCTGTCCAACCGCCTCGCCGAATTTGTGTGCGGTGGAAGCGGGATCGCCCTCTCCTTCGAAGATGCCATCGAAGAACGGCTTCTGGCTCGGATAGAGCTTCACGAGTGCCGTGTACGCCGCCGCCGCGACGGCTACGCTCAGGGCCTCCGGCGTCGCTCCTCCGGGTGACGGCGGATCGTTGATGTAGCGCGGCAACTGCGCCGAATCGTTGGTGATCCCGGCAAACGCGTCGTACATCGCCAGATGTACGATCGCCAGCGAGCGCGAGCTGCGCGTAGGGCCGGTCTGCTCTCCTTGTCCGTTGGTGTGACTGACACGGTCGGCTTCGAGGGCGACTTTGTTCCACAGCAGAATCGGGTCGGCCATGGTCTTCTCCTTATTCCTTGGGCCGCTGAACTCCCGCGTCGATGTTTCCGCGAGGCGGGAACAACCACGTGCATGCCGCCGCCGTTCGGCGGAGACGGCGGCGCGAGTCAGCGAGGAACGGCCGCCCTTGCAGGCGTCGAGCAGTTGGGACACACGAGCCCCGACCACGCGCGGGCTAGCGTGATATCTCCGCTACTCAGGGTCGAGAATCACCAAGGACCGTAATATTCGTCCCGCCAGCCACAGGGGCCCCGGCACGGCCGTATCCGTGGTCATGAGCGGGCGCTTTCCGGATGCGCGGTGTGGGGTTGGAGACGTCGCCGCCGCGCCGGGGGCGGGGGTGGCCGCTGTTCCGAAGGCGGCTGAGCCTGCTGGGCGGCAGAGCGGTGGCACCCCAACCGCTCTCGTGCCTCCGCCCGCGCACCAGGCTCGCAAGTCGCGCCCCTCGGACCGGAGCGGCGGAAGGCCGTCAGGCGTTCGGTATGTGGGGCAAGGCGCGTCTCGCGCCGCCCCGCCCGGCGGACAGAAGCCGTCATTTCGTGCGGGCCGACCCCACGCGGGAAGGGCTCGCCGGAGGCCAACACGTGCAGCGCGGCATCGGCCTTCCCGCGCGGGGGCCGCATGACAGCCTCGTCAAGGCGGCGGGGTTCGGCGCTGCGGTGAGCACCCGGGCGGGGCCATTGTTGACCATGGTCCCGTGCTGGACCGCTTGCCAATACCGGCGTCAGAAACGCGCGTTTGGGATCACACTCGCCCCGCACACTACCGTCCGGTGCGGTTGCTCGCTCCGCTTGGCCATCACACGCGCTGTGAGAGGAAGGGCCATGACTAGCCCTGATCGCTCGCTGCCGCGCCTGCTGAGCGCGGCCGCCACTCTGCTGGAACGCGCCGGTGAGCCGCTGCCGGTGACCGTCAACGGGAAATGTCCGGGCGTGGTCGGGGTCGGCGGTCGAGTGGTCCAGCATGTCGGCGGCGGCGCGGATGAGACGTTCGGTCTCCTCCCGGTCCCTGCCCTGTTCCCGCATGCGGGCCAGATGTCGCAGCGTGTCGGTGTTGCCGGCCTCGGCGGCGGCGCGGGCCAGCCGTTCAGCCTCCCCCAGGTCTCCTGCCTTCTCCCGCAGCCAGACCAACATCCGCAGTGCCCAGGTGTCGCCGGCATCAGCAGGCCATTGCCAGAGGTCGAAAGCATGGCGAAAGCGGACTCGGTCAAAGGCGGCCTGGGCCAGGGCGACATGATCGTCAGTGGTGGCGGCATGCCGGGTGGCGGCATCCCAGAATTCCGCCGGTGGACAGATCAGGCGGCGCGTGCGGGTGCCGTGTTGTGCCCTGGCCTGCCCTACAGCTTCGGCCCATCGAGGATCCCCACTCACCTCGGTCATGCGGGCTGCCGCCTCCAGCTCTGGTCCGGTGAAGGCATCCGGGACCCGTAGCAGCACGTCCTTGACCGTATCTTCCAGGACGAGACCGAGAGCAGGTGAAGGCCGCCGCGGCCGGCACCGGTCGGCCCGGCTCTTAGCTGTCCTTCTACGACGGGCCGGATGAGCGTCACCTCCGGCTGCCCGACGACGCCACTCTGCACGGCGCGATCGAGGCGGCGCTGGCGGCGCACAGCCCCGAGGGCGTCTTCCGCGGCGGGGTTTCGCGAACTGGTGCCACAACATCCGGTCAGGTTGGCAGTTGACGTCCGGTCGTGCCCGCCTGGCGAGGAGGCGCAGGTCGTGAGCGGGCGGCGCATGCGGGGCGGAGCGCCGCACCCGTCCGCTGAGGTGCTGTGAGCGGAGTGACGGAACTACACACAGTTGACTAACGCGACTTAAGCGGAATACTGGTCACCCGATTGGGCCGTCGTTCTAGTGAGACGAGGATTCCCATGTCGTCGTTCGGCGTCGCGATGCCTCAGGCAGAGCCGTATCAGGCACAGCCGTATCAGGCAGAGCCACGCCAGGCGGAGCCGTACCAGGCGAAGCCGCGCCGGGCAGAGCCGCACCAGGCTTCCAGCGACGCCGACGACGCCGAAGGGCGCGCGCCAGATCGGCGCGGCCCCGACCGGCCACCGGACGGGACCGGTACTCACCGCTAGCGCGTGCCTTTCGCGGCGGTCGACAGATCCCGACGACACCCCCCGACCCCAGGACTTTCATGCCGCCAGACTCCTTCAGCGTCCCGACGGTGATCGGCATCGCCGTCCTCGTGCTCGCCCTCGCGGGCGTCCTGATCCTCTACCTGCGCGTACGCGGCCAGCTCGCCCAGGCCCGCGGGCAACTCGCGCAGAACCGTCAGGTACAGGACCACCTGACCCGAGAGTCCAGTGCCTGGAGCCAGCGCCTGCTTCAGGCGGAGCGCAAGGTCCAGGAGAACGCGGACCAGGTGCGCGACGCCCGCGCCCAGCACGACCTCGTACGCGCCGAGACCGACCATCTGATCAACAAGCGGATCCCCGCCCTGCTGTCCCACCTGCGCGCCCCGCACGTGATCGTGCCCGGCATGCAGAACCAGGCGCTCGCCGGCACGGACATCGACCGGCAGCACCGCGCCGTCCTCGACGCCCTCACCCGCGGCATCCGCGAGGAGGCCGAACGCATCGACGAGAGCGCCCAGGCCGTCATCAGAGGCGCCATGTCCCGCGTGCAGAGCCAGGCCCTGCGCGCCCAGGACCTGCTCGCCGGTGTGCAGCAGCGTTACAGCGGCGACGAGCACACGGCGCTGCTGCGCGAGGTGCTGGGACTCGACATGTTCAACGAGCTGATCATCCGCCGGATGCAGGTCACCGGCATCGCCTGCGGCGCCACCCCCGGCCTGTCGCGTGACGACACCTACCTGGTGGACCTGGTGGTGGGCGCAGTCTCGCGGGTGGAGAACTTCGAGCTGCGCATCGAGGGCCCGGCCAACCACCTGCGCCGCCGGATCGGGGTCGCCGCCCGCGCCGCGGAGTCGATCCTGTTCATCACCGCCGAGCTGCTGGCCAACGCGGTGCACCACTCCCACGGCACGCTCAAGGTGACCATCGCCGTGCACGAGACCAACAACGGCGCCGCCATCGTCATCGACGACGCCGGCGTCGGCCTCAACGAGGACCAGTACGCCCGCGCGAGCCGCCTGCTCAGCGGCAACCATCCGGTCCGCCTGGTCGACCTGGGCAACCCGCCCCGCACCGGCTGGGCGGCGATCGGCCGCCAGGTCGCGCACTACGGCATGCAGGTCACGGTCAAGAAGAGCGCCTTCGGCGGGGTGCAGGCCGTGCTGAACATCCCCACCGCGCTGCTGGTGGAGATGCCGGAGGACAGCCGGCCGTCGGTGCTCGCGCCCGAGCCGGTGCGCACGGCCGCCCCGACCGCCGCCACGGCCATCCGCCGGGATCCCATTCCCGCCGCCATGGCCGCCCGGCCGGAGCCCGTGTCCGTTCCCACCGCCCGTCGGGAGCCGACGGCGGCCCCCCGGCCCGAGCCGGTCGCCCCTGCCCCCCGGCCTGAGCCGGCCACCTCTTCGGCACGGCCTCAGCCCGTCACGGCGCCCCTGCAGCGGTCGGCGGAGGAACTGGCGCCGCTGCCACAGCGCCGCCGCCAGCAGCCGCGTGACACCAGCCCTCCGCCGGCCACCACGGGCAGCGGTTCCGGCGGTACGGGCGGCAGGTTGCTCACCACCCCGGAAGAGGCCCAGAAACGATGGGGCGACTTCCAGGTCGGAGCCGAAGCGGGCCGCCGCGAAGCGCTCCCCACCGAGCAGCACGACGCAACCGAAGGGAAATGACCGTTCCATGGACGCTCACAGCGCTTCCGGCCGGGTCCAGGCCAAGGGTCGCCCGTTGCCCCTCGACGTGTCCTGGGTCCTTTCACCCCTGCTCGCGCTGCCCGGTGTCGCCAGCGGCGTGGTGCTGAGCCGTGACGGGCTGATCCTCGGCGGCTCGGCCAACGTGACCACCGAGAGCGGCGAGCGGGCCGCCGCCATGACCAGCTCCGTGCTCGGGGCCGCGCGAGCCCTGTGCGCGGGCCTCAGCAACGGCGCCGACGACGAGGTGGTGGACATCGTCATCTCCGCCGGCAACGGCTACTACTACGTTGCCCCGGCCGGCGACCGCGCCGCCATCGTGGTCGCCGCCACCGGCGGCGTCAACATCGGCACGCTGGCCTACGAGGTGCAGCTCCAGGTGCAGAAACTGATCAAGGCTCTCGACGAGGCCAGCGCGGCCAGGGCGCCAGGCGTCCGGGCATGACCTCCGGACGACAACGGCGGCGGGTCGTCCCTGACTACATGGCCGCCGCGCGACTGACCGTACCCGAGCACATCCACGTCGAGCGTACGACCCTGGTCTACATCGCGCCCGACGCCGCCACCCACGGGCTCGACCCTCCGGGGTCTCATCTGCTGACTCTGCTGCGGGACGGGCCGCTGTCGGTGTACGAGTGCGCCGCGCACCTGGGCCTGCCGTACTGCGTGGTGCGGTTGCTGGTCGCCGGGCTGGTCGGAAGCGGAACGCTGCTGACCCGCGATCCGCCAGCCACCGACCTGCCCGACATTGAGATCTTGGAGTTGGTGCTCAGTGGCCTCCGCGCTCTCTGAAAGCCGTATCAGTACCGAACACATACCGGTCAAGCTGGTCATCGCCGGGCCGTTCGGCGTGGGCAAGACGACCCTGGTGGGCGCTCTCTCGGAGATCAAGCCCCTCAACACCGAGGAGGTGCTCACCCAGGCGGGCACGCTGGTGGACGACCTCACCGGGGTGAACGAGAAGACGACCACGACCACCGCGATCGACTTCGGCCGCCTCACCATGCCCGGGGTGGTGCTGTACCTGTTCGGCGCGCCGGGGCAGACCCGGTTCCAGGTCTTGTGGAACGAGCTGGTCCGTGGCGCGCTGGGGGTCCTGGTGCTGGCCGACACCCGCAGGATCGACGACAGCTTCGCCGTCCTCGACCTGGTGGAGAGTGCCGGCCTGCGTTACGCGGTGGCCGTCAACCACTTCCCCGACTCGCCGGACTACCCGCCGGACGCCCTGCGCCAGGCGCTGGACCTCCAGCCGAGCACGCCGCTGGTGGTGTGCGACGCACGTGACCCCGTCTCCGCCCGTGCCTCGCTGATCGCGCTGGTGGAGCACATCAGAGAGCTGGTGCTGTCATGACTCTGCGCTACATGCCCGACGCGGGCCGCCTCTACGGGCCGGAGTACGCCAGGGACCCGCAGGCCGTCTACGCGGAGCTGCGCCGGCGGCACGGCGCGGTCGCGCCCGTGGAGATCGCCCCCGGCATCGAGGCCCACCTGGTGATCGGCTACCAGGCCGCGCTCGACGTGCTCACCAACGTCGGCGGCGTCTGGATCAAGAACGGCAGTGCCTGGCAGGCGCGGCTCCCCGACACCCCCGAGGCCGCGGGACCCGTCGCCATGCTCGGCTACCGGCCGAACGCGCTGATGTCGGACGGGGCCGAGCACGCCCGGTTCCGTAAGGTGATCTCCGACTGCTTCGACCTGGTCCAGCCGCACAAGCTGCGCCAGATGGTGATCGAGGTGTCGGACTCGTTGATCAGCCAGTTCGCCGCGAAGGGCGAGGCGGACCTGGTCTCCGAGTTCGCCCAGCCCATCCCGGCCCGCATCTTCAACTCGCTCTTCGGCCGGCCCGACTCCGACAGCGCCGGCCTGATCAAGGCCATGGCGGACCTGATGGAGGCCGACGGCGAGAGGGGCAAGCGGGGCAGCGACGCGTTCAGCCGCTACATCGGCGAGCTGGTCCAGTCCAAGCACGCCCAGCGGGGCGACGACCTGACGTCCTGGTTCATCGACCATCCGGCCGCCCTCCAGCCCAACGAGCTGGCCGAGACCCTCGTGCTCGTGATGGCCGCCGCGTACGAACCCACGGCTAACCTGATCTCCAACACGATCTCCCGGATGGTCAGCGACGACCGCTACTACAGCTCGCTGACCAACGGCGCGCTCGGCACGTACGACGCCCTGATGGAAGCCCTGCGCGCCGAGCCCGCCATGTCGAACTACGGGCCCTATTTCGTCCGTCAGCCCGTGCACTTCCACGGCACCTGGATCCAGCCGGCCGAACTGGTCCTCGTCTCCTACGCCGCGGCCAACACCGAGCCCACCAACGTGCCCGAGGAACTGCGTTCCGACGGCGGCGCGTACCTGGGCTTCGGCGCCGGGTCGCACCGTTGCCCGGCCAGCGACCCGGCCGTGATCATCGCGATGACCGCGATCGAGCGCCTGACCTCTCACCTGTGTGACCTGGAACTGACCGTGCCGCGCGAGGAGCTCTCGTGGCGGCCGGGCCCGTTCCACCGCGCGCTGGCACATCTGCCGGTGCGTTTCACTCCCATTCGACCTGATCAGCCAGGAGAATCCCCTTGGGCAGTTCAGCCCCCGTCGTCCTCGACCCCTTCGGCACCGACCTCCCAGGGGAGGTCCGGCGACTACGCGACCTCGGCCCCCTGGTCCTCGTAGAGCTCGCCGGAGGCATCCCGGCCTGGGCGGTCACCCGGCACGACCTGCTCAAGCAGCTCATCCTCGATCCACGGGTGAGCAAGGACAAGCGGCACTGGGGGCAGCTGGAGCGGGCGTTCGCCACGCCGGGCTGGTCCTGGATCATCACCTGGATCGGCGTGTCCAACATGCTGAGCGCGTACGGCGACGAACACCGCCGGCTGCGCAAGCTGATCGCCCCCAGCTTCACCGCGCGCCGCAGCAAGGCCATGCAGCCGATCGTCGAGCAGATCGTCGCGGAGCTGCTGGACGCGATGGCCGCGCAGCCGCCTGGTCAGCCCGTCGACCTGCGCGCCGCCTACGCCCACCCGCTGCCGATGCGGGTGATCTGCGAGCTGTTCGGCGTTCCCGCGCACATGCGGGAGGAGATGGCCCAGGTCATGGAGGCCATCATGGACACCACCGCCACCCCGGAGCAGGCGGCGGCCACGGCCGCCAAGATCGCCACGGTGCTGCCCGCCCTGGTCGCCTACAAGCGCGAGCACCAGGGTGACGACCTGACCACCGAGCTGATCAACGTCCGTGACAGCGGTGACTCGCTCAGCGAGACCGAGCTGTGCGACACCCTGCTGCTGCTGATCGCGGCCGGGCACGAGACCACGGTCAACCTGATCGGCAATGCCGTGCACGCCCTGCTCACCCATCCGGACCACCTCCGCCGGGTGCTGGCCGGGGAGATCTCCTGGGACGCGGTGATCGAGGAGACGCTGCGCTGGGCGCCGTCGATCGCCAACCTGCCGCTGCGCTTCGCCATCGAGCCGATCGAGATCGGCGGCGTCCGGATCGAGGCGGGCGACGCGATCATCACCAGCTACCTGGCGGCCGGGCACGACCCCGACCAGCACGGTGAGGACGCCGACCGGTTCGACCCGACCAGGCAGAGCGCCGAGCACCTGGCCTTCGGCATCGGCGTGCACCGCTGCATCGGGGCCCCGCTCGCCCGCCAGGAGGCGCTGGCCGCCCTGCCCGCCCTGTTCGCCCGGTTCCCTGACCTTCAGCTGGCCGTGGACGCGAGTGAGGTCGGACACGTGCCGTCGTTCATCGCGCACGGGTGGAGCAGCCTGCCGCTCACGCTGCACCGCTGACCTTCTCCCGCGACGCGCGTCTCCTCCGCGTGACTTCGGGGCGGAGGAGGTGGCGCGAACGGGGTCCTACCGGCCGCTCCGCACCCGCAGGATCATGAGCGCTCCGACGAGCGAGAGCAGGCCGCCGGCCACGAACAGGGCCGGATGGCCGCCGAGGTGGGCGACGACCAGCGAGCCGCCGAACGGGGCCACGACCTGGGGCGCGTTCAACGCGATGTGGAAGACGCCGAGGTCGTGCCCGCCGTCCTCGGCCGCGGGCAGGACCAGCGTGACCAGTGCCTGGTCGACGGAGAGATCGGCGCCGAAGCCCACCTCGCCGATGACGGCGCCGGCCGGCTGGACGGGCCAGGTCGGTGAGACCGGCGGCAGCGCGACCGACACGGTGACCATCAGCGAGGAGATGAGCACGAACAGCTTGTGCCGGTTCAGCCGGTCCGCGAGCGGGCCCGCGACGATCGTCCTGAGGACCAGGAAGGCCGTCCTGGACCGTGATCTGCAGTGTCAGCGCCTCGGCCGGGGCCAGCCCGGCGGGCAGCCGGATGTAGTCGCTGAGGATGTGGAGGCCGAACGAGGAGACGGCGAAGCAGCCGAGGAACATCACCGCCCGCGCTGAACGCCCACGCGTAGTCCCGTGAGCGGAGAGTGGCCAACGCGGACCCTGTACCGCTTCATGACTCATCGCGTGGGGCTTGATCTGCGGGTTTGACCACCGAAGGCGGTAGGGCAAGATCGGGGCTTGTGTCTGTCCGGCTGCTGTATCTGACCTTGATTCGGGTGTTTGGCGGGCTCGTGTTGCCGGGGCGTGGACAGGCATGCAAGGACGTCGAGATCATGGTGCTCCGGCATGAGGTGGCCGTGTTGAAGCGCCAGGTCGCCCGGCCGAAGCCGGACTGGGCCGATCGGGCGCTCTTGGCGGCGTTGGGCCGCTTCCTGCCGACGGTGCCGCGAGCTCATCGGCTGGTCACCCCGGGTACCTTGTTGGCCGCGCATCGGCGTTTGATCAAACGCTCGTGGACCTCCCCACACCGCGCCGGCCGTCCTGCGATGAGCAAGGAGGTCCGGGAGCTGGTTCTACGCCTGGCAAGCGAGAACCCGAGGTGGGGGGTATCGCCGGGTCCACGGCGAACTGGTCGGCCTCGGCATGCAGGTCAGTGAGGCGGCCGTGCGACGAATCCTGCGTTCACGCCGACACCGGCCGGCGCCACGAAACCAGGTTCTGCGAGGCACCACAGGCCATGAGGTCCGACACTCTATACACCACGCGTATACTCTGAGGGTATAGTCACTCGACATGAGTCAGATGATCGACTATCAGACCCAGACCGAGCCCCGCGAACTGCGCACACCACGACGGCGAGGCCGGCTGGCCGCTGTCGCCGGACTCGTCGCCGTCATGGTCGCCACCGGCCTCGGCCAGGCGGAGCCCGCCTCCGCCGCCCGCGCCGCCGCCGATCCGTATCTGCCCAAGCCCACCGGTTCGCAGCTGGTCGGGACCACGTCCCTGTACCTCAAGGACACCTCGCGCCCCGACCCCTGGGTTCCTGGCGTCAAGGCCCGCGAACTCATGGTCTCGCTGTGGTATCCGGCCAAGGCGCCGGGCCGCCACCGTGCGCAGTACATGACGCCCAAGGAGTCCGAGCTGCTCCTCAAGGACGGGAACATCACCAGTGTCCCGGCCGACACGCTGAGTAAGGTGCGCACCAACGCCTTCACCGACGCCCGCCCCGCAGGAGGTGCGCACAGTCTGCCCCTCATCGTGCTCTCTCCCGGGCACAGCAAGCCCAGGTCCGAGCTCACGGCCCTGGCCGAGGAACTGGCTAGCCGGGGATACGTGGTGGCGGCCATCGATCACACCTATGAGAACGTCGCCCAGACCTTCCCCGACGGGAGGGTCACGACCTGCGTCACCTGTGAGATGAAGAAGGGCCCGACCGTTTGGGAGAAGCTGGAGAAGGGCCGGGCCGCCGATGTCTCCTTCGTGCTCGACGAGCTCACCGGCGCGCACCCGAGATGGAAGCACGCGCGGCTGATCGACGCCTCCCGGATCGCCATGTCCGGCCAGTCCGTCGGCGGTGCGAGCACGCTCGCGGCCATGGCGGCCGACCCCCGATTGCGTGCCGGCATCGATGTGGACGGCACCGTCGAGACCGCGCTTCCCGAGGCGGGACTGTCTCGGCCGTTTCTCCTGTTGGGCAAGCCCGCCACGTACACGCCGGGCCAGCCCGGCACCGGTGCCAACTGGGAGGGCGTCTGGGAGGGGTTGCGCGGCTGGAAACGCTGGCTGCTTGTGACCGGGGCCGCGCACACGTCCTTCACTGACCTCGGTGTGCTGGTCGACCAGCTCGGTATCGAGGACGGCGCCGACATCTCCGGCGCCCGTGCCATGACCATCACCCGTACGTACGTCGCGGCCTTCTTCGACCAGCACCTGCGCAGGAAGCCGCAGCCCTTGCTCAACAAGCCGTCGGCGAGCTACCCAGAGGTCAAGTTCTGCGCCCCGGAGAAGAAGGCCTGCGCATAGCATCAGCTCGTCGGCCAGGCCGGAAGACGGCCTGGCTGCGGGGACTGCCTGGCCTGTCGCTCGCGTTGGAGCACACGTCGAGCACAGCGGTGACCGTCATGTGGCGTCGGCTTCTGATCCGACGGTCGCAGGTTCCGAATCCTGCAGGGCGCGCTTCTCCACCTCCGGAAACTCCAGCCGCGTCCGCGGTCGGCGGCAGCAGGGGGCAAATATGAGGCAAAGCTGAGTCACGCGCCGAGCTCTTGTCCGAGCTTGGATGCTGCTCTCAGCACCAGCCGGGCCGTTTCCCGGGCGGCTTGGTGGGCCACCTCGGGCAGCTCCGAGACGTAGGTGTCGGCGGTGAGCACGATGCTGGCGTGCCCGAGCATGGCCTGTACCACCTTCAGCTCGGTGTGCGCGGCCAGCGCCAGGGTGGTGGCACCCATGGCGCAGGTCGTGCAGCCGGATCGGCGGTTGTCCGGAGGTGGCTACCAGCCGGCGGAAGTGCCCGGTGAGGTAGTCCGGCCGCAGCGGTGCGCCGTCGGTGGCATCGCGCAGACCGGCGAACCACTCCGCGTGATCGGCCGCCGCCAGCCACGCCACGGCCAGCGCGCAGGTCACCGCTCCGGCGTCACCCGCCGGTCTCGCTCCCTTCTCGGCCCGCGCGCGCAACGCGGGCACCAATGGCCTGAGGCTTGGCAAGGGTAAGCCGGGACGGTTCTGCTCTGCGCGAAGCCGGCCGAACGCGAACGCGCCATCGACCTATGGTGAGGTATGGCCTCATCCATGCCGTCGCGTCCAGCGATCAATCGGACCGTCCCCGAGCCGTCTCCGGCTCGCGAGCCGCTGTGGCGGCAGGTGCTCGGTGAGCGCTTGAGAGGGCTTCGCCATGAGCGGGGCGAGAAGTTGAGCGAGACGGCAAGCCGCGCCGGAGTCTCGCCGCAATATCTCTCCGAGATCGAACGAGGCGTCAAGGAGCCGTCGAGCGAAATGATCGCCGCGGTCGCCGGGGCGCTGGATGTGACCCTGGTCGATCTGACCCTTGCCGTTGCCGAGAGTTTGCGGCCTGCTCAGCAGGGCGCGTCGAGAGGTGCCACCTGCTCGGCGGCGTATGCTCTGGCCGCGTAGCGCGGCTTGCCGGGGTTGCCCACGGGCCTATGAACGCTCCTCGATGATCTGATCGAGGAGCCCGTACTCCAAGGCCGCGGTAGCGGTGAACACGCGATCGTGATCGGTGTCGGCGCGCAGGGTCTCGACCGTCTGGCCGGTGTGCCGTGAAAGTATGCGCTCGATGTCCGCCCGGACACGTACGACCTCGTCGGCCTGCAAGATGAGATCGGGGATCGCTCCGCGCCCCTGGGCTGCCGGCTGGTGCAGGATGATCCGTGCGTGTGGGAGAGCGGCACGTTTGCCTTCGGCGCCCGCGGCGAGGAGTACGGCACCCACCGCGACGGCCTGTCCCACACAGGTCGTCGAAACCCGGGGGCGGATATGGCGCATGGTGTCGTAGATCGCGAGCATCGCGCTCGGGTCTCCGCCTTCGCAGTTGATATAGAACTGGATCTCCGCCTCGGGGTTGTCTGATTCCAGAAAAATCAGCTGCGCGATGAGAGCATTCGCGACGCCCGCGTCGATTGCGGTGCCCAGGTAGACGATCCGCTCGGTGAGCAGGTGCGAGTAGACATCCATGATCCGCTCGCCACGAGGGTTCGAGGCGATGACGTTCGGGATCGTATATGTGGTCACTGGCCGACTCCTTGGGTGACGCCGAATCCGAGCCGTGGGCGGTTTTGTGGCGCGATTTCGTCGAAGTTCTGCACGATGGCGTCGATGAAGCCGTAGTCCAGTGCTTCCTGTGCCGTGTACCAACGATCGTGCAGAGAATCCTCGAATATGCGCTCGACAGGCTGACCTGTGTCCTCGGCAATCAGACCGAGCACCGTGTCGCGCGTATGCCGAAGGTCGCCGGCCTGCAGTTCGATGTCGACCGCGGTGCCACCGATTCCCGCCGAGCCTTGGTGCATCAGGACTCGTGAGTGCGGTAGAGCGCGGCGCTTCCCACGGGCCCCCGACGACAGCAAGAACTGCCCGGCGCTGTAAGCGATACCCAGGACGAGGGTCGATACGTCACAGGGAATGAGGCGCATGATGTCGCGGATCGCAAGCATCGACGGGACCGAGCCACCTGGGGAATGAATCCACAAGGCGATATCGGACGACGCGTCCTGCGTGGCGAGTGCCATCAGCTGGGTGGCCAGCAGCGTCCCATTGTCGTCGTCGAGAGGGCCGTCGAGAACGAGAACACGCTGCTCATAAAGTTCGCGTCTCATTCGTGGGTTGAACAGCGGAAGTTTCGATTCTTCGCTCATGCGTCCATCTTGTGAGGTGATCCGGACCGGCGTCGACACGATCTGCCTGGGGCAGATCTGCTCTGAGCAGCGAGAGCTCCTGAGCAGGGACAGCGCGATTACCGGCCGGTTCGGGGAGCGCGGTCCGGCTGCCGGGCCGGGTTCGATACTCGTATGGGTATGCATGGCCAGGACGGTTTCGTTCGGCTCCACTTGTCCCTCGAGTACGCGGCGATCACCAGAAACGTGAGTGGGGCCGGCCCCAGCGAGCTGAGACCTTGCGACCACGGCAACGCGACGGCTCGCCATGGCAGAGGCGACTGGATGCGATGGGTTCGGGCGAGGCGCTTGCCGAATTCCGCCGAGCCGGTCTCTTCAGCGTATGTTCAGGTCGATGATTCGCCCGGGGTCTGCGATCGGATCCGGTGCGGAACGCAGCGGGGCTGCTTGGTTCAGGGCTTGGTGGGCTCGGTGCTGGTTGTAGAACCGTTCGTATGCGCGCAGGGCGTCGCCGCCGGGCTCCTGCCGTTCGTGTCCTATACAGCCGATCGCCGAGTGTGTCGACCGGATGGCCGATGCCCTCAGGAGCCATGAGCGCCGGATGGACGGCGGTGCGCGCGGATGGGGGTCCCGCCGAAATCGAGAGGCCAGCGGTACTTGCCCGCACCACGTTGCTGTCACACCACTCGGCGTTGGTCACCAGTGAGGAGCCCACCGAGTCGGCTACGGCGTCCGGAAATATCGCATCATGACCTCCTCTGACGACAGCGCCAACACGGTGCTGGACGTGGCGGTGGCGGGTCCGGACGCGGCCTGGGCGGCCGGCTATGCCGTGACAGTGGAGGACGAGCCGTCCGACGGGGTGATCCTGCGCATGGACCGCGATGGATGGCGGGTCGAGATGCGGCTGCACGAACGGTTCCCGGACGCGATCGACTCCATCGTGTCAGGCGTGGACGCCGACGGATGGGACGAGGTCTGGGCGGTCGGCGACATCGGCGACCTCGACGAGGACTCCAGGGATGTGCGGCTCCCCTTCGCCCTGCACTGGGACGGGCAGCGCTGGAGGACGTTCAGACCCACCCAGCTGCCGAAGGCCGGCGCGTTGACCGACGTCGCCGTGGACGGTTCGCGGGCGTTCCTTGTCGGCAGGCGCGGGGAGGGCGAGACGTCCGTCCCCGTCCTTGTGACCTGGGACGGCAGGCGTTTCGGTAAGCGGGATCTTCCGCGTGGAGGCAAATTCCACGCCGTCGACGCCGGAGCTGGGCACGTGTGGATCGCGGGCAGTTCGTCCAGCGGACGATGCGTCGGCGCGCGCCCGGCGATCTGGCACAGTGCGACTCGCGGCAGCGCGCCGGTGGGGATGAGGCTGCCCGCGTCCGGCCGCGGCACACTGCGGCACATCTGGCAGAACGGGCCGTCCGATGTATGGGCTGTGGGCGAGCGTGGCGCCGCGGGGGACTGCGACGAGTACGGGACAGGCGCACCGCTGATCCTGCACTGGAACGGCAGCTTTTGGACGCAGGTCAACCCGCCCAAGTGGAAGGGCTCGCTGTACGGCGTCGCCGCCGTCGGTGAGGACGACGTGTGGGCAGTGGGCTACGAGCAGGACGTGACATCCGAGGTCACGCTGTTGCACTACGACGGGCGGCGATGGAAGCGCAAGGCCGGGTACACCGAAGGCGGCAGGAACACCTCCGGCCTCGCCCGGGTCAACGCCAACCTGCTGCTGGCCGCCTTCTGGAACTGTTGTGAGGAGGACGTGACGGCGCTCATCGGCGGTTCGGGGCGCGGTGTCGATCTGTTGGCTCTGCGTTCCTGTGGCGCCGCGGCGCCACAGCGGCGGTTCGCTCTGGCGCGGGCCGAGCTCCACCGCGACCGCGGTGGTGTAGCGTCCGGGCGGCACTTCGTGCGAGAACGGTCCGCATGCGCGCGCCTGGCCTGCTGCCAGCGCACCGAACTCGCACGTACGGAGGGTTTTCGCCAGCGGCGCGCGGGATTTGACGTTGTGCAGCCAGACATAGGCGACCGCGCCGTCGACCGCTCGGACCGCGCGCAGGTCGAGGGATGCGACCACGGCGCCGTCGGTCACCGCGACACACGGTTGCATCGATATCGGCACGCGCGCCGTCGCGTGCGGCGAGCGGCACCGCGTGGGTACGTCCGGCACGGCGTCGCCCGAGGCCCAGATGAACGCCGCGTTGGCCGCGAGGAGCGCCAGCGCCGTACCGGCGACCGCCGCGACCTTCCAGAGAACGCGTGGCCGGCGCTCCTGGCCACGGACTTCGTCCGTCGCGTCCGTCGCGTCCGTCGCGTCCGTCGCGTCCACCGCGTCCGTCGCGTCCACCGCGTCCGGCTCGGTGCGCGCGGGTTCGCCGGCGGCCTGGGCATGCTGCTTGACCTGGTCGTTGATCTCGTGCCAGCGCCGCTCCCACTCGGCGGTGTCCGTCACGCCGCAGGCGCGTACGTAATCGAGGGCCGCCGACAGGCTGGGCAGCCGGAGCCCCTTCGCGGCTTCTGAGAGCTTGCTCGGCGAGCAGCCGACCCGCGAGCCCATGATCCGGTACGTCGGTTGTCCCGCCGCGACGCGCAACTGGCGTAAGTCGTGCGCGAAGCGTTCGATCAACCCGCCCTCGGGATCGAGTTTCCGTTCTGGCCTGCCCATTCGCCCTGCCTCGTTGATCAGACGACTGATCGGTGGTGATCAATCAAAGCGTGACAAGGATGAGCCGTGCTGAACAAGTCGGCGTCTGAGGAGGCATGAGTGAAGACGATGTTCGCGGCGGCGGTCGCGGTCGCCATGGGATGGTGCGGCGTCGCGGCGTCGGCGCACGCCGCGACGGGGGTGGCCTTCCGCGCGTACTCCGGCGCGAGCCCAAGCGCGCACCAGGCCCATTTCGAGAGCCTGCGCGGCCGGGGTTACCGGCCGATCACGGTGAGCGTCTCGAAAGGGCCGAGGTATGCGGCTGTCTGGGTCAAGGGCGGGGGCAGAGCCTGGATCTCTCGGAGCGGGTTGTCAGAAGCGGGGTTCAAGGCGCGGTTCGACGAGTACCTCGCACAGGGATATCAGCCGATATCGGTGTCCGCGACGGGTCCGGCCGGCCGTGCGACGTTCGCCGCGCTGTGGGAGAAGCGCTCCGAACGGTTCTTCTCCCGCATGGGGCTCACCGGGGCCGAGTTCGCCGCTCACAACCGGAAGGCCCACGCGGACGGGTACGTACCGGTCTCGATTGATGTGTACGGTACGCCGTCGGATCCCCGGTACGTCGCGGTCTGGCGGCAGAGCCAGGGAGGCGGGTGGTACTACTCGTACGGAAAGTCGGCCGCCGGGCACAAGAAGTTCTTCAACGAGCGCACCGCCGAGGGATACCGCCCGACGGCGGTCGCGGTGGGCCCGGGAGGGACGCGGTTCGCCGCGGTGTACCGCAAGGACGGTGTCCAGCCCTGGTACCACTACATCGACACCTCCGCCTCCGCCTACCAGCGCAGGTTCGACAGCCTGGTGGCGCGCGGCCTGCGCCCGGTGCAGGTGAACGTCGAGGACGGCGTGTACGCCTCGGTCTGGATCAGCTGACCACCGGGGGCGGGGGCCCGGCTGACGCCGGGACGGGAGAGCGATCCCCGGGAGGGCCGCAGGAGGACGGTGGTCCGGTCGACGGGGCCTGAGCCCTGGCGACCGGCCGGCGGCCGGATCCAGTCCGCCGGCGCTCGGCTGAGCTGTCCGGGTTGCGCTGCCGCAGGCGCCGAGCTGGCTTCGTCGCCCGGCGCCACGGCTGGCACCCCGGCCCCGAAGCCGCGCGCCTAGTTGTACTGACCACGGACGTTGGTTACAGCATCGCCGATGCAGCGGATCGGCCGCCGAGTGTGGCGGCTCGAACCGCGGCGTCGGCCCGGCATCGGCGGACGCTCAGCAAGCACGGGCGTGTGTCCGCACCAGCCGGAGGAGCGGTGCGAGTCACCCTTAGGGTGGTCCTTCGCAACGAGAGTCAGGAACGACGGGGGTTTGTAGTGCAGCGCGTCAGCCGACGGATCAGCACCATCGCTGGGGCGGGTGTTCTCGCACTGCTCCTGGCCGGTTGTGGAGGCGCCGGCACCAGCGAGAGTGCCGGCGGCGAGAAGCCGGAGGCGGCGGAGACGGCGAAGGCGGCGGACAAGCCCGCGTCCCCCGGTACGCCGCTGACGCTCGACACCGCACCGCGGCGGGTGAACCACACCGGCCGCGACGAGAAGGTGCACAAGCTGACGCTCAACCCGACCCTGCTCACGCGGGGTTCGGTGGACGACCTCGACGGTGTGCGGCTCGACGACGATATGCGCGGGATGGTGCCGCACTATCTCACCGTGTCGATCGCCAACGCCGGTACCGGTACGGTCGAGCCCGCCATGGCCGTCAGGAACTTCCGCGTGGCGCTCGCCGACGGCACCGCGGGCAAGGCCGTCTCGTTCTTCAGCGGCAGCCCCCTGGCCTCGCCCGGCACCGGCTCGCTGGAGACGTGCGTCGGTACGAGGGCTCCGAAAACCTTGACGGCCGGCCAGGCGGCGACGGAGTGCCGGGTCGTGATGCTGCCCGAGGACGCCATGCCCGCCACCGTCTCCTACAGTGACGAGTCCGTCACCAGGACGTGGAAGGTGGAGGGCGGCGAGATCGGCGGCGGCGTGCTGGCCGCGGGCAAGCCGGCCAAGGCGACGTGGAAGGACACGAATGACAAGGACGTGCCGCTGACCGTCACGCTGAAGAGCGTGCGCAAGGCCGGCGCCGGAGCGCTCGCCGACTACAAGCTGAACGCCAGGCAGAAGGCCGCCACGGTGTACTTCGTCACGCTCTCGTACCGCAACAACGGCACGTCCAAGCTGTACCCGGGCATGGACGAGGCGGTCTCCCTGCGTACCGAGAGCGGGCAGACCCTGCGCAAGCTCACCCTCATCGCGATCGGCAGCAACGGGCCCAAGGGCTGCCGATCCGCCGTGCCCTACGGCATGGTGCAGCCGGGCAAGAGCGTCCAGCAGTGCGGCGTTTACCTCGTCGACCAGGGCGACAAGCCCGTCACCGTCACCTTCTCCTCCACTACCGAGGGAGCCGACCCCGTGACCTGGAAGGCCTCCTGAGGTACGAGTGCGTTCTCGCAGATCACCGACGCCTCCCCGACCTCGATCCGAGACCCCTCGGCATCGAGCACCGCACCGTACATCACGCGCGTCCTCGGCCCCACGCGGACATCACCAACCAGCGTGGCCGTCGGGGCGACGTAGGCGGTGGGATGGACCTGCGGTTCACGCCCGCGGCGCCGGATGCGGATTCCCTGCGCTTCAGAGATCACGTGATCAACGCGGCCGACGACGGCTCTTGGGGCGGGTTGCGGCCGTCCTGGAACGCCACCAGGACGGCCGGACCGTCACCACCGCACGGGCAGCGTCCCGATGAAGCGGCCGAGCGCGCCTGCCAGAAGCCGGTGGTCGTGCAGCGACGGATGCCAGTCGCAGCCGAGCAGGTCGAGCCCGAGGGCGTCGTTGTCGTAGTGGAGCGCCGACACCCGTCTGTCGCCCTGGCTGTTGCGCTCCCGGACGACCTGCTCGACGATATCCGCCAGCGGGTGCCGGACATCGTCGGGTAGGTCAGCACGATGGACGTGCCGGGGCCGTACCGGAGGCGGAGCTTGGCCAGGAAATCCAGGTAGGCGGCCCGGAAGTCGGCGGCGAGCGCGGCGGTGTCGGCCCACGGCTCGCCGGGGTTGAGCGGGGTGGAGAAGTCGTTGATGCCGAGGCCGACCACGACGACCTGCGGCCTCCAGGTCTTGGGCGGCTGCCAGGCCGCGGTGCCGGCCGCCTGGAGGGTGCGGTCGTAGTACGTGCGGAAGTCGGTGCCGGGGCTGCTGCCGTTGTAGTTGCGTACCATGCCCATCCCGGACCAGGCCGTGAGCTGGTGGTCGGCGTTCAGCGCGCGGGCGGTGAGGGCGCCGAAGGTCTGGTCGGCGTTGGAGTTGGGGTTGATCCCGCCGCTCGCCGAGCAGTCGCGGCTGGTCGACATGTTGCCGTAGCCGGCGGTCCAGGAGTCGCCGATGAACTCGATCTGCCGGGTGCGGGCGGCGGGAGGGGCGAGGACGCGGCCCCCGGGCGCGGCGACGAACCCGCCGAACTCGCCGGGCGTCCACGGGCTCTCGGTCCGCTTGACGAGGCGTACGGTGTGCACGCCGCCGCCGAGGCCGGTCACCCAGTGCGTGGTCCTGCCGGGCGTCCGCAGCGTGACCGGGGCGGCACCGTCGATCTGGACGTCGTAGTCGTTGGCGGTGTCGTTCAGCTCGATCCCGACCCCGGTGCCCTGGAAGCGGCCCTCGAAGGTGATGCCCGGCCAGGTGTAGCGCACGCTGTCGCCCAAGTCCTCGACCCGGCCGGCGGTACGGGCGCGGGCCAGGGTGTCGCCGGACGGGTCGGCGCACGTGGCGCCCGCGACGGTTCCGTCGCCGGTGCCGGTGAGACCGAACGCGGTGGACCTGCCGGGCCCGATGGCGCTGTTGTGGCGGGTACCGGTGACGGTCACCGTCCCCGTGGTGCCGGTGGCGACGCCGTTCCACAGGGCGCTGATCCGTACCCCGGCGGGCAGGGCCAGCGTGACGCGCCAGCCGTCGAGCGGGGTGGTGCCGGTGTTGGTCACGACGACCTCGCCGCGGAAGGCGCCGTCGCGGGCGGCGATCGTCCGGTACGCGGCGGCGCACGTGTTGCCGGGGGCGACCGCCCGGCCGGTGACCGGCGAGATCCTCCCGGCGCACAGGCCGCGTTCACGCAGGTCAGCGGCGATTCGCGGGATGGCCTGGATGGTGTTCGCGGGCCAGTCGTGCATGAGGATCACGTCGCCGGACCGCAGCTGTCTGGCCTTCGCCGCGATCTGGTCGGCGGTGGCGTTGTTCCAGTCCTGGGAGTCCACGTCGGCGTTGATCTCGGTGAGGCCGTGCCGGAGCTCCACCGCGCGCAGCCCGTCGTCGGTCTCCAGGTAGGGCGGGCGGAACAGGCGGGGCGTGGCGCCGGTGACCCGCGCGATGACGTCCTGAGTCCGGGAGATCTGCGCGTCCTGCTGCTCGGCGGTGAGCTGCGTCATGTGGGGGTGGTCCCAGCTGTGGTCGCCGATCCACATGCCGGCCGCGACCTGCTCTCTCGTCAGGTCCGGGTACGCCTCCACGTTCTGGCCGACGTTGAACATGGTGGCGCGCAGCCCGGCGATTCTGAGGGCGGAGAGCAGGGCGGGGGTGTTGCCGGGGGTGGGCCCGTCGTCGAAGGTCAGCCCCACGTAGCCGGAGCAGGCGCGGCCGGGGGCGCTGGTGCCCGCCGACGCCCGCGCCTGCGGCGCGGCCAGGCCAGCCGCCGCGAGGGCAGCCACGAGAGCCACCGGGACGAGGGCCGCGCTCGGTAATCTCCACCACCATAAGACGTGCACTGTTCACTCCTTTGCCGACCGACACGAAAGGGGAACGCCTGCCGCCCGGCCCGGTGCCCACCGGATCGCGGCAATGGGGCGTTGGCGATGGGGACGTTAAAGTGCCGGGCCGCACGTACGGCCGCAGACGGGCAGGAGAGCGGCGAACGGTCGTCGGCGCGCTGCGAACGGTCGCTCCTCGCGCCTCGTCCGTGAAAGTTGCCTGCGCCCGCCAGGCGTCCGGTTCTTTGAGGTCCTCCTGGAGAACTCCCTTCAGGAGGACCAGATCACCGGCAGCGGCGAGGCGTGCTTCAGCGGGACGGCCCCCAGGGGAACGGTCCGAATACCGCGCCGCCCGAATAATGTCGTCCCGGGTGCCCGCGCCGGCCTCGGCGTCGACCATCATCGTGGTCACCGAGTGGCTGAGGATGTCGTGCCGCTCCCTGGCCGGCAGCGCTCGCTCCCGTTCGGCCGCCCGCCGTTCGGCCGCTGCTCCTTCGGCCTCCAGCGACCGCTGGCGCGCCTGAAGCTCAAGCATGCGGTAACGCGCCCCGGCCCGTCAGTTCCTCCGGATCAGGGTCGCCGCCGCCCAGCACGAGCAACAGAATGGTACTGGATCCAGGCCAGGTAGCGGCCCTGCCGGGGGAATGTGAAGGTGAACCTCAGCCGTGGGCCGTACGGGCGACGGACTCGTCCGGAACGCTCTCCCCGGCGTTCGCCATCGAACTGTCTCGTGCACGTGGCCGAGGTAACGGCCGTCATCGCGACGCATGATGAGATGCCCGGCCATGCCCAGCCACGGCTGGAGCGGGGTCTTCCCTGTGTCCAGGGTGAGGGTCACCGGCCGCCCGGCCACCGGCTGGGCCGGTTCCAGGGCAGGCCGTACGGCCTGTATCCGCCGCAGCCGAGCGTGTGGGCGGGCGGGGCGATGCTGCGATCCATGCTCACCCACCCGGACGCCGGCAAGGAGGTGCGCGCCGCGATCGCAGAGCAGCAGCGGCAGGTGGCCGCCGCACTTCCCGCCGACGACGCGGTTCTCCGCGCGGGGCTCATCGGAGCCCTCACCATCGGCGCCCTGGTGAGCCGCCACCTCCTGGAGCTGGAAGGGGTACGGGACGCCGAAGTGACGGAGATCGTCAGCGTGCTGCGTGGCCGGCGCCCCTGCCGCGCCGGCGGCGAGCGCGGCGAGCGGGTGCCGGTCGAGCTGGGCCGCGATCGCCAGAATGACGGCGATCACGTACATGGCCCAACCCGCCACAAGATTCACCAGCGGGCCGGTGCCGAACAGGGTGGGAAACCGTTCCCTGGTGATGCCCTTCAGGAAATCGGGCAGAGTCCGGGGCCGGGGGAGTGATCGCGCAGCTCAGAAGTACTTTGAGGTCAGGTCGGTGGTGGGCCAGGAGGACACGGTCACCTTGTTCATGTCGTCGTCGATCCCGTCGTAGTCGAGCGACCCGCTCTCCTCGCGCCGGTTGAGCAGCAGGGCGTAACTGAACCCGTTCTGCAGCCGCGCCAGGTACGTGTACGTGCCCGGCATCGAGCCGTTGTGCCAGGTGTTGAGGTGGCCGGTGACCTGGCGGCACCACCAGCCGCCGCCGTACCAGGATCCGTACTCGTTGGCGCCGATCTCCGGCTTGGCCACCAGCTTGGCGATCGAGGACGAGCTCAGCACGGTGCCCGGCCGGTCGAAGGCGAGGGTCCAGCGGACCAGGTCCACGGCGGAGGCCAGCCAGCCGCCGTTGGCGTCCTGGTTGGGCATGTTGAAGCCGCCGTAGGGGTACGGGACGATGGTGCCGGAGGTGTCCAGCACGGTTTTGTTCGTGTACTGCGACTCGTACCTGACCTCGCCGGCCGCGGCCTCGCTCCTGAGGCTCTCGCCGAGCCTCATGCGGGTGATGCCGAGCGGCTGGAGCAGCTTGGTCTTGACGTACGTCTCGTAGGGCTGTCCCGAGACCTTCTCGATGATCCGGCCGAGCAGCAGGTACCCGTAGTTGCTGTAGACCATCTTGGTGCCCGGGGCGTGGTCGAGCGGGCGGGCGGTGGCGTACCGGATGATGTCGTCGTGCCCGATCGGCAGCGGTACGTCGAGCGCGGCCGAGATGGTGTGGTCCAGCCAGAGCTGGTCCTTGGAGACGTCGCGGTCCCAGCCGCCGAGGTGCTGCATGAGGCGGAGCACGGTGACTTGCTCCATCCGGGCGTCGGCCGGGGTGAGGCCGAGCAACTGGGTAACCTTGGCCGACAGGCTCAGCTTGCCGTCCTGCACCAGGCGCATGACGGCGGCCGAGGTGATGTTCTTGCTCAGGCTGGCGATCCGGAACAACGACGTCGGCGACGGGACGGAGGGCACCCTGGAGTAGTCGTCGTAGGTGTAGCCGCGCGCGAGCAGGATCTTGCCGTTCTTCATGATGGCCAGTTGCGCGGCCCTGATCTGGCGATCCAGCACGAACTTCTTGAGCAGGTTGTCGTACCCCGCCAGTTGAGTCGGCGCGGTTCCCGACGTGCGTACCACAGGGGCGGGTGGCGCCGCCTGTGCCGGTCGCCCAGCGATCAGCACCGCCGGCGACGCCACGAGTAGAGCTCTACGGGAAAGGCCGGTCACTTATGCCCCTTAAGTCACATCCGATACCTGAGTCACATAGCTTACGGATCCGCTGGCCGCTGAGGTCGGTCACGTCGTGAGCGGGCTGAGCTGCGATGGCCGGGGGACGTTGCTGCCTGGACTGGTGCGGCCGGTGCCGGTTGTAGTGGATCAGATACTTCTGGAGCACGCGGGCCAGATGGCGTTCGTTGAGGATCAGAATCCGGTCGGCCCGGCTCGGCGGGGTGCCGGATCGATACCGGCGGCGTGCAGGATCTCCCACACCGTGGAGACCGGCGCGACAACGTCGCAAGCCAGAGCCGGTCGGCGCCACCTCACCGAGGCCGGCTGCCGAGCTGACGGCGGAGGACCTGGTTCTCGTGACGGAGCACCAGTACCTCAACATCTTTGGGCAGATCGGAGTGGGCCGGCACCGTCAGCAGGTCGAACAAGCCCTTCACCGACTGGTAGACAGGCGACAGCAACACCTGGCGATGGTCGCAGCCGCTGCCTTGATCATGCAGCAATCCCCAGTTCAGAGCACGGAACCGTATTTCGAGCGGGACACGCCGCCGCGGACATTCAGCAAGACCGCCGCCGTCGTCGTCATCACCGCGAAGTCCGCCGGGCGTAAGGTCTTCGGCCTCGCCACCGCAGGCGTCCGTCTCGCTTGACCTCTTGCGCGTCAGTCCGGCAGCCAGTGCAGCTCGTGCGCCAGGGTTTTGGCGACGGCACGGATACGGCGGTGTAGTGGCGACTGCTCGCGTGGGAGGACCAGGTGGATCGTCAGGCTGGGCGCGCCCCGCAGCGGTCGCCAGGTGAGACCGGCCGGTTGTCCCGTGACCGCGGCTTCTCCGGCCGGGGCGAGGGTGACCCCGTCTAGCAGGTCGCGCTGAGACATGTCGAAAGAGACTGCGGGCGTGTGGAATCGGGGGTGTGGTCGGGTGTCTCGGAACAGTGCGGACAGCTGATCGTGGATCACGGGGTTGGCCGCACGGTCCGGGAGTCGCAGCGGATACGCGGCCGCGTCGGCGATCTCGATCTCCGGGTGTTCGGCCAGCGGGTGGTGCTGCGCCAGTTGGACCCCGACGCGCATACGCCGCAGCAGGAACCGGCGCACGCCACGGCCCGGCTGTTCACCGCGGGTGATCCCGGCATCGATGCGGCCGTCGGCGACCGCGGGGGAGATCTCCGGTGTCGCCATCGGGACCGCGCTGACCTCGAGTCCGCTGTTGCCGCGAATCAGCCTGTCCACCAGGGCCGGTGCCGTCTCGGCCCCGGTGCTGAGGCTGTATCCGATGCGCAGCGTGCCCAGTTCACCGGCCGCCGCGCTCCGGGCGGTGTCCCATGCCCGGTCCAGCGCCGCCAGCGCGGGTGGCGCGGACTCCGCCAAAGCCGCACCGGCCGTGGTCAATACGACGCTACGCGTGTTGCGGACCAGCAGGGCCGTACCGAGTTCCGCCTCCAATCGACGCATCCGGGCGCTGAGTGCGGGCTGTGCGATGCCGATCCGTGCGGCCGCGCGGGTGAAGTTCAACTCCTGCGCCAGCACCAGGAAGTACCGCAGGCTCACCGTGTCCGGCGCCACGTGCCCTCCCTGCCGATTGATAACGATCCGTTCTGAGTCTATCTCGTACCGGTCTTTCCCTCGACCGCACATCAAGCCCTAACCTGCGCATATGACGATTCAACTGACCGCAGTACCCGTCGCCGGGATCGATCGATCTGAGTGTCAACGCGAAGTCGGACGTGTCCGGCCCAACACAGGAGGTTTCCATGGCTAAGGGCTACTGGGTCAGTGTCTACCCTGCCATTTCCGACCCTGAGAGGCTGACTGCCTACGACAAGCTGGCCGGTCCGGCTGTCCAGGCTGGGGGCGGGCGCGTCCTGTCCCGGATCCCGTCCCGTGGCGGTCGAGTCGTCGCCCACGAGGCCGGAATCACGCAACGCGTCGTTCTGATCGAGTTCGACAGCTTCGAACAGGCCGTCGCGGCGTACGAGAGCGAGGCATACCAGAAGGCGCTGGTGGCCCTCCCCGACGGCTTCGAGCGTGACTTCCGCATCGTCGAAGGCATCGACTGACCGGCGGGCCCAGCCGTCGCTGAGCATCCGTCACCTGATACGCACGCCACCGGCGGTGCGGTCATCATCCACCATCCGGTGCAGGACGGCACCGGCTGAGGCAGGCCGGTACGCTCCGGGACGCGTTCGGCCGGCCGTTGCGGCCAGGTCCGGCTATCGGCGGACGTCGTTCGCGGTTGCCGGTTCGTCGAGCGTCAAAGGGGGGCCGATGTCCTGGCCGGATGTCACGGTGGTTGATGCGTGCGTGCGGCGCGACGGCCGGGGCGGCAGCCCCACGGCCGTCACCGACGACGACCCGGCGGCGACGGACGCGGACCGGCGTGCGGTCGCTGCTGCGGCCGGCACCTCGCACGCGGCGTTCCTCGGCCCGGGGCGGACGCCGGACGGTGGCCGGCCGGTCCGGTTCTTCACCTCGTCGCGCTGCGTCACCCGGCGCCGGACGAGCGCGCCGCGATCGTCGCCGCGCCTCGGGCTCACCGCGGACGATCCGCATCCGATCGACGCGCCCCGCATCGCCGCGCCCGGCGCACCACGCATGCTGGTACCGGTCCACGACCGGTCGGCGCTGCTCCGAGTCTGCCCACACCTCGGCAGGCCGACAGAGGCGTGCCGGCGGTACGGGCTCCTCGGCTGTTTCGTGTACGTACCGCCGGTGGGCGACCGACCGGGTGCGGCGCGGATGTTCGCGCCGGCGATCGGTGTCGACGAGGACGTCGCCAACGCCAACAGCACCGGCTGCCTGGCCGCCCACCTGCTCGACACGACAGGGGCGCAGACGGTCGTGATCGAGGTGGAGCAGGGTGACGCCCTCGGTCGACCGGCCGGCGTGCTCGCTTCGGCCCGACGCGGGCCGGCGGGCATCACGACCCGGGTCGGCGGGTTGGCGGTGGTCCGCGACGGACACTTCGGCGACGACTAGACCGTCCTCTTCTGCGATCCGCATGGGGCTGGGGCTGTCCGCTGCGGTCAAGCGTTGGCACCCGGTGGCGGCCGTCAGCGGGACGCGGTGTCGAGGGCGCGGCTGAGGGTCCATCGGGAGACGCGCAGCTTGGCGGCGACGGCGGTTCGGGTTTGTCCGGCGCCGAGCAGGATGCGGGCGTCGGCGATCTGTTCGGAGGTCAGGGCGCGAGGACGGCCGCCGACGCGGCCTCGGTGGTTGGAGGTCTTGTGCTACCTGCCGGTTTTGCTCCGGATCATGCTAGTCACGGGGCGGCAAGAACAAGGGCCAGCCGCCGTCCGTCGCCTCGCTCTACCGGGCATTTGCCGAAACCGAGGCGGCAGCCGAACAGGCCGCCGCGAACGACCGCGTGACGCTGCGACCCAAGCCCGCCCCGATCCGGCAGCGCAGCGAGCCGGAAACACCCGAGGAAGCCGAGCTCCACGACCGCCTCCAGGCTCAAACACTCCGACGCCGCGTAGGCCGGTATGCGCCTGCTGAAAATTCCATCCATGCGGGTCAAGTCGCATGTGAGTACTCATGGAGGACGCCGCCGAGTTGGCGTTCAAGGACGGTGATCTGGTGACGCGGAACGAGAATCTCCACGTCCTTGTCCCGATCACTCATGGGCAGCAACCGCAGCGCGGCGAACGCGTTCGTGACGGTCAGGTAGGCCAAGCGAAGCAGCACAGCGGATCATCCTGCCGTGCACGCTTCCGTCTCCCAGGTGACCGGAGCTCGCGTACACCACGCGAGGCCCTCGCAGGGTGGGTCCAGGCCCGTCGCAGCAGACGACGATGCCACGCCAGCGACGCCGCCGGAGTGACCAGCCGATGAGCGCGCAGCACCGCCGGCAGCCACCGGCCCAGCGCCGCGAGAACGGCCCGATCGACTGCGACCCAGCAACATCAGCCGGCCGAACACCCGAACCGTGATCAGATAGAGCAGGCGAACAGGCACAAAGCGTGATCTTGTCGTCAGGGCCGGACGCAGTCAAACCACAGCTCAGAGCCATCGCGACTGAATTTTGACGCGGTACAGGTTCCTGATCCCCCGTGAGAGCTACCGCGATGTCCGTTCCAGGGGGATGGCACGCCCGGCTCCGATCCCTAACCTCTCATAAGCCGCGGAAGACACCGCGGAAATTGATCGAGAGGATCGCGATCGTGGCGTCCCCGGAGCACCCGGAAAGTACCCTCCCGCAAGCCGGCCCTGCCACGGGCCGCGGCCGGTTGCGCAGGTTCCGATTCCCCGTCCTGCTGGTCGCGTTGTTCGGTGTGATGGTGGTGACGGGCGGGATCAACCAACTCGTCTCGCCCGTCCCCATCCTCGCCCTGCCGGTGGGCGTCGGCCTGGCCATCACCGCTGTGGCCTGCTACCACTGGTTGTGCCGGGCCGTCGAGCTCCGCCCGGACATCTCCGAACTCGGGAAGACGGGCCGATGGTCCCAGCTGCGGCGCGGCACGGTGCTCGGGTTCAGCCTGTTCGCCGGGTTGATGGTGCTGATCGCGGTATTCGGTGGCTGGCAGGAGGTTTCCTGGGGTTCCTTCGGCGGCTTCCTCGGCGCCGCGGGCCTGATGGCGAGCGTCGCCGTCGCCGAAGAACTGCTGTTCCGCGGGGTGGTGTTCCGCATCATGGAGGAACGTATCGGCACGGTGCTCGCCCTGGTCGTATCCATGCTGCTGTTCGGTGCGATACACCTGGTCAACCCCAACGCCACCCTGTGGGGCGCGTTCGCGATCGCCTTGACGGGCGGAGCCATGCTGGCCGCCGCCTACGTCGCCACCCGCTCGCTGTGGCTGCCCATAGGCCTGCACTTCGCCTGGAACTTCACCCAGGCCGGGATTTTCGGTGTCACGGTCTCCGGGTCGGGCGTACCGCCCGAGGGCCTGCTGAACGTCACGCTGTCGGGTCCGGCCGCGCTGACCGGCGGCACCTTCGGCCCCGAGGCCAGCCTTTTCGCCCTGCTGGTCTGCATGGTGCCCACGATCTTCCTGCTGCGGCGGGCCGCCCGCACCGGTCAGATCCGGCCCCGCCCGCACCGCGCCAAGCTCTCCGCCTGACCGGCACGATGCCCGGCCGCGGGAGCCGACGCCGCGTCAGCCCTGATCGGCGGGCACCAATCCCACCCGATAGGCGAGAACGACCGCCTGTACACGGCCCCGCAGGTCGAGTTTCGTCAGGATCCGCGACACATACGTCTTGACGGTCTCGGCGCTGATGGACAATCGTCCGGCGATCTCCGCGTTGGACAGGCCCTCAGCGAGCTGTTCGAGTACCTCCAGCTCCCGCTGCGTCAGTGCCCGCATGACTTCCTGCAGGGCCGTGCGGGAGGAGTCGGTGGGGCGCAAGCGCTCGGCGAAGCGGCCGATGAGGGCACGGGTGACGGCGGGTGCCAGCAGGGAGTCACCGCGCGCGATGGTGCGTACGCCGTCCACCAGTTCTTTCGGCCGCGCGTCCTTGAGCAGGAACCCGCTGGCGCCTGCCCTGAGCGCTTCGTAGGCGTACTTGTCGACGTTGAACGTGGTCACCACCAGCACCTTCACCGGATCGGCGACGCCGGGCCCGGCCAGTCGCCTGGTGGCCTCGATGCCGTCCAGGACGGGCATCCTGATGTCCATCACGACGACGTCCGGCAGCAGCCGCCGGGCGGCCTCGAGCGCCGCGCGGCCGTCCGCGGCCTCCCCGACGACCTCCATATCGGGCTGGGCGGAGAAGACCGTGGTGTAGCCGGTGCGCACCAGCTCGTGGTCCTCGCAGATGAGCACCCGGATCGGCGTACTGGTCATGCGGTGCCCCTGGACGGGATGAGGGCCCGGACGCTGAACCCGCCCCCGGGCCGGGCTGCGGCGGTCAGCTCACCGTTCAGCATGTGTAGGCGCTGGCGCAGCCCGTCCAGCCCTCGTCCCCCGGACGGCACGGCGGGGCCTTCTGCGAGAGCGGACCCGTCGGTGGTCACCTCGATGTCGATGTGGTCGGCGCGGTGGTGGACCGTGACCCTGGTGGGCCGGCCCGTCGCGTGCTTGATGGCGTTCGTGAGGGCTTCCTGAACCACCCGGTATGCGGCCAGCTCGACGTCGATGGGCCGGGGCAGGCGCTCACCGTGCTCGGTCAGTTCGACGGGCTGGCCGGAGACGCGGGCCTGTTCGACCAGGTCGGCGACCCTGCCGAGGGCCGGCGTGCGGTCCGTGAGCGCGGCGTCGCCGGTCGCCTCCAGCACACCGAGTAGATGCCGGAGTTCCGTCAGCGCCTGCCGGCCGGTGTCGCTGATGGCGGCCAGTCCTTGCCCTGCGCGTTCCGGTGCGGTGCCGACCAGGAACTGTGCCGCGTCGGCTTGCACCACTATGGCGGTCACGTGATGGGTGACCACGTCGTGCAGCTCACGGGCGATGCGGGCGCGTTCGTCGGCGCTGGCCGCCAGCGCGCCGAGCCGCTGCCGTTCGGCCTCCTCGGCCCGCCATCGGCGCACGCCGACGCCGGCCATCCAGATCACCACCAGAACCAGGTAGAAGGCGAGGAAGTCCGAGATCCGGTTGGGGGATCCCAACTGGCTCAGGACGACCGCCAGCGCGGCGTAGCCGGCGCTCACCGCCGCCGCGAGCGTGCGACGCCGCCGGGACTGTTGAGCTCCGGCCGTATACAGGGCCAGGTAGAAGCCGATGCTGGCGAACGTCTGCGGATAGCAGAGCGCCTGATGAACGGCGAAGGCGGCGCCGATGACGGCGAGGCAGGCCGCCGGGTGACGGCTGCGGAGCGCCAGCGGCGCCGACTGCGCCACGGTCAGCACCACCGCCAAGGCGCCGGCCGGGCGCTTCGGCAGGTCGCTGAGCTGCGCTCCGATGACGGACAGCGTAGGTACGAACGCCAGCGCAGTGAGCGTCACCGCGAGCGCGCTGTCCTTGACCGAGGCATGCCGGGCTCTCCACCAGATCGGCCATGAGCGGACGGCCAGGGGAACGCTCGCGATCATCGGTGTAGTCTAATGGCCCTCTGCCCGTACCTGGGGCACTCAGAGCTTTCGCCATCTCGCGCGGGAAGCTGCTCTTCAGTGTCGTGGCCGGTCCCGGAGCGCTCGCCCGCTACCTCCGCAGCGGACAGCTGACCGGGCAGCATGCCGGGCCTGGGACGGGTGCCGTAACGCGGCGGTCCTTCCGTCGTGACACCGCGCCCGGGAACCCTCCCATCAGCGGGACAACACTACGCAGAACGGGCGGGAGGGGCCGTAACGCTGGTGATGTGCCCGACCAGGAGGTCCTTCGCGGATCGCACGAACTCTGTGACGAGTGGGTTCGTGTCCGCGGTCCGGGTGGCTACGACGATCTGGCAAGGCTCGATCCCGTCGAGCGCAACGGTGACCAGGCCGGGGCGCAGGGTGTAGCGCCGGTCGCCGGCGGGGACGATGGCGATGGCGGTGCCGTCGATGATGGCCTCGAGTTTGTCCTCGTAGGTCTCGGCCAAGGTAGGACCCACCGGGGCGGGTTCACTGTCCGATCGGGGTTCGAGCCGCCAGAAGGTGGTCCATTCGACGCCCATCCCGGTACAGCCCACGAGTGGTTCTGCGGCAATGTCGTCGGCCGTGACCGTCTCTTTCCCCGCGAGGCGGTGCGTCGCGGGCACGAGCAGGACCCGGGGCTCGGAGTACAGGACCGTCACCTCCAGATCCCCGGCTGGGATCGGCAGCGGCGTACGGGTGACCAGGACATCGACCTGCCGCTCCAGCAGCATGGAGGCGTCCTGCGAGCCGAGGTGACGAGTACGGACGTGGGCGTCGGGATATCGCTGGCGCAGGTTGCGCACGGCGGGTGTGATGACGAGATCGTCGACGTACCCGATGGTGATCGTGCGCGCCGGCGCCGCGGCCAAGGCGGTCTGGACCGCCTGCTGGGCGCCGTGCAGCAGTTGCTGTGCCTTGGGCAGGAAAGCCGCGCCTGCGGCGGTAAGGCGGCTGCCCTGGGTGGTGCGCTCCAGCAGACGCACGCCGAGAGTGTTCTCCAGGCGCTGGATCTGACGGCTCAGGGAAGGCTGGGCAACATGCAGTTCCTCGGCCGCCCGGGCGAAGTTCAGCTGCTCGGCGACGACCGTGAAGTACCGGACCAGCCGTAGGTCCAGATCGGGAAGCATGTCCCCAGACTAGTCCCCCGTTATGCACTTCTTGCATCACGGGGTGCCATGCAGGTCTTGGACGCCTACGCCGGTCTGGTGGTGTCATGCCTCGTATGACCATTGTCTTTGTCCACGGCGTCCCGGTGACCTCTGCGGTCTGGACACCTCTGATCAGCGAGCTGCCCAAGTCCCAGCAGCAGGACGTGGTCCGGCTCTCACCTCCGGGCTTCGGCTCCGCACTTCCTGCAGGCTTCGGTGCCACCTTCCTGGACTACCGGGATTGGCTCATTGACGAACTGTCGCAGCTCAGGACCCCGGTGGACCTGGTCGGTCACGACTTCGGCGGCGGTTACGTGCTGGAAGTCGCGATGGCCCGTCCCGACCTGGTGCGCAGCTGGATCAGCGACACCATTGGCGGGTACGAACCGGACTTCTCGTGGCATGAGATCGCAAAGACCTGGCAGACGCCGGGGGATGGGGAACGCCACATCGAGGAAACCTTCTCGGGAGACGCCGCGGAACGGACGGCGCGCATGATCTCGTGGGGCATCCCGGAGTCAGCGGCCGGCCAGGTGGCGCTCGGGCAGGGCCCCGAGATGGGCAGAGCCATTCTGTCGCTGTACCGCTCCGTACCCGAGGACATGCTGGCCGAACGCGGGCGCAATCTGCCGGCGGCAGCAGCCCGGCCCGGTCTGGTTCCCGTGGCCACCGACGACCTCACTGCCGGCAGCGTTGCCCTCCGCCACCGCGCCGCCCAGCGCGCCGGCGCCCGTGCCGTCGACCTCGACGCGCTCGGTCACTGGTGGATGCTTCAGGACCCGGCCCGGACCGCCCGCATGATGTCGGACTTCTGGGACAGCCTGTGAAGCCGCACATCCGGAAGCCATCGATCTTGAACACCACGCAACACGATCACGGAAAGACCGCCTTCACCTCATGACCATGCACATCCCCGATCAGACCGGCCGGACCGTCATCATCACCGGCGGCAGCAGCGGCATCGGCAAGGCCACCGCTGCCGCACTGGCGGCGAAGGGCGCACGGGTCATCCTCGCCGTGCGCGACCAGACCCGCGGCCGCGCGGCCGCCGCCGAGATAGGCGGCCTCACCGAGTCACGCCCGCTCGACCTCGGGTCGCTGGCCTCCGTGCGTGAGTTCGCCCGCACGACGGACGGCCCCATCGACTATCTGATCAACAACGCCGGTTCCATGACCCACACCCTGCAGCACACCACCGACGGCTTCGAGAGCCAGCTCGGCGTCAACCATCTCGGGCACTTCGCCTTGACGAATCTGCTCCTGAGCCAGATCACCAGGCGGGTGATCACCGTGTCCTCCACCAATTACCGCGGCGCACGCATCGACTTCGAGGACCTGCAGTGGCAACGACGGCCCTACCGGCCGTTCGGCGCCTACGGACAGACCAAGCTGGCCAACCTGCTGTTCACCCGAGAGCTGCAGCGCCGCCTGAACAGGGCCGGCTCACCGATCCTGGCCACGGCAGCGCATCCCGGCTGGGCAGCCACCGGATTCACCATGACCACCGGCCGGCGGATCCTTGACCACACCCTCGCACTGGGAACGCGGCTACTGGCCCAAAGCCCCGAAGGTGGGGCCCGACCGACCCTGCTGGCCACCGTCGGCAACGTTCCCGGCGCCAGCTTCTCCGGCCCCAGCCGGTTCGGGGTACGCGGCCCCGCCGCCCTCGAAGAATTGTCCGGCGAAGCACTCGACGATGACACTGCGCAAAAGCTCTGGGAGGTTTCCGAACTCCTCACTCATATCAAGTTTCCCCTGCCTGCCGCCTGAGCGGCCGATCTGACCCGGCCGAGCTGTAGATCACCAGAAACATCGGGCAGGTGCCGAGGTTGGGTAAGAATCGTGTCAGTACGCCATGGAAAGCGCTGCGGGGCACCTGCCCAGTCCGGCAGGGGTTCGCAGCGTCTCCTCCACTGCGGTGGCAGGTGGATGCCCTCGGCAACGGCGACGATGCCCCCGACGATGGCGCAGGTGGTATCGACGTCCCCTCCGGCCACCGCTGTGGTCCATACGGCCGCCTCGTAGTCGTGGCGTTGGCGGGCTGCCACCCAGAGGGTGAACGGCACGGTGTCGTGCGCGGTGACCTGTCGTCCGTTCCCGAGCATCTGGGCGGCGAGCGCGGGGTCGCTGATGGTGAGGAGTTGCCGGGCCTCGGCGATGCCGTCGCGAACCATGCTCGCGGGTACGTGTTCGCTGATGTGATCGAGGAAGTGTCCGGAGGGCAGGTCGGGTTCTGTTGCGGCCACGGCTGTCGCCACCGCTATGGCCACGGCGCCGGCCACTGCCTCGGGATGGGTGTGGGTGACCTGTGCCGACAGGGTGGCTTGGTGGACGACTTCAGTCAGGGAGCTGACATCGCTCTCATTGTGAAGTACGTCGGCTGTTCGCCGACGTACTTCATCCGACGGCGGTGAACGCGCGGGAGGTGTGGCCCCGGGTCTCCCGCACCACCTTCGTCTCCACCCCGGCCGCCGGCATCAGTGAGGCCGCCCCGTGGCGGAGATCGAGAAGGCGGATGAGGGTAGGCCGGCGAGGTAGACCGGCCAGAGGAACTGGTCGGTCATGAGGTCTCCTGACGAAGGCGGAGGTGAAGGTGCCGAACAGGGAACCTGGTCACGAGGCCCGGGGGAGCGAGACCTGATCGGCCGGATCCGTCCGGCTCCGGCGGTTGGCGGCGTGGGCGGTGAGGGCGCCGATCGCGCAGATGATCCCGAGGCCGAACAGCGTGTACCGGGCCGCGTTGAGGGTGGAGTCGCCGCCCAGGTTGATCAGCATCCCGGCGACGGCCGTGCCGAACGCGATCGACAGGCTCGTCACGGTGGCGACCCCCGCCGCGGCCCGTCCGCCTTCCTCGGGATCCTGGGTGCTCGACATCGCCGCCACGGACAGGTGCGGGTAGGCGAGGCCGATCCCGGCCCCGGCGGCGAACAGCACCGGCACCCACACCAGCACCAGCCAGACCGGCGGGTCCGTACGCTGCAGCAGCCCCTGGAGGATGAGGCCGGCGGCGAGCAGCAGCGGTCCGAGCACGCGGAGCCGGCGCACCGCGCGCTGCCCGGCCACCGACGAGCTCCCGATCTGGGTCACCGACCAGCCGAGCGAGATGGCCGCGGCGAAGAACCCCGCCACGAGCGGCGGCAGCCCGGCCAGCCGCTGGCCGAACAGCGGCAGGAACGACTCCACCGCGACGCCGAAGGCGAGCAGCCCAAGCGTCAGATAGACCCACTTCAGCGACGAACCGGGGCGGTAGGTCGTGCGCGGGAGGACCCGGTGCTCGCTGCGCCGCTCATGCGCGACGAACCCGGCCACCAGCAGCAGCGCCACCCCGATCCCGGCGGCCTTCTGCGGGGTGCCGGCCACGACGCCGGCCACGCTCACCGCTGCGGCGGCGGCCGTGATCAGCAGTAGCGACCCCGCCGGGATCGGCACCCGTTCCCCGCTGTCCTGGCTGTGCGGCAGGACGCGCGGCACGAGCACGCCGCACCCGGCCCCGATCACGGCCATCGCCGCGAACGCCCCCCGCCACGAGCCGATCTGGGCGAACAGGCCGCCGAGTGCCGGTCCGGCGAAGTTGCCGACGCCGTACATCGCCGACATCAGCGCTGCGCCGCGCGTCCAGAGCCGGGCAGGCAGTGCCGACCGGATGACGGCGAATCCCAGCCCGGACAGCAGCCCCGCTCCCAGCCCCTGCACGCCCCGGGAGAGCAGGAGCACCGTCATCGCCGGGCTCAGCGCGCAGGCCAGCGAGCCCGCGGTGAACGTGGCGAAGCCGGCGAGGTAGGCGCCGACGGTGCCCCACCGGGTCAGGAACCGGCCGGTGAGCATCGTCGTGATCACCATGGCGACGAGGTAGACAGTCATGTTCCAGGCGTAGAAGCTCGCGCCGCCGAGCTCGGCCACCGCGGTCGGCAGCAGGCTCGCCGCCAGGTAGATGTTGATCGCGCCGACGAGCACCCCGCCGGCCAGCACGATCGCCGAGCCGAGGTGCTCGCGGCCCAGTAGTTCCCGCCAGGCGGGCGGGGTGGAGGGTGGGGTGGCGGTCACCGGCTCACCTCCAGGACGCTCTGCGCTCCTCCGCGGATCGAGGGGGAGCTGGGCTCGTCTCCTGGCTGCTGGACGGATGACGGGCCGGCGACCCGTTCGTAGTGGTCAGCACTCATGCGTTCCACGATGTCGTTGAACCGTTGCCGGAAACTTCCGCGCCATCCGCCGCTCGCGGCCAGGCCGGCGGGCGGGCAAGCCTCAACCCACGCTCCAACCCTGAACGTCGCTCATCCTCGGCAGAGCGCTACCTGGCCGGGGCCGGGGCGGGGCCGCGGCGGGTTCAGCCCGAGGCGGCCAGGGCGGGGCGCAGTTCGGCCCAGGCCCACGCGCCGAGCGTCGTGTCCGTGGTGGTCTCCGGAGTCCTGGGCTGCTCGGGCACGAATCCGTCGCGCAACCCGGTCGACATGCCCATGATGGCCTCGACCTGCGCCTCGGTCAGGCCCGCTCCGGCCAGCGTGGCGCGCATGACGTCGTCCTCGACGCGCCGGACGGTGACGGTGCGGCCGAGGACCTCGCCGACCACGGCCATGGCGTCGTTCCAGGACAGGTCCCGGGGGCCGTGCACGGCGCGTACGTGCCGTCCCGACCAGTCGGGGCGCAGCAGCAGGGACGCGCCCACCATGGCGATGTCGGCCGGCGCGACCCAGCTGAACCGCTGGTCGGCGGGAAGGAGCACGGCCACGGAGCCCGAGCGGATGGCGTCGAGCTCGAACAGCAGGTTGCTGTAGAAGTAGCCGCACCGCAGATGGGTGACGGCCAGGCCGGGGTGGGCGGCGGCGAGCCGGTCCAGCGTCTCCTCCACGTGGCCCAGTCCGTCGATCTCGCCGGCGCCCTTGCGCAGCTCCGCGCCCACGCTGCTCTGCAGGACGGTCCGGGGGACCTGGTTGGCGGCGATCGCGGCGGCGACGGCCTCGCCGGCCTCGGCGTAGCCGGCCACGGGGTCGTCGCCCTCGCCGGGCGGCACGATCAGGTACAGCGCGTCGACGCCGCGGGTCGCCTCGGTGACGGCCGCGGCGTCCCGCAGGTCCACCTCGCGCGCGTCCACGAGGTCGCCCCAGCCCGCTCGGGCCCGTTCGGGGTGGCGGCTCAGCAGGCGCGGGCGGACGCCGGCGCGGACGAGGTGGCCGACCAGGTGGCGGCCGACATTGCCGGACGGTGCGGTGATGGCGATTTCCATGCCGTCACCGTACGAGGAGATGTGGCCGGATCCTGTCCGCGATGGTCGGCACACTGGAACCATGACCGTTTTCGAGCCGATCGACGGCGATCCCGCCGGCCGTACCCTCCACCTGCTGGAGCTGCTGGCGGCCAGGCCGGGCTGGTCGGCGGGTGAGCTGGCCGAGCGCCTGGCGGTCAGCACCCGCACCGTGCGGCGTGACGTGGCCCGCCTGCAGCGCCTCGGCTACGCGGTCGAGAGCCGCCCAGGGCCGGGCGGCCACTACGCGCTGCGCCCCGGCAGCAGGACGCCACCGTTGATCTTCCAGGACGACGAGGTTCTCGCCCTGGTCGCGGCTCTGCGCATGGCGGAGGGCGTGCTCGCGGGAGACGCCGCGCAGCGGGCGCTGGCCAAGCTGTCGCGGGTGTTGCCGCGGCGGCTGCGTACCGTGCTCGACCAGGCCGCCGCGGGCAGCGAGAACGCCGGCGGCGAGAGCGGGGAGGTGGACCCGGCGATCCTGTCGGTGCTGCTGCGGGCGGCCGGTGAGGACCTCGTGCTCCGGTTCGCCTACCGCGACCGGCACGGGGTGGCCAGCGAGCGGCGGGTGGAGGCGGTGCGCTGCCTCTACGCCCGCGGCCACTGGTACGTCCTCGCCCACGATCTCGACGCCGGCGACTGGCGGGTGTTCCGCCTCGACCGGGTGCGGCAGCCGGAGACGGGGGAGCCGGGGCCCGGCGAGCGCCGCAGACCGGCAGAGGACCTCGCCGCCTGGCTGGCCACCGACTTCGGCCGCCGCCCCCGCCCCGGCCACGCCGCCACGGGCGCCGGACCGGAAGGCGGCGGCGCGTCGGGGGCCGCCGCACCGGTGGACGGCGGATCGCCCGTATGCCACGCTAAGTTACCAAAGAATTACTATGGGTAGTACTTCCTTGTCAATACTAGGCAAAGGAGAGGAAGTGCCGGGCCGTGAACGCCGAACTGCGCGAGCTGGCCACCACCGTCCACCCTGATCCCATCACCTCGGCGCGCTACCGCGCCGCCGGCCACTGGCGGGAGGAGACCGTCGTCGACGATCTCGCCCGTGCCCGTGCCGCCGTCCCCGGTCAGGTCGCACTCATCAGCTCGTCGGCGCACCGGAGGGAGCGGACGCGCGCGCTGACGTTCGGCGAGCTGGGTGAACAGGCCGACCGGTTCGCCGCCGGCCTGCACGGGCTGGGCGTGCGGCGCGGCCAGGTGGTCGCCTTCCAGCTGCCCAACTGGTGGGAGGCCGTCGCGCTCGCGCTGGCCTGCGCCCACCTCGGCGCGGTCGTGCTGCCGCTCAAGCTGGGCATGGGCGCGCACGAGCTGCGCCGCAGGCTGCGGGTCTGCGGCGCGGGCGTATGCGTCACCGTGGACCGCTGGGACGGCGTCGAGCACGCCGGCGTCCTGGCCGAGGCGGCCGCTGGGCTGCCCGAGTTGCGCCACCGCGTGGTCCTCGGTGACGCGGCGGCCACCTCCGCCGTCGACTTCGACGCCCGGCTACGCGGCGCGCGCGGTCCGCTCCCGCCGCCGACGCCCCTGCGCGCCGACGAGGTGGCGCTGGTGGCCTTCACCTCGGGCACGACCGGTGACGCCCTGGGTGTCCTGCACAGCTTCAACACCATGCACGCGGCCATCTCCCGGGCCGAGGGACCCGTCCCGGACCCGGTCGCCGTCGCGAGCGTGATCGGTGTTCCCGCGGGATTCAGGAAGATCGTGCTGGAGACCGTCCTGCGCCGCCGCCGCGTGCTGATCAGCGACAGCCCCGACCCGGCGCACTGGCTCGACCTGCTGGCCGAGCACCGGGCCATGTCCATGATCGCCATTCCGCGTCTGCTGCGCGACCTGGCCGCCGAGCAGCGGCTGCGCCCGCGGCCGCTCCCCGGGCTGCGGAGGCTGAACAGCCTCGCCGCGCCGCTGACTGCGGCGGACGCGCTGCTGATCCGCGAGCACCTGGGCGCCGAGCTGATAAACCACTGGGGGATGACCGAGACCGGCGGCGGCCTCAGCACCAGCGCGGCGGACCCGCCAGGCTGGGCCGCCCGCAGCATCGGCACCCCCCGCCGTGGCGTTGAGGTGCGGTTGCGGGAGGAGCCGGGCGCCGGGCGCGGCGTCCGGCGGCTCGCCGTGCGTAGCCCCTCCGTCTGCCTGGGCACCTTCCGGCGCGACACCGGCCGCCCGGTCTGGGTCCCGCGCGACCACGACGGCTGGTACGACACCGGCGACCTCGTCCGCGACGACGGGCGCGGCGGCCTGCAGTACCTCGGCCGCGCCGCCGACCGCATCTCCGGCCCCGGCGCGAGCATGATCCCCGTCCACGACGTCGAGGAGGGCCTGCGCGAGCACGCGGGCGTCGCCGACGTGGCCCTGGTGGGCTACCCCAGCGCCGAACACGGCGAGCTGCCCTGCGCCGTCGTCGTCCCCGCCGCCGACCCGCCCCCGTCCCTGGAGGAGCTGCGCGACCACCTGACCGGCCGCGGCATGTCCCGCTGGCAGTTGCCCACCCGCCTGCTCCTCGCCCCGGCCCTGCCTCGCAACGACCTCGGCAAGGTGCGCAAGGACCAGCTCAGGCAGCGCGGCGCCACCTGCTGACCGGATCGCGTCCAGCGCCGCGATCCGCGGGGGACGTCGCCGTACTTCGGTCAGGACCGGCCACCCACGTTGGCGCAAGGCAGGCATCCGGGCGGTGTTCTCGGCCGGTACGAGAGCCGCCCGGCAGCCTGTGCTATCGAGGCTGTGCCAACTGGTTGGGGGACACGGTGCCGGCCAGCAGGCCCTGGGGATCGGTGATGACGGGCAGTCGTTTCACCGTTTCCTGGTCGAGCAGGCCCACCTGGGCGAGCACGGAGGCTTGGTCCCAGTAGATGCGCTCGCTGGCGACGGCTGTCCCCTCGAAGCCCACGATCGCGATCCCCGGGACGCGCACCTGCCTGCCCGTCGCCGGCACGCCGGGCAGGATCCACGGGATCTCGATGTCATGGGTGAAGGTGATCATCATCTCGTCGACGATGCTCGCCTCCCCGACCGTACGGCTCAGCGACTCGATGGACATGTCGGCCGCGTTCCGCCCCACGAACCACCGCCGATAGAAGTCACGTACGCCGTCGAAGCCGACACCCCCCATGCCGGTCGGCACGTGCATGACGCTCGGATTGTCCGTCATGGTGCGCATCGTGGCCTCCACGTCGCGAGTGACGAACTCGGCCGAGGTGTGCTCGTCCCACATGCGCGCCATCGCCTGGCGATCAGCCATCTGCCCTCATCCTCCAAATCAGGCGGTCGAGCACCGATGTTCTCGCGGACGGCTGTTTACGCCATCTTTCGGTTGCTCTTGCTCTAATCCCATCTCATGATCGACAGAAGCGACACCCGGATGACCGATGATCCTTCCCGAACCGGGTCCCGGCGGACGCTGCTCGGGGCCGCCGTCGGCACCCTCGCGGGCGCGACCGTCCTGGCCACCGCCTCCCGCGCGTCGGCCGGCGCCTCCTTCGAAGGCCCGGGAGGGGTCAGGCGCGTGGCCGACCGGGCGATGGACCGTTTCGACCATGGCTGGCGTACGGGGGAATGGGAGCCGTTCCTGGCCATGCTGACGCCGCGCTTCTCCTTCTGGTTCCCGGACGGCCAGTGGCGAGGGCGGCACGAGGGCGAGGCCGGGCGGCAGGCCATCGGCGCGTGGGCGCGGTTCCACGCCGACAACGGCAACCGGGTGCAGGGCCATCGGCGCGGCGTCACCACCATGGGGGACCGGGTGCTGTACGAGTACGACTCGCGCGGCGCCTCCGCCTCCACGGCCGGCTACCTCAACTGGGAGACGATCATCGTCAGGGTCGCGGGCGAGCGGATCAGCGCGTTGCACGAATACTGGGGGAACGTCCCTCCGGTGGATGAGCCGGTCCGGGAAGGTCGATGAGCCGATGTCACGAGGTCCTCGGAGAGGACCCCGTGATGGCGCACTACCAAGCGCCCGCCGGCAGCCGTACCACCGCCGGCTCTCGCAGGCTCGCGGCCTCGTGGTCCTGGAAGTGTTCGGGCATGCGGCCTTCATCGGCCCGTTCCAGGCGGAGGTCTCCCACGCCGCCATGCCCAACCCGCTCTCCGGCGCGCATCGGCGGATGCCTGCCGGCTGACCTCGCGGCAGGGGGCAGCCTTGCGCTCGATTGACGTGCTATATATTCATTATAAGTAGCGTTAACTCAATAACAGGGGAGCGCCGGCATGGAGTTCATGGTTCTGTCAGGGCTGGGCGGGATCGGGTTCGTGCTCGTCGGAGTCGCCGTCAACGTCATCTACCTCCGCTCCGGCCTCCCGCTGCCGACGTCGGGCAAGGGCCTCGAAGCGGCCACCGACTCGTACGAGAAGGTCGCGGACGCGCTGAAGAAGCCGTCGGTGCTCGTACCGGTGACGTGGCTGTGCCTCACGCTCTTCGCGGCCGGGCTGCTGTCGGTGCTGTGGGACGGAAGCGCCGATCAGAGGGCATGGGCGCTGGTGGGCTTCGCCGGAGTGCTGCTGCAGAACGCGACGTTCGCCTGCGTCGAGGCGCTCCGGTTCGGCATGGCCACCGCCGCCCGCCACGGACACGGCTCCATGGCGGGCCTGTGGGGCATGAGCAACGTGCTGTTCGGGTTCAACCAGGCCTTCCTGGCCATGGCACTGCTCGGCTTCACCGCCGCCGGCGTCGGTGGCGGTCTCGTTCCCCTCTGGCAGGCGTGCCTCGGGTACCTCAGCGCCGCGCTGCTTCTCGTCGCCTCGCTCGCCGCCCCGTACAACGTCGAGGGCGGCAACCGCCTCGGCCCGGCGGGGCTGATCGGGTGGCTGGGCTGGATCACCTGGATAGTGGCGTACAGCCTGTCCCTGCTGCTGCGATAGCTTCCTCTACGCTACCCATCATGAGCGCAGAGGGGACCCGGCGCCGTTACGACTCGCTCCGCCGCACGGCACAGGCGATGGAGACCCGCGCCGAGATCGCCCAGGCCGCGCGCCGGCTCTTCGTCGCGCGGGGATGGACGGCGACCACCGTACGCGACGTCGCACGCGAGGCGGGAGTCTCCGTGCCGACGGTCTACTCGGTGTACGGCAACAAGGCCGGGCTGACGCGGGCACTGGTGGACGCCGCCGGCCTGTCCGCCGACCCCTCCAGGCAACTCGCCGAACTGGAGGCACCGGAGGCCACGCCCGAGCGGCAGCTCGCGGTCATGGCGGCCTTCGACCGGCGGCTGTTCGAACACGCCGGAGACGTCATCGTGCCCCTGCGCGAAGCCGCCCGTACGGAGCCGGAACTGGCCGCCCTCTACCGCGAGAGCCGTGCCCGCGCCGACGAGACCCGCGTGGCGGTGTTCTCCTCGTGGCAGACCGGCACCCTCCGCCCGGGCCTGGACGTGCGGACTGCCGCCGACATCTACGCGGGCATGTGCAGCATCGACGTCTACACCACGCTCACCGCCGAACGCGGCTGGTCCCCGGACCGGGTCGAGCGGTGGTGGGGCCAAGCCCTGGCCCGCGAACTCCTGAACCCGCCGCCGAACCTCTGACCATCGCGTTCCCGGCCCGGCAACGAGGCGGTGCCGGTCACCGCCGGAGCGCTCGCCGACCTGCGGGACGACACGATCGCCGTCTCACCCACCTGGGAACTGCCCCTGGGGCAGCGTGTGACGTGGTGGCGGGCCGACGGCAGCCGGGCCACCTTCACGGTCGTCGCGCTGCTCGGCGCTCGCTCGGCTGCGGACCCCTACGTCGCCTCCTCGCACGCCCTGTCCGCCCCGCCGTCGCTCGCGTACGTGAGACTGCGGCCCGGCGCCTCCGCCACCGAGGTCCGGCAGGCCCTGGAGCGGGCCACCGACGGACACAACGCTCGCGCCGTGACCAAGGCCGCCTGGGCCGCCACCGCCAGGGACCGCGGCACCACCGCCAGCCGTCTCGGCCTGCTGGTGGTGCTCGGCATCATGCTGAGCTGCACCGTGATCGCCCTGGTCAACACGCTGCTCATGGCGGCCCCTGACCGGGCGGGCGAACACGCTGCCCTGCGCCTGCTCGGCGCGGCCAAGGCCCAGGTCCTGCGGTACGTCATGGCCGAGGCACTGCTGGTGGTGGCGGTGGGCGTGGTCCTGGCGGCCGTCGCGACCGGGCTCGGGCTGCTCGGCCTGTACGCCGCTCTGGCGCAACTGTCCGGGCTCGTGGCCGTCGACGTGCCCTGGCAACCGGTCATCGGGGTGATCGGCCTCTGCGGTGTCCTCGCGGTGCTGACGGCCGTACTGGCCGCGAGCCGGATCAAGACGGTCGCGATGCCCCGGGCCTGAGCCGATCCGGCGCAGAGCGCGGTGCGTGTGAGGTGCCAAGGCCGAGTCGTCGGTCTGGCGGAGCTGAGTGGGCTGGTGTTCGGCTTGCCGCGCCGCGCCCCACCTCCACATCCCGCTATCGGTCCCGTGTCCCGAGGCTGGCCTGGTCGGCGGCGGTACGGCCGGCCGCCCAGCCCTCCCGGTCCCAGGACGTGCGGGCCCTGTGCGAGACCAGGTTCGGGAACATGCGCTCGACCGCCTGCTCCACCTCCTGTTCGCGGGCCGCCAGCACCGGAACCAGGTCGGTGCCCCGGCTGTCGCTCTCCTGCGCGACCGCACCCGCCGTGGCCTCGGCGAGCCGCTCCCCGATCCTGGAGGCGAACGCCGACAGGAACGACTGGCGGAACGTCTTGCTCCTCGACCGGCCGGTGCCGTGCTTCTTGGTACCCGAGTTCACCAGCGCGGTCTGCGCCTGCACCAGCAGCGAGGTGAACAGCACCTCCACCCAGGACAGGTCCGCCCAGAACCCCAGCACGGTGGCGAACCCCAGCTCCTTCGACCAGATCACCCGGCACCTGTTGGCCTCGGCGACGCGGTCGAGCAGCACGGCCTTGGGGTGCTCGTACGGCGCGTCGATGCCGACCCGGATGCCTGCCGGGGCCTCAGCTCCGCCTGGCTGAGCGTCCAGCATCGCCGCGTCGATGTTGTACTTGGCCATCAGGCTCTGCGCCGCCGACGTGAACGTCTCCGCCTCCGCCTCGTACGTCGTCGACTCCGCCTTGGCCAGCAGCGCCCGCACCCGCGCGAACGTCTTCTCGCTGACCGCGCGCGGGCGCGCCTGGACCGTACGGCGAGCGGTCCCGGGCGGCGGGCTCAACGACTCCAGCCGGGGCAGCCCGGTCAGCAACCCCATCAGCTCCAGCCCGCCGGAGACGGTCATCAGCCGGCTGACCCCGTCGCGTGCCTGCCGCGCCGCCAGGTAGCCGCCCTTCCACCACACCGCGGCCTCCAGGGCGGCGAGCTGGTCGCGCCAGCGCTCATCCACGGTGGCCGGCGCGTAGGCCCGCATCTCCCAGGCGATGAGGTCAGCCGCCACCCGCCCGTGCCAGTCGGTCAGCCGTCTGGCCGCGATCCTGACCACGTCGGCGGGCTGCCAGCCGTTCCGCCACAACCCCGAGATCGCACGGGTCACGACCTCCACCAGCACGCGATCGGCGTCGTCCCGGTCGGCCAGGAAGGCGGCGGCGGAGTCGAAGGCTGCCTCGTCCTCGCGGGCGAGGGCCTCCATCGCCGCGCCGATCAGCTCATTTGCCTTACTCACACGTGCTGCCGTCCACCTTGAAGAAAGTCCGCCAGAACCCTACCGTGACGGAGCCTTGAGCTCTTCGTCGCCATCGGCTGGGCGGGACAGCGGTTTCCTCGCGACTTCTCGGCGGGGGAGGCGATCGGTGCGGTGGGCGGCGGCGGCGCCCACCGCACCGCGCCCCGGGTCAGGTGCAGGCCCGGTGATTCACCCGGCAGATGCACCCCGCGCCGCTCTTGGTGAAGTCGCAGCAGTCGAAGCGGTACAGCGTGCTGCCCAGGTAGGCGCACGTCGTCCAGCACTGCTTGCCGCCGCAGCTGTACCGCTTGGTGCAGCCGCTCGCGCAGCACGTCGTGGCCGAGCAGCAGCTGCAGCTCGGGTAGCCGTAGCAGCCGTCCGGCGCCGCCTCGGCCCGGCCGGGGAACCAGGCGTTGCTGGCGACCCCGACGATGGTCGCCCCGGCGACGGCGAGGAACTTGCTCCTCGTCAGCCGCGTCTTCTTCACGTGCTCGACGATCATGCGCTCATCCCCTCTGGTACGTCCAATCTCTGTTCCCACAGCACTTCGAGGTCCGCGGCGCTGTCGGCGTCGCTGCCGCTGGCGAAGGCGACCAGGAACCCGTCGCGCTGCAGGAGCACGGTGGGAAACATCGCCATCGGCAGGTCGGCGTCCACGGCCTTGGCCCGTTCGCCGTCGAAGGCCGCGACGTGCGGCGGGAGCGTCGCGAGCAGGTCCGAGGCGGAGTCGCCGGCGACGATCGCCACCGTCTGCCGGCCCTCGAACTCGCCCAGACTCGCCGCGAGGCCGTGACACGTGCCGCAGGTGCTGGACATGAACAGCACCAGCGCGTCCTGCGTCGCGTCGGGGATGAGCCCGACCAGGCTCTCGGGGAGCTTCCTGCCGATGATCAGCTGGGCGCTGGGATCCATGCCGCGCCCCGTCAGGCGCAGCCGGAGCTCGGCGATTCCCCGCAGGCAGGCCAGGAAGGCCACCGTGAGGACGACGCAGGCCGCCACCAGCACCACGGCCAGAACCTGTTCCATCAGGCCGCCCGACTGAGCCGCCGCATGAAGTGCACGGTCAGGGTGCCGTCCACGCGGTTGTCGAAGCACTCCAGGACGACGCTGTCGCCCGGCTTCAGCGGCTGGGCCAGCGGCCTGGCGGACGGCTCGCCCGCCATGCCCTCGTAGTGCAGCGTGCGCGGATCGAGCAGGCAGACCTGCCCGTTGACCGTGATGCGGTCCTCGGACACCTCCGCCACGGTGCCGTGCACGTTGCGGTGCAGGGTGACCGCCACGGGAGATCCCGGGACGGACTCGTCGATGACGACGAGGTCGCCGGGCCGCAGCGTCCAGCCGTAGGGCAGTTCCTCCGCCTTCGCCGCGACGGGCGCGGCCGCGGCGACGCCGGCCGAGGCGCCGTAACGGCGCACCGTCACGTCCTGGCCGGCGCCGCTGACCAGGACCCCGATGGGGGCGTCGGACGGGGGCAGCGGCGTGGCGCCGGCCGGATCCCGGAGGATGCCGGCGAACAGCCCGCGTCTGGTCGATTCCTCCTTCATTACTGCTTCCTTTCTTTGGGGGGTTACTACGGGGGCTTTTCGGGGGGGTTACAGCAGGGGCGCGAGCACGGGGTAGAGCGCGCAGAGCGCGGCGACGGCCAGCGGATCGGTGATCATGCGGGCGCGCGCGATGCCGCCCGAGACGTACACGTCCATCGACGTGAGCAGCGCGGACAGGCCCACCCGCGTCAGCGCGAAGACGACGTAACCGGCCGCTGCGAGCAGCGGGTCGGCCGTGGCGAAGGCGGCCAGCGGCACCACGTACCAGAGCCAGAAGCCGATGCGCGTGGTGAAGCCGAGCCCGAGCGCGAACCCGTTGTACGCGGCGGTGCGCCAGTCGTTGTAGCCCAGCCAGCGCGTGTCGGTCTCCCGGTCCAGCTGCCAGGGGACCGGCTTGAACGCCGCGCCGGCGACGGAGACCGTCACCGCGGCCACCGCGAGCAACGCCCGCAGTGAGGGCTCCACGGCCGCGCCGAGGAGACCGGCCGAAGCCCCGGCGAGCGCCGCGCCCGTCATCGCCGACAGCACGAGGACGGCACCGGCCACCACCGAGGAACCGAAGCACCCGGACACGCGGGCGCGCGTGATCATGATGATCACGTTGGGGCCTCAAGGGAGGGTCTGCTGCGCGATCCCCACGACGAGCGCGGCCACGACGAGCAGGGCCCAGGGCTGCAGCCCCAGGAAATGGCCCGCGAGCAGGCCCAGCACAGCCGGCAGGAGCGCCAGTGCCGGTCTGGTCCGCGGGCTGGTCAGGAGGGTGGGCATCGGTGTCTCCTCACCTGCCGACCGGGGCCGGGCCGTAGGCGGCGTGGTAGAGCTGCTCGATGTCGTCGGCGTACCGCAGCACGCCCTTGGCCACCACCAGGCCGCCCGACACCGCCACGCCGAACGGGCCCGAGTGCACCTTGTACCGTTCACGGACGGCGCCGGCCTCCGCGCCGATGAGCGCGCGCGAGTCCTCGTGCAGGATCCGCCGGAAGCCCTCCGCCGAGCCCGGCATGGTGCCGTCGCTGACCACGCAGGCGAACCCGGCCGGGTCGGACGAGCGCGCGACCTCCGTCGCCACCTCGTGGCAGGGCTCGCAGTCGCCGAAGAAGAACATGACCACGTCGTTGTCGCGCAGTCCGGGGAAGGGCGGCGCGACCGCTCCGACGGCGAGCCCGTCGGCCGGCGCGGCCCCGCTCACCGCCACGCGGTCCTGCAGAATCGACAATTCACGGCGTACGACCAAAAGGCCGAGCGAAAGCAGAATGAGCCAGACGGCGCACACGACGAACAACGCGGTGTATCCCATGACGTTCCATTCACCCGTCGATCCGGACGCTGAAAGGCTTGAGCACGGCCAGCGTGGAAATCAGCAGATATCCACACGTGATCGCCCCGCCGATGAGCAATCCCGAAATTCGCTGCTCCATGCTCGGGACCGCCGGCACGGCGGCGAGGAACGCCGCGACGCCGATCAGGACGAGGTTGCGCGCCACCGTCGCCCACGAGGTCGTCTCGCCGGTGCCGAAGCAGGCGCACTCCACGCTCTGCCCCGCCAGCACCGACCGCACGACCACCGCGGTGAACGCCACCAGCAGCGCGAGCGCGGCCAAGGCGGCCGGGAACAGGACCGGGCTGACCGCCACGGCCACGCCCGCCGCCACCTCCACGACACCGAGCGCCCGGCCCAGGCCGGGCCGCACCCGCTTGACGACGCCGAAACGGATCAGCGCGAGCGCCAGCCCGAACGGCCGCCTGATTTTCGGCACGCCGCTCGCCAGGAAAAGCGCGGCGAGCAGCCCGCAACCTATTCCCGCGAAATCGGCGGCATCCATGGACATCATCGTGGACGCTGGTAATACTTTGACGAATGAGAAGGTCGGCATTTCTTCCGTTCTCGGCGTTGCTATTTCTGTCAGGCGCTTGTTCCGCGGGGTCGCCCGCCCAGAAACAGGCCGCGGCTCAGGAGCCGCCGCCGAGCACCGTGGGCTGGACGACGTCCGTCTCGCCGCCCCCGACCCCGTCCGGCGACGGGGTGCCCTGCGTGGACGCGGACCGCGCCGGGGACGAGGGCGCCGCGGCGGGCGGCGTACGGGCCGGGCCGTTCGGCGCGGTTCTGCGCGAGCAGCGCGGCGGCGTGGCCAAGCTGTGGGTGGCGCAGGATCCCGGCAAGGGGCGGGCCGAGGCGCTGATCCGGGTCGAGCACGTCGAGTCGGGGACTGTCGCCTACTACGTGCGCGACGCCTCCGCGACCTCCACCGTGCTCAACGACGACGGCTCGCCGTCCAAGGACAAGATCTACCCCGGCCAGATCCTGCTGCCGCCCGACGGGCATGTGCGCATCACGGTCGGCATCGGCCGCGCCGCGGGCTGCTTCACCTACACCCTGCGCTAGCAGACCCAGACGTCGACGTAGATGCAGCCGGTGCAGCCGGACGTGCCGCCGACGACGTGGCACAGCTTGCGCTTGCGCACCATGTTCGTGCAGGAGCAGGTGACGTAGTAGGAGGTGTCGGCGCTCGCGGTGGCCTTGGGCACGAGCCTGCCGAGCACGCGGTCGCCGAGCCGTTCCAGGACGCCTGTCATGGCGATTGTCTCCTTCTGCGGGGGGTGTTCCTGAAAGTTATCGGCACCGCATACAGCCACCCGTATACCCGCGCTACAGCGCGGTCGCGAGCGGTTGTACGGCGTGGTCGCTATCCGTGCCGCAGGGTCGCCCGCCGGGCCCGTCGCAGGGCCCGGGATCGCTCCTCGGGGGTGTCGCGGATGGCGCACAGCTCTGCCGCCACCAGCCTGACCAGGTCGTGCATGCGCAGTCGGCCACCGGGCGCGGGCTCCAGCAGGCGGAGCTCGACCAGCACGTCGAGCGCGGCCTCCGCCGGCCCCGCCGGCACCCCCAGCAGCGCCGCCGTCACCGCCACGTCGACCTCGGGCAGGTCCAGCGCGCCCAGCAACCGGAAGGCCCGGGCCGCGTCCGACCGCTCGGACAGCTGATCGTAACCAGCCCGGAAACAGGAACGGACACCCGGCAGCAGGTCCAGGCGGCTGCCCCGGTCCCGTAACCGTGCGGCGAAGGTCTCCAGGGACAGGTCCGGGCGCCCGGCCAGCCGGGTGCCCGCCGCCCGCACCGCCAGCGGGAGGTAGCCGCACGAACGGGTCACATCCGCCGCCGCCCCGGGCTCGGCGGCCACCCGGGGCCCGCCCGCCAGCAACGCCAGCAGCCGTACGGCCTCCGCCTCCTCCAGCAGGCCCACCGCGATCGGCACCGCGTCCAGGGTCGCCGGCACTCCCCGGCAGGTGACCAGCGCGGCACACCCGTCGCCCGGCGGGACCAGCGGCGCCACCTGCGCGGCACCGGTCGCGTTGTCGAGCACCACCAGGACCCTGCGACCGGCCAGCATCGACCGGTACAGGGCCGCCGCCTCGGCCTCCGTCACCGGCACCTCACGACCCGGCACACCCAACGCGCGCAGGAAATGCCCGAGCACCTCGACCGGCCGCGCGGGCGGTACGCCGGCACTCGATCCCCGCAGGTCGGCGTAGAGCAGGCCGTCGGCGTACCGCCCGGCCACCCGCTGCGCCACCCGCAGCGCCAACGCCGACTTCCCGTTCCCGCCGCCCCCGTGCAACGCCACCACCCGCACCCCGCCCACGCCGTCCTGGCCGGCCGGGGCGCCATCCGGGTCGTGCGGCGCGACCGTCTGAGTGGCCTGGGGCCCACCCGGGTCATGGGGTCCGGCCGTCCGGCGGACCGGTGGCTCGTCCCGGTCGTGTGGCGGGACCGCCGCCCGCACGTCCCAGGGCCCGTCCGGGGCGTGGTGCCGGATCGCCTGGGCGTCCGGGGGGTGGGCCGGGCTGGGCGTCCGTTCCCTCCGCTGGTCCGCCGGGGGCGGTGCGCCCAGGGCGGTTGTGGCGAGCACGAGTACCTGGGGGCGATCGACGAAGGTCGGTGGGATCGGGGGCAAGAGGCGGGGGCGTTGGGCCGGGTGGTTGCCGCGGAGGTTGATGACCGAGACGCCCGCGAGAACGCCTGCGGGGCCCGGGTCCGCGTCATGGTTCAGGATCGCCCGGTGGAGGCGGCGCAGCTCGGCGCCCGGGTCCAGGCCCAGCTCCTCCGCCAGGGCGTGGCGGGCCGCCGAGAACGCCTCCAGGGCTCCCGGCATGTCGCCGCAGCGGTAGAGCGCCAGCATGAGCTGGGCGTGGAGGCGTTCGCGCAGCGGGTACCGCCCGGTCAGGGCGCGGAGCCGTCCGGCGGCCGCCCGGTGCGCGCCGAGTGCCAGCTGGACGTCGATGTGTTCCTCCACCGTGCTCAGGTAGCGGTCGGTCAGGTCGGCGACCACGTTGCGCAGGGCCGGACCGAGGGGGACGTCCTGGGCGGGGGTGCCGCGCCACATCCCGAGGGCGTGCGCGTACGTCGCCTCCGCCGCCCCGAGGTCCTTGCCGGACAAGGCCTTCCTGGCCCGCGCGAGCTGCTCCTCGAACAGGAACAGGTCCAGTTCGGGCGGCTCGACCAGCAGCAGGTAGCCGCCGTCGGAGGTCACCAGCCGGCTGCCCGCCGGGGGATCGGCGGCCGACAGGACGTGACGCAGCTGCATGACGTACGTGTGCAGGTTCGGCACGGCCGAGCGCGGCGGGCAGCCGTCCCAGACCTCCGTCACCAGGGAACGGATCGGCACGGCGCGTCCGGCATGCGCGAGCAGCATGGCGATGACGGTGCGCTGCTTGCGCGCCGAGATCTGGATGGGCGTCCCCGTCGGCTGGACGCGGAGGGGCCCGAGCAGCTGGAACCTCACGTGTCTGCTTCCGTCACCGGCCTGATGTCGCGTGCCTGATGTCCCCTGCCTGATGCCGCTCGGCTGATGTCGCTCGGGTGATGTCGCCCGCCTGATGCCGCTCGGCTGATGCCGCCTTGTCCGGTGCGTCTACCTGGCCGGGCCGTTCAGCCTGCGTAGTGCCACCCCGAGGATCCGGTCGGCGGGGAAGAGGCCGCGGTGGCGGGAGTCGATGCTGTCCAGGGGGTTGTCGCCGAGGACGACCACCGTCCCGGCCGGTACCCGGTCCACCCCGCCGGGCGCGGGCACCCCCGGCGGCAGCGGGTCGCCGGGGAGGGCGGTGGCGCGTTTGATGTTCCAGCGGCTCCCGTCCGCCGCGGGCGGCCCCGCCTGGTACGGGCCGGACGGGTCCAGCGGCGGCTCGAGCACGACGACGTCGCCCCGGCGCACCTGCCCGGCCCGCCGCCGCCGTACCAGGACCCGGTCGCCGTCCGCCAGCGCCGGCGCCATGCTGGAGCCCTCCACGGTGACCACCACGTAGGCGCGGCGTGCCCGCCACAGGACCGCGACCAGCGCGAGCCCCGCCGCGGACACCCCGCACAGCACCCATCCGGCCGCGTTCATCGGCACCCCTCGTGAACCTCGGTGACGGCGGCCCCGGCCAGGTAGTCCCTGGCCTGCAGGTCGAACAGCTCGGCGTAACCGCCACCGTCGGCCATCAGCTCGTCGTGCGTGCCCCGCTCGGCGATCTCCCCGTCGCGCAGGACGACGATCAGGTCCGCCGCCCGTACCGCGCCGAGCCGGTGGGAGACGAGCAGGCTCGTGCGGCCGGCGCGGTGCCGGGCCAGGCGGGTGTGGATCTCGTGCTCGGCGCGGGCGTCCAGGCCGGCGCTCGGCTCGTCGAGGACGAGCAGGTCACGGCCCTCGCGGAGCAGGGTGCGGGCCAGCGCCAGCCGCTGCCACTGCCCGCCGGAGAGCACCACCCCGGCCTCGTCCGCCTCCTCCTCCTCCTCGTGGAAGAAGATGCGGCTCAGCATCGTGTCGTAGCCGCGCGGCAGCGCCCGCACGACGTCGTGCACGCCCGCCAGCCGCGCCGCGCCCTCGATGCGGGGGCGGTCGTGCAGCGCCTCGATCTCGCCCATGGCAATGTTCTCGGCGGCGGTGAGGTCGTAGCACATGTAGTCCTGGAACAGCACGCCCATCCTGCGGCGCAGCTCGGCGGGCGGCACCTCGCGCAGGTCCACGCCGTCCCAGCGGATCGAGCCACGAGAGGGGTCGTAGAAGCGGCACAGCAGCTTGATCAGGGTGCTCTTGCCGGCGCCGTTGAGGCCCACCAGCGCCACCGTGGCGCCGTACGGGATGGTCAGGGTGACGCCGCGCAGCACCCACGGATGGGCGTCGTCGTAGCGGAACCACACGTCGAGCAGCTCGATGCCGCGCCGCAGCGCGGGCAGCTCGCCGGGACGGCGGGACGGCGCGGGCAGGTCGTCCGGCAGCGACGTGACCTCGGCGTGGTAGCCGAACAGCAGCAGCGCGTGATGCGCGCCGGCCACGGTCTCGACCAGCCCGACGAGCGCGGCCTGCGTCCCGGCCACGGCGGCGGCGAACGCCGTGGCGTCACCCAGGCTCAGCCGCCCGTCCAGCGCGGCGGACACCGCCCACAGCAGGCCCGCGCCGGAGACCGCCGTGGACAGCAGGGCGAGCAGCGACTGGGTGAGCGCCTCCCGCCGGTCGAGCCGCCGCTCACCCTCCTGGGCCGCCGCGAGCGCACCGAGCACCCTGGACTTGAGGAAGCCGCCGAGCCCGAACATCCGGACCTCTTTGGCCGCCTTCACGTCGGTGATCAGCGAGGAGTACAGGATCTGCCGCCGCGCCGTGGCCGACAGCCCCGCCAGCGTCCCGACGCGCCGCCTGACCATGGCCATCCGCGCGATCAGGGCGGGCACGGCCGCCGCCGTCACCAGCCCCGCCATGGCCGGGCTCAGCACCAGCAGGCTGATCAGCAGGCTGACCAGCGCGATCACGTTGCGTACGGCGTCGAACAGGCCGGAGGTCAACGGTGTGAGAGAGCCTCCGGTCGCCTCCGCCGCCATGCGCAGCCGGTCGAGGAACGCCGGGCTCTCGAAACGCGACAGACCCTGGAAACCGGTGACGGAGGCGTAGAGCCGGTCCTGCAGCAGCCGGTCCAGCCGCCGGTCGAGCTCCGCCCGCAGGTACGCCGTGACGTGCGGCACGACCCCTGCCGCCAGCCCGAGCAGGGCGAGCAGCCCGGCCGCGCGGAAGGCCGGGCCCGCGTCCGCGGCGGTGAGCCCGTCGACGAGGAGCTTCGTCCCCCACACGGTGCCGGTCGGCAGCAGGCCGGTGACCAGCGTGACCGCCAGCTGGCACGCCGCCGGCCCCGGCGCGGCCCGCCAGGCCAGCAGCGCCACCGTGGCGGCGTGCCGCAACGGCCGGCGCGGCAGGTCCCCGGCGGTCGCCGCGCTCATACCGTCGCGGCCGTCTCGGCCAGGCGTTCCACGTCCATGTCCGCCTGGGTGATCCTGCCGTCCGCGTCGAGCCGCAGGAACATGGGGAACGCCTGGATGCCGAGCTCGGCCACCACGGCGTCCGCGTCCTCGCCCGAGACCACCGTGGCCGCGCCGCCGACCGCGTCCACCAGGCTGCGCAGCTGCGGGCCCGCGCCGGTGACGAACGCCAGGGACATGCCCGGCCGGACCGCCGCCGCGAACACCGGCGCGTGCTCGTGGCAGGTGTCGCAGCCGGCGTCGAAGAACGCCACCAGCCGCGGGCGGGGCTCGGTGTTCGCGGCCGTCCCGGGCAGCGCGCGGCCGATCAGGAACGACGGGTCGTAGGGCAGCGTCCGCGGCTCACCGGCCAGGCGCTCCAGCTCCGCGGTGTGCTCGCGCAGCCGGCGCAGCACCGCGAACGTCAGCAGCAGGTCGAACAGGCACAGCACGCCGACCAGGACGACGGCGGCGATCAGGAAGGGCATCGGGCGATCTCACTTCCGGACGTGGGAGGGGGCGGAGAACAGGGCCGCGAGATCGTCGAGCCGTACGACGATCAGCACGCCCACGGCGGCGGCGACCGCCGACAGGACGAGCCCGGCGGGATGGGCGGGGTCGCCGGAGCCGCCGGCGGCCAGCCCGGCGCCGGCGACCGCGATCAGCAGCAGGTTGCGGGCCACGTGCGTGCGGCCGAGCGGACGGGTGGAGGGACCGAAACAGCGGCACGGCGCCCGCCGCCCCCGGAGCAGCGCGGCCAGGACGCCGCCGGTCATGACCGCCAGGGTCACGGCCGCCGCGGCGAGCCCCGCCACGCGGGTGGCCAGCAGCAGGGCCGCCGTCACGAGCTCGGCCGCCACCAGCGCGTACGCCGCCACCGCTGCCCAGGGCCGTGGCAGCAGGCCGAGCGCCCTGATGGAGGCGGTGAACGCCGCGAAGGCGGCACGGCCGCGTACCTTGCCCGCCAGCGCCACCACGAAGACCCCGGCCAGCAGCAGCCGGCAGGTCATCAGCAGATAGAACGTCATCGCTCGTCCACCCGGCCGCCCGGCGCCGCCGTCAGCAGGGACGCAGGAAGTAGTAGATGCAGCCGGTGCATCCGGACGTGCCGCCGACCACGTGGCACAGCTTCATGACTTCGACGACCGGGCTGGTGTAGCAGGCACAGCGCTTGTAGTAGCTGGTGTCCGCCTTCGCCGTGGCCCTCGGCACCAGCCGTTCGAGCACCCGGTCGCCGAGGACGCGCAGGGTTGCGGTCATGAGGAAAACCACCTTTCCTTCCGCCGTAGCGAGTCGGTCACGACGGTAAGGAGAGGGCCTACAAGGGAGATACACGGCCGCTACAACGGGACGGGACGCTCCCGAAACCACTACAGCGAGGTGGCGCTCCCCGAACCGAGGCGCTTCCCGGAAGCGCTACAGCGGGGTGGCGTGCTTCAGGGGAGTGGCGAGTTCGCCGGCGAAGATGCGCAGCAGTTCGGGCATCCGGAACCGGTCGGCGCCGATCAGCTCCAGCAGGCGGGCCTTCATCAGCTCGTCGAGGGCGGCCTCCGCCTCCTCCGCGGCGACGCCGAGCAGCTCGGCGGCGTGCGCCAGGCCGATCTCCGGCAGGTCGGCCGCGCCGAACAGGCGGAAGGCGCGCATCGCGACGTCCTTGCCCGGGCACTCCTTCAGCGCGGCCAGGCTCGCCTCGAAGGAGGAGCGCACGCTCAGACCGGCCGTCTGCAGCTCGTCGAGCCTGCGCCCGCGGTCGCGCAGCCGCTCGGCGAAGCGGGCGAGCGACCAGTCGGGGCGGCCGGCCAGGCGGGCGGCGGCGATGCGCAGCGCCAGCGGCTGGTGACCGCACAGGAGCGCGATGTCGGCCGCGGCCGCAGGCTCGGCGGCCACCCGGGCCTCGCCCGCGAGCAGGGCCAGCATCCGTACGGACTCCGCCTGGCCGAGCAGGCCGACGGAGACGTGCACGGCGTCCAGGGTGCTCAGCATGGGACGGCTCGTGACCACCGCCGCGCACCCGTCGCCGGCCGGCAGCAGGGGCGCCACCTGCGCGGCGTCGGCGGCGTTGTCGAGGAACACCAGCACCCGCCGGTCGGCCAGCATCGACTGGTAGACCGCCGCCGCCTCGGCCTGCGTGGCCGGCACGTCGCCGTGCGGCACGCCCAGCGCCCGCAGGAACCGGCCGAGCACCTCGGTGGGCCGCAGCGGGGCCAGCTCGGGGGCGCAACCCTGCATGTCGGAGTAGAGGCGGCCGTCGGGGTAGTGCCCGGCGGCCAGGTGCGCGGCCCGCAACGCCAGCGCCGACTTCCCGGCCCCGGCGGGCCCGTGCAGCGCCAGCACCCGCGGCCCTCTCCCGGCATCCCAGGACGGCGGCGTGGCGGGGCCGGTCGCATGGGGCGGTGGTGCGGCTGGGGGGTCGTCGCGGCGGAGGGCCTGGGTGGCGAGGGAGAGTTCGGTGGAGCGGCCCGTGAACACCGCCGGTTCCCGGGGCAGCTGCCGTGGCCGTGGCCGGGGGCGGCGGTCGGGGATGTGGACGCCCGGCGGTTCCACGTCCGGTTCCCGGCGCAGGATCGCCTGGTGCAGGCGGCGCAGCTCCGGGCCGGGTTCCACGTGGAGCTCGTCGGCCAGGGCCTGGCGGGCCGTCCGGAAGGCATCGAGCGCCCCGGCCACGTCGCCGCACCGGTACAGCGCGACCATGAGCCGCCCGCGTAACCCCTCCCGCAGCGGGTGGCGCACCGTCAGCGCGCGCAGCCGCTCGGCCGCCGCCGCGTGCCTGCCGAGCGCGAACTGCACCTCCGTGAACTCCTCGACGGTGCTCAGGTACCGCTCGGTCAGGTGGGCGACGACCTCGCGCAGGGACGGCCCCAGCGGCACGTCCTCGACCGGCGTTCCCCGCCACAGCGCCAGGGCCGCGGCGTACTCGTCGTGCGCCGCCTCCAGCTCCCCCCGCTCACGGGACCGGCGGGCACGCACGGACGACGCCTCGAACTGGGCGAGGTCGAACTCGGCGGGCTCCACCCGCAGCAGGTAGCCGCCGTCGGAGGTGACCAGCCGCTCCCCGCCCGGGTGGCCGTCGGGGGAGAGCAGGTGACGCAGCCGCATGAGGTACGTCCGCAGGTTCGCCACCGCCGAGGACGGCGGCCGCTCGTCCCACACCTCGGCCACCAGCGAGGAGACCGGCACGGGCCGCCCCTCGTGCGCGAGCAGCATGGCGAGGAGCGTGCGCTGCTTGGGAGCCGCGATGCGCAGCGGCGTGCCGGCGGGCTGGATCCGCATCGGGCCGAGGAGTTGAAATCGCAATCGATCCCGCCTTTCACACCGGCCGGACACCCCGAGTCCAGCCCGAGCAAAGATCCAAGTTACCCTCACCGCGTCGCCCGGGAAATGGCTATCCCGGGTCTTTTCCGAGCCCCTGATCACGGCGTCGCCGCCGGGTGAATCTCCTGTCAGGTTGCCCTGTTGAGCAGCGGTTTCCCGGGCCCGCGACCTCCCCCGGAGGGGATCCGCGATGCGGCTGAGGTAATGAGGGCGGGGCGGCCGTCGCCGCGCAGGCGGGCTGCCATCTGGCGGGCGGCCACAGCATCACCGACCCCAATGCATTTCCCACGCGCAGGCGAAGTGCCTACCCACCGGAGTCCCACCATGGTCACGATTTGATGCCACTTACCAGACTTCCGACCTGCTGCGATCACCATAGGTGACCGATCCCGCATCGATGATCATTGGTAACTACTGATCGTCGATATTGACCCGAGATGTCCTCGTCTGGCTTGATCAGGGCGTTTCGTCTTCTTCACCTCTCATGAGCGGAGAACCACGTGCGCCTCTTACCCGCGATACGTCGCAGGTCCACCGCATCATGGCCGGCCGCGTTAGGCGGCGTCCTGGCCTTGACCGCCGGTCTCCTCGTCACCCTGGCCCCCACGGCCTCGGCCGAGGATTCCATGACCGACCTCGGGGCCTTCGCCTATGGCGGTGACCTGGTGGTCGGAGGCGACAAGGTCGTCGTGTCCATCGACGATCGCATCGTTGTCGCCGACAGGGCCGGCGAGGTCCAGGGGACCATCACCGGCGTGTCCGGCGCCTCCGGCCTGGCCATGACGGCCGACGGCACTCGTGTGTACGCGGCGCTGCAGGGCTCCAAGGAGGTGGCCGAGATCGACACCGCTACGCGGGAGATCACCCGGCGCATCGACCTCGCCGCCTACGGATGCCCCTTCAGCCTGGCACTCACCGGCGAACGGCTGTGGGTCGGCTACGGCTGCGACGCCACCGGCGTCCTCGGCTTCGATCTGTCCGCACCGACGTCCCAGCCGGCAGTGGCCGACACCTCCCTGCTCAAAGCGTCCCCGTACATCGCGGCGGCTGGAGACACGCTGGTGGTCGGCGAATTCTCAGGCAGCCCGGCCGACCTGTTCGTCTACGACGTGAGCGGCGCCGCTCCCGTCCTGCGCGGCGAGATCGACGGACACACCAACTACAACGCCGGGCTGGAAGACATCGCGGTCACCCCGGACGGCTCGCACATCATCTCGGCATTCAGGCTCCCGGACGCCTTCACCATGTGGGACGCCACCACCTTGGCCCAGGTGCGCGACTATGAGAAAGGGCCCGAGGCCGAGGGCTACCCGAGCTCCGTCGCCGTCAGTCTGGACGGCGCCTACATCGCGGGCGGACGCACGTCGGGCGTCGGGATGACGCTGTACGACAGTGCCTCGGGCACCGAGGTCTACGCCACGACCCCTCCACAAGGCGAAGTGGTGAGCGGAAGCACCGCGTACGTCGGCCGGGACGTCTACAGCCTGGTGAAGTCGGACACCGACCACCTCTACCTGTGGCGGATACACGACGCGACCCTGCCGGCGAGCACGCTGACGTTGACGGCGGAGCCCGGCGGGACGGCGCAGCGACCGTTCACCATGACCGGGCAACTGACGTTCGCCGACGAACCGGCCCCGGGCGCGCAGCCCCTCATCGTGACCCGCACACTTGCCGACGGCACCACCGCGACGCTGCCCAGCGCGACCACCGCTGCGGACGGAACCTTCTCCATCACCGACACGCCCCCGACCGGCGGGCAGACCACCTACACCGTGCTCTGGAACGGCGACGGTGAGCACCGCTGGAGCAAGGCCTCGGTCACCATGGAGGTCAGATACCAGGCCGTGATCACGCTGACGGGGCCGACGAGCGCGATCGCCGGCACGACGCTGGTCTTCAGCGGAACGTTGCAGGCCGATGGCACCACTCCGCCGAGAGGGGGCTCCATCACCGTCCGGCGCAGTCTCAACGTCGACGGTGGCGACACCGTCGAGTGGCGGGCGAGGGTCAGCGACTTCGGGTCGTACCGGTTCATCGACACGCCGGAGGCGGGCGAGTACACCTACACCGTACGGTGGGCCGGCGACGCCCGTACCGGACCAGCGGAGGCCAGCCAGGTCGTCACCGTCGAGAAGCCGAACGCCTGACCCGCGACGCTGCCCGGCGTAACTTCTGGGGCTGAAACATGCGGTCTGCGGTGCTCTCGAAGAGAAATGCGGCAATGGCCTTATCAGTGCCGGCGGCTCTCATGGGCACCGCGACCGTCGTCATGGCCCTTCCAGCGGCCGTGTACCCGCAGGAACCCCAGCATCGGGATCGCGACGGCGTGCTCGGGCTGGCCAGGGTCGGCGGCGTAGGCGGTTGCCGTGTGAAGGCTGGCCCGTTCGGCCTCCATCCAGGCCACCGGCCGCCGCCCTGGCGTCCAAATCCGGCAGCTCACGCGGCCGGGTCCCTCCGAGCAGGGCCGCCCGCATGTCAGACGTGACATTCCCGCCTCCCCTCCACAAGCTGTGATCAAGAACCAGTTTGCAGGGGGATGACATGCACGGGCCCGATCTCGACCTCCGTGGAGAGGTCGCTTCACGCGCTCACGAACTCGGAGGAGCGGGAGACGAACGCGGCTTCGAACGGCTGCTGGACGATATCCGCAGCAGTTACAGCGAAGACGTCACCAGAGAGGAGAACCAAGCACAAGACCCGACCGAACTACTAGCGGCAGTCGATGCATGGGCGTCTCTCATCTCAGACGCTTGCGTCCGTTTCTACGGTCCAGAAAGCCCACTACGTCAGAGCCTAGCGGGCTGGTCGATGAAGATCGCGCTAAAGCTACGCGAACTGACGAACCTCTTGGCGCACGTCCAAGCCAACGCGGCCAAACAGCTCGGAGCCAGCGAATACGGAATGGCCATCGGCTTCCCTTGGCCGAGCGTCTCCGTCTCCATCGTCTGGGACACCCAACCGCGCCCCTGACGCCGGATTCGCACCGGACTCCGGGCGGACGGTCCGACCGCACGCCGCCGCCCGCCCGGCTCCAGCCCCGCAGCAACGGAGACCCCTCGTGGGCACATGGCCAAGAGGGAGTGCTCCACCTGCCGGCGCCTGCATTCCGGGCCGGGGGCACGCTGCCCGGGGTGCATGGCCTACGGCAGCAGCAGCGTGACCACCTCGAACGCCATGAATCGACGGCTCGGGATCGTCACCACAGTGGACACTTGCGGTGGCTCGCACGGGGGACAAAGCCTCTCGTCGGGCTGATGGGTTCGGCGGTCGGCGGTTCGGTCTCCTGGTCGGGCAGGTTGTAGCGGGCGGCCAGTTCGACCTGCATGGCCCGGCGCAGCCGGACGCCGTCCGCGCTGTCCCACGGCTCTTCGGCGATGGTTACGGTCACGATGCGGTTCCTTCCGCGGCACGGGCCTTGGCCAACCTGCGCTCTCGCGCCGTGCACGCCAGGCGCAGGACCACCGAGCGAAGGGCTTCGGCGGGACGGCTCGACGGCACGAACATCTGCTGCTTCACCCGGGCGATCCGCTGATGCTTCCCGATGAACGGGCGCAGCCGCGACTCCCAGGCGGTCAGCGCGGCGTCGAGGTCGTCCGGGTTCTCCCGCAAGGCCCGGCCGAGCTCGGCGCCACCTCGCAGCCCGGAGGTGGCCCCCATTCCCGAGTAGAGATTCGGGCACCACGCCGCATCGGCCACGAGAACGACCTTTCCTCTGCTCCACCGGGGCATCTTCACCTGGTGCACCGAGTCGAACAGGAAATCCGGCGTCCGTTCCAAGGAGTCCAGGGTGTGCCGCACCACGGGGTCGTCCATCTCGGAGAAGACGGTGCACAGCCGCTCGACCCTGGATCCGGTGAACTGTTCTTCGATGTCCCCGGTCCGGTAGGTCAACAGGGCGGTCGGGGGCCGGTCGGCGAACCCGAACACCCACACCGCACGGCCCGCGCGGGCGCTGATGATGCTGTCCGCCCGTGCGAAGGACGGCACCTGTTCCTGGAGCTGGAACGCGCAGATCATCGCGTCCCACTTGGTCATGTAGTCCTCGTGCGGGCCGAAGACCATGCGGCGCACGTTCGATCGCAGTCCGTCGGCGCCGACGACCAGGTCGAAGGTCTCGCAGTGTCGCGCGCCGGTACCGGCGTCCTCGAGCAGCACTCGCACGTCGGTACCGGTGTCGTCGATCTCGACGGGTCTCGTCGCGAACCGCACGTCGATGGGCTCGCTCGTCCCGTCCCCGCGGGTGCCTTGCCAGAGCGCGGCTTCGATGTCCCCGCGGACCACTGCCGCGGGTTTGCCCGGCTGGTGCAGGTATCCCAGGCCCGGCTCACGGTTCCCGCGCCGGGTCAGCGACCACGTCTTCCCGCCGTCGGGCGGGTTGCGGGTGTGCAGGTGGCCGGCGATGCCGAGGTCGGTGGCGGCCTGCCTGCCCTCCGTCATGAGGCCGACGAAGTAGCCGCCCTTTCGACGTTCCGGGGCCCGTTCGACGACAACCGGCCGCCATCCGGCCTGCCGCAGCCCGATCGCCGCGGACATGCCGGCGATCCCGAGCCCGACGACCAATGCGCGTTTCCGCATGATGCCGTTTCCCTTTCTGCTTGAGTGGGGGGCTCGGTCAGTCCGGGACGACGACGGCGCGGGTGTGCCCTCGATGCGCCCAGGCCTCGCCGACGCGGCTGAGCGGGTAGTCGGTGTACGGCGCGTCGAAGGTGCCGTCGGCGAACCGGGCGATGATCTCGGGAATCTCGCTGATCATCTCGGCCTTGGAGACCGAGCCCGCGCCGCTGCCGCTGATCCGGATCCGCCGGCTGCGCAGCAGTGCCGCGGGCAGCGCCGCCTCGGTTCCGGCGAGCGAGCCGATCTGCACGTAGTCGATCGACGCGCTGCCGTCGTCCGTGCCGGCCTTCCCCAGCGCGGCGAAGGTGGCCTCGGCGACGGGGCCCCACACGAGGTCGAGCACGAGCGTGGGCTGTGCCTCGGCGACGGCGGCGGCGAGGGCGGTCGCCCTGGCGTCGGGCGCCGCGGCGGCGAGCGGGACGGTGACGGCGCCGAGGCCGCGCAGCCGCTCCAGCGCCTCGTGATCGCGTCCGGCGGCGATGACCTGCTTCGCGCCGAGGGACAGTGCCGCCCGCACGGCCAGGCTGCCCGACATGCCGGTCGCCCCGAGCACCAGCACGGTGCCGAGCTCGCCGGCCTCCTTGCGGTGGGTGGTCAGCGGCATCCAGCCCGCCATGGCGGGGTTCATGCCGGCGGCGACCGCGAGCGGATCGGCCCCGGCGGGCAGCTCCACCTCGAACGGGGTGACCATCCATTCGGCCATCGTTCCCCACGGTGACCGGGCGAGGCCCGTGTAGACCAGCCGCCCGTCGCCGGTCCGGGCCACGGCGTCGACGCCCGGCACGAGGGGGTAGGCGTGGTCGCTGCCGTAGTGGCGGCCGGAGGCCAGCCCGCGGACGACGTGGTGCAGACCCGCGCCCACGAGCCTCAGCGGTGAGCGGCCCGGCTGCTGTTCCGGGTCGGGGAAGTCCGCGCAGACGGGTGTCGATCCAGGGGTGTTGACGACTGCAGCACGCATGACACGCTCCTGAACTAAGTTCAATTCGGATGTCACCCACCGTGCCTGAACTTTGTTAAGCTGTCAACCGTGGCGAAGGGCATCACGCGAGAGCGGATCGTGGCGGTGGCGCTCGAACTGCTCAACGAGAAGGGCATGGACGCTCTCACCGTCCGCGCGCTCGCCTCCCGGCTCGGCGTGGGAGCCCCCGCGCTGTACTGGCACGTCCGCAACAAGCAGGAACTGCTCGACGAGATGAGCACGTTCGTCATGCGCCGCGTCATCCACGCCCTCGCGGAGATCGCTCCCGGCGCCGGCTGGCGGGACGACATGGCCGCCTACGCCCGCGTCCTGCGCTCGGAGTACCTGCTCCACCGGGACGGAGCGCGCATCTTCAGCGGCACTCGCTTCTCCGACCCCGAAGTGGTGAAGGCGAAGGACCCCTGGCTCGGGCGCTTGACCGCGGCCGGGTTCTCGCTGGCCGAGGCGGACGACGCCGTCGACCTGGTCACCGCGTTCGTGGTCGGCTTCGTGATCGAGGAGCAGGAGCGCAGCCAGTCTGCCGGCGCCGACCCGGACCGGTACTCGCTCGCCGAGCGCGATGCGTGGCTGGGTGAAGGTGCCGATCTGGTCAAGGCCGCCGGGCACCTCCGCGACGACGGGGACCGGAGGTTCGAACGGCAGCTCGGCGTCGTGCTCGACGGGCTGGCGGCTCGGTTGCGCTGACGGCTCCCGGTCGGCCAGCTCGCGGGTCCGGTCAGTTCGGCTGTCCGGCCTCGATGGTGACGGGCCGTTCGAAGACCGTGCGCAGGACGACCGTGGAGTTGGTGTGTGAGATCGCCGGGATCGCGCGGATACGGTCGAGCGCGTCGGCCAGGTCGACGGTGGTGCCCACCCTGACCTTGATCAGGTAGCAGTCCTCGCCTGCCACCTCGTGCACCTCCAGTACGCAAGGCTCTCGCTCCAGAGCCGCGTTGACCTCCGCCTTGGCCCCGGGCTCGGAGCTGAACCGCAGGGCGATGAACGCGGCCGTGCCCGCGCCGACCGCCGCCGGTTCGACAACCGCGCGGTAGCCGGTGATCACTCCATCCCGGGAGAGCTTGTCCAGCCGGTCGCGTACGGAGGGCTCGGACAACCCCACGAGCGGGGCGAGCGCGCGGACGGTCTTGCGTCCGTCGCGGGAGAGCTCCGCCAGCAGGATGCGGTTGATGGCGTCCAGGGGCTGCACAGCCACGGGAACCCTCCGATAGCCTCAGCATATAAAGGAAATGATCGATATTACCTTACTTACTAAGGAGCGATGCATGCGTCCGCCGTCGCTTGACCTTCCGTACCAGCCGCGCGTCGTGCGTTTCCTGCGCCGGGCCGAGCTGGGTGACTGGGTCGTCAAGCTGTACACGATCGCGCCGTACGGGCGGCCTGCCCGCGCGCAAGTCGCCGAGGCCGCCCTGCGTGCCGCACGGGAAGCGCTCCCCACGCCCGCCGTCGCCCCCGGCCGGTACGGTGTCGGGTTCGTCATCGCTCACGACGCGCCCCGACTCTGCTACGCGCTGGCTTGCTGGTGGGCCGAGAAGAACGAGGTCCACCAGCGGATCCTTTCCGCGCCGGCCGACCGGCCTGAGCAACTCGCGTCGCACCCGGGCGAGGCGGCCGGGTGCGTGTGGGAGCTGAGCGTCACCGACTTCGAGCGGCGTGCCTGGATCACGCACGTCCTGGCCAACCCCGATGGCCCGGATCTGGACGCCTACCTCGCACAGGAGTACAACGATCATGTCTGAGACGAGCCCGCGTGAGTGCCTGGAACGCTTCGCGGACGCCTGGGCCCGGCGTGACGTCGGCGGACTGCTGGAGCTGATGACCGAGGACGCTGTCTACGCCGCGTCCGTCGGTCCCGAGCCGGGCCGCACCTTCCGAGGGCATGCCGAGTTGGCCGATGGCTTCCGTGCCATGTTCGAGCACGATGCCGGTGCGGTCATCGAGCAGGGCGAGCCGCTCATGAACGGCGAGTGGGCCGTGTGCACCTGGACGTACCACCTCGTGGCCGATGACGGGTCGCCGTACCGCGAGTACGGCATCGACCTGTGGCGCTTCCGCGACGGGAAGATCTGTCTCAAGGACGCCTACAGGAAGACCCGCGGGTGATCGCCGGAAACGTCCTCGGCCTGCTCGGTGTCGGCCTTGCGGCCGGCGTGGTGAGCACGGTGGTGAGCCTCGCCTCGATCGTCTCCTATCCCGCCCTGCTCGCCTTCGGTCTGCCGCCGCTCACCGCGAACGTCACCAACACCGTCGCCCTCGCCTTCACCGGCGTCGGCGCCGCCGCCGGGTCCCGCCCCGAGCTGGCCGGGGAGGGCCGGCGGATGCTCCGGCTCGGCCCGATCGCCGCACTGGGCGGCGCGGCCGGCGCGCTCCTGCTGCTGGTGACGCCGGCCAGGACGTTCGAGCTCATCGCGCCCTGGCTGATCGCGATGGCCTCGCTCCTGCTGGTCCGCCCGCCCTCCGGCGGCGGGCGGGGTGAGCACGGGACGCTGGGGCGGATCGCGCTGTTCGCCGTCACCTGCTACACCGGCTACTTCGGCGCGGCCGGCGGCATCCTGCTGTTCGCCCTCCTGACCGCCATGTTCGACCATCCGGCCGCCAAGCTGAACGCGATGAAGAACGTGCTGTCCGGCCTGGCCAACGCGGTGGCCGCGGTCGGCTTCGCGCTCTTCGGGCCGGTGGACTGGAGCGCGGCGCTCCCGCTGGCGGCCGGCTTCCTGCTCGGTGGCTGGGTCGGGCCCAAGATCGCGCGCCGCCTGCCCGGTCACAGCCTGCGCTACCTCGCCGCCGCCTGCGGGCTTGCGGTCGCGCTCAAGCTGGGCTGGGACTCGTACGCCGGTTGACCTCGGTGCGGGAAGCGACGTGATCGGTCACTCGGCCTGCACGATGACGCGCCCTCGACGCCGCTCACAAGCCGCGCGTGGCGAATGACTACGTGGAAGGAGGATCGATCACGCCGGGAACGTGGTTCAGCTGTCCGCGCGATCTGGATGAGCGGCAGCGGCCGGCGGTTGCCGACGGGCGCCGAAGCCCGCGCCGCGCGCGTGGGACGTCAGGCTGCCGGTGGTGGCCTGCGCGGGCGTGGCGGTCAGCGCCGCGGCGACCGCCAGCGTGGTGTACGTCATCGTGAACCTGCCCCCGATCTCGTCGATGGCAGTCCCGACGCCTGCCAGCACCTCGGCCAGCTTGTCCGCCGGGAGCCGGGTGAGGCCGCCGGTCGTGGGCAGCAGATCCAGCCATTCATCGCGGGTGTAGGACTGCTCCCAATCGAATCGCCACTGCTCCGGGTCGCTGAACCCGCTGCCGGCCTCCCGGATCCCGTCGGAGAACTTGGCGAACATCGTCTGGTAGATGTCCAGGGCCTGCCTCGGCGCCTGGCCCTGGAACGGCGAGTCTGGCACCACCCGCCGGTAGACCGTGGCGAAGGCCTCCGCGACGGCGGGGGGAGGGGCGAAGGCGTGCGCGAACACCGCCAGCAGGCCACCGGGCCGCAGCACCTGCGCCGCCTTGACCACGCCCGCTACCGGGTCCACCCAGTGCCAGGCCTGGCCCGCGACGACCGCGTCGAACGACCGTCCGGCCGGATCCCAGGCCTCGAACGTCGCCACCTCGACCTCGACCCCGCTGCGCCGCGCGAACTCGGCCATCCGCGCGTCCGGATCGACGCCCAGCACCGTGCAGCCGGCCGCCTGGAACTGCCTGGCCTCGATGCCGGTGCCGCAGCCGACGTCGAGGACGTCGGGACCGGGGCTGGCGGCGACGATCCGCTCCACCAGGGCGTCGGGATAGCGGGGCCGGGCCCGGTCGTAGCGTTCGACGTCCGCCCCGAACGACTCCGCCATCTGCCGGGCCTTGTGAGGCTCGTTCTCGGAAGGGTGTGATTGCTCTTGCGTCGTAATGGGCATGCGCCCACCATAGTGGGCGCATGCCCATACAGCAATGTGCGGACGTGCGCCCGGTGGCGCTCGGCGGTGCGGCCCTGCCACTCGAACCAGCTCAGCTCGGCGGCGGGGGCCTTCACCTGGGCGGCGACGAACGCGACTGCGTCGTCCAGCACCTCGGAGCGCCCCTCGGGGAAACGGCCGTGCTGAGCGAAGAACTCTCTTCTGCGGCACCCACGAAGTCCCGATACCGATGGGCAAGTCGGCACTTCGGTTCCGGCGGGCGGGTCGCCCCCTTCCGGCATCAACCGATCGGTTGATGCCGGAATCCACCATCCCGCTCTCCGGCCGGACGATCCGCCACCCCCCGCCCCGCGCGATTCTCAAGGCATGCCAACACACCGGGAACCCGCCCTCCGCACCACCGGACTCCGCAAAGCCTTCGGCGGCCACCTGGCCGCCGACGACATCCACCTCACCGTCCCCGCCGGATCCTTCTACGGCCTGGTCGGACCCAACGGAGCAGGCAAGACCACCACCCTGGCCATGGCCGTCGGCCTGCTCCGCCCCGACGCCGGCAGCGCCGAGATCTTCGGCGTCGACGTCTGGCGTGACACCGTTCAGGCCAAGGCGCTGATCGGCGTGCTGCCCGATGGCAACGCCATGCCGGAACGGCTCACCGGCCGCGAGGTCCTCACCTACCTCGGCCTGCTGCGTGGCCTGCCTCCCGCCGTCGTCGCCGAGCGCACCGACGAACTCCTCCAGATCCTCGAACTCGACTCCGCCGAGCGGACCCTGGTCATCGAATACTCCACCGGCATGCGCAAGAAGATCGGCCTGGCCGTCGCGCTCCTGCACGCGCCCCGCCTGCTCGTCCTGGACGAGCCCTTCGAGGCCGTCGATCCTGTCTCCGCGGCCACGATCAGGACCATCCTGCGCAGGTTCGCCGCCAACGGCGGTTCGGTGATCATCTCCAGCCACGTTATGGCCCTCGTCGAGCAGCTCTGTGACCACGTGGGCGTCATCTCCGACGGCCGCGTCGTGGCCGCCGGGCCGCTGGCCGATGTACGCGGCGCCGGAAACCTGGAGGACGCCTTCGTCGACCTCGTCGGCGCCCGTACCGGTGGAACGGAGGGGCTGGCATGGCTCACCTCCTGACCTCCGGCCCGGTCGCCGCCCAGCCCATGATCCGCATGCGGCTGGCGATCATGCGCAACTCCCTGCGCGGCGATGATGCCGCCAACCTCTACGCCGGCGTCTCGGGCGGGCTGCTCCTGGCCTTCGGAACGATCGCCGTCGCCGTCCTGTGGCCCGCCTATCTGCCTCTCACGCTGGCCGTGTGGCTCGCCGGCTGGATCTTCGGCCCCATCTTCATCGGAGGCGGCAGCGAGGCTCTGCGCCCCGAATACTTCTCCATGCTCCCGGCTACGCCAGGCCGGATCGCGACGGCCCTGCTCGCCGGAGCTTTCGCGGGCCCCGCACCCGCGGTCAATCTCATCGCCCTGCTGTCCCTGCCCGTGTACGGCTGGCGCTTCGGCCCAGCCGGAGTGCTCATCGGCCTGGCAGCAGCCCTCGCCACGCTCATCACCATGGTGATGATCTCCCGCGTCATCGTGGCGCTCATCGGGCTGTTCGTCAGATCGCGTGCCACCGCGGCCGCCGTCGGCATCGTGACCGGCACCGCCATCGCCCTGTGCAGCAACGGCTGGGCACCCGTCGTGGCTCTGGGCGGCACCGACGCCGCCGCCTGGTCCCAGATCCTCGTCCGCGTCCTGCCCTCCGGATGGGGCGTGGCCGCCATCGAAGCCCCCTGGCCTCTCGCCCTCGCCATCCTCGCCGCCAACGCCGGCGTGATCGCCCTCCTCCTGGCCGCCTGGGCCGGCCTGCTGGCGCGGCGCGTCGTCTCGGCCGCACGCGGGGGTGTGCCGCCCCGCCGGGGCACGCCCCGGCCCTTCCCCGCCACCGGCGGCGCCCGCATCGCCGCCGCCAAGGAACTGCGCGCCTGGTGGCGTGACCTCGTCCGCATCCAGCTCCTCGCCACCGCCTTCTCCTACGCCATCGTCACCCCCCTCCTGCTCCTCGCCCTCGACGCCTGGATCATGGTCCCCTTCACGGGACTCATCGCGATCGTGATGGCCGCCGCGTCCTCGGCCAACCTCTACGGCGCCGACGGGACCGCCCTCTGGCTCACCCTCATGATCCCCGGCGCGGAGCGCGCCGACGTACGTGGCCGCCAGCGGGCCTGGCTCCTCGTCGTCGGCCCGGCCGCCGTCATCCTCTCCCTGGCCGGTACCCTCGTCAGCGGCCAGACCTGGGCCTGGCCGTGGGTACTCGGCCTGCTCCCCGCCCTCCTCGGCGGCGGTGCCGGGATCATCGTCCTGCTCGCCGTCACCTCGCTCGTCCCCGGGACCGACCCCCACAAGCGCGGCGGCAACCCGCTCAGCACCGGCGCCGACGAAACCGCCGAAACCAGCCTCGCCTGGCTCGTGCTCCTCGCGGTCCCCGCCACCGCCCTGCCCGCGGCCGGCGCCATCCTCCTCCACCCTTGGGCCGGCACCGCCACAGGTGTGCTGACCGGCGCCCTCAGCGCCTGGGGACTCGGCAGGATCGCCTACCGCAGACTCGAGAACCACGGGATCGATCTGCTCAACCTCATGAAGCACGGCCCGGCGCCCCAGGCTGACAAGCCCACCACCGCGGACCTGCCCATCCAGCACCGCATCGGCGTCACGATCAGCTACACCATTGCCTGGCTTCCGCTGTTCCCCCAAGGAGTCGTGCCCATGGTCATGAAGATCGTCGGCATCGAGGACCGCGGATGGTTCCTCGCCCTTCATCTCCCGCCGGTCTGGCAATGGCCCACCATCATCTTCATGATCGCCCTGGGGCTGCTCATGTACGGCTACGCCATCCTGATCCCCATGCGCCTAAGCTCGTCCTCGTCGGTCACCACCAGCTGAAACCCATCCGCACCCGAGAGGAGGGCGCCCCCGGATGAACGACCCCTTCCCGCCTTCCCCCTGGGAGCGACGCTTCCAGCGCGTCGTCGAGATCGTCCCCTACGTCACCCTCGCCGCTTCCCTGGTCATCAGCCTGGCCTCACCCGTCCAGCCCGAAGGCGGGATCCCCCGTACTCTCGCGCTCACCGCCCTGGCCCTCGCCTGGTGTCTCGGCGCCCACACCCTCCTCCCCGCCGCCGTGCGCGGACGCCGGGTCGCCGTCACCGTTCACTTCGTCGGCGTCCTGGCCACGGCCGCGCTGCTGACCCTTCACCACCCAAGCTTCCTCATCTACTGCATCACCGGACTATTCCTCGCCGCCGACTTCGCTCCTTCCAGGTGGACCTTCGCCGCCGTCGCCGCCACCTCCTTCGTCCTGTACGGCTCGACGCTCGACTGGGCCCAGGCCACCGTCCAGCTCATCGTCTTCTATCTGGCGATCATCGTCGTGCAGACCGTCGCCATCGGCGGCGGCCACATCGCGGGCATCAAGATCGAGGATCGGCAGCGCAAATACCGCAAGGCAGCCAGCGACCTCCAGGCCGCCATGGAGGAGAACGCCGGCCTCCACGCCCAGCTCCTTACTCAGGCCCACCAGGCCGGCATCCTCGACGAACGCCAGCGCATGGCCCGCGAGATCCACGACACCCTCGCCCAGGGCCTCGCCGGCATCATCACCCAGCTACGGGCCGCCCAGCGCCTCGAGGACTCCGCCACCCACGTCGAACTCGCGCTCAACCTCGCCCAGGACAGCCTTACCGAAGCTCGCCGCTCCGTCGCCGCCCTCCAGCCCCACCAGCTCGAGGACGCCCACCTCCCCGAAGCCATGACCACCCTGGCCCGCGACTGGAGCCAGAGCACCGGCGTCGACCTCCACGTCGAAGTGACCGGCGACCGCGTTCCTCTCAGCCCGGCCATCGAGGTCACCCTCTTCCGCGTCGCGCAGGAAGCCCTCGCCAACGTCGCCAAACACGCGGGCGCCACTCGCGCCGGCCTCACCCTCTCCTACACCGGCGCCGTGGTCCTGCTCGACATCCGCGACGACGGCACCGGCATCCACAACCCCAGCGGCGAAGGATTCGGGCTCAGCAGCATGAGACAACGCCTACGCGGCATCGGCGGCTCCCTCGAAATCGAGAGCACGCCCGGCGAGGGCACCGCCGTCAGCGCCACCATCCCCGCACTCCAAGGAAACCCCCGGTGATCCGCCTCCTCATCGTCGACGATCACCCCATCGTCCGCCACGGCCTGCGCGCCGCCTTCGAAGCCGAACCCGACATCCACGTCGCCGGCGAAGCCGCCAACGGCCGCGAAGGCATCGACCGCGCCACCGCCCTCAAGGTCGACATCGTCCTCATGGACCTGCGCATGCCCGAAACGGACGGCGTCAGCGCCATCACCGCCCTGCGCCACTCCCACCCCCACATCAAGACCCTCGTCCTGACCACCTTCGACGGCGACTGCGACGTCCTGCCCGCCATCGAAGCCGGCGCCACCGGCTACCTCCTCAAAGACGCCCCCACCGACGAACTCCTGCGCGCAGTCCGCGCCGCAGCCGCCGGCGAGCCGGTCCTGTCACCCTCCGTCGCCGGCCGCCTGATGGGCCAGGTGCGCCGACCGGTCAAGGCCGCCCTCACCGACCGCGAGCTGCAGGTTCTCGCCCTTGTTGCCGACGGCGCCTCCAATCGCCAGGCGGCCGCCAAACTCTTCATCAGCGAGGCCAGCATCAAGACCCACCTGCTGCACATCTACGACAAACTCGGCGTCCGCGACCGCGCCGCCGCCGTCGGCGAGGGGTATCGACGCGGTTTGCTCAGTTAGTCGGCCAACCACCCGCCGTACCGGAGCCCACCCTCGCCCACCTGCAGGAACGGCGCAGATGGCGGCTGGTGGGTACACCAGCGACGACGACGGATCACGCAACGCCCTGGCCGGCGGCCCGCGCAGGTCCACGGGCTCCGCCCGCAGCTCCACCACGAGATCGCCCACGGACACCCGCGCCAGCCGCGCCTGGAGCAGCCCGGCCAGGAAGGCGACCGGGGCCAGGCCGAGCACCGCCAGGCGGATCTGCTGGATCCTCGGGAAGAAGAGTTCGGCGAACACCCCGGCCAGGAGCAGGAGCGCGATCATCACCAGCGCCGGCGCGAAGACACCGATCATCAGCGCGAGCGGGCGTCGCGACCGCCGCTCGCCCCCGCGCCGCCGTCCGGCCAGCGCCGTGCCGGCCGACAACGGGCTCGCCGCCCTGTTCGCCGTCGTCTGCGGCGACGTCGCCTGGCCCGTCGACCTGAGGGCCTACCAGCGAGAAGTCGCCTCCGACCGCCGCGCCTATCCCCTCACCAACGGCATGCCGGCCAAGGTGTGGCCCTGCGCCCGCTGGCGCTTCCGCCCGATCGAGCCGCCCGTCACCGTGACGGGTCACGGCCCCCGCAACGTGCTGATCCTGCAGAACCTGCGCGACCCCGGCGTGCCCTGGACCAGCGGCTACGGACTGCGCATGGAGTGGCTGGGCCTGACCGCCTGGGCCCTCGTGGCCGCCGCCGTCGTCATCCTCGATCGCAAGGCCTGGCGGACGGCGGCGGACCCGGCGTGACCGACGTCGGCGCCGGAGGCGAAGCAGCGTAGCAACTGCCATGGGACGGGTTTCGGCGCCGCACATGCTGCCGACAAAGGTGCGGCGCCGGCGAGAACGCTTGATCGGACAGCGCTGCGACGAAATCTCGGATTTTCACATTCTCCCGACTGTCGTGGCGGCTGTCTCATTGAAGAGGCCGATCGGATATAGATTTTCGGAGATATGGTCACGTCGGAATGACGCCCCGGAAATAGTCGTGCGGTATGGCTCTGACCTGCGATGATCTCATGGTTTTCAAGAAGTTGGTTGTGCCGGGTCATGAACGCGTGTTGGCGTATTCGGAGGAAGGGTGTATGCATGGGGTGTCTTACAAATTTCGGGCGGTAAGGCACGCGTCTGGACTCTGTGACGGGAACCCATCGGCCTTGCGAGGCGCAGGTTTCCAGAGTCGGGCAGATCCCGATGATCTGCCGATTTCATTTCACTGGCTCGGCTCTCGACGGATTCGCCATGCCTTCCTTCAGTGGGGAAGGCCGCCTCGACCCAGAACGGTCGGGGAGTGGATGGCATCCCGGGCGTCCTGCCGGCGACTGGGACACGAGCTCGGACGCTCCAGCCCGAAGGAGGCCTGATATGGCCACAGATGTGAAGATCGTACGACTCTATGTCTCCAGCGTCGCCAACGGCACGATGGACGACACCCCCAACGAGGTCGGTGGAAATCCGCGTTCGCCGTTCCACCTGATGATGCAGGCCGACGCGAGCGATTCGGCGGGTGACCACAAGGTCAACTACCAGCTCATCCTGAGCGCGCGTTCGACCTCGGGCAACACCACCACCTTCGCTCCCAGGGTCCTCAACGAACAGGCCGGCGTCCCCGGCGATGGCTGGGCCTCGGTGGGTCCGCAGGCGAACAACAACGGCTACGTCAAGCAGTCGACCTTCTCGATCAACGCGGCCGACTTCCAGCCCAACGGCCTGTACGAGTTCGTCGCCGTACTACGTCTCGGCGACGGCAGCGTATCCACCGCACGCAGCAACGAATTCTTCATCAGCTGACCTCCCCGAGCGGCGGGCCTTCGGGCTCGCCGCTCGCCGCGGTCGTCAGCCCGGTAACCTGGCGTGGCTTCGCCACGCGGCCAATGTGGGAGGTCGCGGACGCTCTGGCGACCGCGGTGGAGGTCGGCGCGAAGTACCTGAAGGCGCGGTCAGCCGGCGGGGAGTACCGCGGCGCGGCATCGGTCCACGAGGCGCGCAAGCGGCTCGACCCCTGCCCGTTCCGCTGCCGGCCTTCACATCGTTCCCTTGAGCATTCACCGGTTTCAGTGGTTTGCAAGCGGCACAATGCATACTTTCCTCACCAACCGCGCTTGCCGTCCGCTTGGACGGCGTGAAAGGGAAGACATCGTGCAGCTAGGCAAGAAGCTCACCGCCGTGGCCGCTTGCGTCTTTATGGCGAGCGGAGTGCTGGCTACGGCGTTCCCCGCAGCAGCTACTGCGGCCACGTCGGCCACAACGGCCACTGCGGGGGAAAGCCAAGCACGCTACTACTACGGCGCCATTGCTGTGGCGCGGGACGGCCGTACCGGCAGGTCCTGGGACTACGGAACAGTGGGTGCCGCCAAGCGGCGGGCACTGAAGGAATGCGGCCGCTCCAGCTGCAAGGTCCTCGTCACCTTCGCCAACGGGTGTGGCGCCGTCGCCTACAACGCCAGGAGAAACGTCTACTGGGGCGGTAGGGGGAGCACGCCCGCCAGGGCGAAGAGGAACGCCGTCGCCAACGCGGGCGGCGGCCGCTGGATCGTCTACCAGTGCACCAGGCGATAACGCTGGTACGGTAGCCATTTTTGCTTCGTTGAGCTGGATGGATGCGGTGGCCGGGCGAGCCCGGTGACGGAACCGGCGGGCGCGTGAAGTCACAGCCGCTCGGCGTGATCCCCGCCGGGGCCGGTCACCGAGTCGACGGCGGAGCGCCCGGTTCCCACGGCGGAGCGGCGATGTGCTCGGCTGCGGTGGGCAGGTTGCCGCCGCCGTCGTCGTCGAGCGCGCCGTCGTCGGCGGCGGCGCGCTCCGGACGGGCCGGCACCTCCGTTCGAGGAGATCGGGCCCATGTGACCAGCGGCGCCGGCCTGGCCGGCAACGACTCGGCCCTGATGCTCGCGGAGCTGCGGCGGCGCCGACGTGCCTGCGCGGGAGATGATCCGCGCGAAGAACCGGTGCGGTGCGGCGGCCGGCTCGGGAAGGTTCTGCCGTTCAGCCCGCTTCGCGTTCTGCCGCCTGGAGCTGCGACCACTTCGCCATCGACTGCTTGATCTCCTCGCGCATGAACGCGAAGAACCGACGGGTCTCCTCCAGCCGTTGCCCGGCGGGGGAGTCGAGGCCCAGGAGCGCGGTGCCCTCGTCGGCGCCGGCCTGCACCCGGACCAGCATCGGGTCGGACTGGCTGATGAAGTGGCTCCAGGTGTGCTCGTGGATCCGGCAGAAGTCGTGCCGCGTACCGGGTTCGCGGCCACGTTCGACCAGCCGCACCCGCATCAGGTACTTGACCGCCCCCGAGATCGCCGGCGCGCCGACGCCCAGTTGCTCGGCGAGCTCCGCGGCCGACAGCTTGCCGGAGTCGGTGACCAGCAGGGCGGCGTACACGCGCGCGGCCATCCGGGGCATGCCGGATTCGACCATGATCTGCGCGAACCGTTCCCGGAAACCGGCGATGGCGCCCTCGTCCGCTCGCGTCACCGCGGCTCCCTCCCTCGTCGTGAGCCTCACAGTTTAGATCATTCAGATACTTCACGAATTTCGTGAAACAAGAGTAGCGTCGCTGGTGTGAAGGAGACCGAACTCGTCGGAGTGCAGAAGACCCTCAGCCCCGTCCTCAAGGCCAAGGCCCTGGACAACCGGCTGCCGGACCCGATCCTCGGCGACGAGTACGCCGAGCAGGTGATGCGCCGCCTTGACCCCGGCTACGACCAGCGCAGATTCGGCACCAGCCAGCTGGGCCTCGTGGCCGTGGTCCGCGCCAAGGCCCACGACGACTGGGCCCGGAGCTTCCTGGCCGATCACCTTGACGCGGTGGTCCTGCACCTGGGGTGCGGCCTCGACGCCCGGGCGTACCGGATCGACCCGCCCGCCACCGTCGACTGGTACGACCTGGACTATCCCGCCGTCATCGAGCTGCGGCGACGATTCCTGCCGCCGCGCGAGCACTACACCGTGATCGGCTCCAGCGTCACCGACCTGGCCTGGCTGGAACGCGTCCCCCACGACCGGCCGGTGCTGGTGATCGCCGAGGGGCTGGTGCCGTACCTGACCGAGCCGGACGTCCGGCGGCTGCTGACCAGCGTCGCCGACGCCTTCCCCACCGGCCAGATCCAGCTCGACACGGTGTCGGTCTGGGCGTGGCGCACCTCGAGATGGGATCCCACGCTGCGCAGATACGACGCCCGGTTCCACTGCGGCTTCGACACCCCGGCCGCGCTGGCCGACTGGCACCCGAGGCTCGAGTACGTCGACGAGGCGCCGATGAACGACTCCCCGATCCTGATGGCCAAGGCCCCCGCGAACATCCGCCGCATGTACCGCCTCATGAACCTGCTGCCGGGCATGAAACGATCCACCCGCATCGTGCGCCTCCGGTTCTGAGCGCGAGCGGGGCTGCGCGGTCGCGTTCCGGAGGTCGGGACGGGCGACGGGGTGAATCTCCGGATTTCCCGGTGCGGGGCTTGACCTTGCCCCTGGGGCAAGGTTCGACGATCGTCCACATGAACGACAACGCACTGCACACCGTCGAAGCCCGGATCCGCGAGCAGGTTGCCGCCTTCTGCGCCTCCGACCAGGTCCCCGGATTCGTCGCCGGAGTCCACCACGGCGGCGAGCAGATCATCGTCGCCCACGGCACGGCGAACGTGGCCACCGGCGCGCCGATGCGCGAGGACACCGGGTTCCTGTTCGGCTCCGTCACCAAGGTCCTGACCACCACGCTGGTCCTGCAGCAGGTGGACCAGGGCGTGCTGGACCTCGACACGCCGGTCGTGGCGTACCTGCCGGAATTCGCGCTGAACGTGCCGGGAGCGGCGGACAAGATCCTCGTCCGGCACCTGATCTCCCACACCAACGGCATCGACGCGGACCTGTTCTTCCCCGACGCCAAGGGCCGCGACGCCCTCAAGACGTACGTCGCCGGCCTGGCGGGCGGCTGCGGCACCCTGTTCGAGCCGGGCGAGCAGCTCAGCTACTCCAACGGCGGCATGATCGTCGCCGGCCGCCTGCTGGAGGTGGTGACCGGCCTGCCCTTCCCCGACCTGCTGCGGCGCGACATCTACGGGCCCGTCGGCATGCGCGACTCCAGCACCTCGGCCGAGCAGGCCATCCTGCGCAGCACGGCGATCGGCCACTTCCCCGACCCCGAGACCATGGCGGCCAGGCCCACCGGCATGTTCACGCTGCCCGACACCTGGGGGCCGGCCGGCGGCACCCCGATCGGCACCGTCGCCGACCTGCTCGCGTTCGGACGCACCCACCTCGCGGGCGGGATCTCCCCGTCCGGCACGCGCGTCCTGTCGGCGGCGTCCACGGCGCTGATGCAGCAGGTCTCCTTCGACATGCGCACCCCGAACGTGCCGCCGATGGGCATGGGCTGGGTGTGCTACCCGTTCGGCGACACGACCGTCCTGGCCATGTCGGGTGCGTCGCCCGGCGGGGTGTCCCTGCTGTGTGTCGTCCCCGAGCACGACCTGGTGTTCACCGCCTTCGGCAACACCCCCGGGGCGATCATGCTGCAGGATCAGCTCCTGCAGTGGCTGCTCGGCGAGCACCTCGGCGTCGCCATCCCCGCCCTGGTCACCGACGTGCAGCCGGACGCCGACCTGACCCCCTACGTGGGCACCTACCGCTCCGACCAGCTCCGCATCGACGTCAGCATCGTGGACGGCCAGCTGGAGGAGCGGACCACCTACGAGCCGGCGGACGCCGCCCAGGAGCGGATCTTCACCGCGTTCGCAGGCGGCAGCACCGCCGCCCCGCCGCAGCGCTACGTGCAGATCCGGCCCGGCCTGTTCGCGCCCGCCGGCTACCCGCCGCAGGCGTTCGACGGATACCTGCGCCTGCTGCTCGTCTCCTACCACGACGTCCGCGACGGCCAGGCGCGCTTTCGCAACGGCGGCGGCCGCCTGGCCCGCCGGGCCTGACCGCCGGGGGCGGGGCGAGGTCCGGCAGGCTCGCGCACCGCGCGGACGCCGTGTCCATCGCTCACCGCAGCGGCCGGTACCTCGGGTATCCATGCCTGAGGTCCGGCTCCAGCAGCTCCGCCCGGCGGGCCGCGTCCAGGCCGCCGCGCAGCCGCCCGAGCAGGTCGATCACCTCGCCGCCGGTCAGGCCCGGCCACAGGCTCACGTCGCCCGGCACGTACGCCGGCCGCCGGCCGCCGGTGCGGCTCGGCCGCGTCGCGCCACGGGTCGCCGCCCAGCAGCACGGCCCGGCCGGGGTCGGCGCGCAGCAGCCCCAGCAGGGTCCTGATGGTGGTCGACTTGCCGGCTCCGTTCGGGCCGAGGAAGCCGTGCACCTCCCCGGTCCGCACGCGCAGGTCCAGCCCGTCCAGTGCCCGGGCCCGGCCGAATCAGCCGGCGGCGGGCGCCGGGGCGGAGGCGGGTGCCGGGGCGGCGGCGGGTGCGCGCCGGGCGGCGCAGGCGAGGACGGCCGCCGCGGCGAGGACGACGAGCGCGGCGAGCGATGCGGCCGCCGCGATGGTCCGGGCGTCCGGGTGGATGAGGGCCTGGCCGCGCTGGGCCTGCCAGAGCAGCAGGCCGGTGAGGCCCGCGTAGCCTGCGGCGGCGACGACCACGAGGCCGGTCCTGGCGCCGTCCAGGATGCGCCACGACAGGCGGCTGAGCACGACGGCGAGCAGCGGGAGCACCTGGAGGGCATGGATGCCGACGAAGTGCGCGACGCGCAGGTCACCGGCGCCGGTCTCCCAGCCGGTGAGCGGCATGCCGGAGCCGGCACCGGTCACGCCGACGCCGTGCGCGCCGATGGTGGTCAGGTCGAGCCCGGCGGCCAGGCTCAGCGCCTGGTCAGGGGTCGGGGCGGTCATCAGGTAGCCGACGGACATGCCTGCCAGGGAGATGACGAAGCCCAGCGGGATCGCCCAGGCCATGGCCCGGTCCACGCGGCGCTGGAGCACCAGGAAGACGCCCAGGGCGAAGGTTGACAGCCAGCCGAGGTAGGCGGCGCCGCCCATGACCATGAACACGGTCTCGTCCAGCCCGGGAGTGAGGTTGAAGTGGCTGCTCACCCCACGGACGGCCTGGAAGGTGATGGCGGAGACCTCCGGGACGACGAAGCCCGCGACGATCACGGTGCCCAGCCACCACATCGTCCGCCGCCAGCGGTCCATCTGGCCGATCAGCCAGGCCAGCGTGATCGCGTACAGCGCGAAGGACACGGAGAACTTCAACGGCTTGAGCCAGACAGCCTCGCCCAGCACGGTCCGCTCGTCCACGATGAGCCCGATGCCGCTCACGACCGCCAGGAGCGCCATCGCGGCCGTGCAGTAGGCCAGCGGCCGATGCGCCGGCTTCAGTGTGTTCGTCATGCAACAAAGCCTGCTGACGTGCGGGTTCACGAACCAGAGACGGGATCACCGATCGGGGGTGACCAGCTCACTAATGGGACAAAAAGGCGCTGAGGCGGGCAAATTTCCTCGTCGCCCGGGAGGCGTCGCTACACTCTGGCTCGATCATGTGGGAGGAAGGGCGGTCATGACCGGAACCTGTACGTTCTGCGGCATCGTTGCCGGAGAGATCCCCTCGGAGATCATTTATTCGGACCAGCACGCGGTCGCCTTCCTCGACATCTCGCAGGCGACGCGCGGCCACACCCTGGTCGTCCCCCGCGAGCACTGCCGGGACCTGACCGACATCGGCCCGGACCGGGCGGGCCTGCTGATGGGGGCCGCCGTGCACAGCGCCGCCCTGCTGCGGCGCGCGCTGGAACCGGGCGGGATGAACATCTGGCACGCCACCGGCCCCACGGCCTGGCAGACCGTCTTCCACTTCCACCTTCACCTGCTGCCCCGCTACACCCCCGAGGATCTCAGGCAGGCATGGACGCATCGCGAACTGCCGCTGTCGTCGCTGGCGCCACTGGCCGATCACATCAGGACCGCCGCGGCCTCCTGAAAGCGGCCCGCCGGCTTCGCGCGGTTTCGATCAAGGGCCCGTCGGGACGCTCGACCGGATAAAGATGATCTTTCGGGAGATTTCACCGGGGGTCGGCTTGGCTGGTCGCGTTCTTGATCGTCTGCGTGAGGAGAGACGTGGAAGTCGAGCGACAAGGCATCGGGGTGTCCCGGCGGCAGGCGTTGCGTACCTCGCTGACGGCGGCCTCCGCCCTGGCGGCCACCCAGGCGGTCCCCGCACCGGCGCAGGCCGACGCGGTGACCGCGGGTCCGAGGGGGCAGTTCGCCCGCAACGTGGAGGTCGTCGGCTACACCGACATGGATCACCGGCCGGCCTTCAAGATGGCGATTCGCCAGGCGAAGGGGAGGTGGTATCTCTACACCGGCCACTTCTGGCACTCCGGCTGGAGCGTCGTGGACGTCACCGATCCGCGGCGGCCGGAGGTGGTGGCGTTCGTGCCGGGGCCCGAGGACACCTGGACGCTGCAGGTCGATCTGCACGGCGACCTCATGGTGACCGCGCTGGAGCAGATCTTCCCGAACTTCGGCGGCGACCCCGCCGCCGCCTTCGAGGAGGGCCTGTACGTCTGGGACATCAAGGACCCGGTACGCCCCCGCAGGCTCGGCCACTACACGACCGGCGGGACCGGCACGCACCGCAACCTCTATCCGGGCGGCCGCCACGTGCACGTGGCGGCCGGGGCGAAGGGGTTTCGCGGCAACATCTACACCATCGTCGACATCGGCGACCCGGCCCGGCCCCGGGAGGTGGGACGCTGGTGGGTGCCCGGGCAGCGCGACGGCGAGGGGAGCTCGCCCTCGCCGCGGCGCCCGCACACGCACGGCTTCTGCTGCGCCAACGGCGCCGACGTGTCCTTGCACGGCCCCCCGTACGTGGCCGGCGACCTCGCCTACCTGCCCTACGGCGCCGCCGGACTGATCGTGCTGGACATCTCCGACGTGACCGCGCCCAAGCCGGTCGGCGGGCTGAACTTCAGCCCGCCCTTCCACTCCCGCTTCGGGGTGCACGGCGTGCTGCCCATCCCGGACAGGAAGATCGCCTTCGCCAACTCCGAGGACGTCTCCTACGGCAAGGGCGCCGCGCCGCACGCCTCGATCGTCGACATCTCCGACCCGGCCGACCCGTGGCTGCTGTCGCTGCTGCCGACGCCGGAGCCACCGCCCGGAGCCCCGTACCCGGACTTCTCCGGCAGGGGCGGCTGGAGCGGGCCGCACAACATCAACCACCACCAGCACCACCCCGACGTGCAGCGGCAGGGCGACCTGTTCTACGTCGCGCACTTCAACGCCGGCCTACGGGTCTACGACGTCTCGAACACCCGGCTGCCGCGCGAGGTCGGCTATTTCGTCCCGCCCGACCCCACCCGCAGGTACGGCCCGATGCCCGAAGACAGGCTCGTGGCCCAGACGGAGGACGTGGTCGTGGACCGGCGTGGCTACATCTACATCTCCGACAAGAACCAGGGCGTCCACATCCTGCGCTACACCGGCTGACCGGCTCGGGCCGGCTGTACGTCGGCCGGTGTCCTCGGACGGGTTCCCCGGCACGGCTCGTACCGGCACAAGGCCCTCTACCGGGCTCGCCTCGTCCTCCTGCCGGGAGCCCCGCAATCGCCGTAGCTGATGAGACGAGCTGGGATTGCGTGTTTCCCTCGGCCCGCTGGTCCCCTTGACTGTTGGTGACCAGACGGCGCAACCTGCGTCGCTGTCACCGTGAGGGCGTCGTGATGACCCTGGACGCACAAGGAACGAAGGCGACCGACCGCGCGGGCCTGAACGGTCAGGCTCCGCGCTGTGATCACGCCGACCAGCCCTCGACCGTGGCGTACGGACCGCCCGAGTGCACGGCGTGCCTGGCACTCGGCCGGGTCTGGACGCGGTTGCTGGTGTGCCTGAGCTGCGGGTGGGTGGCCTGTTCCGACGATGCGCGAGGTGGCCACGCCCGCGCCCACTACGAGGAGACCGACCACCCGGTCGTGGCCACCCTGGAACCCGGATCCACCTGGCGCTGGTGCTACGTGCACCGCCGCACCGTATAGACGCATGAACGAGACGAAAGAGAACCTATGACCACCATTTCCGAGCAGGCGGCGGAACGCCGTCAGGACTACGACGGCACCTCGCCCTTCCCCGGGGCGGAAGAGCACGTTCCCGCCGGTCGGCTCCAGGTGGGACTGACGGCGGGGATCGTGGTCGTGCCGTTCGTCGCGCTCGCGGTCGCGGTCTTCCTGGCGTGGGGGCAGGGAGTCATGCTCACCGATCTGCTGCTGGCCGCCGTCCTGTACGTGGTGACCGGCCTGGGGGTGACGGTCGGCTTCCACCGGCAGCTCACCCATGCCTCCTTCACCGCCCGGCCCTGGTTGCGGGTGGTGCTGGCGGTTGCCGGGTCCATGGGCTTCCAGGGCAACGTGATCGACTGGGTGGCGGTGCATCGCCGCCATCACGCCTTCACCGACCGGCCGGGCGATCCGCACTCTCCCTACCGGTACGGCACCGGCCTGCGCGGGCAGCTTCGGGGGCTTGCCCACGCCCATCTGGGCTGGCTGTTCGACGGCGATCCGACCCCGGCCGAGCGCTACGCCCCGGACCTGCTGGCCGACCCGGCCATGCGCCGCGTCGCCCGCGCCTTTCCCGCGCTGTGCGCGCTGTCGCTGGCGCTGCCGTTCGCGGCGGGCTGGGCGATCACCGGCACCCTGTACGGCGGGCTGACCGCCTTCCTGTGGGCCGGGCTGATCCGCGTCGCGCTGCTGCAGCACGTCACCTG
>NZ_JBFALF010000045.1:0-85245 GCF_040656115.1 Nonomuraea sp. NPDC050202 | reverse complement strand
GGCGGCGAGCTGACCTCGGGGCGGCCCGACCTGAAGGAGGGCGTCTACTTCGGGGCCGAGGAGCCGCCGGGCGCCGTGCCGCTGCACGGGCCGAATCCAGGGGGCAGGCTTCGACGGCCCGAACCCGGCACGCCCGCGCGGATCCGGCACGCCAGTACGGATCGGGCGCGCCCGCGCGGGTCTGGCACGCCCACCCGTCCTGGGTAGCCCTCCGCGCCCGCGTCCGCCCCCGCGCGCCCGCGCCCCACGGAGGCACGTTCAGCCGAGCCCCCGCGCCCCACGCAAGGCACGTCCAGCCGAGCCCCATGCGCCCCCACAGGGCGTGCCCAGCCGAGCCCCCACGCACCTGGACCGCCGGAGCAGGCAGCCGCTCGGCCTCGCCGAGCCTCACGCGCCCGGCCCGCCGGAGCAGGCAGGCGTCCGGCCGAGGGCCGCGGCCGTGTGGACAGCCGTGCCCGTGACGGGAGCCCGAAGCGGCCAGGACCCCGCCGCCCCCGGCGACCAGCCGTGACGGCGCGGCCCCCGTGTGGACATCGGTTTGCGGCGCTGGACAACGTCCTCACCTGGATGGTCATCGCCGGGCCCCGTAGTCAGGAAGTCGCTGGAAACATTCCGACGCGCTTCGGCACCCGGGCGGCCCCCGAAAGACCGCACTCGCCGATCGCGTCACCATGAGAGGGGAAACAAGGTGAGAGCACCTTCGAAGCTTCGTCTTGCGGCGGCCGGTCTGGCGGCCGGCGGTGTGCTGGCCGGCAGCGGCCTCATCGCAGGACCGGCGCACGCGCAAGTGGACGACCCGTTCGGGTTCGGCGGCTCGTCCGGTGGCAGCTCGTTCGACTTCGGGCTCACGCAGCCCCAGCCCGGCACCGGGAGCAGCGGCTCCAGCTCCGGCGGGTTCGGCGACTTCCTCAAGGACCTCGGCAAGGACCTGGGCAAGCAGCTGAGCCAGGAGGCACTCAAGAAGCTGCTCGACCGCGACAAGAACAACGGCAACACCTCCACCCAGCCCAACACCACGCTGCCCCAGCTCCCGGCCGGAGAGGGCACCGATCCGTCCGAGGACCTGACCCAGCAGCTCCCCAGCACGACCAGCGCCGGCAAGCGCGTCCCGGAAACGGTCGAGAAGGTGCTGCGCGAGGCCGGGATCAACGTGGTGGACTGGATCGTCAAGCGGCAGCCGGGCAGCCAGCGCAGGGGCTTCGGCTCGTTCAGGGAGCCGGAGCGGTACTTCCGGCCGGAGCTGCAGCGGCAGTTCTGCCGCGTCCCCGGCGATGTCCGCCTGTTCGGCACGACGGTCCGCAGGGGCCGCTTCGCGCCGACGAACTTCATCGGCGGTGACAACCTGGGCCGCACGCTCGTGCTCGGCCGGAACTCGTTCCTGGCCCCGTCCGGCAACAAGCTGAAGAGGTTCAGCACGGTCAACTTCGTGTTCCTGTCGAGGAAGGGTGCCGAGGTCCTCCGCCCGCAGCCCCGCGTCGCCAAGAACACGGTCCTGGAGGACCGCGTCAGGTACTCCACGGACTTCCTGAAGAGGGGCGTCAAGTACACCGTGATCGTCCGGTACGTCAACACCTGCAACGAGCCGGTCGTGGACGTTCTCGGCAAGGTCAGGCGGCGATAGCCGGGAGCTCCGGCTCGCCACGCGGGGTGACCTCCACCGGGGGTCACCCCGCTGCCGTGTGAACGCCGGACGGGAGCTGTCCGGTCAGTGTCAATTCCAGAACGAAAAGGATCAGTCCGCCGGGCGCGCATCGACGAATAGGGGCCGACAGCTTCATTTTGTCAGGGGGCATGATGATCCATCAGGACACCACCACCCGAGGCAGGCGGGAGCGGCCCGTCCCGCCCGGCCCGCTCCAGGAGTTCGCGCAGGGATTACGCGACCTGCGGATGGCGGCGGGCAACCCGAGCTACCGGGCCATGGAGCGTAAGGCCGGATATTCGTCGTCGGCACTGTCCGCGGCCGCGTCGGGGGACCGGCTGCCGAGTCTGGCGGTCACGAAGGCGTACGTGGGGGCGTGCGGCGGCGACCAGGACGCGTGGGCCAGGAAGTGGAACGCGCTGAGAGAGGATCTGGACAACCAGACCCACGACGGCGAGGCGGCCGCCCGCCCGTCGCCCGCGCGCCGCCCGCGGCGGGTACGGCTGAACGCCGGCATCGTCAAGCTCTCGGCGCTCCTCGTCGCGGTCGGCGTGACCGGGCTGGCCACGGCCGGGGCGTTGCGGGACGACCTGCTGTTCCGTGCCATCGCGACCACGGACGGCGGCAAGAAGCAGGCCAAGGACGACCGCCCGGCCTTCACCGCCGTCGCCGGGCCGAGCTGCCCGCGCGACACCACGCGCAGCGTGCGCATCGACGGCATGCCGGGCCGGGACGGCTGGAAGGACGCCGCCGCGTCCGGCTGGACCGGCGCGGGCTGCGGCGACAGCTTCCTGTTCTCGGAGCTGAAGCCCCGAGGAGCGGCGAATCCGCGCAACTCCTTCCAGTGGCGCTTCACCACGGGGCTGCGCGGCGCGCACCACTGCACGCTGACGGTCTACGTCCCGCGGTCGAAGCTGGCCGGGCAGCGCGTCTGGTACACGGTCAGCGACGGCTTCGACGAGGAGGCCCGCACGGTCGGGGAGTTCACCCTCGACCAGAGCGTGCGGCAGGGCCAGTGGGTTCCGGCGCCGGTTCCCCTGGTCGTCACCAGCGGCCTGGTGATCGTCGAGATCACCGACACCGGCCGCGGCAACACCACGGGCAACCAGGCCATGGCGGCCGGCCCCGTCCGGCTCTCCTGCCCGTGACCACACGGACCGGCACGACACGACGGGCGACCAGGCCTTGGCGGCCGCCGGGCTCAGCGGCCGTCCCGCCGCTCGTCGGTGCCGGTGTCACGGGCGCTCGCGCCCGGCCGCGCGTGGCCGTCGGGCGGGTGCTCACACCGGCCTTCCAGGCCTGATGGCGTTCCCACTCGCCGATGAGGGGTATCAGAGGCGAGAGGTGTGACCATCGGGGGGAGGTCACCATGGCCGGGGACGGCTCGCGCTGCGGCCTGGCGTTCGAAGTGCTCGATCCTGCGCCGGTGGGCGTGGCCGTCACCAGCGGCCCCGACCACCGGTTGCTCTACACCAACGCCATGTACCGGGCACAGTTCGGCGAGAGACCGAGAGGGCTCCCGCTGGAGAGGGCGTTTGCCGAATTCGTACGGAGACGTTACGGACGGCTGTTCGACCAGGTGTACGCGACGGGCGAGCCCGTCGTCCTCACCGCGGTTCCGTCGAGCATGGCCGACCGCGACGAGGGGGAGGAGGAGCGGTTCTTCACCTCCAGCCTGTCGCGGGTCTCCCTGGGGCCGGGCGAGCACGGGGTGCTGGTGGTGACGACGGAGGTCACCGAGCAGATCAACGCCACGCAGGAGTTCCGGGCGATCGCCGACGAGCGCAGCCGCATCCTGCGGCGCTACGAGAGCCTGATGCGTGTCAGCGCGGAGATCATCTGGGTGGCCGGCCCCGGGGGCGAGGTCATCGAGCCGAGCCCGAGCTGGCAGCGGGTGACCGGCCAGCCGTGGGAGGAGTTCCGCGGGCACGGCTGGCAGGAGATGCTGCATCCGGACGATCGCGAGCCGACGATGCAGGCGTGGTGGCGGGCGGTCCACGGCGGGGCGGACATCTGGGAGCAGGTCTACCGGCTGCGCACCGCCGATGGCTGTTACCGGCACTTCCGGGCGCAGGCCGTGCCGATCCGTGACAACAGCCAGGTCGTGGAGTGGGTGGGCACCTGCAGCGACATCGAGCAGCAGTGGCGTGACCGGCGGCGCCAGCAGGTGCTGGACCGTGCCACCGCGGCCACGGCCGACCTCACGAGCCTGCCTGACATGCTCGGCGCGCTGGCCGACGTGATCGTGCCGGAGCTGGCCGACGGCTGCGGCGTCCACCTCGTCACCGACCTCACCTCCATCAGGCAGGCCGGGGTGCCGTTCGTGGTCGAGCGCCTGGCCACCGCCGCCCGCACGGGCCTGCGGCGGCTGCCGCCGTACAGCGAGGAGCATCTACCCGCCGGCAACACCCTGGTCAGAGCCGTCCAGGAGCGGCGTCCGCTGCTGAAGATCTTCCCGAACGGCTCGCCGCCGGGCAATCTCGCGCCCGCGGAGTTCCAGTCGTGGCTGGTGGCCAACGACGCCAACAGCCTGCTGACGCTCCCGGTCGTGGTGGACGGCGCCGTCCCCGCCGTCGTCAGCGCCGTGACCTGCGGGGACCGGTCGCCGATCGGCTGGGACGACATCGAGCTGCTCGACGAGATCTTCGACCACGCGCACGACGCCCTGAGCAACGCCATCCGCTTCCAGCGCGCGCAGCAGGTGGCCCTGGCCCTGCAGCACAGCCTGCTCGCCGAGCCGCCGAGCCTGCCCGACCTGGAGATCACGGCCCGCTACCAGGCGAGCCCGTCGGCGGCGGAGGTCGGCGGCGACTGGTACGACTCCTTCGTCCTGCCCGACGGGGTCACCGTAGTGGCCATCGGCGACGTGGCCGGGCACGACCTGGGCGCCGCGGTCACCATGAGCCAGCTGCGCAACATGCTGCGCGCCCTCGCCATGGACCGCTGCGAACCCCCTGGCGAGATCCTCACCCGGCTCAACCTGGCGATGGAGTCACTGTCCGGCGACGTGACGGCGACGTGCGCGCTCGCCCGCGTGGAGAAGGCCGACGGCGGCCACCAGCTCCACTACGCCGTGGCCGGGCACCCGCCGCCGCTCCTGGTCACCGCCGACGGGACCAGTTGCTTCCTGAACGGCGCGGTCAGCCCCCTGCTGGGCTTCCGCCACGAGCACACGTGCTCGTCCGAGGTGCTGCCCTTGCCGCCGCGCAGCACGTTACTGCTGTACACGGACGGTCTCGTCGAGCGTTCGGGCGAACACCTGGACCTGGGGCTGGAGCGGCTGCGCAGGCTGGCGGGCTCGCTCGCGGACGAGCCCATCGACGCCTTCTGCGACAATCTGCTCAGCGGGCTGCCCACCACGGGGCTGGACGACATCGCCGTCATCGCGTTGCGGCTGCCGGCCGAGACCTGACCGCCGCCGGGAGTGCGCGCCCGGCCTCGCCATCGCCCTGACCCGAGGGAGAACATGCCGGACGACGTGACAGGCTGGCTGGCCGGCCGGGCCGTGCCGATCGGGAGTCTCGGACCGGGCTCCGGCCTGGCGGAGCTGGGGCCGCTGCGCGACCCCCTCCAGGGCGTCCGCCTGGTGGGGCTGGGCGAGGCCACGCACGGCAGCGCGGAGTTCTTCCTGCTCAGATGGCGGCTGACGGAATTCCTCGTCAAGGAGCTCGGCTTCACGATCCTCGCGATCGAGGCCAGCGCCGCCGCGGCGCGAGCCGTGGACGACTACACCCGCGGCGGCCCGGGCGATCCCCGCGAGGCGCTGGCGGGCCTGGGCTTCTGGACGCTGAACACCGCGGAGATGCTGACGGTGCTGGAACGGCTGCGCGAGCACAACCGCACCGCCGCGCGGCCCGTTCGCTTCGTCGGCATCGACCCCCAGTATCCGGGGACGGCGCTGAAGGCCCTGCGCGCCTGCCTGGGTGAGGCCGCCGCTCCCTTGCTCGACCCGCTCGCCGGCCTCGACCGCTCGGGCCTCCGGCAGCCGTGGAAGCCGCTGGACCGGCAGGTCGAGGCGGACGCGCGCCGCCTGGAGGAGCACGTGGCCGCGCACGGCCCGGCCGAGGCCCGCGAGCACGCCCGGATCCTGCGGCAGTACGCCGACATGGCGAGCAGGCCGTTCGTCCACGCCGATCCGCTGCGGACCCTCGGCATCGCCCGCGACCGCTACATGGCGGACAACGTCGCCCTGCTGCTGGCCGATCCCGAGGCCAAGGTCGCCGTGTGGGCGCACAACGGCCACATCATGAGGAGGGCCCACAGCGGCGGCGCCGTGCCCGCGATGGGCCAGCACCTGGCCAGCCAGTTCGGCGACGCGTACTACGCGCTCGGCGCGCTGTTCGGCCACGGCGAGTTCCGCGCCCACCGGCGGCGGTTCCGCAGGCTGGTACGGGGCAGGCGGCCGGCGCTCTTCCGCGTCCCGCCGGCCGACACGCCGCGGCACGTGGCGGCGCGCCTGGCCGCGGCCCGCCCCGGCGACTACCTGGTCGACCTGCGCGGCGGCGAGCGCCCCGAGCCCGTGGCCGCCTGGCTGGCGGAGACCAACCACCTGCGCGCCTTCGGCGGGATGGCCGGGCGGCTGACCGCCAGGTTCGCCTTCATGCCGACCGTCCTGGCCGACGAGTTCGACGGCCTCGCCTTCCTCAGGCAGGTCAGCGCCTCCACGCCGTTATGACCCCGCGCGGGGCAGCGGAAGGCCGCCTCTGGTGCCTGGATATGATGCGCCTATGAGCACCGAGCGGCCAGGAGACGCCCCCGGCGGCGACAACCTCGGCTGGACGCTCGGCGTGCTGCTGCGCGCCTACCAGAGCACGGTCGTCACCGTGATCGGCGGCTTGCCCCACGGCCCGCGCGGTTACCAGACGCTGGCCGCCGTCGTGGGCGGCGAGCATCCGACGCAGCTCGCCCTGGCCGCCCACCTGGGCATCGACCGCACCGTGCTGACGTACCTGCTCGACGATCTGGTCGCGGCGGGTCTGGTGGAGCGCCGGCTCAACCCGGCCGATCGCCGGCAGCGCAGGATCGTGGCGACCGCCGAGGGCGAGCGCACGTTCCGGGAGCTGGAGCGGCGCGTGCGCGACGCCGAGGACGGGCTGCTGGGCGCGCTAGACGCGGCCGAGCGCGACACGTTCAGGAAGCTCCTGTGGCGGGTGGCCTGCGACGTACGGGACATCGACCCGGTCTCCGACCCCTGTGACGTGGCCGAGGAGATGCTCTCGGACGGCCGCTGAAGCGCCCGGCCAACTCCTTGCATACGCGCGGAATGTCCGTGCGCAATTTGCTGTTGTGCAACTCGTCTGGCGCAGAGATAGTCTGCTGCACAACATATCTGCCTTGTTCGGGCGGAGGAGGAACACACCATGCCTGACTACGGGCACGACCTGAGGTTCGGGTCCTTCATCACGCCGGCGAACGCCTCGCCGCAGGAGGTCGTCGCGCTGGCACAGGAGTCCGAGGCCGCCGGGCTCGACCTGGTGACCTTCCAGGACCACCCCTACCAGCCGGCCTTCCTCGACACCTGGACGCTGCTGTCGTACGTCGCCGCCCGGACGGAGCGCATCCACCTGTCGGGCAACGTGATCAACCTCCCGCTCCGCCCGCCCGCCGTGCTCGCCAGGGCCGCGGCCAGCCTCGACCTGCTGAGCGGCGGCCGGTTCGAGCTGGGGCTCGGCGCGGGCGGCTTCTGGGACGCCATCGAGGCCATGGGCGGCCGGCGGCTCAGCCCCGGCCAGGCCGTGGACGCGCTCAGCGAGGCCATCGACGTCATCCGCGGCGTCTGGGACGCGGGCAACCGGGCACGCTTCCGCGTGGACGGCACGTACTACCAGGTCGACGGCGCCAAGCGCGGGCCCGCCCCGGCGCACGACATCGGGATCTGGCTGGGCGCCTACAAGCCGAAGATGCTCCGGCTGACCGGCGCCAAGGCCGACGGCTGGCTGCCCTCGCTGCCGTACGTCAAGAGCCTGGACGAGCTCGCCGAGGCCAACGCGACCATCGACGCCGCCGCGGCGGAGGCCGGGCGCGAGCCCGCCGCCGTCCGCCGCCTGCTCAACCTCACCGGGCGCTTCGGCACGGCCGGCGACCGGTTCCTGTCCGGGCCGCCCGAGCAGTGGGCCGAGCAGCTCGCGGTGCTGACCCTGGAGTACGGCTTCTCCGGCTACATCCTCATGGCCGACGACGCGGCCGCCGTCCGGACGTTCGGCGAGCAGGTCGCGCCGGGCGTGCGGGAGCTCGTGGCCAGGGAGCGCGCCGCCCGGGAAGCGGGGCGATGACCGTGGACCACGGGCACCCGCTGCGGTTCGGCGCGCTGCTCACCCCTGGGGGCGACCGGCCGGAGGACACGGTGGAGCGGGCGCGGCTGAGCGAGGAGCTCGGCTACGACGTGGTGTCCTTCAGGGACTCGCCCGGCGGGATCGACACCTGGACGCTGCTGAGCTGGGTCGCCGCCCGCACCAGCCGCATCCGCCTCATGGCGGGCCCGGTCCTCGGGGAGCTCGTCAACCCCGCTGTGGTGGCCCGCGCCGCCGCCGGCCTCGACCTGCTCTCCGACGGCCGCGTCGAGCTGCTTCTGGGCGCGACGCCCGCCGGCCCGGCCCCGCACGGCCGCGCCGAGCCGGTCACGGCAGCGTCCGGGGCGGTGGACGAGGCGCTGGACGCGACGTTGGACGCGACGTTGAACGGGGCGCTGGACGGGGCGCTGGCTGAGGCGATCGACGTCATCCGCGGCATCTGGGCCGCGCACGTGCGCTCGCCCCTGCACCTCGACGGGCGGCACCACCGCCTGGCGGGCGCCGAACGCGGCCCCGCACCGGCGCACAACATCCCGCTCTGGCTCACCGCCGGCACCCACCCTGACTTCCTGCGCCTCGCCGCCGCCAAGGCCGACGGCTGGCTGCTCACCGCGGACGACCTGCGCGGCGACCTGTCGGCGGCCAACGCCGTCATCGACGAGGCGGCCCGCGCGGCGGGGCGGGACCCGCGCGAGCTGCACCGCCTCGCCCACCTCACCGGCCGCTTCACACCCACCGCCGAAGGGTTCCTGACCGGCCCGCCGGAGCGATGGGTGGCCGACCTCCTCCCCCTGATCAGGGACGACGGCCTCAGCACCCTCCTCCTCACCACCGACGACGAGGAAACCCTGCGCCGCTTCGCCGCCGAGGTGGCCCCCGCCCTGCGCGCCGCCACGGGAGAGGTCACCGGCCGCGCCCCCCGCAGCCTGTTCGTACGCCGCCACCGCCGCGAGGGCATCGACTACGACGCCATCCCCGCAACCCTCGCCGAATCGGCCGTCGAACCGGGAGACGCGGCCTTCGCGCGCGTCCGCTCCACGTACCTGCGCGGCGGATCCCCCGGCCTGGTCCTGCGGCCCGGCACGCCGGCCGAGGTGAGCCAGGCCGTGCGCTTCGCCCGCACCCAACCCGTGAAGCTGTCCATCCGCAGCGGCGGGCACGGCATCAGCGGCCGTTCGACCAGCAACGGCGGCATCGTCATCGACCTGTCCAGGCTCAACGCCATCGAGGTGCTCGACAAGGCCACCCGCCGCATCCGCGTCGGGCCGGGCGCGCGCTGGGGCGACGTCGCCGCCGCGCTCGCCCCGCACGGCTGGGCGCTCACCTCGGGCGACTACGGCGGCGTGGGCGTCGGAGGCCTGGCCACCGCGGGCGGCATCGGCTGGTTCGTGCGCGAGCACGGCCTGACCATCGACCGCCTGCGCGCCGTGGACATGGTGCTGGCCGACGGCAGCCTGGTGCACGCGGACGACGAGGAGAACGCCGAGCTGTTCTGGGCCGTACGCGGGGCGGGGGCGAACTTCGGCATCGTCACGGCCTTCGAGTTCGAGGCGCACGAGGGCGGCGAGGTGGGGTTCGCCCAGCTTGTGGTGGACGCCACCGACACGGCGGGCTTCCTCCAGCGCTGGGGCGCCGCGATGGAGGCCGCCCCGCGCGACGTCACGAGCTCGCTCATCATCGGCCAGGCCCGCCCCGGGCGGCCGGTCGTCGCCCAGATCATGGCGGTCGTGCACTCCGGCGACGCCGCCACGATCATCGAACGGCTGCAGCCGATCGCCGCCACGGCCCCGCTGCTGGACCACTCGATCCAGGTGCTGCCGTACGAGTCGATCATGCGCGTGCCGCACGGCCCCCACGACGCCCAGGGCGAGCCGGTGACCAGGGCGGGGCTCGCCGACCACCTCACCCCGGAGCTCGCCGCCGCGGCCGCGCGGCTCGTCGCGAGCGGGCGCACGTACTTCTTCCAGGTCCGCGCCGCCGGCGGCGCCGCCTCCGACGTGCCCGCCGACGCGACCGCGTACGCTGGCCGCTCGGCCGGCTTCTCGCTCGTAGCGTTCGGTCCCGGCCGCCGCGCCCTCGACGAGCTGTGGGACGGCATGCTGCACCACTTCTCGGGCCAGTACATCAACTTCGAGACCGACCTGCGCCCGGAGCGCATCCAGGAGGCCTACCCCGAGCCGACGCTGCGGCGGCTGCGCGCGCTCAAGCGCCGCTACGACCCGGCCAACGTCTTCCGCGACAACTTCAACATCACCCCGTCGGACCCCTGACCGGCGTCACGCGACGTCCCACAGCAGCCGGTAGTACGCGATGCGCTCCCGGTCCGGCTCGATCCCGTACCCCTCGTACACATGACCGTCATGACCGGGCCCGTAGTCGTACTCCGCGCTCCACGCGGCCACCGCCAGGTCCGCCCAGCGGTCGGCGAGCCCGAGCGAGCCGAGATCGACGTGCGCGGCGAACGTGCCGTCGTCGTGCAGCAGCGTGTTCGGCACGCACGCGTCGCCGTGGCAGACGACCAGCCGGTCGACCGGCGGCGGGTCGCCGATGCGGGCCCTGGCCTCGGCCAGGCCGAGCCGCCGGTGCTCGGGCGCCCAGCCGGCCGGCCCCTCGCCGGCTGCGACGCGCTCGTCGGCGCGCCGCAGCCGCCGCGCCACCCCCCAGTCGAACGGGCACTCCGCCACGGGCAGGGCATCGTGCAGCAGGCGCAGCCCCCGGCCGATCGCGGTCGCCGCGACGGCCGGCTCGGCGGCCCAGCGCGGATCCACCGCCGTCACCCCGGGCACGGCCGCCGTCACCAGCCACTCACCGCCGGCGTCCTTCCCGTGCTCCAGCACCGGCGGCACCGGCACCCACCGGCCCGCCCACGCCAGCCGCTCGGCCTCCCCGCCCAGGTCGATCTCCGGCGTGCCTGCGGCGACCCACTTGGCGTACCTGGTGGCGCCGCCCGGGGCGTCGAGACGGAACGTCAGCCCGCCCAGCTCGTTGCGCCACACCGGGGTGACGGCGTCGTCCCGCGCCAGCGCGGCGATCACCTCGGGAACGGGTACGGGACCGGCCGGCACCTCGGAGTTCACGCTCACGGGAACCGGATCCTGCCAGCCGGCCGATCCTCCGGCAACGCATTTTCCGGCAGTCGCCGGCACGGGGTCAGCCGCGCGGGCGTCCCACGCTCAGTGCTGGATCAGACCGCCGACCGGGACGGGAGCCACGTGGCCGGTCGCGGGCAGGCTCCGGGCCAGAGCGAGGCCGACATCGACCAGCGATGATCGGCGCAGGTGCGTGACGCCGGGGATCGGGGTCCACACCGACTCCACGATGTCGCCGCCCGGCTCGGGCCGCAGCCGGCCGCCGGTGATCCGGACCTGGTAGAAGACGCCGACGTTCTGGTGCTCGGGCAGGCCGGGCAGCCGGTCGTCCGCGGGGATCACCCTCGAATCCACCCCCAGCAGGCGTTCGACCACCCCGTCGCAGCCGGTCTCCTCGGCGACCTCCCGGATGACCGCGTCGAACGGGTCCTCCCCGTGCTCGACCTTTCCGCCGGGAAGCGTCCATTGCAGCTCGCCGCTCCGGCCTGAGTAGTGAGCGAGCAGTACCCGTCCGTCCTCGATGCACACGGCGTACGCCGCCAGTCGGAAACTCATCGCCGCACGCTACCCAACGCCCGCGAGCCGCGCCAGCACTGCCCGGCGGCTCCGGCTCGCGCGGGTTGACCTTGCCGCGACGTCAACGTCTTGACTGGAACCGACGACCGCGACGACCACGCAGAAGGGCGCGCAACCCATGATCCTCCCGTTCGACCGGCCCGGCCCGCTCACACCCCCACTCGAGTACGCCCGGCTCAGGGACACCACCCCCGTCGCCCGCGTACGAACCCCCGACGGCCGCGAGGCGTGGCTCGTGACCTCGTACGACGCCGTCGCGACCGTCCTGTCCGACCGCCGGTTCGGCCTCGCGCCGCCCGGGGACGCGTACCCGGGCAACGAGACCCTGTTCCAGGACGGCGAGGCGCACGCCCGGCTGCGGCGGCTGGTGTCGAAGGCGTTCGGGCCGCGCGCGATCGAGGGGCTGCGCGCCCGCGTCGAGCGGGTGGCGGACGAGCACGTCGCCGCGCTCGCCGGTGCCGGCCCGCCCGCCGACCTCGTGGCCGGGCTGGCCGCGCCGCTGTCGATCACGGTGATCGGGGAGCTGCTCGGCGTGGACGCCGGTGATCGCGCGCACGTCCAGGAGCTGGCGGGCGCCGGTGGGGCCGACTTCGTGTTCGGCGACGAGGAGGAGATGGCCAGGGCCGCGAAGGCGTGGGAGGGGCTGGCCGCGCACGCCGCCACGCTGGTCGAGGCCCGCCGGGCGGCTCCCGGTGACGACCTGCTCAGCTCGCTGATCGCGGTGCGGGACGCGGAGGACGGGCGGCTCGGCGACGGCGAGCTGGTCGCCATGGCCGCCACCGTCGTCTCCGCCGGCTACCTCTCGGCCCGCAACGCGATCTCCACCGCAGCGCTCCGGCTGCTCGCCGAGGACCGGCTGGCCGACGTCACGGACGAACCGCGCACGCAGGCAGGGCCGACCGCCGCCGGGGAGGAGCGGCCGGCCGAGGGACGGCTGCCCGCCGTGGGCGGGCGGCTGGGCGCTGTCGTCGAAGAAGTGCTGCGCCTGCAGTCCGGGCTGACGGGCGAGCCCTTCCCCCGCTTCGCCCAGACCGCCCTCGAGCTGGCCGGCGTCGAGATCGCCGCCGGTGACCTGGTGCTGGTCCGGCTCGAAGCGGCGCACCGCGACCCCCGGCACTTCGCCGACCCCGACACGTTCGTGGCGGGGCGAAGCTCCAGCCCGTCCCTGGTGTTCGGGCACGGCGTGCATTACTGCCTCGGCGCGCCCCTCGCCCGGCTGGAGGTGGGCGCCGCGCTCGCCGCTCTGGCCCGCCGGCTGCCCGGCCTGCGCCTGCTCGGCACGGCCGACGACATCGCCTGGGCCCGCGACGGCGTCGACGTCGGCCCGGCCGCCCTCCACGTCACCTGGTGAACCCTGGCGACCCGACCGGCACCGCCGTCTGCCCGCCGGCACCGTCGGCTCCGGCACCGCCGGCACCGTCGGCTCCGGCACGGCGCGTGCCGGGAGCTGGTCACCGCGTTCCTGCGCTGAACGTCAGGCCTGGTGCAGCAGGAGCGTGACGAAGCCCAGGACGCCTCGGTAAGCGCCGAGCCACAGGTCGCGGTGCTCGCGGGCGGCGGCCAGCGCGGCCTCGCCGTCCGGGCCGGGGTGGTCGAGGGCCCAGCGGGTGAGCGTGCCGGTCCAGGACCACTCGTACTCGTCCCACTCGTCGAGCGTGCTGGTGTGACCGTGGACGGTGGCGAATCCGGCGCCCTCCACGCGCGCCACCGTCCCGGCCAGGTCGGCGTACTCGTCGGGCTCGGCGCCGAACCGGGCGAGCTGCTCGGGTGAGGGCGGGCGCTCCCAGAAGCCCTCGCCGACCAGGGCGAGCCCGGAGGAGGGACGCAGATGATCGCGCACGGCGTCCAGCGTCGGCGCGAGGCCGCCGAAGGCGTGCGTGGCGCCCACGCACAACACCAGGTCGTACGGCTCCTCGGCGGTGAACTCGGTGGCCGAGGCCCGGTGCAGGCGCAGCCGGTCGGACACCCCGCGGCGCTCCGCCTCCTCGACGGCCCCGGCGAATCCCGCGTCGGAGAGGTCCACCCCGTCGGCCGTCGCGTCGGGGTAGAGCGACAGGGCCTTGACCAGCCACGGCGCCTCACCGCAGCCCAGGTCGAGGATGCGGGCCCGCGCCGGCAGCTTCGCCCGGGCGAGCAGCCGCTCCAGGTTGTCCTCGCTGATGGGGGCGGCGATGGGGTGGTCAGCGTGGGCGTGGTGACTGATCAGGTGACGTTCCATCCGGCGCAATATGCCGCATCGGGAGTCAGAAGGACAAACGGGCCGGCGCGCCATTCCTCGTGTCCAGAAATCTCCGGCGTCCCCGTCACACTTCCCCGGCGGCATCCGTCATATCCGTGCCCCCGGACCGCCGGGGCCGACGATGACGTGAGGACTGAGGAGAACATGACGAACACGGATCTGCGCGCCGCGGTACGGGGCCGGGTGCTGCTTCCCGGCGACGACGGCTTCGAGCAGGCGGCCAAGCCGTGGAACCTGTCCGTGCGCCAGCCCGTGGCCGCCGTCGTGGTGGCCGAGGACGCCGCCGACGTGGCGGCCGTGGCCCGGTACGCGGCCAGGACCGGCCTGACGGTGACCGCCCAGCCCGGCGGCCACGGCGCCTCCGGCGACACCGACGGCGTCATCCTGCTGCGCACCGGGCGGCTGGGCGGCGTGGCGGTGCGCCGCGAGGAGCGGGTGGCCAGGGTGGGTGCCGGGGTGAAGTGGGGCGAGGTGCTGGCCGAGACCGGGCCGCTCGGCCTGACCGGGCTGGCGGGCAGCAGCCCCGTCGTGAGCGTGACCGGTTACACGCTGGGTGGCGGCGTGAGCTGGTTCGGCCGCAGGTACGGCTTCGCGGCCGACAGCGTGCGCTCGTTCGACGTGGTGGGTGCCGACGGGGAGCCGGCCACGGTGACCGCGAGCTCCGACCCCGACCTGTTCTGGGCGCTGCGCGGCGGCGGTGGCGACTTCGCGCTGGTCACCGCGATCGAGTTCGACCTGCACCCGGCGCCCGCCCTGTACGGGGGCCGGATGATCTGGCCGGGGCACCGCACCCGGGAGGTGTTCGAGGCCTTCCGCGAGATCACCGCCGAGGCGCCGGACGAGCTGTCCGTGTGGTTCAACAGGTTCCAGTTCCCGCAGGCGCCGCCCATGGTGGCCGTGGACGTCGCCTTCCTCGGCGCCGAGGGCGACGGGCGCGCGCTGCTCGCCCGCCTCGACAGGATCGAGGACGTGATCGCCGACAAGCGGGGCCCGCTGCCCGTGGCGAACCTGGGCGGCATCACCGACGAGCCCACCGACCCGGCGCCCGGCCGCTCCCGCGCCGAGCTGCTCACCGGCCTGGACGACACGGCGGCCAAGGCGCTGCTGGACACGCCGCTGGAGCCGGTGCTCGCGGTGCAGGTCAGGCACCTGGGCGGGGCGCTGGCCGCCGCCCGCCCCGGCTCGGGGCCGAGCGGCCCCTTGACCGAGCCGTACCTGCTCTACCTGGTCGGCCTCGCGCTGGATCCGGAGCTGTCCGCGGCCGTGGGCGCACGGCAGCAACGCTTCGCCGACGACCTGGGGGCGCTGGTCAGCGGGCGCAAGCCGTACACGATGCTGGGGCCGGGCGAGCGGGCGGCGGCGGCCTTCGCCGAGGGGGACCTGGCCCGGCTGCGGGACATCAAGCGGGCCCGCGACCCGCGCGGCGTCCTGCGCGCCAACTACCCCGTCCTGGCCTGAGCCGGTTCCCCGGGGCCGGGCAGCCTTCCCGTCCTGGCCCTGCGGGCGCCTCCGGCTGGTCAGAGGATCTGGCCGGAGGCGTACGCGTGGCTGCGGCGCACCAGCTCCCACACCGTCTCCAGCTCCGCCTCGTCGCGCGGCCCGTACAGCATGACCAGGGTCGGCGGGTGCCCTCTGTCGTGGACGACGGGGTGCATCTCGGCCCAGCCCTTCGCCACCGCCTCGGCGGCGTCGCTCTCCGGCAGCGACACGTGCAGGCTCCCGTCCAGCAATCCGTGCAGGTGCGCGAACTCGGTGCTGTCGCGCATGAACGCCGTGCCGGGCCCGAACGCGTGCTCCTGCTCCAGGTGCAGCGCCCGCGTCTCGGGCAGCGAGACGACGCTCGGCCCGGTCCGTACGTGGTCCAGCCCGGACATGCGCCGCCACAGCTCCTCCTGCAGCTCCATCGGGGAGATCTGGTCGAGCTGCTGGTGCGGGATCTTCGGATAGGTCGTGGGCCGGCCACCCACCCGCTCTCCGAGGACGGATTTAACGGGCATTTCTATCTCTTCAGTGCTCACATTTAGTTATCGTACAATTACCCAGCGAAGTGGGTGCGGGACGGGGCCGCCATGGCAGCGGTGTGTGGTCTTTGGTACGTTATGTCGCCTCTACGGGGGTTGTGGACGGACGCCCGTAGGACCATCCCCCCACCTCGTGACCGTGGAGCTGCTTGATGTTCGCGACCTCCTTGGGAGACGACGGCGCGGTGCTGCGCCCGCTGGAGCCGTGGCGGGCCGAGGAGTTCCTGGCCCACATGGAGCGCGGGCGGGAGTTCATCGGGAGGTTCATCGCGCTGCCCGACGCGGTCGTGGACCAGGCGTCGAGCCGGGCCTTTCTGCAGGCGTACGCGGACAAGGCCGCCGCCGACACCGCCCGCATCTACGGCATCTGGAAGGACGGCACCCTGGTCGGCGGGGTTCTCTTCCGGACGATGGACGTCAAGATGGGCACCGCCGAGGCGGGCTGCTGGCTGGAGCCGGCCGCCGCGGGCAAGGGGCTCGTCACCAGGGCGGCCCGCCTGATCATCGACTGGGCCGTCGAGGAGCGCGGCATCCACCGGGTGGAGTGGCTCGCCGCGGCGGCCAACCAGGCCAGCATCGCCGTCGCCCGCCGGCTCGGCATGACCAGGGACGGCGTGCTGCGCGAGAGCTACCTGCACCGGGGTGAGCGGTTCGACGTGGAGGTCTGGTCCGTGCTCGCGCCGGACTGGCGGGCGAGCAAGGCCCTCGCCCCCGGCGCGTGAGACGTCAGCGCAGGTACCGGAGGATGGCGTGACGGATCTGCGCGGGTGTCATCGGGTCGGTCGACAGGGCGCTGTGCAGGACGAGCCCCTCGATGAGCGCGTCGAGCCCCCTGGCGGTGGTGGCGTCGAAGTGGCGCTCCAGCGCCTGGCGGCTGCGCGCCATCCAGGTCTGGGTGACGGCCCGTAAGGCGGGGTTGCGCGCCGCGGCCACGTACAGCTCCACAGAGAGCACGAGTTCGTGCCGCGAGCCGAGCAGGTCGTCCGACACCAGCGCGATGACGGCCTCGGTCGCCTCGTCGCGGTCGCGGGCGGCGCTCAGGCGCTCGTCGAAGACCCGGGCCACCGCGTCGGCGTGCCGGGTGAACGCCTCGGCGAGCACCTCCTCCAGCGACGCGAAGTGGTACGTCATCGAGCCCAGCGGCACGTCGGCGGCGCGGGCGATCTCCCGGTGCGTCGTGCCGGCGACGCCGCGCTCGGCGATGACGGCGAGCGCGGCGTCGATCAGCCGGTCCCGCCGGCCGGGGTCGTGCCGCCGCGGCCGTCGCGGCGAGGCGGGCCCGCTCATGTGGTGCCCGCCTCCCCAGCGCTCGTCCCGGTGCCAGGCCCGGTGCCCGGCCCAGCGCCCGCGCCGCCGCCAGATCCGGTGCCCGTCCCAGTGCCCGGCCCGCCGCCAGGTCCGGTGCCCGGACCGATCGTGCGGATCACGCGGGCGGGGTTGCCGACCGCGACGACGTTCGCGGGCAGGTCGCGGGTGACCACCGCGCCGGCGCCGACCACGGTGTTGTCCCCGATCGTGACCCCGGCCAGGACGATCGCCCCGCTGCCCAGCCACACGTTGTCGCCGATGGTGATCGGCCGGGCGGCCTCCCACCTGGCCCGGCGCAGGTCCGGATCGACGGGATGCGTCGGCGTCATGAGCTGCACGTTCGACCCGATCTGCACGTCGTCGCCGATGGTGATCGGCGCCACGTCCAGGGCGACGAGACCGTAGTTGGCGAACGACCGGGCGCCGATGCGGAGGTGGCTGCCGTAGTCGACCCACAGCGGCGGCCGGATCACCGTGCCCTCGCCGACCGCCCCCAACAGGTCGGTGAGCAGCCGGTGCCGTAGCTGCGGATCTCGGGCCGACGACGCGTTGAACGCCTCCATCAGGTCCATGGCCCGCAACATGTGCTCGGCCAGCTCCGGGTCGTCGGCGATGTACAGGTCACCGGCGAGCATCCGCTCGCGCATCGTGCGGCCGTCCACGTCTGGTGTCATGTGTACGAGCGTACATAAATGGGACGTCGTCAGCACCCATCCGCCGCCCGGCGCGTGCTGGTCGCCGCCAGGCGCCGCAGGGCCGCCTGGGACGGCGAGCCGGGGGCCGCGGTGAAGACGTCCAGGCGCAGCGGAGGATCGTCCGGCAGCGGGAGCAGCTCGCCGTGCACCTCGATGACGCCGGCCTGCGGGTGCTCCAGCCGGTAGGCGCGGTGCGTGACCCCGCGGACGTGCAGGGCGTTCCAGAGCCCGTCGAACTCGGCGCTGGCCGCCCGCATCCGCGCGATGTGCGCGGCCAGCTCGGCGTCGCGGGGATAGCGGGCGGCCAGCGTACGCAGGTGCGCGACCGCCTCGCGGGCGACCCGGGGCAGGTTCGCGCCGTGCAGCCGGCGGAAGCCGGCGTCCAGGAAGAGCAGGTGGCTGACGCTGCGCCGCTCGCGCGGGATGGCGGCGAAGTCGGCGAACAGGGCCGCGCCCAGGCGGTTCCAGGCGACGACGGTGGTGTCGCTGTCGAGGATCAGCGCGGGGACGGTCTCCAGGGAGGCCAGGAGCTGGCGCAGCCCCTGGCGGAGCGCGGGCGCCTCCTGGACCGGGGCGGGCTCGGGGTCGAGGCCGGGGTGGGCGCGGCGGTGCAGGTACAGGCGTTCGTCCTCGGTGAGCCGCAGCGCGCGGGCGACCGCGTCGAGCACGGCGGCCGACACGTTGCGCGCGTTGCCCTGCTCCAGCCGCGTGTAGTGGGCGATGCTCACCCCGGCCAGCGCGGCCAGCTCCTCGCGGCGCAGCCCCGGCACGCGCCGCCGCTCCCCGGACGCGGGCAGGCCGACGTCCGCCGGGCCCAGCCGGGCCCGCCTGGACCGGAGGAACGCCGCGAGCTCCCTGTCCTTCCCCGTGTCGTGGTGCACGCCGGTCATGGTAGCGAGCCGGGTGATCAATGTTTGCGTAGGCAAGGCGCGGGGCTGGCTCGGGTGGCGCCGCGTGATCCAGGCTGGTCGCGGCCGTCCACGATTCCTGGGGGAGAACGTTCATGACAGTGTCCGATGCCGGTGAGGGCCGCGAGTGGGTGGCGGGTTTCCGCTCGGCGGTGATCAGCCCGTACGAGGAGATCAGGCTGGCCGACTCGCGCGGCTTCCGCGACGAGACGGTACGCCAGGTGCTGCTGATGGCCGGAGGCGGCGATCGGGTGCGCGTCAGGCTCACCAACCGCTACGGCCGCGCCCCGCTGACGATCGGCGCGGCGCACGTGGCGCTGCGCGCGCCCGGTGGTGGGCCCGGTGGTGGGCCCGGTGGTGGGATCGTGCCGGGGACCGGGCACGCGGTGCGGTTCGGCGGCGACGGCGCGGTGACGATCCCGGCGGGCGGCGAGGTCGTCGGTGACCCGGTGGAGCTGGCCGTTCAGGCGGGCGCGCACCTGGTGCTGAGCCTGTACCTGCCGGGGGAGACGGAGCCGGCGACCTTCTCCCACCAGCCGATGGAGACGGCGTACGTCGCGCGGGGCGACCAGGTGAGCGCCCCCGGCCTGCCCGGCGCCGAGCAGGTGGCCGCCCGCTTCTACGTGTCCGGCGTGGACGTGGCGGCGCCGCGGGGGACGGCGGTCGCGGTCGCGTTCGGCGATTCGTGGTTCGAGGGCGTGGGCACCACGATGGGCGCCGACCGGCGCTCGGTGGACGTGCTGAACACGCGCCTGGAGCGCGGCTGGGTGGTCAACCAGGGCATCGCGGGGAACCGGCTGCTGGTGGACGAGGTCGGCGAGCACGCCCTGGCCCGCCTGGAGCGGGACGCGCTGTCGGCGCCGGGGGCGACGCACGTCCTGGTGCACTTCGGCATCAACGACCTCGGCCTGCCGGGCATGGCCGGGCTGCCTCCGGCGACGGCCGGGGACCTGATCGCCGGGTTCACCGAGCTGGCCGGGCGGGGGCGGGAAGCGGGCCTGCGGGTGGTGGCGGCCACGATCGGGCCGTTCGCGGGGGCGATCTATCCGGGCGTCAGCACCCCCGAGGGGCTGGCCACGCGCCGCCGCGTGAACGAGTGGATCCGTACGGGTGGCGCGTTCGACGCGGTCTTCGACGTCGCGGAGGCGGTCGAGGACCCGGAGCGGCCCGGCTTCATCAGGGCCGCCTTCGACTCCGGGGACGGGATGCACCTCAACGACGCCGGCGCCCGCGCCATGGCGGAGGCGGTGAACCTCGCCGATCTGGCGCTCTGACCGCCCCCCGCGGCGCGTTCAGCCGTGGCTCTGCTCGCCGATGGGGCGCAGGTGCCGCAGCAGCGTGAAGGAGAGCACGGCCAGCCCCAGCACGAGGACCGTGCCGACGGCCGTGACCACGAGCAGCCCCTGGGCGAACGCGGCCTGCGCCTGCGCGACGAGGGCAGAGGCCGCGGCGGGCGGCAGGCCGGCGGCGGCGTCGAGCGCCTCCCCGAGGGAGCCGCCCGCCTGCGGAGAGGTGACCGAGCCGCCGTACACGGCGGTGCCCACGCTGCCGAGCACCGCGATGCCGAGCGCGACCCCCAGCTCCCCGCCGCTCTCCGCGAGCGCCGAGGCCGACCCGGCCCGCTCGGGCGGCGCCGCCCCGACGATGAGACCGAGCCCCAGGGCGCCCACCGGCGCCATGCCGAGGAACGCCACCGTGACGCCCGCGACCAGCGCCCCCAGCCCGTCGCCCGCCAGGACCACGGCGAACCCGGCCGCCGAGGCCACCAGCCCCGCCCCCACGACCAGCCCGGGACGGAACACCCCGGCGAGCACCGGCGAGGCGAGGGACCCGGCCACCAGGCCCAGCGCCGGGGCCGCCATCCACAGGCCGGCGACCAGCGGCGAGAGCCCTTCGACGAGCTGCAGATGCTGGCTCATGAACAGGTAGACGCCGCCCTGCACCACCATGGCGCCCGCCAGGATCAGCAGCGCCGCCGTGAACGAACGATCGCCGAACAGCCGCAGGTCCACCAGCGGCTCGGCCAGCCGGCTCTGCCGCCGGACGAACGCCACGCAGAACAGCAGCCCGACGCCGAGCGCCACGTACGCGTTCACCTGCGCGGGGTCGTCGGCCAGCTCCTTCAGCCCGTACACGAGCGGCAGCACGGCCCCCAGCGACATGCCGGCGCTGACCAGATCGAGCCGGCCCGAGCCGGTGCTCTTCGCGGTCTCCGGCAGCAGCCCCAGCCCGCCCGCCACCACCAGCACCATGACCGGCACCCCCAACAGGAACACCGACCCCCACCAGAAGCTCTCCAGCAGCAGCCCGCCGATCACCGGCCCGGCCGCCGCCCCGCCCATGAAGCAGGCGGTGAACACGCCGATGGCCATGGCCCGCCGTTTGGCGTCCGGAAACAGCCCGGCCACCAGCGCCAGGGCCGAGGGCCCCAGCGCGGCGCCGGACACGCCCAGCAGCACCCGGGCGGCGATCAGCATCGTGGTCGTGGTGGAGTACGCGGCCACGACCGAGGCCACCCCGAACGCCGCCGCACCGATCACCAGGAGCCTGCGCCGCCCGATCCGGTCGCCCAGCGAGCCCATGGTGATCATGAATCCGGCGATCATGAAGCCGTACACGTCGGTGATCCACAACAGCTCGGTCGCGGTGGGATCCAGGTCGGCGGCCAGGTGGGGAAGTGCCAGCATCAGCACCGTGTTGTCCACCGCGAGCAACAGTGTCGCCAGGCAGAGCACGGACAGTCCCAGCCACGCGCGCGTCCCGGGACGGGTTTCGATGGTCGTCATGCGATCAGCGTGCTGGCTGGGAGTTCGGGTCTGATTCGGAACTGCTTAGGGTGAGATTCATGCGCTTCGCCGTTTTAGGGCCGCTGGAGGCGAGCACGGACGGGGGCCGGGCCGTGCGCGTGCCCGAGCTCAAGGTCCGTGCGCTGCTGGCCTGCCTGCTCGCCCACCATGGCCGGGCGGTGCCGGCCGAGCGGCTGATCGAGGGCCTGTGGGGCGCGCAGCCGCCGGGCAGGCCGCTGGGCGCGCTGCGCGCCAGGGTGTCGCAGCTGCGCCGGGCCTTCGAGGAGGCGGAGCCAGGAGCCAGGGAGCTGGTCGTCACCCGGCCCCCGGGCTACCTCGTCGGCGGCGACACCGACGCGCGCCGCTTCCAGGAGGCCGTCGAGCGCTCCAGGGCCGCCGCCGAGCCGGGGGAGCGGGCCGCGCTGCTGGCCGAGGCCCTGTCGTGGTGGCGCGGGCCCGCCTTCGCCGACTTCGCCGACGTGCCGCTGGTGCGCAGGGCCGCGCTCCGGCTGGAGGAGCAGCGGCTGGCAGCCCTGGAGGACTACGCCGACGTACGCCTGGAGCTCGGCCAGGACACCTCGCAGGTCGGCGAGCTGACCGAGCTGGCCGCGCAGCACCCCTCGCGGGAGCGGTTCCACGCGCTGCTCATGCGGGCCCTCTACCGGTCGGGGCGCCAGGCCGACGCGCTGGAGGTCTACCGCGCCCTGCGCGAACGCCTGCGTGACGAGCTGGGCCTCGACCCCGGCCCCGAGGTCGTCGCGCTGCACCAGGCGATCCTGGAGCAGGATCCCGGCCTGCGCCGCCCGCCGCGCGCCCCGGCGCCGGTGCCCGCCCGGCTGCCCCAGCCGCTCACCGAGCTCGTGGGCAGGGACGAGGCGCTGGCCGAGCTGGTCGCGCTGCCCGGCACGGCGCGGCTCGTGACGCTCACCGGCGCCGGCGGCGTGGGCAAGAGCCGGCTCGCGCTGGAGGCCGCCCACCGGCTGGCCGGTGGGTTCGACGGCGGCGCGTACATGGTGGAGCTGTCGGGCGTGCCCGCGGGATCGCCGACCGATGTGGCCGACGCGGTCGCGGCGGCGCTCGGCCTGCGCGACGGCGGCGGAGCGGCCGGCCAGGGAGAGCGGATCGCCGCTGCCCTGGGCACCCGGCGGACGCTGCTGGTGCTGGACAACTGCGAGCACGTCGTCGAACCGGTGGCCAAGCTCGCCGAGCTGCTGCTGCGCGCCGGCCCCGAGACCCGCCTCCTCGCCACCAGCAGGGAGCCGCTCGGCCTCGCCGGCGAGGTCGTGCGGCCGGTTCCGCCGCTGGACGGCGCCGCGGCGGCACGCCTGTTCGTGCTGCGCGCCGCCGAGACCGGGCCGGGCCTCACCATGGATGCCGGGGTGGTGGAGTCGATCTGCCGCCGGCTCGACGGCATCCCGCTGGCCCTGGAGCTGGCCGCCGCCCGGGTGCGGTCGCTGGGCGTACGCGTCCTGGCCGAGCGGCTCGACGACCGCTTCCGCCTGCTGTCGGCCGGGCGCCGGGCCGGTCCCGCGCACCAGCGGACCCTCAGGGCGGCGATCGACTGGAGCTGGGAGCTGCTGACCGAGCCCGAACGCGTCGTGCTGCGCCGCCTGGCCGTACAGGCGGGCGGCTGCACGCTGGAGGCCGCGGAGCGGGTGTGCGCAGCCCCCGTGCCGATCCCCGGCGGCCCGCCGGGCGACGCAGGGCCGCACGTCACGCAGGATCTGGATCCCGCCGACGTGGTGGATCTGCTGGGCCGGCTCGTGGACCGGTCGCTGGTGGTGCGGGCGGGGGAGCGGTACCGGCTGCTGGAGTCCGTGGCGGCGTACGCGCTGGAGCGGCTGCGTGAGGCCGGCGAGCACGAGTGCGTCCTGCGCCGGCACGCCATCTACTACACGCAGCTCGCCGAGTGTGCCGAGGCGTACAGGAGCGGCCCCGCGCGGCACCACTGGGTACGCAGGCTGGACGCGGAGGCCGCCAACCTGCGCGCGGCACTGGAATCGGCCCGGCTCCTGGGCGACACCCGCCTGGCCGCCAGGCTCACGGGCTCGCTCGGCTGGTACCGGATCCAGTCCGGCCGCGCGGCCGGCGGCGGCCTGAAGGGGCTCCCGGCCGATCACCCGTTGCGGCGCGATGGCGACCTGGGTACCGTCGCAGGGATCCGACCGGCCGGAGGTGTCGATGCGCAACACTGAGCTCGAGAAGCTGAGCGGCCTGGCGCAAGGACTTCGGCCTCACCTTCGAGCCGGCCTGAGCCAGGAGGGCCGTCGGCATCCGTGACCCCCGCCACCGTGATCGGTGTGTCAGGCCGGCCGGCCTCCCCTGCCCGGTGAGGCCGGCCCGGGCTCCGGCGCCGGGCCCCGCCTGGAGCGGCGCGACTTCCTGGACTCCCAGGCCCAGCCGCCCATGAGGAACGTGACGACAGTGATCACGATCAACGGGATCACCCAGATCCTGTCGCCACGCCTGGTGTCCATCATCGGCAGAAGAAGGGCGATGCCGTCAAAGGCGTAGAACACGGCACCGGCGCCGGCGAGGAACGCGGCGGCACCCCCGATGACGGCAACGGTCTTACCGGCGATCGGCACCAAGAACTCCCGCGTGGTGCGCTCCAGCCGCTTCTCCTGCTCCGTCTGGGACATCCCGGGCAGCAGCTGCAGCTCCTTGACCGCCACCTCGACGCCCAGGACCTGGTCATGGGCACGCCACACCCGCCCGAACCCGCCGGCCCCCAGCACCGCGATCAGTCGGTAACGTCCGCCGACCCTGTAACCAGGCTGCGCCGCTGCCATGGCCACCCCGCCCGTTTTCTGCCCCTGCACGACCAGTTGATCACTGTAGATCACCGGTCGTAGCGGTGTGATCCGAAAGGCGAATGAGGTACGACGCGGGGCGCCCCCGGGGTCAACCCCGCGGGCTCAGCCCGGCGAACAGGGCTTCGAGCACACGATCGACGTACTCGTGGGTCAGCGGCTCCTGGCTGATCAGGAATCTGAAGTACAGGGGGCCGGACAGGATGGTCATGGCAAGGTCGAGATCGAAGCCGGGCGACACCTGTCCCTGCTCCTGCGCCGCCCTGAGGCGGGCCACGGTCTTGTCCGTCTGCGGCCGGATGAAGCGTTCGCCGAGGCCCGCGGCGACCGCGGGGTCGTGCTGCGCCTCGCCCACCAGGGCCTGGTAGAGCGGACCCCACGGCGGGCCAGCCAGCAGGTCCACCGCGGCGTGGATCTGCCGGCGCAGATCGGCCATGACGTCGCCGGTGTCGGGATAGTCGAGGGCGGGCTCGTTCAGCGACAGGAGCGAGTCGAGGAACAGCAGGCCCTTGGAGGGCCAGCGGCGGTAGATCGTGTGCTTGCCGACCCCGGCCCTGGCCGCGACCGCTTCGATGCTGAGCTTCGCATAGCCGGCCTCCTGGGCGAGGGCGAGCGTGGTCCGCATGATCATCTCGGTGCGTGCTGCGGCTCGGTCTTCACGGTTGTCTGGCACATCGCCATCCTAGCGGCACGGCACGTGCCGTATTGACACCTCTGGCGAAACCTGCCCAGAATGACCGCCGTGTTCGATCTCTCCGTGCCTGCCATCGAGGTGGCGGACCTCACCCAGCGTTTCGGCGACGTCCTCGCCGTCGACCGGCTCGGCCTGAGCATCCCGGCGGGGATGTTCTACGGCGTCGTCGGCCCCAACGGCGCCGGCAAGACCACCACCTTGATGGCGGTGTGCGGGCTGCGCGAGCCGACGTCCGGCTCCATCAGGATCGCCGGCCACGACCTGCGTACCCAGAGGGAGGCCGCGCTGGCCCAGCTCGGCGTCATGATGGACGGGCTGTCGCTGCCCGAGCGGCTGACCGCCACCGAGGTCCTGCGCTACAGCGCCGGGTTGCGCGGGCTGGGCGACGGATGGCAGGCCCGCGCCCGTGACCTGCTGGAGGTCCTGGGGCTGGACGCGGTCCCGCGCACGCTGATCGTGGAGTACTCCACCGGCATGCGCAAGAAGATCAATCTGGCGCTGGCGCTGCTGCACCGGCCCCGGGTGCTGGTGCTGGACGAGCCGTTCGAGGCGATCGACCCGATCTCGGCCCACTCCATCGAGCTGGTGCTCAAGCAGTACGTCGACGCCGGCGGCACCGTGCTGCTGTCCAGCCACATCATGGACTTCGTCGAGCGCAACTGCCGCCGGGTGGCGGTGGTGGCCGGCGGGCGGGTGCTGGCCGAGGGGCCGGTCGCCGAGGTGGCGGCCGGGACGACGCTGCACGAGCGGTTCGTCGAGCTCGTGGGCGCCGACCCGGTGCGCCCGCTGGAGTGGCTGGCATGACCCGCACGCTGTTCGCGCTCAAGCTGCGCCTGTTCCGCAACGGCCCGCACAACGAGCGCGGCTTCGGCCTGGTGGCCGGGCTGGTCCTGGCGGCCCTGGTGATCGCCGGTGCGTTCCTGGCCGGCCGTGGCGTGATCCACGAGGGCTGGATCGTGGTCGCGATCACCGGGTGGGGCGGCATGTGGCTGTTCGGGCCGCTGGCGCAGCCCCGTCACGATCCGTCCGTCATCTCGCGCGAGTGGCTGCGCGGCTACCCGATCAGGCCGTGGCGGCTGGCACGGGCCCTGTCGTGGACGGAGCTGCTGGGCGTCGGCCCGCTGATCACGCTGGCGTGCCTGTCGTCCCTGGTGGTGCTGGCCGTGCCCGGTGGCCCGGCGGCGGTCGCGGTCGCCGCGGCCGCGGTGCCGGCGCAGCTGTACCTGCTCGTCTGGGCGGGCAAGACGGTGGCGGCGCTGGCGGGCCGGCTGTTGCAGACGAGGGCGGGGATGACGCTGGCCGCCGTGCAGACCGCGATCATGCTCGCGCTGTCGTTCGCCGGCTGGGTGCCGGTCGCGGCCTGGCTGCTGCCGCGTCTCGGCGAGGGGAACACCGCCGTGGTCGTTCCCACGCTGGGGCGGCTGCCCGGCCCGGTGATCGACGTACTCGCCGCCCTGCCCACCGGATGGGGGTACGGCGCGGTGGCGGCCGCCCGCGACGGGGCGCAGTTCGGTGCGGTCGCCCTGGCGCTCGCGGCGTTGCTGGCCGTGGGCGCCGGGCTGCAGGCGGGCTGGATCGCGCTGACGGCTCGCGCCCTGCGCCGGCCGCCTCGCCGGGCGAGCCCGCGACGGCCCGCCGTGTCACGAGGCGGGCCGGCCGTGCCGTTCGCGACCCCGCAGGTGTCCGCGGTCGTCGCGCGGGAGCTGGCCACCTGGCTACGGGATCCGGCGCGCGGTGTGGAGCTGCGTACCGCCTGGCTGACGCCGCTGCTGATGGCGGCCATCATCGCGTCCACCGGCTGGAGCTGGGCGGTGCCCCTGGTGGGGCCCGCCGCCGCCGTGTTCGGGGCGATGGCCGCGATCAACACCTACGCCCTGGACGGCACCGCCCTGTGGCAGCTGCTCACCACGCCGGGCGCGCTCAAGGCCGATGTACGCGGACGCATGGCGGCTTGGGCGCTGCTGTTCGGCGTGCCGTCCGTCGTGCTGGCCGTCGCCCTGCAGATCGCGACAGGTTCGCCCGTGGGGCAGGCCGCCATCGGCGGCGCCGTCGCCGCGGCCGCGACCGGATGCGCCACGGCGCCGCTGCTCGCGCTCCTGATGCCGGCCGTGGGCGCCGACGCCCGCGATCGCGTCTACCCCGGCCAGCAGGCGGGCGATCCGACCGGCGGCCAGATGACGGTCTTCCCGGTGACCCTGCTCGCCGCAGCACTGCCCGGCGTCATCGGCGGTCCGTGGTGGGCGACCGCCCTCGTCGCCGTCGTCGTGGCCGCCGCCGTCCTGGGCGTGATCCCCGGGCTCGCCCTGCGCCTGCTCCGGCAGCGTGGCACCGCCCTGCTCGGCGCGATGGCCGCAGGTGACGCCGCCCTTCTGCGCCTGTCCATTCGGGCGGATGCGAAGATGTGAAGATCGTAAGCGCTCAACGGAAGAGAACCTTCGGCATGGCCGTCATCCACCACACGTTCCTCAAGCCGACCAAGCTGGAACTGCTCACCTCCTGGCTCCCCTCCCGGCCGTGGTACCACGGCGGCGCGGGCGGGCCGGCACTGGCCAAGGCCGGCGGCTTCCGGCTGGACGATCCCGCGGGCGAGGTCGGGATCGAGTTCATGGTCGTCACGGACACCTCCGGCGGCGAGCCGATCTCCTACCTGGTGCCGCTCACCTACCGGGGCGCCCCGCTCGACGGGGCCGAGCACGCCCTCGTCGGCACCATGGAGCACGGCGTGCTGGGGCGGCGCTGGGCCTACGACGGCTGCCACGACCCGGTGCTGGTCGCCGAGCTGGTGGCCCTGATCGAGGGCCGCGTCCAGGCCCAGGACCAGAACACCAGCGACATCCCCGACCTGGACGTCACCCGCTCCTGCGCCGGGCCCGCTCCGACGGGTTTCTCCGCCGCCATCGACAACCGTGAGGGCACCGAACTGCCCGCGCCGGAGGGTGCGGCCCTGCGGCTGCACCGGGTCCTGCGTCCCGCCGAGGACGGCGCGCCTGCCCTCCCGCCGGAAGCGACCGGCCACGTCGCCGGCTCCTGGAGCCTGCCGGACGGCACCCGGGCGCGGGGCCTGTTCGCCGTCCTGGGCACCGGCCCTCGTTCCTGAGCGGCGCCGCCACCGCTCTCGACGACGCGGACGGCCCGCTGACGGCGATGCGGGAAAGTGCCGCGCGGGGGAGCGCGGCTCCACTTGGGCGCCGCGTAGAGAGCGGCGGCGGTCCACTCGGGCGCGGCGCGCGACGACCGGCGGCGGTCTACTCGGGCGCGGCGCGCGACGACCGGCGGCGGCCCGCTGCCCCGTGACCGGCAGCCCGGGCCGCCGCTGGGCCTGTGCGAAGGCCCCTTCACGTGTGAGAAACGCACATCCCCCGGTGACGCCCGCGTCTAGGCGGCCCCGCGACGGGCTCCTAGGTTCGAGGCATGTTCGCCGAACGCATTGCCGCCGTCTCCGCTGCGGCGTTCCTGACCGCGGCCGTCCTGCCGTCGCCCGCCCACGCGGCGCCCGGGTATCTGTGCCTCACGGCCACAGCCGTCCAGGCGGGCGGCGCTTACTCCCTGTCCAGCACCGGCTGCTCGGGGTCGGGCAGCTACGACGTGCCCGTGCTCGTCTGGTCGGGAGAGGCCGCCGGCAGCTACGTGTGCCGACGCGTGACCTACGCGCCGCTGGAGGCCGAATTCGACGCCACGGGCTGTGTCCGCTCCTGACCCCCGGCATGGCGTGCCGGCGCACGGCTCGGTGCGGCTTCCGGACGGTCGGGCGAGGGGACCGGACCCCGCCCCAGTGCCAGAGGGGTCAGGCGTCGGTCGAGGTGCCGAGGGCGCTGCCCGCCAGCCACTCCTGCCACGTCTTGGCCCAGGGCGTCGGCCCGTTGCCGAACCTGAGCTTGCGTGAGGTCCCCGTGACCTCGATGATGTCGCCCCGCTGGGTGAAGTTGTAGAACCAGCGGGCGTTGGCCATGCTGGCGTTCACGCATCCGTGGCTGACGTTGCGGCGGCCCTGCGCGCCCGTCGACCACGGTGCGGCGTGGAAGAACATGCCGCTGTAGGTCATCCGGACGTTCCACTTGGTGTGATGGAGGTACTCGCCCGGCATGCCGACGGTGGCCGAGTCCATGAGGAAGTCGGCCGCCTTCTCCTGGGCGATCATGGTGCCGGAGTAGCTCTCGAAGCCCGGCTTGCCCAGGCTGACCGGGATGGTCCTGACGACCCGGCCGTTCTTGCGCACGATCGCCCGGTGGGCCTTGTTGCGGATCGTGGTGATGTGCTCCTGGCCGACGGTGAACGTCACGGTACGGTCCTTGGCGCCCCAGACGCTCCGCCCGATCCGCAGGCCGGCCAGGTGGGCGACCACCGTGACCCGCTCGCCGGCCGGCCAGTACTCGCGCGGCCGGAACTGCACCTCCCGGTCGCTCACCCAGCTCCAGGCGCCCTCGACCGGCTTCGACATGTGAACGGTCAGCGACCGCTCGACCGCGGCCCGGTCCTCCTGTGCGGTCACCGGCTTCGACAGCAGGAGCTGGATCGGCATGCCGACGCCGACCTTCTCGCCGTCCAGCGGCGACATGCCGGTCTCCAGCACCTGCTTCGGCTTCAGCGTGGTGAACGAGGCCTGCCTCGTGACCACCTGCCTGCCGTCGGCGCCGGTGGCCTGCGCCCGCACCGTGTACGCCGTCGACGGCTTCAACGGCCACCGGGGCCGCCACGTCCCGTCCGCGCCCAGGCTTCCGCTGACCTCGCGTCCCTTGGCGTCGGCGACGACCAGCGCGGTGACCTTGCCGTCGGCGACCCTGACGCCGATCCCGATGTCCGGCGGCACCTTCTTCGCCCCGTCGACCGGCGTGATCGCCAGCTTGGGCGGCGGGACCTGCACCTGCTGCTTCTCCGGCGGGCTGGTGGAGGGGGCCGAGGTGCATCCGGCGGCCAGGAGCAGCCCCACGGTGCAGGTGCTGATGAGAATGGTGCCGCTGTTCCGCATCGCCGATGTCTCCACTTCTCCCGACATGTGGGCATATTTCCGATCAGGTAGCCCCTCTTCGGGACGAGAAGTGTTATGCCCGTCACTCAGAGTAATCATGCGGAGATTTCCGTGCAGGTGGGGGGCCTTGTCAGCCCTGGGAGGCCGGCTTGAGCAGGCCGCTCTCGTACGCCGCCGCCACCGCCGCCGCCCGGTCCTTCACCCCCAGCTTGGCGAAGACGTGCAGCAGATGCGTCTTCACCGTCGCCTCCGTGATGAACAGCCGCCCGGCGATCTCCCGGTTCGTCGCCCCCCTGGCGATGAGGGCCAGCACCTCCGCCTCCCGGGGGCTCAACGTCCGGCGCGGGGTCTCGCGGGCCTTCTGGGTCAGCACGCCGGCCACCGTGGGCGACAGGACCGTCTCGCCGCGGGCCGCGGCCAGCACCGCCCGCCGCAGCTCGTCGCGCGGCGTGTCCTTGAGCAGGTAGCCGGTGGCCCCCTGCTCGATCGCGGGCACCACGTCGGCGTCGTCGTCGAACGTGGTCACGACCAGCACCCGCACGCCGGGCTGCCGCTCGCGCAGGCGCCGGATGACCTCGACCCCGCTCATCCCCGGCATGCGCAGGTCCAGGAGCACCACGTCGGGCTCGGTGCGCAGGGCCACCGCCAGAGCCTCGGGCCCGTCGGCCGCCTCGCCCACGACCTCGAAGTCGCCGGTGTCGAAGATCCCGCGCAGGCCGTCGCGGACGATCGGATGGTCGTCCACGATGATCAGGCGAATCGGCATGGCTTACGACCTCGCAGCGGCGGGAATGGCGGGAACGGTGGCGGAGATCCCGGTGCCCTGGCCAGGGGAGGTCTCGATCTCGAAGCTGCCGGCCAGGCGGATCACGCGCTGGCGCATCCCGATGAGCCCGAAGCCGCTCGACCGCCCGGGCTCGTGGACGAAGCCGGCCCCGTCGTCACGGACGTCCAGGGCGACCACGTCGTCCATGTACGACAACGTCAGGACCACCCGGCCGGCCGAGGCGTGCTTGGCGACGTTGGCCAGCGCCTCCTGCGCCACCCGTAACAACGTGGTCTCCACCTCGGCGTGCAGCGGCCGGGCGTCGCCGGTCACGGACACGGCGGCGGGCACGCCGGAGATCCGCGACCACCGCTCGGCCACCTCGCCCAGGGCGGCGGCGAACCCCGGGGCGTCCTCCAGCGGCACGGGCCGCAGCGCGTGCACCGAGCGGCGCGCCTCGGTCAGGCTCTCCCTGGCCAGGGCCCGTACGGTCGCCAGCCGTTCACCGGCCCCCGGCACGTCGCCGAGGGCTTCGAGCTGGGTGAGGATCGCGGTCAGGCCCTGCGCGATGGTGTCGTGGATCTCCCTGGCCATCCGCTGGCGCTCGCCGAGCACGCCGGCCTCGCGGGCCTGCATCAGGAGCTGGGCCTGCAGGCCGGCGTTCTCCTCCGCGAGCGCGGCCAGCTCGGCGGTGGTCTGCCTGAGCCGCTCGTTCTGCTCGGAGACGGTCTGGAAGAGCAGGCCGGCCATGCAGGAGATCAGCACGCCCACGACGAAGGAGGCGAGCAGCTCCACGGGGGTCCGGCCGTCGGCGGGACGGGCGGCGACGATCACGCCGACCGTCACCGCCACCCCGGCGTACGCCCACAGGCCCGGCAGCAGGGCGAAGCACTGCAGGAACGTCCCCACGCCCGTCACCGTGAACACCGTGTCGATCCTGACCAGCGCCGCGACGGCGGCGAGCAGGACGGCGAAGTAGACGATCACCACCCAGCGGCGGGCGGCCCAGCCGGGGTGCGCGGTCACGACCAGCCAGTGCCAGGCCGCCACGAACAGCGCCAGGGCCAGGACCTCCGCCCGCCACTCCCGCAGCAGGGAGAAGAGCGCGGGAAGCAGGACGAGCAGGTACGGCAGCGCCGCCAGGACCCGGTCCCAGCGCCCGAGCGTCACCACCGGTACGCCCTCAGCGCGATGCCACCCGCCACCGCCGCGATCGCGACCATGATTCCCAGCGTAGCCGCCGAGGCAGGAGCGCCCGCCCAGCCGTCGCGGATCGCCTGCACCGCCGGCGCCATCGGCATCAGGTCGCCGATCGCGCGCATGGAGCCCGACATCGTCTCGCGCGGGATGACGGCCCCGGACAGGAACACCATGGGGAAGAACAGCCCGAGCCCGATCACGGTCGCCGCCCGCCCGCTGGGCACGAGCGCGCCCACCAGGAGGCCGATGGCGCCCAGGCTCAGCGCGCCGAGCAGCCAGGCCAGGAGCACGCCGGCCAGGTTCGCGGGGGCCGACAGCCCGTACCCCAAGGCGCCGACGAGCACGATCAGGGCCGTTCCTGCCACCGCCAGCAGCATGTGGGCGATCCACTGCGCGCCGAACAGCATGCCCGGCGCTGCCGGGGTGGCGCGCAGCCGCCGCAGCACGCCGCGCTCCCTGTACCCGGCCAGCGTGGCGGGCAGGATCACCAGGGCGGCCAGCCCGATGACGAAGGCGGCCAGCATGGGGACGGTGGCGTCCACCGTCGGCACCCCGCTGGACAGCGGCCTGTTCCCGCCGCGCAGCTTGACCCACAACATGATCAGCGGGAAGGCCAGTGCGAAGAAGGCCGACATGGGGTCGCGCAGGCCGAGCTTGAGCTCGACGGCGACGACGTTCCCGAAACCCTTCATGGTCAGTTCCTTCCGGTGAGAGCGAAGTAGGCGTCCTCGAGCGAGCCCGCGCCGGCCTGGCCGATCAGCTCGCGGGGAGTGCCCTCGGCGGTCACGCGGCCGCCGTCGATGATCGCGACGCGGTCGCAGAGCGCTTCCGCCTCGTCCATGAAGTGCGTGACCATGACGACGGTCACGCCGCGGTCGCGCATGGCGCGCACCAGACCCCAGGTGGTCCGGCGGGCGTCGGGGTCCAGGCCCGTGGTCAGCTCGTCGAGCAGGACCACCTCGGGGTTGCCCACCAGCGCCAGGGCGATGAACAGCCGCTGCTTCCAGCCGCCGGACAGCCCCGCGTACCGGCTGCCCTTCCTGCCGGTCAGGCCCCATTCGTCCATGAGCGCCCGCCAGTCGGCGGGCTCGTCGTAGAAGGAGGCGTACATGCGCAGCGCCTCGCCGACCTTGATCGCGTCAGGCAGCGCCGCCACCTGCAGCTGCGTGCCGATGCGCTGCTGGAGCGCGCGCCGGTCGCCGCCGTGCGGGTCCAGTCCCAGCACCCGTACGGTGCCGCCGTCGGGACGCCGCAGCCCCGACACGCACTCCACGATCGACGTCTTCCCCGCGCCGTTGGGGCCGGCGAGCCCGAAGATCTCGCCACGCTCCACCGTGAGCGAGACGCCGTTCACGGCCTGACGGCCCTGGTAGCTCTTGCGCAGGTCGCTGATCTCGATGACTGTCATGCATCGAGGATCTTCGGCGCAGGCCCGTCCCGATATCCACCGATCGGTGGACCCCCGTTCGCCCGGCCGGCCGGGTCGAAGCGCCCCTCGCGGCGGAGCTCGCGCTGCGAGCGGCCGCCCGCCCTCGCCAGCGTCGAGCGGCCGCCCGCCCTCGCCAAGGTTGAGTGGCCGCGCCCTCGCCGGGCGGCGTCAGCTGTCCCTTTCCGACGGTGGATAGGCGAATTCCTGCACCCCGGCGAACGTCTGAGGCCCGGTGATCTCGTAGCCGTGGGCGGCCTCGCTCTCCAGGTGCTGGGGGCCGACGTCGAGGGTGTCGGCGGTCTCCCAGACGCCGTCGAGCCGCTGCTCGACGACGTACCGGAACTCGTTGAAGTCCTGGTCCGACGAGACGAACGTGTTGACGACGGCCAGCGAGCGCCGGCCCGCGCTCACCGCCGGCGGCAGGTCCACGCTCTGGTCCTGCCACCGGAACGCCTGCTGCACGGGCAGCGGCTGCCAGGTGCCCGCGGGGACACCGTTCACCGTGATGGCGGCACGCTGCCTGCCGATGCCGGCGTCGAGGCGGCGGATCAGCCGCACCCCGGTGTTGGCCGGATCGACGGTCACGGTGAACCGGCTCGAACCACCGGGGCCGAACGCGCGGCCGTCGTCCACGACGAAGCGGCCCGGCGGGTGGGACGCGGCCGGCTGCGACACCCACATGCCCACCAGGAGCCCGAGCGCGGCGGCGGTGAGCGAGGCGAGAACGGCGACCGCGAACGACCGCCACCGGTTCCGCTCCTGCCCGTTCCCCTCCGGACCGGGATGGGCGGCCGCCTTCCGCGGCGCTCGCCCGGCCACCTTCTCCTGCGCTTGCCTGGGCGCCTTCTCCTGCGCTTGCCCGGCCGTCTTCGCCTGCGCTTGCTCGCCCGCTGCCGGGGCCTCCGGCTGCGGCGGCATCACGGCGGGCGGCACGCCGGGCCCCTCCGGCGTCGTTCCCGCGCCTGCCGGCGGCCCGCCCGGCATCGTCGCGTCGTACGTCTGGAAGCGGTCCGGCGTCCATACGGCGGGCGCTTCCGCCCAGGGCGGTGCGGCGGGTGTGTCCGCCTGGATCGTTGCGACCGACGCATCGGGCTGGGGCGTTGCGGCTGGCGCATCCGCCTGGATAGTTGCGGCCGGCGCGTCCGGCTGGGGCGTTGCGGCCGGCGCATCGGGCTGGGGCGTTGCGGCCGGCGCGTCCGGCTGGGCCGATGCAGCCTCGGTGGGCGCGGGCGGCCGGGGTGGGACGGCCCCGGCGGGCGGGGCCGGTCGGGGCGGGGCGGCCTCGGCAGGGGTGGCCGGGCGGGGTGGGGTGGCGGTGGCGAGGGCGCTGAGCTGCGCCTGGGCTTCCGCCTGCGCTCGTGCCGCCATGGTCGCGAGCCGGGCCACCCGTACCCGCTCCCACGCCTGCTCCCACGCGGGAAGCCGCTGCTCGGGAACCCGGCACCCGCGCAGGAACGCCACCATCACCGCCTTCTTCGGAAACCGCCGCCCGGCCAGCATGTCGGCGCAGGTGGCGCGCGGCAGCCGGGTGCCGCCCGCCCGGTCGGCCCGCGCCTGCAGCTCCCGCAGCGACACGTCGGCCCGCGCGAACTGCTCCGCCAGCAGCCGCACCAACTCCTCGTGACGGGTCACCGACTCCAGGCCGCGGGGCGGCTCCGCCCCGGCGACCGCGATGTCCTCGGCCCCTTCCAGCTCCATGCCCATCGCCGCAGACCCTGCCTCTCCCGACCGGGGCCCTCCGCCCGCAAACCACCGTGCCAGTAATGGACAGTGTAGGAGCGATAACTCTGCGTACACGAGCGGTTTTTCCGCCGGTGGGGTCTCCCGCCCCCGCGCGTGGGAGACCCCCGTGAAGCGGGCCGTGCGCGCGGGCCGTGGGCGCCGCCGCGGCGGCGGGTTCCGGCCCGGGACGCGAGACTACGGGGCGCGGGCTTCAGGCCGGCTTCATCGCGTTGTCACGCGGGGAACGTCCCGGTGGCCGGGCGGCGGAATCAGGCGAGGGTGAGCGAGTCGATCCAGCGCTCCAGCCGCCGGCCCTCCATCTCCATGAGGCCGGGGTCGCGGAAGGTGTTGGTCAGCAGCGCGACCCCCTGGTACGCGGCGAACAGCGCGACGGCCAGCTCCCGCGCGTCGGCCCGCCCCATGGCCGCGAACTGGCCCTCCACCCAGTCGAGGAGCCGCCCCATGACCTTGGCGACGGCCCGGTCGAGGCCGTCGTCGCGCTTGTCCAGCTCGGCGGCGAGGGTGCCGGTCGGGCAGCCGTACCGGGCGGTGAGGTCGCTCTCCCCGATCCACCCCTGGATGAGCGCCTTGAGCCGCTCCTGCGGCGTGCCGAGCCGTTCCAGGGCCTCGACCATGGCGCCGAGGTGGTGGCCGTGCTCCTCGATGGCCGCCTCGATGAGCTGGTCCTTGGTCTTGAAGTAGTAGTAGACGTTGCCCACGGGCACGTCGGCCGCGCGTGCGATGTCGGCCAGGGTGGTCTTCTCGACGCCCTGCTCATGGAGCACTCGTACGGCGGCGCCGGCCAGCCGCTCCCGCTTTCCCGCCCGTGTTGAGTCAGTCACCTGACTAACTATAGACAAAGCCGCTCGATGCCCGCTATGTTCTCGGGACTGAGTCAGTCAACTAACTAACTTCTGGGAAGTGCATCCATGTACGTTGTCACCGGTGCCACCGGGGACGTCGGAGGCGAGCTGGTCCGGCTGCTCGCCACGGCAGGGGAGCGGGTCACCGCGGTCTCCCCGCGGCCAGGGCCTGGACCGCGTCCCGGGCACCTTCGCCGCCTGGGCCACCCGCAACATCGCGGCCTTCCGATGACGGGGCCGCTCACCCGTCCGTCCACAGTCCAGCCGGCCAGGACGCTCGCGCGTCCGCCCCGCCTCCAGGCGGCCGGAGCACCTGCCCATCGGTCCGACGCCCGGGTGGCCACGACGCCCGCCAGGGCGTCCGGCTCGCAGGTGCTCGGCCGGGCGTCCGGCTCGGTGACGTGCGATCTGGCGATCGGCTCGGGCGCGTGCGATCGCGCGTCCGGCTCCGGCGTGTCCCGCCGCACGGACGGGGCGGTGGCGTGAGCGGCCGCCCGCCGCGTGCGGTGGAGGAGTTCCTGGCCGAGCCGGCCGTGGCGACCCTGACCACGCTGCGGCCCGACGGATCCCCGCACGTGGCGCCCGTGCGCTTCACCTGGGACCGGGAGGCGGGCCTCGCCCGCGTGCTGACCGTCGCCACCTCCCGCAAGGCCCGCAACCTGGCCGGCGCCCCGGGCGACGGCCGGGTTGCGCTCTGCCAGGTCGCCGGGTTCCGCTGGATCACCCTGGAAGGCCCGGCCACGGTGTCGCACGACCCGCGCCGGATCGCCGAGGCCGCCCGCCGCTACACCCGGCGTTACCTGTCACCGCCGCCCGGCCCGCCGGGCCGGGTCGTGATCGAGATCGCGGTGGACCGCTTCCTGCACCTGAACCTCTGAAAGGACCCTGCCATGCCCATCCAGCACGTACTCGACTCCACCATGTCCCACCGTGAGCTCGGCTCCGGCGCGCCGATCGTCTTCCTGCACGGCAACCCGACCTCCTCCCACCTGTGGCGCCACGTCATGCCCGCCGTCGGCCAGGGCCGCCGCCTGGCCCCCGACCTGATCGGGATGGGCGAGTCGGGCAAGCCCGCCATCGACTACACCTACGACGACCAGGCCCGCTACCTGGACGCCTGGTTCGACGCCCTCGACCTGGACGACGTGCTCCTCGTCGGCCACGACTGGGGCGGCGCCCTCGCCTTCGACTGGGCCGCCCGCCACCCGGGGCGGGTCCGCGGGATCGCCTTCACCGAGGCCATCGTCAAGCCGATGACCTGGGAGGAGTTCCCCGAAGGCGGCCAGCCGCTGTTCCGGTCGATCAAGACGGAGGGCGTCGGGGAGACCATGCTGCTCGACGACAACGCCTTCCTGCGCGGCCTGCCGGGCAGCGTCGTCACGCCGATGGCCGACGAGGACACCCAGGCGTACCTGCGGCCGTACCCGACGAGGGAGAGCCGGCTGCCGCTGCTGCGCTGGGCCCGCTCGATGCCGCTGGACGGCGAGCCCGCCGGCGTGGTGGCCAGGATCGAGGCGTTCGGCCGGTGGCTGGCCACCAGCGCCGAGGTGCCGAAGCTGCTGATCGGCTTCCGCCCCGGCCCCGGCTCCATGTGGACGCGCGAGACCATCGCCTGGTGCCGCGACACCATCGCCTCCCTCGAGATCGTGGAGCGCGAGGAGGTCGCGGGCCATCACACCCCGGAGGACCAGCCCCTGGTCATCGCCGAGGCCATCGCGGAATGGACGGCCAAGCACCGCTGACCGGCCTGAGTCGTACGCATGTTGGCCTACACTCGTTGTCATGGCTTTCACCGAGAGATCGGCAGCCACCCGGAACGCCATCCTCTCGGCCGCCAGGAAGCTGCTCGTCGAGCGCGGCTACGAGGCGATGACGATCCGGGCGGTCGCCTCGCTGGTCGGCGTGGACCCGTCGATGGTCATGCGCTACTACGGCAGCAAGGCCGGGCTGTTCAACGCGGCCGTGGACGTGGACCTGCGGCTCGACAGGCTCGCCCAGCCGCCGCGCGAGCGGCTGGGCGAGCTGGTCGTGCGGCACTTCCTGTCCCGCTGGGAAGGTGAGCAGGCCGACGACGTGCTGATCCTGCTGCTGCGCTCGGCCAGCACGAACCCGATGGCCGCCGAGCGGATGCGTGAGGTGTTCGCCACGCAGATCACCGCGCTCGTGGCCCGCCTGACGGGGGCGCCCGACGCCGAGCACCGCGCCGCGCTCACCTCCACCCAGCTCCTCGGCCTGGCACTGACCCGGTACGTGCTGCGGTTCCCGCCCATGGTGGACGCCGACGTCGACACGCTCGCCCGCGACATCGGGCCGGTGGTGCAGCACTATCTGACGGGCGGCGGGCAGCCGCTCACGCCGTGATCCGGCTGCGCTCCGCCTCGATGATCGGCTCGATCTGCAGGTCGTAGTTGCACAGGACGACCGCGACCCAGTCGATGTCGAGGTAGATGCTCCAGTTCGTCGAGCCGCCCGCGATGCCGCCGCCGTGGGAGATGTAGCGCCGGTCGTTGAAGATGGACGCGGTCGGCCCGTACGCGTGGAACGCCTCCCCGCGGCGCGGATCCGCCGGGCCGCCTTGCCGCAGGGGCGGGCCCGAGACCTTCGCGTTCACGTACAGCTCGGTGTAGGCGCGCTTGAGCAGCTCGTCGCGCTGCAGCGCGAGCGCGAACCGCACCAGGTCGGGGGCGGTGGTGAAGCCGTTCCCGCCGCCGGACCCGATGAACGCGCGCGCCGAGTTGCTGCCCTTCACCCCGCCGGCGCCGCCCTTGTCCAGATGGCGCACGCCGTCGACGCGCGAACCGTCCTCCTGCAGCATGTACGGGTGCGCGATGCGCTCGCGGGCCAGCCACTCGGTCCTGGTGTAATAGGCGGAGTCCACCATGCCCGCCCGCTCGAAGACGTGCTCGCGGACGTACTCGTGGAACGGCTGCCCCGACACCGCGGCCACCAGCTCCCCGAGCACCTCGTACCCCATGCTCGAGTACTCCTTGCTCGTGCCGGGAGTGAAGCGCAGCTTCTGTGACCTGGCGCGGGCGGCGATGTCCCGGTTCCGCTCCTCGATGCTGGTGAAGACGTGCGGCTCCGGCCTGTCGTTGGTGGGGTCGGTCATCCCGGACGTGTGCGTGAGCATCTGGTGCACGGTGACGTGCCCGGCGATCTCCGCCGGGAAGCCGTCCAGGTGGTCGCCGACCTTGTCGTAGAACCTGAGCTTCCTCTGCTCGGCGAGCTGCACCACGGCCAGGCCGGTGAAGGGCTTGGAGGCCGAGGCCATGGCGTAGATGGTGTCGATCTCGTTGGGGATGCGCCTGCCCTTGTCGGCCATGCCGTACGCGCGGGCCAGCACGTGCCGGCCGCGGTGCGCCAGCAGCACCGTCCCGGAGAACTGGTCACGCTCGGCCAGATCCTTGATATAGCGGTCGAAGGCGCCGCCCGGGCGCAGGTCGGCGGGGATCCTGCCGGAGCTGCCGGCCGCGGCCTCGGCGACGCCGGAGGCGGCCAGCACGCCGCTCGCGGTCAGGGGGACGGCTCCGAGCAGGCCGAGCGCGGTCCGCCTGGACGGCCGGGGCTCGTGTCCGGTCATGGATGCCTCTTCTCCTCGGGATCTTCACAGGGTGGGCACGATGCAACCGCCCGCCGCGTTTCCACCGCGTTTCCGCCGTCTAGCGGGTGCTATTTCGCGTGTAGCGCCTCCTGTTCGACAGAGGAGAACACCATCGGACAGGAGAACACGGATGACGATTCTCGTGACCGGCGCCACGGGTACTGTCGGGCGCCGCATCGTGGGGCAACTCGTCGAGCGGGGCGCGCGCGTACGGGCGCTGACCAGGAACCCCGGCAAGGCCGCGTTCCCCGGCGATGTCGAGGTGGCCTGCGGCGATCTGACCTCGCCCGAGACGCTGGCCCCGGCGCTGGAGGGCGTGACAGGGCTGCACCTGATCACGTTCGGGGGCGATGACTACGCGCCGCTCGAGAACGGGCGCGAGCTGGTCGAGCTGGCGGTGAAGGCGGGCGTGACGCGCGTCAGCGTGCTGAGCAGCTTCGACGAGACCTCGGTCGAGGAGGCACTGCGAGCCGGTGACCTGGGGTGGACGCAGTTGCTGTGCGTCGAGTTCATGGCCAACGCCTTCGACTGGGCCGAATCCATCCGGGAGGAGGGCGTGGCGCGGGTCTTCGGCAACCATCCCGGCGCCGTCGTGCACGAGGCCGACATCGCCGCCGTGGCCGTGGCGGCGCTGGTCGAGGAGGGGCACGCGGGGGAGACGTACATGCTGACCGGGCCCGAGGCGCTGACGCCGGAGGAGCGGGTGCGGCTGATCGGCGCGGCCACCGGGCGGGAGATCCGGTTCGAGGAGCTGACCGAGGAGGAGTACCGCGCCTCCATGCGGGCGGCGGGGATGGGGGACGACCTGATCGAGTTCGGGGTCCAGCTCGGCGCCAACCAGCCGGAGGCCGCCTCCGTCGTGCTGCCGACCGTGGAACGGGTCACGGGCCGCTCCGGGCGCACGTTCGCGCGGTGGGCCGCCGAGCACGCCGCCGCATTCCGCATTTAAGAGCTTAGGAGAGGAAATATCATGACAATTCACTCGTTCCGGATCGAGATTCCGCAGCAGGACCTGGACGACCTGCGTGCCCGCCTGGCCATGACCCGCTGGCAGGACCAGCTTCCCGGCACCGGCTGGGAGCGCGGGGTCCCCGCGGGCTACCTCAGGGAGCTGGCCGAGTACTGGCGCACCGGCTACGACTGGCGCGCGCACGAGGCCAGGCTCAACGAGCTGCCGCACCACATCACCACGATCGACGGCCAGCGCCTGCACTTCGTGCACGTCCGCTCCGGCCGGGCCGACGCGCTGCCGCTCATGCTGCTGCACGGGTGGCCGGGCACGTTCGTGGAGTTCCTGGACGTCATCGAGCCGCTCTCGCGCGACTTCCACCTGGTCATCCCGTCACTGCCCGGCTTCGGCTTCTCCGCCCCGCTCTCCGCGACCGGCTGGGACGCCGCCCGCTCCGCCCGGGCGTTCACGGAACTGATGGCCAGGCTCGGCTACACCCGCTACGGCGTGCAGGGCGGGGACGCCGGCGCCTTCATCGCGCCCGAGATGGGTAAGCACGCCCCCGACCGCGTCGTCGGCATCCACCTCAACGCGGCACTCACCTTCCCGATCGGCCAGGACGGGGAGATGGACGGGCTGTCGGATGAGGAGCGGCGGCGCTGGTCGGCCATGGAGAACATGAACGACGGGTACCTCCAGACGCAGTCCAAGCGGCCGCAGACGGTGTCGTACGGGCTGCACGACTCGCCGGTGGGGCAGCTGGCGTGGATCATGGAGAAGTTCAAGGAGCTGACCGAGCCCGTGGCGGGGTTGCCGGAGGAGTCGCTCGATCGCGACCTCATGCTCACCAACGTGACCATCTACTGGCTGACAGGGACGGCGGGGTCGTCGGCGCAGTTCTACTACGAGAACATGAGCGCCGCGGATTGGGGGAACTCCGGGGGCTGGGATGCCGCTGGCGAAGCGGGCGGCTCTGGAGAGTGGGCTGCTGCCGGCGAGGCGGGCGACTGGGCCGGGGCCGGGGCCGGTGACTGGGCCGCCGCTGCCCGGGGCACCGTCCCCACGGGCGTGCTCGTGTCCAAGGCGTGCGACGTCACGATCCGCTCCTGGGCCGAACGCGACCACAACATTGTGCACTGGGCCGAATACGACAAGGGCGGGCACTTCTTCGCCGCCGAACAGCCCGCCCTCTTCGCCGAGGACGTCACGACCTTCTTCACCAAGCTCCGCTGACCCTCCTTCGCCACGGCTCCGCCGGCCTCCGGTGTCGCGCGGCCTCGCCTGAGGTGCCGCGCGGCGCCGGCTCCGGCGAGGCCGGCACGAACGGTCAGGTGGACCAGCGCACCTCCGAGGCCGGCAGATAGCGGCAGGTCGAGCCGGTGGAGACCGAGGCGCGCAGGTGGGCGGCCAGCTCAGGGTGGCGCTGGTCGAGCTGGCGGAGCGTGTTGCGGATGCGGTTGGTGACCGCCTTGCGGGCCCGCTCGGCCTCGTCCCCGAGGCGGCGAGGACGGCCGCCCAGGCCGGCGGCGGTACGCAGCTCGTCCAGCAGCGCCTGCCGCTCCGCGTCGAACTCGGCCGCGCGGCGCTCCTCGCCCAGCTCCACCGCCCGGTCGATCTCCTCGTCCAGCAGCTCCAGCCGCCTGCGGTAACGCGCTCTGGCCTCCTCGTCGAGCACGTCGTCGCCGCCCATGCTCCGCGCCGCGATCACCACCTCGCCGCCCGGCGGGTTGAGCAGCTCGACCGCCGGCACGTCGCTTCCCGGCCGGGCGAGCAGGACGCGCAGGTCGGCCAGGCCCTTGGAGTCGGGCAGGTGCACGGTACGGCCGGCGAAGGTCAGGGTCCACACCTCACCGTCGAAGCGGAAGGCGGCGGCTCCGGAGCTCGGCAGGCGTACCAGCATGCCGAGCTCCGCGGCCTCCCGCTCCACCTGCTCGATCAGCGCGGAGGCGTCGTCGCCGCGGGCCTGCAGCACCTCCGCCAGGCGGGCCCGCGACTCGACCGACCAGGGCCGCGCGCCCAGGACGTCGGCCGCCCGGTAGGCCGCGGTGAAGCCGGCGACCGCGTCGTCCCAGCGTTCCTGGGCCGCGTCAAGCACGGCCGCCCAATGGGCGTACGGGCCCTCGACGGCGACGGTCGCGGTGACGCCCCACTGGCCGGCGTACGGGGAGATCGCGGCCCGGGCGTGCTCGCAGAGCACGGGATCCTTCGAACGGGCGGCCGCCTGCGCCTGGAACCTCAGCCACAGCGGCGCCATCCAGCGCAGGTACTGCTCGCCCGCAGCCATGATCTGCGCCAGGTGCCGCATGGCGGCCTCGCTGCCACCGCCCCGCTGCACCGCCGTCACGGCCTGGTAGAGCGGGAAGTGCTGGCTGCCCCCGCTCCGCATCTCCGCCAGCACGGTGTCGGCCACGTCGAAGCGCCCCCTGAGCAGGGCGGCCGACCAGCGTTGCATCCAGCGCAGGTCGCGCCTGCCGATGCCCGGCTGCTCGCCGAGGTCGTAGGCGGCGTCGATGTGGCCGTCCGCCTCGTCGAAGCGGCCGGTGAGCGTGGCGAACGCGGCCTCCAGCACGGCGGCCTCGTGCTGGAACAGCGCCAGCCCCGAGGACTCCGCCCGGGTGGTGAACGCGCGCTGCTCCGCCAGGCAACGCGGGTCACCCAGCTCCAGCAGGGCTCCGATGCGCCAGGAACGGGCGGTCAGGTCGAGCTGATCGTCACCCGTGCGCCTGGCCACCGCCGACAGCTCCTCGGTGATCGCCAGCCGCTCGGCCGTGGTGCCCGGGGCCCAGATGATGCCCAGCCTGGACAGGAGGCTGTACCCGAGCGCCTCGTCGTCCTCGCCCTGCCTGGCCAGGTCGGCGGCCACCTCGGTCAACTCGCGCGCCGCCACGTTCAGCCGATCCTCGCCACTCACCGCCCCCGCCGACACCTCCGGACCGCCACCCTTGCGTTCGCCCGCCGCCACACCCGTGCTTGCGCTGAGGGCCGCGCCCGCATTCGTGCCCGTGCCCGTGCCAGCGCCCGTGCCCGTGTCCGCGTTTGTGCCTGCACCCGCGTTCGTGCCTGCGTCTGCGGGCGTGTCCGCGTCTGCGGGCGTGCCGGGGCCCTTGCCGGTGAGTACTGTGCCGGTGCGCAGGTCCGTGCCCGCGCTGAAGCTCGTGCCCGCGCCCGGGCCGAGGCTTGCGCCGGTGGCCGGATCGGGCCGTGGGGTGCTCGGCGGGGGCAGGGAGGGAGCGGCGCGACGCACCAGCTTCTGGTGGGCCTCGTGGACGAAGCCGGTCCAGCGGCCCTGACCGGTGTAGCACAGGTCGTGCAGCTTCAGAGCCGCGATCGCCAGCAGGTCGGGGGTGTCGAGGCGGCGGGTGAGTACGAGGGCCGCTTCCAGGCTGCGTACTCCTGCGGCGGTGTCGCCGGCGCGGTGCTGCGCCACGCCCAGGTCGAGCCCGATCGTGGCCCGCCGGCGCAGGTCGGAGGCGGGCGTGAGGTCCAGGGCGCGGCGGAAGTGGCCCGCGGCCTCCTCGTCCGCCATCCGCCCCTCGGCGTCCCTGGCCGCGGCCAGGAGCAGATCGGCCGCGTCGGGTACGGCGGCCAGGTAGGCGTGGTGGGCGCGGGTGGCGGGCAGCGCCGTGTCGAGCGCCACCAGGGCGGACGCGTGCAGGGCGGCCCGGCTCGGCTCGTCGAGCTCGGCGTAGAGGGTCTCGCGTACCAGGTCGTGCACGAACGCGTAGCGCCCGGCGCCGTGCGGGACGACGAGCTTGGCCGACACGGCCTGGTCGAGCGACTTGCGGACGGATCCGCGGGAAGCTGGGGCGGCGCCGCCCTGGCGCGCCGGTAGGGAGCCGCCGCCGGAAAGCGGGCGGGTGTCCGTGATGCCATTCGGCCGAGTGACGGCGAGCCCAGGTGCAGCGCCCCCGGCCGACGCGTCGGCTGTCGCAGCTACGGCGTCACCTGGCCGGATGCCGAGGTCTGGTGCGGCGGGGCCAGGCCGGATGCCGAGGGCCGGTGTCGACGTGTGGGTCAAGGCCGTGACCAGACTGTCCTCGGTGAACTCGCGCCCCAGCACCGCCGCCATCCGCAGCACGTCCAGAACGCCGCCCGCCAGCCGCGACAGCCGCCGCCGGACCGCCGCGCCCACTCCCGGTGGGATCGTGGCCAGCGGGCTGCCGCCCTGCCACAGGCGTGCCGTCTGCTCCACGAAGAACGGGTTGCCGCCCGTGCGTTGATGGATCTCCGCGACCAGGCCGGCCTCCGGGACCAGCCCCGTCGTACGGGCCACCAGCCGCGCCACGCCTTCGAGGTCGAGCCCGGTCAGCGTCAGGGTGGTGGCCTTGGCCTCCAGGGGGAGGCTGAGCGTTCCGTCCACCTCCGCGTCGCGGTAGGTGCCGATCACGAGCAGCCGCTCGAACCAGGCGTGCCCCACCACGAACTCCAGCAGCCGCAGCGACGCCGCGTCGGCCCAGTGCAGGTCTTCGAGGACGACCACCACCGGCTGCTCCCGCGAGGCGTCCACCAGCAGGCCCGTCACCGCGTCGTAGAGCTGGAACGCCTCCCCGTCGGCGCCCGCCAGGCTCTGCGGCGTGGCCCCGGGGGCGAGCTGCCTGACCACCTGCACCCACGGCCAGTAGCCCGGCGCGCCCTCGCCTTCCCAGCAGGCGCCGGTGAGCAGCCTGGCGCCCCCGCGCACGGCCTCCCGGGCGGCGCTCGCCACCAGCGTGCTCTTGCCGATGCCCGCCTCGCCCGTCACGAGGACCAGCGCTCCGTGGCTGATCAGCGCACGCTCCACCTCGCCGCGCAGGATGGCGGCGGGTCGTTCGCGTCCGATGAGCATGGCCATGCCGGAACCCTACGCGGCCGCACCGACAAACCCCGGCCGAGACCGCGGGCGGCCCACCGGCGCCGACCGTCGGGCCGACCGGGATGTGCTGCTTCCCGATGAAGGCGGGCAGTGCGTCGTCGATCACGGAGTTCGACGCATGGAGGTTCCGCGGCTGGTGGCGGCATCTGAAGAACCGCTACGGGCTGTCAGGGGAATCTCCGCTGCGCGGCTCCATGCCGCCGCAGCGGAGACCCGGGACACGCTGTCGGGCCGCAGCGCGGCGTCCGGTGGTGCCGGACATCGACGCCGGCCGTGAGCACCAGGACGAACGCCGCGCTGCGGGGCTTATGGGCGGTCCCGGGCAGGGACTGCGGAGGGACGGGTCAGTGCTGGACGCAGCCGGACGACTCCTTCGAGCCCACCGGTACCTTGACCCCGACGCCGGCCGCCTCGACCCCGGATATGCACACCGGGACCTGGTTTCCGTTGAGGACGCTGTTCCCGTTGAGCGTGCTGATGGTGCCTTCGATGCCGCTGGGGACGTTGGCGGACGCCGGGCCGGCGACGGCGGCGAGCGCGAAGGCGCCGGCGAGGGTGACGGTGGCGATGCGGGCTGAGTGACGCATGAAGGTGCCTCTCTGTGAGTGGAGGGGGCGATGTGTTCCGTGATTGGTCTTGCCGGTGGGGGTGATTACAGAACGTAGCGACCGGTTACGGTGCGCTGTCACAGGTGCGACCGAGGGCTGTCGAACCCGCAACCCCATCCCGTACGTCTAAGGCCCTCCGCACGCCCTGCCTGCGGAAATCGATGCCAAGCGGGGAAATTCGAGTGCGGCACGAGCGCGTCCTGGTGTTGCATGAGCCGGATGATCGACGAACCGCTGGAACGGCTCCGCGCCGCCGCCCGACGCACCCGCGAACTGACCCTGAACCGGGCGGCCACCGGCCTGAGCCACGAGGACGCCGACGACGACGTCGGCACGATCGGCACGGACGGCGCCCTCGGGTTCGACCCGTTCCCCCTGCTGGAAGCCCTCCATGACAACGGCGTCCGGGCTGTGGTGATCGGGCAGGTGGCCGGCATCATGCACGGGTCCACCGAACTGACCGGTGACCTGGACCTGCTCTGGGACGGCGTCCCGGCGCACGCCCCGGCCCTGGCGGCGGCCTTCGCCTCCGTCGGCGCCCGGCTCGCCGACGAAGCGGGCAGGCCCGTGGCGATCCGCCCCGATTCCTTCCTCCGCCCCAAGGTGCAGTTCACCGCGCCCGGCGCCGGCGGCGACTGCTGCACCCCGGAGCTCCCCTGGGGTGACCATCGCGTCCAGGGCTTCCTCGATCGCGCGATCACCGCGGTGGGCCCGGACGGCCTGGAAGTTCACTACGTCTCCCGGGAGGACCTGATACGGATGCGCCGCGCCCTGGGGCGCCCCAAGGACCTCCGGCGAGCGGACGAACTGGCCGCGCTGGCTCCCGGCCGCCGGAGCTGACGGCGCACCGCCGCACGCGCGCCACCGGCTCGCGCGACGGGTTCGCCCCTTGCGCGGAACGGCTCCCACGCGGCAGTTCCGCTGACGAACGCATGCGGTCCGGTCGCATGAGAGGGTGAGCGGCAGGTAACCATTCGACCGACGAGTGAGGATCCCGTGCCTTCGAACCAGGCTGAAGACGCCGGCGGCGTGCGCAGCGTGCAGCGGGCGTTCGACATCCTGTCGCTGCTCACCGAGGACCGGCGGACGCTGACGATCCGCGAGGTGGTGGAGGAGACCGGGCTGGCCAAGACGACCGCCCTGCGGATGCTGCAGACGCTGGAGCACATGGGGCTGCTGTGGGCCACGCCGAAGGGGTACGCGGCGGGCCCGGCCCTGTGGCGGTGGGCCCACCTGGCCCGCAACGCCTGGGAGCTGCCGCCGGAGACCGTGCAGCTCATGCGGGAGCTCGGGGCGCGGCAGCGGGAGACCGTCAACCTCTACGTGCTGCGGGACGTGCACCGCGTGTGCATCGCGCAGCAGGAGAGCCCGCAGCCGCTGCGGCACGTGGTGCGGGTGGGCGACGAGCTGCCGCTGTGGGCGGGCGCGTCCTCCAAGGTGCTGCTCAAGGACGCGCCGGACCGGCTGCTCGAACGGGTGGCGCGCTCCTCGCCGTACGGGGAGGAGCATGTGGCGACGCTGCGGGAGTGGGCCGCGCAGGCCGAGCGCGACGGGTACGCGGTCAGCCACGGCGAGCGTGAGCCCGGCCTGTCGGCGGTGGCCGTCCCGGTCACCGGCGGCTCGAAGGCGACCGTTGCCGCGCTCACGCTGAGCGGGCCCACCGTCCGCTTCGGCGACGAGCGCGTCGAGGAGTTCAGGGCGGACCTGGTCGAGGTGGCCAGGCGTATGTCGGAGCGCGGGTTCGAGCACCCGCTCACCTGAGCGCCCGGCGCGGGGCTCTCCTGGGCGTCCGGCGCGGGGCTCGCCTGAACGGGTGGGACGGCGCTCACCTGAGGGGTGGGACACAGCTCAGCCGGGCGGGCGGGACGAGGCCGGCAGCAGGCAGAGCGTGACCACCGACGACGGGAGCGTCACCGCGCAGGCGGCGTTGAGCGCCACCGACAGGCCCGCCGGCTCGCTCAGCGCCGGGCCCGCGAAGGCGCCGGTCATGGTGGCGGCCGCCTCCACGGTGAGGAACACGGCGGTGACGCGGCCGAGGAGGTGGCCGGGGGTGGCGCGCTGCACGTACGTCTGCACGGCGACCAGCACCGTCACCCCCGGCAGCCCGAGCAGCACGGCGGCGGCTGGCGGGCGCCCCGAGCAGGAAGCCGAGCCCCAGCGCGGACAGCAGGTAACCCACCTCGGCGCTCCCGCCGAACGTGGCCACGCCGAACGGGATGAGCAGGGCGGTCAGGGCGGCGTTGGCCAGCAGGTGCACCCCATCGGCGAACCCATGACGCCACCGAGGCCCGGCCGTCAGGGAGCTGGTGTCGTGGTGAGGGTCGGGGTGGTGCGCGTCATGACGGCGCCTCGGTCAGGTCAGGGCGTCGAGTGCGCGATCGACGTCGTCCTCCGTCGTGTAGAGATGGAAGCTGGCGCGCACCCTGCCCGCCCGTACGGCCGCCCGGATCCCGGCCGCCGCCAGCCGCTCGCCGGGCGCGTCCACCGAGACGATGGCCGTGTCGGACGGTGGCAGGCCGAGGCCCGCTCGGAAGCGGTTGGCCAGGGCGACGTCGTGGTCGCGGATGTGCTCGACGCCGATCTCGTTCAGCAGCTCGATGGCGGGCGCGGCCCCGACGTACGAGAACCAGGCCGGCGACAGGTCGAACGCCCGCGCGTCACCGGCCAGCCGCAGCGGCGGCCCGTAGTAGGAGCCGCCCTCGTCGGCGCCGGCGTACCAGTTCGCGGCCAGCGGGCGCATGCGCTCGCGCAGCCGCGGCGACAGGTAGGCGAACGCCGCTCCGCGCGGCGCCATCAGCCACTTGTACGCCGCGCAGGCCAGCGCGTCCACGCCCGCGACGTCGACGGGCAGCCAGCCGCACGCCTGCGAGGCGTCGGCGATGACCAGCGCGTCATGGTCCCGGGCGGCGGCGACGATGTCCGCGAGCGGCGTCACGTACCCGGTGGCCGACTGCACCAGGCTGAACGCCACGGCGGCGGTGTCATGGGTGATCGCCTCGGCCAGCCGGTCCGCGGGCACCGTCTCGACCTCGGCCGCCACCGCCCAGGGGAACAGGTTGCTGGTGAACTCGATCTCCGGCACCACGACCTTGGCGCCGGGCGGCAGCGCGGTGGCCACCACGGACATGATCTGCGACACCGTCGAGCTCACGCTCACCTCGGCGGCAGGGGCCCCGACGAGGCGGGCGAACGCGGCCCGGGCGCGCCCGACGGAGGCGTCCCACGGCTTCCAGTCGGTGCGGCCGTGGCGCCAGTCGGTGAGCACGGCCTGGAGCTCGTCGAAGGCGCGGCGCGGGGGAGGCCGTAGGAGGCGGTGTTCAGCCAGCCCGGGTCGGCGTCCCAGAGCTTGGCGGCCGTGGCGATGTCCATGGCTTTCAGCCTAAGGGGCCGCAGCTAGAAATCTACAATGTAAAGGCGTCCGCCGCGATGAAGCCTCGGCAGGCAGCGCGCGGCCACAGCATGCATCTCACCAGGCAGCGAGCTGCCGCAGCGTGAGCCTCAGCGGGCGGAGCGCTGCCACAGCGCGTTCCAGCCGCCGTGCCCCAGCCAGGCGACCGGGACGTGGAGCCCCTCACCGGCGACGCGCGCCCAGAACGTGTCCAGGTCCGCGCCGAGCTCCACGGCCCCTGGAAGCGCGCGCTGCCACGGCCCGGACGGGTCATCGAGGTCCGAACGGGGAAAACCGGGCACGCTCGTCTTGCCCGGCTCGCTCACCGCCACGGTCGGCAGGCGGGGATCCGGCGGCCAGGACGTGACCGCGACGACCAGCGAGCACAGCACCGCAGTGTCGGCGCGGCGGGTCACCTGCTGGGCGAGCACGGGATCCCCGGTGCGCGCCAGGCGGCCGATGGCGGCGCGGATCCTGCGGGCGACCAGCTCCATCGAGCGAGCGGGCGCGACGGCCTCGTAGCGGGCGAGCTTCCGGAGCGAGCCGGGCAGGGGAGCGTCGAGCAGGAGAAGCGCGAGCTGCGGACGGCCTCCGGACTCGGGCGAGTCAGGGCGTTTCCCCGGCCCGGTCGCGTCAGGGCCTTCCCCGGGTTCGGCCGGGTGGGGACGTTCCCCGAACCTGGTCGGGCGGGGACGTTCCCCGGGCCCGGTCGCGTCAGGGCCTTCCCCGGGTTCGGCCGGGTAGGGGCGCTGGGCAGCGGGGAGTGCGGCGAGGGCCCGTTCGAGCGGGCGCACCCCGGTGGCCCGCCACAGAGCCGCCAGGCCCACCGACGGCAGTTCGTCCCGGCAGCGGCGCTCGACGCGGTCGGCGGGAAGGCGGCGCAACGCGGTCACGAGCTCGGTGTGCGGGAGTACGTCCCGAGCCTGGCCGGGACCGGCATGCGCGCCGGCCCCGGCGCCGCCGCCCCTGGCCATGGCGCCGGCGCGGGCAGCAGTACCGGCAGCAGCACCTGCACCTGCGTCGGCTGCGGTGGCGGGTGGCGTGGCCGGGCGGGGGGCGTACAGGGACCGCAGGGTGTGCAGGGCGTCGGAGGTGTCCTGGGCCGCCAGGGCGTCGGCCGCGAGCCGCGCCAAGGGCCCGCTGAACTCCTGGAACGTGCGGTCGGCGCGGCGTCGGCCGGTCGGCCGGGGCTCGGGGAGGTGCTCGCGGGCCGGCGGCCCGGCCGGCTCGTCAGGAACGGACGGGGGAAGGGCGGCGGCCCAGGCGAGGACCCGCCGGCGCAGGTCAGGATCGGGGTCGGCGTTGAACCGGGCACGGATCTCGCTGGCGCGCCAGCCGCGGGCGTGCCGTTCGAGCTCGATGTTGGCGACGATCCGGCCGCTCTCGTCGCGCAGCGCCACCAGGGCCGACCTGCCCTGCTCGGCGGCTTCGACGTAGGGGAGGGAGGCGATGCAGTTGCCCATGTACGTGGCCCACTGGGCGAGCATGCGCGCGTTGCGGGCGAACTCCAGGCGTGCCTGGGTGCCGGGCAGGAGGGTGCCGTCGAGCGCGAGCAGCGGTTCGGGGGTGTGGAAGGCGGTGGTGAGCCGCTGGGTGATGCCCAGGCCGGCGAGGAGCCGGTCGGTGAGGTCCGGCCAGGTGCGGCACTGCCGGGAGGGTCGTCCGCCGAACGAGACGAGCTGCGCTGCTCCCGCCAGGGCCGAGGGGATGGAGCCGAGCGAGGGGACGAGCTGCTGCTCGTCGTCCGGGACGGGGGTGTGGTCGACGTAGGGGTAGCCGGGGCCGTATTCCACATCGGCCTGGTCGTGGCCGTTGAGCTGGGCGAGCGCGTCGGCGAGCTCGGCGTACCAGAGCAGGTCGCCCACCGTCTCCTCCTCGGCCGGTGCTGCGTCTGGGCGGCTCTCCAGGCGTTCCATGAGCGGGGGGCGGCCGCCGGCGACCGGCGGCTGGGCCCAGAGGGCGGGGTCGCGGTGGCTGAGATGGCCGACGCTGTCGCGCCAGTCGCGCAGGTTCCCCAGCGACCAGCCGCCGAGCTGGTCCTGGTACTCGAGGAGGCGGTCGGTGACGACGTCCATGACGATCTCGGCGTACTCGGCCGCTCTGGCCAGGCGCTGCCGGACGTACGGCTCGGAGGGGTTGCCGAGCTGGGCGGCCAGGTCCCTGACGTAGCAGCCGGGGCGGGCGGGGAGCCCGGCGAGGCCGGGGACGCGGCGGGCGGCGTCGCGGGCCTCCTCGGGGCCGATGGCACGGGCGGCGGCGGTGAGCAGGGCGGTGGAGCGGTTCATGCCCTGGACGACGCCATGGTCGCCCACGTTGACGGCGGTACGCAGCAAGGCTGTGGCGGCCAGGGCGTCGTCCAGGATGCGGCGCATGAACACGGTCACCTGCCAGGCTTGGGGCTGCCAGCGGGCGGCTTCGGCGATCGACGGGTCGTGGCCGAGCTCGCGGCGGATCTGCTTGACCAGCTGCGCGTCGTCGTAGGCCCGGTAGCGGGTGGTGAGCTCTTCGAGCCTGCTCTGCCTGCCCTGGGTGGCGCGCCGCCGCTGCCTGAGCCGGAGCTGTTCCTGGTGGGCCGAGACCTGCTGCCACAGGTCGAGGAGGAGGTCGAGGCGCCGCTTGCGGGGGTAGGGGGCGAGGACCTGTTCGAGGTGGGCCGCCATGGTGGAGGCGGCGGCCCGCGGGGTCGGGTCGAGCGCGGGGGCTTCCACGGTCAGGAGGTGGACGAGCTGTTCGGCGCCCAGCACGCCGCTGGCGGCGGAGGCGAGCTGGAGCGCGGTCCAGCGGCCTTCGGCGATGGCCCGGCTCGCGGCGGCGGCCAGCGGTCTGGTGGCCTCCGTGCCGAACAGCGCGACCAGGACGCCCGCCCGATCGCCCAGGCGGTGCAGGCCGTCCAGGCCGAGGAGCCGCAGGGCGGCCAGTACGGCGTCGCGCCGGTCGCCGCGTGCGCCGTGGAGGCGGGCGGAGAGGAAGCCGGGGGAGAGCGCGATGCCGGCCCCGGCCGCCGTCACACCGTCGTCGCCGCTCTGGAGGAGCCGGACCAGGGCCGTCACGGCGGGGCCGGGGTCGGCGCCCGCGGGGCCGACGGCGACGGGCGCCCCGCCGCCACCTCCATCGCCATCGCCACCGTCACCGGCAGCGGGCCCGGGAAGGTGCTCGTCCGTCACCGGCCGCCCGACGGCGTCCCGTACCTGCTGATCCCGTCCCGTCACCACGCCGAAGGCCATCCGCACCACACGCACATGATTCGGGCAACAGCAGGTGCCAGGCAACCGGTATTCGCCGCCACCGGGGGCGCTGGACCTGCTGACGTCCGCGGATCGGATCCGTGCCGTCTACCGTTGCGGAGCCGGGGGCGGTTCGGTGGCGGCGCGGCGAGCGCCGAGCACCTCGTGCAGCTCGGCCGAGCAGCGGGCCAGGTCGGCGGCGTAGGCGTGCTGGCCGAGCGTGCGCGGGCGGGGCACGTCCACGTTCACGACGGTGAGGATGCGGCCGGGGCGCGGGGTGAGGACGACGACCCGGTCGGCCAGCAGCACGGCCTCCTCGATCGAGTGGGTGACGAGGACGACCGTGGCGGCGTGCTCCATGTGGATGTGCTGCAGCTCGATCGACAGCTCCTCGCGGGTGAGCGCGTCGAGGGCGGAGAACGGTTCGTCCATGAGCAGCACGCGGGGCCGCTGGATGAGCGCCCGGCACAGCGCGACCCGCTGCTGCATGCCGCCGGACAGCTCGTGCGGCAGCCGCCGGTGGAAGGCTTCCAGCCCGACCATCTCCAGCAGGCGGTGCGCGTGCGTGCGGTGCTCCTGGCGCGGCCAGCCGAAGATCTCGACGGGCAGCAGCACGTTGTCGAGCACGCTGCGCCAGGGCAGCAGGGCGGGCCGCTGGAACATGATGGCGACGTCGCGGCGCGGTCTCACGACGGGCTCGCCGCCGACGCGTACCTCTCCCGAGGTGGCCGTGAGCAGGCCGGCGATGAGGCGCAGGAGGGTGGACTTGCCGCAGCCGGAGCGGCCCACGACGGCGGTGAACTCGCCGTCTGCCACGTCGAGGTCGAGCTCGCGCAGCGCTTCCACGGCGCCTCGGCGTCCGCCGAACACCTGGGAAACGCCGCGTAGCCGGATCACCTGGCGACCTCCTGATCCCGATGGTATGCCGAGTTGCAACCTCGCGGGTCCGGGCATATTGACCGCTGCCCAGGGTCCGTCATGATCTGGGGCATGAGGCGACTGCCGCGCGTCATCACGATCACCGTTCTGGTTGCGACGTTCTCCCTCCCCGCCGCCTGTGGCTCGGGGGAGCAGGAGCCGTCGCAGGCCCGGCCGGCGGCCGATCGGGTCACCTGGGTGACCGGGTTCGGCGCGTTCGGCCGCGAGGCCTATGTCTATGTCGCGCAGGAGAAGGGCTTCTTCGAACAGGCCGGGATCGAGGTGACCGTGCAGCCCGGTCAGGGCAGCGGTGAGAACCTGGCCGCGGTGCTCGGCGGCCGGGCGCAGTTCGCCGCCGTCGACTTCACGGCCACGCTGATGGCCGCCGCCGGGGGCAAGGCGGAGGGCGCGGTCGCGGTGGCGGCGCTGCACCAGCGCACGCTGGCCGCGCTCATGGCGCTGGACGGCAGCGGGATCAGCCGGCCGAAGGACCTGGAGGGCAAGACCGTCGGCGACACCGCGTCGTCGGTGATCAGCATGATGTTCCCCAGCTACGCCCGGCTGGCCGGGGTGGACGCGTCGAAGGTGAAGTGGGTCAGCCTGCAGCCCGCCCAGCTCGCCGCGAACCTGGCCTCCGGGCAGGTGGACGCGATCGGCCAGTACGTGGTCGGCCAGCCCACCGTGCGCAACGCCGCCAAGGGCAAGGAGATCAAGGTCCTGCCGTTCGGGGACGTCATCACCGACCTGTACGGCTCGGCCGTGACCACCTCCGCAACGGTCGCGTCCGGCCGGCCGGACCTGGTCAGGCGGTTCACCGGCGCGCTGCTCAAGGGCCTGGCGTACGCGGTGGAGCACCCGCAGGAGGCGGCGCGGATCCTGGTCGGCAAGCAGCCCGCGCAGAACGCCGAGGTGGCCGCCGCCGAGCTGGCCCTGATGGCTTCCTACGTGCGCCCGGCTGACGGCACGCCGATGGGGGCGATGACCAGGGAGCGCGTGGAGCGCGCGATCACCGTGCTGCGCACGGCCGGCGCGTTCGACGAGGAGCTGACGCCGGAGTCGGTGGTCTCGTTCGACCTGCTGCCCAAGGGCTGAGCCGGGTGGAGCGCGGCCGGGACGCGGTGACCGCTGCGGGCTGGTCCACGCTGGGCGTGGTCGTCGCGGTCGGCGCGTGGGCGCTGGTGGCGTCGGCGTTCGCGATCCCGGAGATCGTCCTGCCGTCGCCCGCCGGCGTGGTGGCGGCGTTCCTGCGGATTCCCGGTTACCTGCTGGAGCAGGCCGGCATCACGCTGGGCGAGACGGTGCTCGGGTTCGTGCTGTCGGTGGTGTGCGGGCTGGTGATCGGGATGGCGATCGCGGCGTTCCGGGTGGCGGAGCTGATGTTCTATCCGCTGCTGGTGGCCTTCAACGCGGTCCCGAAGGTGGCGCTGGCGCCGCTGCTGGTGGTGTGGATGGGGTTCGGGCAGCAGCCGAAGGTGGTGATGGCGCTGCTGGTGTGCTTCTTCCCGGTCGTGCTGTCGGTGGCGGGCGGGCTGGCCTCGACGCCGCCGGAGCTGGTGGAGCTGGCCAGGTCGCTGGACACGCCGCGGTGGCAGACGTTCGTGAAGATCCGGTTCCCCGGCGCGTTGCCGCAGGTCTTCGTGGGGCTGAAGGTGGCGATGCCGCTGGCCTCGGTGGGTGCGGTGATCGGGGAGTTCAGCGCGGGGGACGCGGGGCTGGGGTTCGTGATCGTGCAGGCGGGCGGGAGCTCGGACACGGCGCTGGCGTTCGCCGCCATCGGGTTGCTCGGCATCATGAGCGTCGCGTTGTTCTACGCGCTGGTGCTGGTGGAGCGGCTGCTGCTGCCCTGGGTCCGGGAGACCGCGGCCGTCCGCTGAGCCAGGCAAAAAGCCGTTCACCACGACAAACGCCGATAAGTTATATCTAATCCCCTATTGACATGACTAATCGTCACGACGAGTATTTTGTCATGTCAGAACGCGACCTCTTGCTTCATGTGCGGATCCGCAGGGCGCTGGAGGCGCGTATCCGAACCGGCCAGTGGGGGCCGGGAACCCGGATCCCCACCGAGGTCGAGCTCTGCCAGGAGTTCGAGGTCTCGCGCATCACCGTGCAGCGGGCCCTGCGTGACCTCGCCGACGCCGGGCTCATCGTCCGCTTCCGCAGGCGCGGCAGCTTCGTGGCTCAGGCCGTCGGGCAGCACAACCTGCTGCGTTTCACCGGCCTGCTGATCCAGGGGCCGGAGACGCACGGCGACCACCGCGTGGTCTCGGCCGAGGTGCTGCCCGCGCGGGCGGCGCGCCTGCGGCTGCCGGGCGTGCCCGACGAGGAGGCGGTCGTCCAGATGGAGCGCCACAAGCTCGGCGCGGACGGCAAGGTGAGCAACACCGAGCTGCACGTGCTGCCCTTCCGGCTCGCCCCCGACCTGCTCGACCAGGACTTAGCGCCCCTGACGAGCCACGCCTACCTGCGCGACCGCGGGGTCGAGCTGGTACGCGCCAGGCTCTACGTGGAGCCGTACGCGCTCGGCGTGCACGAGGCGGAGCTGTTCGGGCTGCCCGTGGGCACGCCCGTCTTCCGCTGGACCCGCGAGACGTGGACCCGCCGCGGTGAGATCGCCGAGCTCCTGGAGGAGATCGTCCCGCCCGGGAACGAGCGCTTCTACGTGGAGACCGACCTGAGCGGCTCCCCCGACCACACCTGATCCAACCCCACCCCGATCGGACCACCCACCCGTCGCGCCCGTCGGCGCCACGGTCCCCAGCCATGCCCGAAAGGAGCGGAACATGACCTCTGTCGCCGTCGTCGGCACCGGCGCCGTCGGCTCGATGGCCCTGTGGCGGCTGGCCGAGCGCGGCATCCCGGCCGTCGGCTTCGACGCCTACGCGCCCGGCCACGACCGCGGCGCCGCCGGTGGCGAGTCGCGGATCTTCCGCACCGCGTACAAGGAGGGTCCTCAATACGTGCCGCTGCTGCGCGAGGCCCGCGACCTGTGGGCCGAGCTGGAGCGCGGCGCGGGCCGCCGCCTGCTGACCCGGGTCGGCGGCATCACGGTCGGCCCGCGCGAGCACCCCGCGGTGGCGGCCGTGCTGGCCGCCGCCCGCGCCCACGACCTGCCCGTGCGGGTGCTGACCGGAAGGGAGGCGGCCGAGCGGGCGCCCGAGCACCCGCTGCGCGACGGCGAGGTCATGGTGGCCGACCCCGACGCCGGCTACCTGCGGCCCGAGCCCGCCGTCGTCGCCGCCGCGGCCGCCGCCGAACGCGCCGGTGCCCGCGTCCTGCGCTACACCCCCGTCCAGCAGGTTCGCCAGGACACCACCGGCGTGACCGTCGTGACGCAGGACGGCGGCGAGCATCGCTTCACCCACGCCGTCCTGGCCCCGGGCCCCTGGGCGAGCCGGCTGCTGCCGGACCTGCCCATCGCCGCCAGGGCCATCACCTCCACCTGGTTCCCGCGCCGCGACGAGACCCTGTTCGACCCGGGGCGCTGCCCGATCGCCATCCGCGTCGGCGACCCCGCCTACTCCTGCTTCCCCTCGCTGGACGGCGCAGGCGTCAAGGTCAACCTGCACGTCCCGTGGCGGGACATCGACTCGCCCGGCGCGCTGGAACGCTCCGCCCCGCCCGCGTACGTCAGGCAGGTCGCCGGTGCCGTCGCCGCCACCCTGCCAGGCCTGCGGCCCGACCCGATCCGCGTGGCCACCTTCGCCGACGCCTTCACCCCCGACGGCCACGGCCTGCTCGGCACGCGCGGCCGCACCGTGATCGCCGCCGCGTTCAGCGGGCACGGCTTCAAGCTGGCCCCCGTCTTCGGCGACATCGTCGCCGACCTGGTCGAGACCGGCACCACCACGCGCCACATCGACCACCTCACCCCGAATCGCCCCCTTCGGAGGTCGCCATGAACCCCAGACCGCTCTGGCTCGCCATCGCAGCCCTGGCCCTCGCCTCCTGCGGCGCCCCCACCCCGTCGGCCGCGCCGGACACGCTGGTCATCGCCGGGTACGGCGGCTCGTACGAGGAAGCGTTCAAGCAGTCGGTCATCCCCGCCTTCGAGCGGACCTGCTCCTGCAAGGTCACCTACATCGCCGGCAGCTCCACCGACACCGTCGCCAAGCTCAAGGCCCAGCAGGCCGCCCCGCAGATCGACGTCGCCCTCATCGACGACGGCGTGCAGAACCAGGCCGTCGAGGCCGGCCTGCTCGCCCCGCTCGACCCCAAGACCGTCACGAACCTGGCCGACGTCATCGACCTGGCCCGCCTGCCCGGCGACGTCGGCGTCGGCTTCTCGCTCAACGCCACCGGCATCGCCTACAACACCGACTACTACGCCGAGCACGGCCTGCCCGCCCCCACCCGGCTCGCCGACCTGGCCGACGCCGAGCTCAAGGGCAAGCTCGTGATGCCGTCCATCACGCAGACGTACGGGCTGGGCGCGCTGCTCATCGCGGCCAAGGTCGGCGGCGGCTCCGAGCACCGCATCGACCCCGGCTTCGCGGGCGTCAAGCAGATCGCCGCGAACGCCGTCACGTTCGACACCACCGCGGACGTGTCCAACTACTTCCTGCAAGGGCAGGCCGTGGCCAGCGTCTGGGGCAACTCCCGGGTGCAGATGCTCGCCAAGAAGGGCTTCCCGATCAAGTTCGTCTACCCGGAAGAGGGCGCGCTGCCGCTGATCGCCACCGTCAACGTGGTGAACAAGGCGCCGCACCCCGGCCTGGCCCAGCAGTTCGTCAACGCGCTGCTGGAGCCGTCGGCCCAGCAGGCCATGGCCGAGTCCAACTACAACGGCCCGACCGTCAAGGGCGTCCAGCTCGCCCCCGACCTGGCGGCCAAGGTCGTCGGCCAGGACCGGGCCGCCGAGCTGCGCAAACTCGACTGGGCAGCGATCAACAAGAGCCGTTCCGCCTGGACGGACCGCTGGAACAAGGAGATCGAGACCTCATGACAAGGCTGCTCGCCGCGGCGCTGGCCCTCATCGGGCTGACGGCCTGCGCCCCGCCCAGCCCCACCGCGTCGGCCGGCAAGCTCGTGGTGGCCGGGTACGGCGGCTCGTACCAGCAGGCCTTCGAGCAGGCCGTGCTGCCCGACTTCGAGCGGACGTGCGGCTGCCAGGTCACCTACATCGCCGGCAGCTCCACCGACACCGTCGCCAAGCTCAAGGCGCAGAAGGACGCGCCGCAGATCGACGTCGCGCTCATCGACGACGGGCCGCAGGCGCAGGCCGCCGCGGCCGGGCTGCTGGCCGGGCTCGACCCCGCCGCTGTCACCCGGCTGGCCAAGGTGGAGAAGGTCGCCCGGCTGCCCGGGGACGTCGGCGTCGGGTTCGCGATGACCGCGACCGGGCTGGCGTACAACAGCAAGTGGTACGCCGACAACGGGCTGCCCGCCCCCAAGAAGCTGTCCGACCTGGCCGACCCCAAGCTCAAGGGCAAGGTGGTGCTGCCGTCGATCAGCAACACCTACGGCGTGGGCGCGCTCATGCTGGCCGCCCGCGAGGGCGACGGAACGGTCGAGTCGGGCTTCGCGGGCATCAAGAAGGTCGCCGCCAACGCCTTCACCTTCGACACCACGGCCGACGTGTCCAACTACTTCCTGCAGGGGCAGGCGGTCGCCTCGGTGTGGGGCGGGTCGCGGGTGGAGACGCTGGCCGACAAGAACTTCCCGATCAAGTTCGCCTACCCGGAGGAGGGCGCCATCCCGCTGCTCGCCACCGCGAACGTCGTCAAGAACGCGCCGCACCCCGACCTGGCGCAGAAGTTCGTCAACGCCCTGCTGGAGCCGGCCATCCAGCAGAAACTCGCCGCCGAGGGGTACGACGGGCCGACCGTCACCGACGCCACCCTCGACGCCGCGCTCGCCACGCGGGTCGTCGGGCCCGACCGGGCGGCCGGCATGACGCCGCTGGACTGGAAGGACGTCAACGGCAACCGCGCCGCCTGGACCGACCGCTGGACCAAGGAGGTCGAACAGTGACCAGCACGACACAGGCCCCCGCCGGGACGGCGGTGCGGCGCGGGCGGCTGCGCCTGAACGGCGTGCGCAAGGTGCTGGGCGGCAAGGAGGTCGTCTCCGCCGTGGACCTGGAGACCGAGCCCGGCGAGTTCCTCACCCTGCTCGGCCCGTCCGGCTGCGGCAAGACGACCACCCTGAACATGATCGCCGGGCACCTGACCGCCGACGGCGGGCTCATCGAGGTGGACGGCCGCGACATCACCGCCGTCCCCCCGCACCGCCGCTCCATGGGCATGGTCTTCCAGTCCTACGCCCTGTTCCCGCACCTGACGATCGCCGACAACGTGGCCTTCGGGCTGCGCATGCGCAAGGTCGGCGCCGCCGAGCGCAGACGCCGGGTCGCCGACATGCTGGAGCTGGTCGGCCTCGACGGCATGGCCGAGCGGCACCCCCGCCAGCTCTCCGGCGGCCAGCAGCAGCGCGCCGCCCTGGCCAGGGCGCTGGTCGTCCAGCCCGACCTGCTGCTGCTCGACGAGCCGTTCTCCAACCTGGACGCCCAGCTCCGGGTACGGCTGCGCGACGAGGTCGCCGCGCTGCAGCGCCGCATCGGCACCACCGCCATCCTCGTCACCCACGACCAGGAGGAGGCGCTGGCCGTCTCCGACCGGATCGCGGTCATGGCCGACGGCGTCATCCACCAGCTCGACCGGCCCCAGGAGATCTACCTGCGGCCCGCCACCGACTTCGTGGCCCAGTTCATCGGCGAGGTCAACGCCCTCGACGGCACCGCGCTCGACGGCGGCGCCTGCGAGGTCGCCGGTCAGAGCGTGACGGCTACCCCGGTCGGCGAGCCGCCCGCCAAGGGCGCCGCCGTGCGCGTGTACGTGCGGCCCGAGGTCGTCCGCGTGAGCCACGAGGCCGGCCACGGCGGGGAAGGGCTGCGCGGCACCGTCCGCGAGACCCGCTTCCTCGGCTCGCGCATCCGCTGCGTGGTCACCACCCCGGCCGGCGAGGTGACGGCGGCGCTGCCGTACGACTCCCGGGTACCGCGGGAAGGGGAGGAGGTGACCTGCTCATGGCGGCCGTCGGACGCCTCGCTGGCGGCGCGCGGCTGAGCCGCCCGCGCTGGCGCACGGGCCTGCTGCTCGCGCTGCCCGCCATCCTCATCTTCGCGCTGCTGTTCGTGGCGCCGCTGTTCACGCTGGTCGCCAACAGCTTCAGGACGCAGACCGGCGCGTTCACACTCGGCAACTACGCGCGTTTCCTGGGCGATCCCTTCTACCGGGACGTGTTGTGGAACACGCTCAAGGTCGCCGCCCTCACCACCGCCGGCTGCCTGCTCGTCGGCTACCCGTTCGCGCTCTACCTGCGCGGCCGCTCCGCGCGGGTGCGCAACTGGCTGGCGCTGCTCCTGCTGTCGCCGCTGCTCATCAGCATGGTCATCCGCGCGTACGGCTGGCTGGTCGTGCTCGGCCCCAACGGGCCCGTCGCCGCCGTCATCCAGTGGCTCGGGCTCACGCCGCCGCAGCTGCTCTACAACGACACGGCCGTGCTGATCGGCATGGTGCACGTCATGCTCGCGTACATGGTGCTGCCGCTGATGGGCAGCCTGGACCGGATCGACCCGACCCTCGTGCCGGCCGCCAAGGGCCTCGGCGCGCCCGGCTGGACCTGCTTCTGGCGGATCACGCTGCCGCTGTCCGCGCCCGGCATGCTGGCAGGGGCGATGATCGTGTTCAGCCTGACCGCCTCCAGCTTCGTCACGCCGGCCATCCTGGGCGGGCCGAAGGTGAAGCTCATGCCGTACTTCGTCTACACGCAGGCCACCACCACGCTCGACTGGCCGTACGCGGCCGCGATCGGGTTCGTGCTGGTGATCGTCACGACCGGGCTGCTGCTCGGCTACTCGCGGCTGCTGCGGCGGGGCAACGGGGAGGCGGTGTTCGGATGAGCCGGCTGACCCGGGTGCTCGGCGCGGCGTTCGCGACGCTGGTCGGGCTGTTCCTCATCGCGCCCGTCGCCGTCACCGTCGCCTCCTCGCTGACCGCCACCTCGTACGTGACGTTCCCGCCGCAGGGCATCACGCTGCGCTGGTACGCCGAGGTGTTCGCCAAACCGGAGTTCCTGTCGTCGTTCGCGCTCAGCGCCGGAGTGGCGCTGGCCGCGGCGGCCGTCTCCGCCGTGGTGGGGCTGGCCGGCGGGCTGGCCATCCACCGCTACCGTTTCCCCGGCCGGGCCGCGCTGGAGGCGGTGCTGTCCAGCGCGTTCGCGGTGCCCACGATCGTGCTCGGCATCGGGCTGCTGCAGTGGTTCGCGCAGATGGGGCTGGCCTCCAGCCCGTTCACGCTGCTGCTGGCCCACCTCGTGCTGACCGTCCCGTACGCGGTGCGGCTCGTCCTGGCCGGGCTGGCGGGCCTGGACCGGTCGGCGGAGAAGGCCGCCGCCGGGCTGGGCGCCCCGCCGTTCCTGGTGTTCTGGCACGTCACGCTGCCGGCCGTGCGCGGGGCGCTGATCGGGGGCGCGTTCTTCGCCTTCATCACCTCCTTCGACGACCTGACGGTGGCGCTGTTCGTGGTCACCACCGACCTGCAGACGCTGCCCGTACGGATCTTCAACTACATGCAGTACGACTACGACCCGACCGTCACCGCCATCGGCACCCTCATGGTGCTGTTCGCCGTGGTCGCCGTGGTCGTCATCGAACGTTTCGTCGGCGTCGCCAAGCTGTTCGGCGCCGACACCCAGGAAAGGAGCTAGCGTGCGAGTCGTCGTCATCGGCGCGGGAGTGGTCGGAGCCGCGGTCGCGGCCGGCCTGACCCGGCGCGGCGCCCAGGTCACGGTGCTGGAGGCGCGTACCCCGGGGGCGGGCACGAGCTCCACCTCCGTCGCGTGGATCAACGCCAACAACAAGACGCCCCAGGCGTACTTCGACCTCAACCACGCCGCCGTCTGGGCCCACCACCAGCTGCCCGGCGACCACTTCTTCCCCACGGGCAACCTCGAGTGCGCCGTCACCGACGAGCACCAGGAGCTGCTCGAGGCCCGCGTCACGCGGCTGCTCGGCATGGGTTACCCGGTCGAACGCGTCACAGCCCGGCGCGCCCTCGCCCTGGAGCCCGACCTCGTGCCGCCGCCCCCCGGCACCGCGTACGTGTTCTTCCCCGGCGAGGCGTACGTCCAGCCGCTGCGCCTGCTCGGGCGCCTGCTCGGCGAGGCCCGCGACGGCGGAGCCACCCTGGAGTGCGGCGCGGAGGTCACCGCGATCGAGGCGTCCGCGTCGGGGGCGAAGGTGACGGTGGCCGACGGGCGCACGTTCGCCGGCGACGCGGTCGTCACCTGCACCGGCCGCTGGACCCAGCACGTCGCCGCCATGGCCGGGCTGACGGTGCCGATGCTGGACCCGGCCGTGTCCGGCACGGTCACCAACGGGTTCCTGGTCACGACCTCGCCGGTGCCCGCCAGGCTGTCACGCGTCCTTACCACGGCCGCGCTCAACCTGCGCCCCGACGGGGGCGGGCGGCTGCTGCTGCAGTCCCTGCCCCTGGACGGGCCGGCCGACCCCGCCGCGCCGGTGCCCGAGCCGGTCCTCGCCGAGATCATGGCGCTGCTGCCCGGCGTGCTGCGCGCCACCGAGGGGGCCGTGGTCGAGCGGGCCGTGGTGGGGCAGCGGGCGATGCCCGGGGACGGGCTCACCGTGGCGGGGTTCGCCGACGCGGAGCGGCGGGTGTACACGGTGGCCACGCACAGCGGGGTCACGCTGGCGCCGCTGCTGATGGCGGAGGTCGCGGCGGAGGTGTTCGGTGAGGAGTCGGCGCTGCTGGCGCCGTTCCGGCCGGGCCGCTTCACCGACGGCACGGCCGGGCCCGCCCCGGCCGCGGCGCGCCGTCCCGGCCAGCAGTGACGTGACGCGGGCGCGGCGGGTTCCGTCGCGGCATGGGCGGGTACGCGTACCTCCTGTCGTGAGGAAAGGCCTGGTGCGCAGATGCTCGGAAGGCTGGTCGACCTGGGCGGCTTCGGACTCGAGGCCGCCCCCGCACTCATCCGCAACGGGCTGCTGGGCCCGGTGCACCCCACCGCGCTCGCCCGCGTCGTGGAGGCGTACCGGCACTTCCACCTGACGCCCGCCACGGGCCTGGCCGCCGCGGCGGCGCGCTGGCCCGACCGGCCGGCCGTCATGGACGAGGCGGGGACGCTCACGTTCGCCGAGCTCGACGCCCGGGCCGCGGCGCTGGCGGCGGGCCTGCACCGCCGCCTCGGGGTGGGGCCCGGCAGGACGGTGGCGGTCATGTGGCCCAACCACCGCGGGTTCGCCGAGGCGGTCGCGGCCGTGTCCCGCCTGGGGGCCGACCTGCTGCTGCTCAACACCGGGCTGGCCGGGCCGCGCCTGCGGGACGTGCTGCGGCGGGAGGGCGTGCACACGCTCATCGCCGACCCCAGCCTGCCCCGGGTCGACTTCGACGGCCCCCGGACCGGCGACCTGGACGCGCTGATCAGCGAGAACGGCACGGCGACGGCACCGGTACCGCGGCGGCCCGGGCGGCTGGTGCTGCTCACCTCCGGGACGACCGGGGTGCCCAAGGGGGCGCCGCGGCGGCTCTCCCCGGCCGCCGTGATCGAGCCGTTCCTGTCGATGCTGGCCACCGTCCCCGTGCGCGGCGGGGAGCCGATGCTCATCGCGCCGCCGCTGTTCCACGGGCTCGGCCTGCTCTGGTACGCCGCCGCGCTCGTGCTCGGCTGCCCGGTCGTGCTCATGCGCCACTTCGACCCCGAGGCCGTGCTCGACGCCCTCGACCGGCACCGGGCCGGGACGCTGGTGGCCGTGCCGGTGATGCTGAAGCGCCTGCTGGCCTGCGCGCCCCGGCCGCTGCCGCACCTGCGCGTGGTGGTCTCCGGCGGCTCGGCGCTGCGGCCGGACCTGGCCACCGCGTTCATGGACACCTACGGCGAGGTGCTCTACAACCTCTACGGCTCCACGGAGGCCGGCTGGGCCGCCCTGGCCACGCCCGCCGACCTGCGTACCGCGCCCGACACCGTCGGCCGCCCGCCGCGCGGCGCGACCGTGCGGATCGAGGGCGCCGGCGGACGCGAGCAGCCGGCCGGGCAGGTGGGGCGGGTGCTCGTCGGCGGCGGCCTGACGTTCGCGGCGGGAGGACGACCGGACGGGCTGCTCGCCACGGGCGACCTCGGGCACCGGGACGAGCGGGGCCTGCTGTTCATCGACGGGCGCGACGACGACATGATCGTCTCCGGTGGCGAGAACGTGTTCCCGCAGGAGGTGGAGAACGTCCTGGCCCGCGTCCCCGGCGTGGCGGACGTGGCGGTGCTCGGGGTGCCGGACGAGGAGTACGGGCAGCGGCTGGCCGCGTACGTGGTGGCGGCGGAGGGGGCCCGGCTGTCGGCGGACGAGCTCAGGCGGGCGGTCAAGGAGGAGCTGGCCGGGTTCAAGGTGCCGCGCGACGTCGAGTTCGTGCCGTCCGTACCGCGGAACCAGACCGGCAAGGTGGAGCGGGACCGCCTCGATCGGCGCGGGTGAGCCTCCTACCGGCCGCGCGGGCGGGTCACCGCCGCCCGCTTGACCGCGCGGCGGTGACCCCGGCAGTCACATCTGGTGGACGAGTCGCTCGATCGGCGGGTTCACCCGGGCGAACCCCTCCTGGCTGCGATACGGGTAGTAGGGGTAGGCCGCGGTCACGGTGCTGGCGGCGTCGAGCCGGGCCACCTGGTCGGGGGTGAGGGACCAGCCGACGGCACCCAGGTTCTCGCGCAGTTGCTGCTCGTTGCGCGCCCCGACGATGACCGAGGCCACGGTCGGACGGCGCAGCAGCCAGTTGAGCGCGATCTGCGGCACGCTCCGCCCGGTCTCCCCGGCGATCTCGTCGAGCACGTCCACCACCGCGTACAGCCGCTCGTCGTCCACGGGCGGCCCGAAGGCGGCGGTGCGGTGCAGCCGGCTGCCTTCGGGGAGCGGCCTGCCGCGCCGGATGCGGCCGGTGAGGCGGCCCCAGCCGAGCGGGCTCCACACCAGCGCGCCGACGCCCTGGTCGAGGCCGAGAGGCATCAGTTCCCACTCGTAGTCGCGGCCGACCAGCGAGTAGTAGACCTGGTGCGCCACGTAACGCGGGTAGCCGCGCCGGTCGGCCGCGGCGAGGGACTTCATGAGCTGCCAGCCGGAGAAGTTCGACACGCCGACGTACCGGAGCTTGCCGGCCGCGACCAGGTCGCCCAGGGTGGACAGCACCTCCTCGACCGGTGTGGCCGCGTCGAAGGCGTGCAACTGGAACAGGTCGATGTAGTCGGTGCCGAGCCGGCGCAGCGCGTCGTCAACCGCCTTGATCAGCCGGGGCCTGGACGTGCCGGCGCCGTTGGGGGTGTCGTCAACGGGCAGCCCGGCCTTGGTGGAGATGAGCACCTCGTCCCGCCGGCCCCTGATCGCCTGGCCGAGCACCTCCTCGGAGGCGCCGTCGGAGTACACGTCGGCGGTGTCGAACATCGTCACCCCCGCCTCGACCGCCACGTCCACCAGCCGCCTGGCCTCCGCCACGTCGGTGTTGCCCCATGCGCCGAACAGCTCACCCCTGCCCCCGAACGTGCCCGCGCCGAAGCTCAGCGCGGGCACCTTGAGACCAGACGCTCCCAACTGCCGATATTCCATGATTCCATCCTTTAACGGGTCGGATCTCCCGTTAAGAACGGTAGCACATTAACGGCACAGATGTTTCATTTGAGAGACTGTGGCGCGACGAGGCCGGACAGGCAGCACGCCGGCCGGCCCGGCCTGCCGGGAGTGGGTGTGGGCGCGGGCGGGATCAGTCCGCCGGGCCGAGCAGGGCTGCCGCCGTCTCCTGGACGGAACGGGTGAAGCGGCGGGGGTCGCCGGATGCCGCCAGGTGGCGGATCAGGTCACCGTCGAAGAGCGCGAGCAGGGCGTGGGCCAGGAAGTCCGCGTCGAGGTCGGGGCGTTCGGCGGCGAGCAGGGCGCCGAGGTGGGCATGCCAGAACCGGTAGCTCGGGTCGCCGTACTTGTCCTGCGCGCACGCCTGCTCGTGTGCCGCCAGCAGGACGGCGTTGCCCTCGGCGATGGCGCCGAGCCCGTCGAGGAAGGCGTGCAGCCGCTCGCGCGCGGGCGCGCCGGGCCCGAGGGGCGGCGGGCCGCTCGCCACCGCCTCGCGCAGCTCGCGCGAACGCTCTTCGAGCAGCGCCTGCAGCAGCCCCGCCCGGCTCCCGAACCGCCGGAACACCGTGCCCTTCCCGACCCCGGCCAGCGCGGCCACCCGATCGAGCGACACGTGGTCCCCGCCGCCTTCCGCCAGGAGCTGCTCGGTCGCGCGAAGCACCGCCCGCCGGTTCCGCGCCGCGTCGGCGCGTTCACCGCGTTCACCGCGCTCCGTGGGTTCGGTGGGTTCGGCGGGTTCGGTTGGTTCGGTGGGGTCCGTGGGTTCCCGGTGTTCCATCGGCGTGATGCCTTCCGTGCGTTCCATCGGCGTGATGCCTTCCGTGCGTTCCATCGGCGTGACGCCCTCCGTGCTTGCTGCCCTCGCCGTGCTCTCGGTGTCGTCGGTACGGCGGCCGGCCATGGGACCCCTCGCGAACGATGCGGACTATCGGTCCGATTATGCTACCGTCCAGCCAAGCGGACTAGCGGTCCGCATACCGCCGCAGAAGAAGGACGAACGCACATGCGCGCACTCATCGTCACCCCCAACGCCCCCGGCTCCCTTCGCCTCGGCCCGGCTCCCGACCCTGAACCCCAGCCGCACCAACTGCTCCTCGCCGTGCGCCACATCTCGCTCAACCGCGGCGAGGTCGCCTTCGCGGGCCGCCGCCCGGCCGGAACCGTTCATGGCCACGACGCCGCCGGCGTCGTCGTGCGCGCCGCCGCAGACGGAAGCGGCCCGGCGGCAGGCACCAGGGTCGCCGCGTTCGGGGCCGGAGCCTGGGCCCAGCGCATGGCCGTGGACAGCACAGCGGTCGCCGAGGTGCCCGACCAGGTGGACCTCGCCGACGCCGCCGCGCTCCCGATGGCCGGCCTCACCGCGCTGCGCACGCTGCGTACCCGCGACATCCTGGGCCGGCGGGTGCTGGTCACCGGCGCCGCGGGCGGCGTCGGACGGTACGCGGTGCAGCTCGCCGCGCTGGGCGGCGCCCACGTGATCGCCTCGGTGGGTTCGCCGGCACGCGGCGAGGGCCTGGCCGAGCTGGGCGCCCACGAGGTCGTGGTCGGGCTGGAGGGCATCGACCGGCAGGTCGACCTCATTCTCGACAACGTGGGCGGGCCTCAGCTCGCCGCCGCCTGGCAGCTCCTGGCACCCGGCGGCAGCGTGCAGAACATCGGCTGGGCGTCCGGCGAGCCGGCGGTGTTCGAGCCGTACTCGCTGTTCTCCATCGGGCCCGCCAAGACGATGAGCACGTTCGGCGACGTTCACGAGGTCGGGCCGGACCTCGCGACGCTGCTCGGGTTCGCCGCGGCGGGGCGGCTCTCGCCGGAGATCGGCTGGCGCGGCCCCTGGGGCCGCATCGCCGAGGCCGCGCAGGCGCTGCTGGAGCGGCGGGTCGCGGGCAAGGCCGTCCTGGACGTCACCCCACCCGCCTGACGTGCCGTGGCCCGGGCGGGGTTCAGGGCGCCGGGGCCTCCGAGCGGGCCCGGTCGATGTCGGTCGTCCGGTAGAGCCGCTCCGGGATGCTCGCCAGCCTGGACGGATGCACCTGCGGTCCGAGCCCGTACAGCTTCTGGAAGCTCATGATCAGCGGCCGCCACGCGTCGGGATCGATGTGGTCGTCCGACCCGGGGAGCCGGATCTCCTCGTGCGCCCACACCCGCACGACCCGTACCTCGAAGGCGAGGGTGCCGCCGTCCGCCACCGGATGCACCGCCTCCACCACGCACTCCATCGCGACCGGGCACTCGGCCACCCGCGGCGGCGCCACCACCTCCGACGGCACGGCCGTCAGCCCCGCGTGCCCGAACTTGTCACCCACATACCGGTAACCCCGCTCGTACTTGCGCTCGGGAACCGGGTCGGAGCCCGTGGTGAGCGCCAGCCGGTCCACCGCCGCCGCGAGCGCGTCGGACGGCAGGTTCAGCACGCACTCGCGGGTCCTGCGCAGGTTCGCGGCGGTCTTCGCCCTGGCTCCCAGCCCCAGCATGCCGCGCCAGCCCAGCCAGAACGCCGACGACATGGGGGCCAGATTGGGGGTGCCGTCCTCGTTCGACGACGAGATCAGCACGACGGGGGTGCCGAAATAAAGGATGCTCGGCTCGATACGGACATGCTCGTTCGTCACGGTGTTGTTCATGGGCAACCACTCTCGCCCCTGCCCCCGGCCGGCGCTGGCGGACTTCGGACCTCCCGTTCGGGCCCGGTCCGTCGGCGCGGGCGGCCATCACGGCGAAGGCGTCCACCAGCACCGGGCGTGGAGCGGGTCGCGGGGGAGTTGCCGGCGCAGCGGCCCGATCGCCGCCTCGGCGAGCGTCTCGGCGAAGCGGCGGTTCTCCTCCAGCAGCATCCACTCCAGCGCGCCGACCTCGACGTGGAAGCGCACCGGCAGCCGGGGAGCCCGCGCGTATCTGCGGGTCAGCCACTCGGGGTCGTCTTCGCTCCACCAGTACGAGCCGGACTGCGACAGCACGTTGCCGAACCGCTCGGGAGCCACGAACGCGGCATAGGAGGCGGTCAGGCCGCCGAAGCTCTGCCCCGCGATCACGGTGAGGCCGGGGTCGGCGCTCGCCTGCCATTCGCGCTCCGCCCACGGCAGCAGCTCGCCGGCGAGGAAGCGGACGAACGGCTCGTGACAGGCCAGCTCCCGGTGCCGGGTGGACCGGTCGACGGAGTCGGGCATGAGCACGACGGCGGGCGGGAGGTGGCCGTCGGCGATCAGGTTGTCGATGGTCGGGCCGATGCGCCCGGCCCACACCTCGCCGTCGAGCAGCACCACGACCGGGTACGGCCCCGTCCGGTGTTCCGGCGGCGTGTAGACCCACACCCGCCGCCCCGCGACCCCGGCCTCGGTCACGCGCCCCCGGGGAACGCCGGGCCTGGCGTCGCGGTAGGGCTGGGGCGGGGCCTGGGGGAGCTCCAGCAGCGACGCCGGGTGGCGGTCGGGGGAGTTCGGGACCGTCCGGGGGTTGCGGGGGTCGGGCAGCGCGGTGCGCATGACCTTCAGCCAGGAGTCCCTGTCGGTGCCCGGCAGCGTGGTGCAGGGGAGGATCTGGTAGCTGGCACGCAGGTCGGCGTCGAGCTCGTACGTCAGGTGCAGCAGGCCCGTCCCGGGCAGCGGGGTCATCACGTGACCTGTGATGTCGCCGGCGTGCCGGTCGCGGTCGGTCACGGTGTTGATCAGCACGACCGCCCGCTCGTCCGACGAGCCGGCGGCTAACCTAAATTGACAGGGCACATCGTGTTCTGCGACTACTGGCGCCACTGAGCGGCGCGCGGTGGGCCGCCGGCGTCCGCGCCGGCGTTCGTTCACTATGTTGTGAATATGGTGAATCTTCCGTCCGCGCTCTCGCTCGACGGCTGCGACCTGCGTTACGCCGACAGCGGCGGTGACGGCTTGCCGCTGCTGTTCTCGCACGGGGCCGGGGCCGACCACGTGATGTTCGACGCCCAGCGGGAGTACCTGCGGGACCGGGGGTATCGCGTCGTCACCTGGGACCTGCGCGGTCACGGCCTGTCGCGCCCGGCCGGTGTCCGGTTCACCGCCGAGCGGGCGCTGGCGGACCTTTGCGCGCTGATCGATCACCTGGCGCTGGACCGGCCGGTGCTCGTCGGGCAGTCGCTCGGGGGCAACCTCAGCCAGGCCGTCGTCCAGCGGCATCCCGGCCTGGCCCGCGCCCTGGTCGTCATCGGCGCGACGTCGAACACGGCACCGCTGTCCTGGAAGGAACGCCTGCTGGTGCGGGCGGCCGCGCCGATGTTGTCGGTGATGCCGGCCAGGAATCTCCCGCGGCTGATGGCCGAAGCCTCCGCGATCACCCAGTATGCGCGGACGGACGCCCGGCGGGCCTTCGGCCAGGTGCCGAAGAAGGAGTTCCTCCAGGTGTGGCGGGCAACCGTCGAGTTCCTCTCCCCGGATCCCCGTTACCGCACACCGGTGCCCCTGTGCCTGATCCGCGGCGAGCGGGACGGCACCGGCAACATCGCCTCGGCCATGCCCCGGTGGGCCGCGACCGAGAACATCGAGGAGGTCGTCATCCCCGACGCCGGCCATATCGCCAACCAGGACAACCCGCAGGCGGTCAACGAGGCGATCGAGGCGTTCCTGCGGACGATCCCGGCGCCGGAGCACGCGCGGCGATGAGCGCGGCGCCATGCGCGCATCACCCCGGGAGAACGCTTCACACCAGCTCGTACGGCTCCTCGGGCGGAGCGACGGGCACCACCGCGTCCGCCTTGATCGCGGGCTCCTCCCGCGGGACCCAGGTGCCGGTCACCCGGACCCACGCATCCTCGCGCGGCGCCCCGGCCCCTTCCACGGCCACCTCCAGCACGAACGCGTCGGCGGCGCAGCAGGCCATCCGCATCCTGGCCAGGTACCAGCCGCCGGGCGCGTGCACCGCGAACCCGGTCAGGCTGACGCGGCGGCCCGCCAGCGACGCCCCCGACGCGGCCCGGCCGGTGAACTCGCCCAGCGTCAGCTCCGTCACGCCTTCCCCGAGCGCCCGGTAGCCGGTGGCGGGCGGGGGAGCGGCGACGCCGTTCCTGGCCGCGTACGAGCCGAGCGGCGGCGGGACGACCACCACGATCGCGAACACCGGCACCGCCAGCAGCCACGCGACCCGCGGCGCGCGCTCCCGGCGGCCGAACGCCGGCAGCGCCAGCAGCACCAGGACCACGCCCGTCGCCACGAGCGCGGGCCGGTAACCGGGCCTGACGTAGTTGGCGTACATCGGCGAGAACGCCGACACGGCCAGCAGCGTCGCTCCCAGCACCAGCAGCAGGCTCGCCTGCGACCGCCCGCTCACAGCAGCTCCCATCCACCCGACGACTGCCACCATGCGCTCACAGCAGCGCCCACCCATCCGGCGACGGCTGACACCATGCGCTCACAGCAGCGCCCACCCATCCGGCGACGGCTGACACCATGCGCTCACAGCAGCGCCCACCCGGCCGCGAAGCTGACGGCGATCGCCAGGGCCAGCGTGAGCGGCACGAAGCGCCGTACGAAGGCACCGCCGAACGTGCCGGCCTGCAACGCGATCAGCTTCAGATCCACCATCGGCCCCACCACCAGGAACGCCAGCTTCGCCGTCGGCGAGAACGCCGTCAGCGACGCCGCCACGAACGCGTCGGCCTCCGAGCAGATCGACAGCAGCACCGCCAGGAACGCCAGCACCAGCACCGACACCACCGGCACCCCCGCCACGGCGGTCAGCCACTCGCGCGGCACCACCACGTTCAGCGTCGCCGCCGCCAGCGCGCCGACGACCAGGAACCCGCCCGCGTGCATGAGATCGTGACACATCGCCCCCACGAACACCTCCCACCGCCCACCGTGCCCATGCCGGTGCCCGGCGGCCCCGCGCGGCGCGGGCAGCCACTCCGCACGCCCGAACCGCGCCCAGATCCACCCCGCCGTCACCGCCACCGCCAGGGAGGCGCAGAAGCGCGCCACCACCATCGAGGGCTCCCCGGGAAAGGCCACGGCGGTGGCCACCAGCACGACGGGGTTGATCGCGGGGAGGCGAGCAGGAACGCCAGCGCCGCAGGCGGCGCCACGCCCCGCGCCATCAGTCCCGCCGCGACGGGCACGGACGCGCACTCGCACCCCGGCAGCACCGCCCCCGCCACGCCCGCGACGGGCACCGCCGCGTACGGGCGGCGGGGAAGCGCCCGCGTCCAGAAGGACGCGGGCACGAACGCCGTGATCGCGGCCGACAGCGCCACCCCGAACAGGAGGAACGGCAGCGCCTGCACGCACACCGCCACGAACACCGTGGCCCAGGTTTGCAGCGCCGGATGCGTCACCTGCGGCGCCAGCACGAACCTGCCCGCCACCAGCAGCCCGGCCAGCGCCACGAACGCCCACGGCATCCCGGAGCCGCGCCGCTCCGCCGCCTGAGTCATCACCCTCCCCGCGACGCGCGATCAAATGAGGGGATTTAGTATGACATGCTGCCGACAACGGTTTTCATTGCTCGGCCTAGGCGGTGCCGTGGGGGTTGTCGATGACGTAGCGCCACCGGCCGTCCGCGCCGCGCCGTACGACGTCGGTGGCCGTGCCGCTCAGATCCACCTCGCTGCCGTCGCGAGCGGTGCCGCGCATCGACCAGTCCACGATGAGCAGGGCGATGTCGCCCGCGACGTACGCGTGGCGGGGGCGGGCCTCGATCGGGAGGCCGAAGCTCTGGAGCTGCCGGTTGGCGGCCACCCTGGCCGGGCCGGTGACGGGATGGCCGGGCACGGGGACCAGAACGGCGCCGTCCTCGTAGGCGTGGTCGAGCGCGGTGGGATCGCCGGCGTTCATGGCCGCGACGAACCGGGCGGCGGGACTGTCGGGATAGCCCGCGAGGATCGTGCGCGGCACGGAAGTGTCATGACTGTTCATGACAAAATGATCATATCACATTTCGGTCTCGCCTCGCATGATCCCGGAATTGTCGTGGCCGCTCGCTAGTGTCCCGGGTCATGGCACACGCGCTGGTGGCGCACTCGAGCGCCCGCCCCTCACCCTCGCCCGCCACCGCCTGGGAGGAGACCCTGGCCAGGGTCACGGCAGGCGACGCCACCGGGCTGGCGGCCTACCTGGTCACGCTCGACGAGCCGGGCCGCAGGAAGGTCGCGGCCGAGCTGCCCGGCTACGTGACGGCCACGGCGCGCACCGCCGGGTGGCAGGAGTGGGCCAGGCAGGGCAGGCCGCTGCTGGTGGCCGGCGTGGCCTGCATGGGCGGTGCGTCGGCCGTGGCGGCGTGGCTGTTCCGGCGCGAGCTGCCGCGATGGCTCGATGACGACGAAGCCGAGCTGCTCGTCGGCCTGCTGCGGCGGCGGCCCGTGGAGTGGCAGGCCGACGTGGCCCGCCGCATCGCCGCCCGCATGCGCCTGCCGGAGCCGCGGCACTGGGACATCGCCGCCGCGCTCGTCCGCGAGACGGGCACCGAGCCGCCGGACGGCGAGCCGTTCATCGTGGGCTGGCTGCGCCGGCTGCGCCCGGAGACGGCCGGCCGCGACCCGCTGCTGGCCGTGTACGGGCCCCGCATCCTCGAGATCGACGCCCTCGCCCAGACCCCGCTCTGGCAGGTGGTCGAGACGGTCGCGCACCTCGTCCACGGCGGCCTGCTCGACCGCGCGGCCGTGATCGACGCCGTCGTGAGGCGGCTGCTGCGCGACGGCCCGGCGGCGCGGGCGGAGCTCGCGGGCCTGCACGACCGGCTCGACCTCGACATCGACGAGTCGGCCAGGTACGCCGCCGACTACGCGGGCCTGCTGCCCGCCGGCCCGGTCGCGGTGGCCGACGTGGCGCTGGCGCAGCTGCGGCGGCTGGAGGAGGCCGGACGGCTGGAGGAGGAGCTGTTCGCCGAGGCGATGGCGGCGCTGGCGTTCCGGCCCGAGAAGAAGCTGCTGCGCGCGGCCGTGTCATGGGCGGGCGACGCGGTGCTGCGCGAGGCGGGCCGCGTGGGCACCGTGCTGGACGCCCTCTCGACGATCTTCACGCAGGACACGCTCGCGCTGCAGGAGCGCGCCGTGCGCCTGGCCGTCAGGCTCGCCCCGCAGGCCGGGCCCGCCGGGCGCGAGGCGGTCCGGCAGGCGGCGGCGGAACTGCCGTCGGAGCTGCGGGAGCAGGTCTCGGCGGCGTACGGGGGCGGCATCGCCGAGGCGGCCCCGCCCGCCGCCCCGCCGCTGCCGGTGGGCGAGTGCCCGCCGCTGCCGCCGCCCATCGCCTCACCCGGGGAACTCGTCCTGGAGCTGGCGGGGTTTCGCTGGCCGCCCGACGTGTGGGCCTTCGAACGCCTCCTCGCGGGCCTGGCCGAGTGGTCGCACCGCGACCCCGAACGCCTCAGGCAGGCGCTGCGGCCGTGGTGGCACCCGTTCACGCCGGGCGCGTACGGGCACCATGGCGGCGAGATCCACGAGAGCCTGTTCACCGCCGTGTCACGGGCCTTCCTCGCCTTCGCCGCCCCCGAGCGGAGCAGGAAGCTGACGGCGCGGGCACCGGGGCGGCGGCGCCGTCCCGACGCTCCCGGCGCGCCGGAGCTGCTCTACCGGCGCCGCGCCCTGGAGCTGGTGACCCCGTTCGAGGAGGGCACCGGCTATCCGGTCCTGCTGGCCACGCCCACGGCGGGCACCGGGCACCTCGACCCGGCCGCGCTGCTCGACCGCCTGGAGCGGCTGGAGGCCGCCGGAGTGCGGGCCCTGCCGGCCGACCTGGCCCAGGCGCTGCTCCGGCTGCCCCGCCGGTTCGCGCCCGCCGACGTCGAGCGGGCCGCCCGGCTCACGTCGGAGGCGGGCCGCACGTGCGCCGCGTGGATGCGCGACGGCGGCATGCCCGATCCCGAGGCGACCGTGACCGTGCGCGAGACGGCACACGGCGCGCGGCTGGAGGCCGAGCTCGGCGCGCCGGCCCCGGGCCTGCCCGAGGAGATCCGCGCCCTGTTCGAGGTGCAGGACGGACACACGTACTCGCTGACCTGGTGGCCGCTCGCCCTCCCCGCCCACCGGGAGCTGGCCGCGGCCCACCTGGCCGGTTACCTGCCGTGGTCCATGGACGCCAACGACCGGCAGACGCAGGCGCTGACCGCCCTCGCCCGCGGCGACGGGCCCCTCGGCGCCGCCACCGCCCACGCCCTGGTGTGCGGCATGGGGCACGTCAACCCGGCCGAGCGGGCCGCCGCCACCGACGCCTTCCTCACCCTCGCCGCCCGCGGCGAGACCCCGGCCGGGGCCCTGGCGGCGGCGGTGACGGCCCTGGTCACGGCCGAACTCGTCAAGCTCAACCGGGTGGTCTCCGTCCTCGACGACGCCACCCAGGCGGGGGCGCACGAGGCGGTGTGGGCGGTGATCTCGGGCGTGCTGGCGGGCCTGCTGCCCAAGGAGGGCGAGCGTCCCCGCGCGGGGGCGGCCGATCTGCTGGCGGCGGGGGCGCGGGCGGCCAGGATCGCGCGAGTACGGGCGGAGCTGCCGGAGGTGGCGGCGGTCGCCGGCCGCAAGGGGTCGAGCCGCCTGGTGCAGGAGGCGCGCCGGCTGATCCAGCTCGTCGGCTGATCGTGAGACCGCCGGCCGATCCGCCTCGTCGGCTGCTCCAGGCCCTCGGCTGGTCCGGCTTGCCGGTGCCGGGCGGGCTACGGCAGCGCCGACGGCCGTGGCCGGGGCGCAGCGGGGGTGGCCGAGGCCGAGGCCGAGGCCGCGGGCCGGCCGGGGCGGGGCGGAGCGAGCAGCGCCCACACGGCCGGCGCGGCCACCGCGCAGATCCCGCTCGCACCCCACAGCGCCACCTGCCAGGCCCCGGTGAGCCAGGAGGCCTCCACGGCCCGGCCGGGGCTGGCGAGGCTGCCCGCGAGGATGCGCGCGGCGCGTGCGGGATCGTCGGCGCGGGCGTGCAGCCCGGTGGCGAGGGCGGTGCCGAACAGGGTGGTGGCCAGCGTGCCGCCGCCCGCGCGCACGGTGTTGAGCAGCCCGGTGGCCATGCCGATCCGTTCCTGGGCGACCTGGTTCACCGCCTGCGCGTCGGTGATCCCGATCATCAGGCCCATCCCGGTCCCGAGCGTCGCCAGCGGGCCGAGCAGCCCCGCCACTCCGAGGTCGGGGCGCAGCGTGGTCAGCCAGGCGTTCCCCGCCGCGATCAGCAGCAGGCTCGCGGTGACCAGCGCGCGAGCCGGCACCCCGCGGTTGATCAGCAGCCCGCCCACCTGCGGGAGGAGCAGCACGGGCGTCGTGAGCGCCAGCATGATCAGCCCAGCGGCCTGCACGGAGACGCCTCCCGCCCCCTGCAGATAGGTCGGCAGGTACGCGGTCACCCCGGCGGGCCCGGCGGCCAGGACCAGCCCGGCCAGCGTCCACGCCACGAAGCGGCGATCGCGCAGCAGCCCCAGATCCAGCACCGGATGGCGGACCCGGCGCTCGACCAGCACGAACATCACCAGCATGGCCAGCCCCGCGACCAGCGGCACCAGGACCAGGGCGTCGGCCCAGCCGGCCGCCGCGGCCTGGTTGACGCCGAACATGGTCAAGCTGAGCGCGGCGATCAGGGCCAGCGCGCCGCCCACATCGACCCGCGGCCTGTCCTCCGCCCGCGAATCGGCCATGGCGGCGGCACCCGCCAGCATGAGCAGGCCGGCCCCGGCGAAGACGGCGAAGGCGGCCCGCCAGCCGAGCGCGCCCACCAGCCACCCGGCCAGGGTCGGGCCGATGGCCATGCCCACGCCGGCCGTCGTGCCCATCGCCGCGTACACCCGGGTGCGGGCGCGGCCGGTGAAGGCGCCGCCGAGCACGGCGCCGCCACCGGTCATCACCCCGGCCGCGCCGACGCCGGACAGGGTCCTGGCGACGTTCAGCGTCAGGATGTCACCGGCCAGCGCGCTGGCCAGCGCTCCCGCGGTGTAGACGAGGGCTCCCGCGGCGAAGACCCGGCGCCGGCCGTACAGGTCGCCGAGCGATCCGGCCACCAGCATCATGGCGGCGGCCGCCAGGAAGTACCCCACCATCACCCACTGCAGGGCCGCTCCCGAAGCGCCGAGGTCGGCGCCGATCAGGGGGAGCGCGACGGTGGTGCCGGACATCAGCATCGGCAGCGCCAGGAAGCCGAGCAGCACCGCGGCCAGCGTTCCCGCGCGGCGGCCCGTCATGCCGCCGCCACCTGGTGGCGCAGCGTCCTGAGCGCCCCGGACCAGGCGATGACCTCGTCCAGCAGCTCCACCAGGGTCGGCTCCTGGTGCGGGCCGGGGGTGATCACGCCAGGCTGGGCCGGGTCGGTGATCTCGAAGTCGGTGAACGCCGACAGCGCCACCTGCGTGCGTACGTTGGCCACCTGCACCTCGGTCATGACCTGCCGCAGATGCTCCACGGCGCGCACGCCGCCGTGCACGCCGTGGCTGACGAAACCGGCCGCCTTGTTGTTCCACTCGGCGAACAGGAAGTCGATGGCGTTCTTCAACGCGGCGGGCGCCGAGTGGTTGTACTCCGGCGTGACGAACACGAACCCGTCGAAGGAGGCGACGGTCTCCGCCCAGCGGTTGGTGTGCGGGTGCCGGTACTCGCCGAACAGGGCGGGCGCCGGCTCGTCCAGCACGGGCAGCCCGTAGCCGGCGAGGTCCACCACCTCGAAGGCGGCCTCGCCGGTCGTGACGGCGGGGTGGCGGGCGGCGACCTCGGCGACCCAGTCGGCCGTGACCGCGGTGCGGCGGTGGGGACGGGTGCTGCCGACGACGATGGCGATCCTGATCATGTCTGTCTCCTCGTGCTCTTGTGCGCGACGTCCGGTAAAGTACAACGAGCGTGGCAAAAAGTAAAACGCTCAATGTATTTTTTGGGAGAGAGCTGCGGTGACCAGGGAAGACAAGCGCAAGGCGATCCTGTCCGGCGCGTTGACGGTGTTCGCCCGCGACGGCTACACCCGGGCCAGCGTCGACGCGATCGCCCGCGCGGCCGAGGTGTCGACGCGGACGATCTACAACCACTTCGCCGACAAGGCCGTGCTGTTCCAGGCCGTCATCCAGGAGAGCGCCGCGCGGGCCGCCGACGCGCAGCTCGCCGTGATCGAGCGCCACCTGCGCAAGGTGACCGACCTGGAGGCCGATCTCGTCGACTTCGGCCGTGAGATCTCCGCACCGGTCGGCGAGGGGCACGCCGAGCACTTCGCACTGGTACGGCAGATCAACGCCGAGGCCGGGCACATCCCGCAGGCCGCGATCGACGCCTGGCAGGAGACCGGCCCGCGCCGCGTGCGCCGCGAGCTCGCCGGGTACCTGCGGCGATGGACCGAGCAGGGCCTCCTGCACGCCGAGGACCCCGACCGCGCCGCCGTCCACCTCCTGCTGCTGATCTCCGTCGCCGACCCGTCCTACCAGGGCGCCGTACCCACGGAACGGGAGATCACCGAGACCGTGACCTCGGGGGTCCGCGCGTTCCTGCACGGCTACCTCCGCTGACGGTGAGGGCGTCACCGCTCGGGGCGGGATTGTCGGTGGGGTGCCCTACTGTCGCCGGCATGACCAACGCCTGGGACGCGGTCCGCGCGGCCATCGACGCCGAGGACCTTGCCGCCGTCGCCGCCCTGCTGACCGGGTTCGACGACGCCCAGCGGCGCGAGGTGGCGCGCGAGCTGCCCCGATACCTGCCGGAGGCGGAGCGGGCCGGCGAGCGCGCCGCCTTCGAGCGCCACCAGGAACGCGAGGCCAGGTGGCGCGAGCTGGCCGTCCAGGCCGAGCAGGCGGGCATCGGCATCTGGGAGCTGCCCGAGGGGCTCGCGATGATGCACCACCAGCACGTGGGCGTCCGCTGGATCGAGCCCATGCGGGTGGCGGGAGCGGGCGCCATCGCCGGAGCCGCGGCCGTCGCCACCTGGCTCAACAAGCCCCGGCTCGTTCGCGGCGAGGCCCGGGCCGACCTCGACGACGTCCGGCCGATCCTCCAGGTCGTCGCCGCCAGGCCGGCCGCCTGGCAGGAGGATCTCGCCGTCCGGCTGGCACTGCGCCTGCGCGCAGCCCGGCCCAGGCCGGGCGACGGGCGCGTCCGGCTGGCGCTCGCGCTGCTGCGCGCGACCGGGGCCGAGCCTCCCCGGCACGACCCGCTCACCCTGGCCTGGATCGCCGCCGCGACGCCGGCTGAGCTGAGCACGGATCCACTGCTCGACGCCATGGTGCCGAGGCTGTTCGAGGCCGAGGGCGCGGGGCGGCTGCTGCGTGGCGATCACGAGCTGGGCCCCGCCCTGGCCACGCTGTCCGCCGACGGCCGCATCAAGCGCGCGGCGCTGCTCGACGGCTGCCGCACCCGCTTCCTGCGCGGCGGCGAGGCCGCCGACCTGCGCTTCTTCGTGGCCCTGCACGACCTGCTCGACCCGGCCGCCGAGGAGGTCGCGCCACACGTGCGCGACTACGCGGCGATGCTGTCGCTCCCCGCGGCCAACGTCGCCGACCTGGCGTTACGGCAGCTCCGCCGGTCGAAGGCCACGCCGCCGGCCGAGGCCGTCGAGAGCCTGCTGTTCCGCTCGGAAGGCAGGCTCGCACGCGCCGGGCTGGCCCTGCTCGACCGGGTGCTCAAGGAGCCGTCCGAGGACGTCGACGCGTACGCGCCCGCGCTGGCCGCCGCGCTGGTGTGCGAGTCGGCCGAGGCCCGGGAGCGGGCGGTGAAGCTGGCCGTCAAGCACGCGGGGCGCTTCGGCCCCGACGCGGCCGCGACGATCAGGGACACCGTGGCGATGCTGCCGCCCGGCCCGGGCGCCGTGCTGGCCGGCGTCTTCGGCGGTGAAGCGGTGCCCGAGCCGCCGCGCCCCCGCTTCCAGCCACTGCCGTTGCCGGCCGTGCCCGAGCCGGGGCCGATGCCGCTGATCACGCATGCCCATGTCCTGGCCCGCGTCTCGCTGCGCGAGTTCGACTGGATGCAGCCCGAGCGGTGGCTCGACGGCTTCGTCCGGCTGGCGTCGGGCGAGCAGCGGGACTCGTTGACCGCCGAGCTGGCTCCGCTGGCCGCGCGCTGCGGTGACCGGAAGCACCAGCGGGTCCCGTGGTGGGAAACCTCCGACTGGGCCGCCGCCATGGCGCGCGAGCTGATCGAGCCGGGGGCCGAGCACAGAGCCATGCCGGACGGGCGGGCCGACCCGGCGCGGCGCGTCCCGAAGGCGGAACACGCCGCCGTGTGGCGGCTCATGCCGCTGGCCCGCTTCGCCGAGGTCTACCAGTCGCTGCTGGACGGCCGGATGCCGCCGTACCTGCTGGCCACGCCCACCCGGGCCAACGGGCTGCTGGACGCGGAGGCGCTGGTCGAACGGCTGGAGGGCTACGAGCGCGACGGCGTGCAGGCGCTGCCGCTGGACCTCGGGCAGGCGCTGCTACGGCTGGGCCGCAGCAGCGTGACCGCCGAGGCGGTGCGCCGGGCCGCGCGGCTCACCGCGCCGGCCGGGCGCCGGGTGCACCGGTGGCTCACCGACCGGCCGGCCGACCCCGAGGTGGTGCTGCGCTGGACGACGCATCAGGGTGATCCGCGCGTCGGCGCCGAGCTCGTGCTGGGGCCGGAGTACGCGGAGCTGTTCGGGGGCCTGCTCGTGCCACGCCCGGGCGACGAGATCTGCGAGCTGCTGCTGCCCGTGCTCGCCGGGCACCGGGAGCTGGCGGCCGCGTACTCGGTCTACGCCTTGATGTCGTACTGGCCGATGAGCAAGCCCACGGCACGCGACCTCGACCGACTGGTGCTCGCCGACGGCCCCGGCGGCCCCGGCCTGGCGCTGCTGCTGGCCCGCCACCTGCTGGAGGGGCCCGGCGGCGACGGGATGCGGCCACTGCTGCTCCTGGCCGCCTCCGGCGGGCTGCCGGGCGCCGAGCTGGGCCGTCAGCTGGCCGTCCTGCTGAGACGCGGCCAGGACCGGCCCGCCGACGCCATCGCCGCACTCACCGAAGCCGCCAGGCTGGGTGCGCACCGTGAGGTGTGGCAGGTGATGACCGGGCTGCTGCCCGCGTACCTGCCGGGTCCGGGGGAGCGGGCCACCAGCGCGCACACGCGGCTGATGCGGCTCGGGGCCGAGGTCGCCGGTTGGGCGGCCGCGCGCGGCGAACTGGCGGTGGTGGCCGAGCTGGCCGGCCGGCCCCGCACCAGCGAGCTGGTCCGCCACGCCCGCGACCTGCACGCCCTGCTCACCAGCCCGGCCTGATCCGGGAGGCGTGACCTGCGCGCCCTCATCCGCCGGCCCGCCCTGATCTGCCGGCCGGGCGAGGGTGCCATCCCGCGTCGGCTCAGTCGATGACCGCCGTGACCTCGGCCTCGACGAGGATGCCCGGCTCGAAGAGGACGTCGACGCCGATCAACGCGGCAGGCGGCGTGGCGAGGTCGAACTCGCGTGCCGCCTGTTCGACGCCCGCGTTGAAGGCGTCGTACATCTCCCTCTTCCAGCCCGCGGCGTACCACGTGAAGCGGACGACGTCGTGGAACGTCGCCCCCGCCGCGTCGAGCGCCTTGGCGACGTTGCGGTACACCTGGGCGACCTGCCCGGCGAGGTCGCCCGGCGCGACGAGCTCGCCGTTCTCGTCCCAGGCCACCTGGCCCGCGATGTGGACCTGCCTGCTCCCGGTCGCCACGGCGACGTGGTGGTAGAGCGGGACTTGGACATGCCTGTCAGGGTTGATGAGCGAAACAGCCACGAGATCTCCATTGCTCTCTTGTAGTTACTCAGGAACTGTAGGAGAGTGGACGCTGACGTGGAAGAACGCACTTTTCAGTGACTGGGGAACCAGATGGTGACCAAGCAGCTCAGCGGTTTGTCGGACGAGGCGGATCTGAGGCGCGCCGACTCCCTGGCGCGGGAGATCTTCTCGGACGTCGCCAACAAGTGGGCCTTGCTGATCATCGAGGCTCTCGGCGAGCGCACCCTGCGCTTCAGCGAACTGCGCAATGAGGTCGAGGGCATCAGCCACAAGATGCTCACCCAGAACCTGCGCATGCTGGAGCGCAACGGCCTGGCCGAGCGGAAGGTGTACCCGACGGTGCCGCCGCGCGTCGAGTACACCCTCACCGGGCCGGGCCAGGCCTTGCGGGCGACGGTCGACCTGATCTGCGGCTGGACCCACGAGTACTTCGGCCACATCGAATCCGCCCGCCGCCGCTTCGACGCCTGAGCCGCATCTGACGGAACGCGGCCAGCGTGACCGGCTGCCACTTCCGCCACGTGGCGAGCCGTTCCTCGTACTCGGCCGCGACCGGCTCGAACGACTTGCCGAAGAACAACCTCGCCGGCGGGTCGTCGGTGTCGGCCAGCTCCAGGATCGGGCCGCGCGTCGCCTTCGGGTCACCGAGGTCCCACCCGGGCTCCGTGGCCGCGCGGACCCCGGTGTAATCGGGGTGCTCGGCGCTGGCGCGGAGAACATGTCCGGCTACCGCGACCTAGGCTTCCACGTACGCGGCTTCGCCAAGGGCATCCTCACCTGCCCGGCCGGGGCTCTTCGCGACCGGTATCCACGCCGTACTGGTGTTCTTGATGGAGCAGGGCTCACGCTGAGGGGGTGACGGCCTCTCCTCCGCCACCGGAGCCCGCCGAACACCGGTGGCCCCGCGTGCTGGCCAGGGCGGCGGCGCTGGTGTCGCTGACACTGCTGGGCGTGGGTGTGTGGGCGTTCTTCTCCGACGCCCTTGGCGAGCCCGGCGTGGTGCTGGACATGCTCGACAAGAGGGCCAGCGTGGTGAGCATGTTCGCCGGCGTCTGCGCGCTGCTCATCTCCACGGCCACGTTGTACGCGCAACTGCGCCTGGCGGCCCAGCGGCGGAGCGGGATGAGCGTGCCCTCATGGAGCAGCACCATGGGCGGCACCGACGAGATCGCCATCACCGGCGGTCACCTCGCGGCGGCCGTCCGGCAGCCGCCCCTCCCGCGGGCGCCCACCCGGCCGGTCCGCCTGTCGCCCCGCCCGCCACAGCTCGCCGGCCGCGATCGCACCCTGGTTGAGCTGCACGAACGCCTCACCGGAGCACCGACCTCCCCGAACCTGATCGCGGTGCACGGACTGGGGGGGTGGGCAAGACCAGCCTGGTGGTCGAGTACGCTCACCGATACCTGCACGAGTACACGCTGGTCTGGCAACTGCCCGCCGAGGACACCGCCCTGCTGTCGGCCGCCTTCGCCGACCTCGCGGCGCTGCTGGCCGTACGGCAACCGACCGACGTGGCCGACCCGGTGGACCAGGTGCACGCCGCGCTCGCCGCTTACTCCGGCCAGTGGTTGCTGATCTTCGACAACGCGCCCTCCGCGGAGGCCCTGCGCGCCTACCTGCCCCCGGCAGGGCCCGGGCACCTCCTCGTCACCAGCCGGGCCGCCCCCTGGCCCTTCGACCAAGGCCTGGAGCTGGACGTGCTGGACACCGAGCCCGCGATGGCGTTCCTGCAGGCCCGCGTCGGCCAGGAGGACCGCGACGGCGCGGCGGCCGTGGTCGCCGCGCTCGGAGCGCTGCCCCTGGCCCTGGAGCAGGCCGGAGCCTACATGGCCGACACCGGGACCACGATCACCGGCTACCACGGGCTCCTGCAGCATCAGCGCAGCACCGTCCTCGCCCAGGGGGAGCCCTGGGGTTACCCCTCCCGGGTGGCCTCCACCTGGCAGCTCGCCTTCGACACCCTGGCCGGGACGAACGTTGAGGCGATCTCCCTCATCCGGCTCCTGGCCTGCTACGCCCCGGACGCCATCCCGTACCGGCTGCTCCTCACCCCGCTGGAAGCAGGTCGACCTCAGGACCTGCTCGTCACCGACGAGCTCAGAACCCACCGCAGCCGGACGCTCGACGTCCTGCGGTCGCTCCCCGGCACCACGCTGGACGTCAACCGCGCCATCAGCCTCCTCCGCCGACAGTGCCTGATCAGGATCCCGGCCGCCGATCACGTTTCGATCCATCGGCTGGTGCAGGCGGTCACCCTCGACAACCTCCCGGCCGCCGCCCGGGCCGCGTGGCGAAGAGCCGCGTGCGCCCTGTTACAGGGGGTGCTCCCGGCCGGTGCGGAGGAGGAGGCTGACGCGGAGGACACGGTCAACTGGCCGCGCTTCGCGCAACTCCTGCCGCACGCGCGGGCGCTCCTGCCGCTCGACAATCCCGACATGTGCAAGATCGCCTGGTATCTGGGGGTGAGCGGCGACTACCGTACGGCGAAGATGCTGAGCCTGCAGATCCATGAGCGCCGCGCCCGCACCCTGGGCCCTGAGCACCCGCGGACCCTGAGTATCCGGCGTCAGCTCATCCGGTGGCTGGGACAGGCCGGGAACCCCGTCGCCGCTCGCGATCAGGCTGCCGCCCTGGTGCCGGTCTGCCGGCGCGTGCTCGGGCCCGAACATCCCAACACCCTGATCGCCCGGCACGAGCTGGCGCACTGGTCGGGCGCGTCAGGGGTGCCCGCCGCCGCCGTACGTGACCAGTACGTCATGCTGCTCCCGCTCATGCGCAAGGTCCTCGGTGACGAGGACGGCATGACCTTGCGCGTCCGGCACACCTACGCCACCTGGATGGGACGGGCGGGAGACCCGGCAGGCGCCCGCGACCAGCTCGCCGCCATCCACGTCATCGCCGAGCACGTCATGGGCGCCGACCATCCCGTCACGCTGAACATCCGGCACGCTCTCGCCTCCTGGACGGGGCTGGCGGGGGACGCGGCCAGCGCGCGTGATCACGTCGCCGCCCTGCTGCCCGACCTGGAACGGCTCATGGGCGCCGACCATCCCGTCACGCTGAAGGCCCGCCACTCCCTCGCCTCCTGGACCGGGGAGGCGGGGGACGCGGGCGCAGCGCTTGACCAGTTCGCCGCCCTGCTGCCCGACCTGGAGCGCGTCGTCGGCACCGTCCACCCCACCACACTGGCCGTCCGTAGCGCCCTCGCCCACTGGTCGGCCCGCACGGGCTGAGGTGCGTGGCCGCGCGGCCGGACTTGGCGCATTCGGCGTACCTCCTCAGCATGGATTCACGAGCCGGCACCGTGCTTGCGGCGAGAAAAAGACCTAGAAGTCCATGTCGCCGCCGCCCGGCATGGCCGGGGCAGCAGGGGTCTTCTCGGGCTTCTCGGCGATGACGGCCTCGGTCGTCAGGAAGAGCGCCGCGATGGAGGCGGCGTTCTGCAGCGCCGAGCGCGTCACCTT